>CAYQSQ010000004.1:0-125771 GCA_964420215.1 uncultured Flavobacterium sp. | reverse complement strand
GCTAGACAGTTCGCGTTTCCATAACTCCCCTACTGCGCCAAGCCCCAACCCGTTATGGGCAATGCTAAGGCGACACCGAAACAATAGATGACAGACTTCAAAAACATAGAGAATTGCTTTGATTTCATTAGGACGGTGAGAAACGAAACTGACAGCGAACAATTAACGACCGTTTTTCCTGACAATTCTCTCATACTTGGCATTCAGCTTGGCAAACAGGTTTACGAGAAACTTGGCGACAAAAAACAAGCAATGACTGCTTCAGGTGTTTGCGGACAACTTACAACGAAAAAAGAATATCTGAACACTCCAAACAGCCAGACCATTTTGGTAAAGTTCAAACCTTGGACAGCGGGTCTTTTTTTTAATGGAATTGAAAATCTGACTAATCAAAACATTGACCTTTCGTGTTTGATTTCACAAGACTTACTTTGCCAAACATTGGACAGATTACACACCGAAACGAATAAAATTAATGCTGTAAAATCATTTTTGTTGCGACAATTCAACTACAAACAAATAGACCATTCAATTATTAACGCCATTCACCTTGTAGAAAATTCGGAAGGGAAAATACGAGTTGAAAAATTGGCTTATGAAGTATGTAGTAGCAAACGGAACTTTGAACGAAAATTCAAAGTCATAACTGGACTAAGTCCGAAAAAATTTATTGATAACGTACGTTTTCAACATTCACTCAAACAACTACAAACAAGTACCGACTTACAAACAATTGCCTTTAATTCGGGCTATTATGACTTACCACATTTTATTAATGATTTTAAATCGGTAACAGGAACTACACCAGAAAAATTTGTTCCCTGAACTTTGTCGCTTTTTTCCAATCTAAAAATGTTTTCATTGCAGACCTTTGTTCCCAAAAATGAAACATTTAATCATCGTATCAGCTTTACTCATTTCGATGCTGAACGTTAAATCACAGAGCAATATGACAATAACAGTAACAAAGACAGTAAACATCAAAGCAAGTCCCGACAAAGTTTGGGATTTCGTAAACGACCTTTCACAATGGAAAAACTGGGCAATTCACAATGTTTTCAACTCACACCAAGGCGACAATGGTTGGTGGTTGATGGACGGACCACGTGGAACTTCAAAAGTGAAAATGAACGGAAACAAAGAACTTAGAATTTTAGACCACGAATTTATTGACCCAGGAGAAGGACATTGGGTTGTTCCGTGCCGAGTTGTTGCAGGGAGTGAAGGTTCGCATTTTATGATAACTTTTACCAAACCCGAACCTATGCCCAAAGAAGCATTTGAAATGGGAATGAAACTCTTGGACGAAGAGTTACTAAAATTGAAAGAGTTTATGGAAACGCATTGACAAAAGCACATTCCCATAACAGCGGTTTTGCGTCAGGCGGGGTTCAGTGCTTCGTTTGACGCATTTTGCTATATTTGAACTGTGGTGCTTCGTATCGAGTTTAGTGCTAAAAAGCCCGCCCGAACGCAAAGCCGCAAAACGTTGTACGTCAGCATTTTTAAAATCCAAAAAATAGAGAGACAAAGAGAAAAACGGTTTGAGTGACAGAATTTGTCGTGAATCAATTGTTTCCTAAATAAGAAACTAATATCTTTGTCTTAAAATTTAATATTAAATGGACGAGTATAAATTTCGGGTTCAGTTTTTAGAGGAAGCTAAAGAATTCTTGGACGAACTTGACGAAAAAGCCAGAGACAAGGTTATTTACAATATTTGGAAAGCCCGAAGTACGAATGACAAAGAGTTGTTTAAAAAGTTACAAGACGAAATTTGGGAGTTTAGAACAAAGTATAACAAAACCTATTACCGACTTTTCGCTTTTTGGGACAAATCTGATAAAACAGATACTGTTGTGATTTCTACTCACGGACTAATTAAGAAAACAGACAAAATACCTAAAAGTGAAATTGAACGGGCTGAGAATTCAAGAGAAAAATATTTTAACGAAAAAATCAAATAGCTATGAAAACATATAACTTAGAAGACTTAACAGACAAATACATTGGTGAGAAAGGAACTAAAAAACGTGACGAGTTTGAAAATGAGCTTCGTCTTGACTTGTTGGGACAAGCTATTAAACAAGCTCGACAAGAACGTAATTTGACTCAAGAGGAACTTGGTGTACTTGTTGGTGTGAAAAAAGCTCAGATTTCAAAAATTGAGAATAGCGCTACTGACGCTAGGTTTACGACTATACTGAAAGTTTTCAAGGCTTTAGGAGCGAGAGTAAACTTTAGCATAGAGCTTAATAACAAAAAACTGGCGTACTAATCCATGCCGAACGTACAACAGGGGTTTTGTGCAATAGGGGTTTTCGTGGTTAATTGAAATTTACTACTTTTAACAAGTTTCGGTGACGATAGACAGTTTCAGTTTTCATAAATCCCCTACTACCACAAAGCCAATATCATTAAGTTAAGGGTTTAAACAATTGATTTACAACGAATTACCTTGTAATTTATATTGATTTTTCGTATATTTATGTGATAATCAATCACTTATAACCTTGAAAAAAAACAGCTGATTTTATCTTTGAAAAGATACGAACAGAATTATTTAGCACCCTGTTAAAACAAAAATACAAAACATCAGAAAAATACTTTACTAGAACCCGAAAACAAGAATTTCCACTTATCTTGCTTTTTATGTTGAACTTTCTCAAGAAAAGCCTATCCATAGAAATAGAAAACTTCCTAAGTTTTCTAAAAGTCAATGTGAATCAGAAGTTCACAAAGAGTGCTTTTGTTCAAGCTCGAATGAAAATTAAACCCGAAGTTTTTCATCAATTATCACAAATATTAATTGATGAGTTTTACACAGACAACCAGGCGGCTGTTAAACTATGGAAAGGCTTTAGAGTTTTAGCTGTTGATGGTTCCCGAATCACTTTGCCTATAACAAAGGAGTTAAAAGGTATCTATGGAGAAGCTAAAAACCAAACAGGAACAGGAGTAGTTCAAGCTAGATGTTCCGTATTGTACGATATTGAAAACAAATATGTTTTAGATGGTTCATTAGCACCTTTACACAAAGGAGAAAGAGAATTAGCTTTAACACATTTAAAGAGTTGTAAATCTAATGATTTGCTGATTTATGATGGAGGTTATCCATCGTATGATTTTATAAACGAACATATTCAAACAGGAGTTGATTATTTAATGCGAGTAAAAGTTTCTTTTAGTCAAGTTACACTTGATTTTAAAGCCAGTAAAAAGCAATCATTAATCACAAAACTCTACCCAGGTAAAAATGCGAAACTATGCGATAAATCGTACTCAAAAGACACTCCAATACAGGTGAGATTAGTTCGGGTAGAATTACCAAAAGGCGAAACAGAAATTCTAATAACATCCTTAGTAGACTCAAAAAAGCATCCAAATAATTTATTTAAAGAGTTGTACTTTAAAAGATGGAAAGTCGAGACCTTTTATGATGAACTAAAAAACAAACTGAAAGTAGAGCACTTTTCAGGGTATTCAAATCAAAGTATATTACAAGATTTTTATGCTGCATTATTTGTAAGTAACGTACAAACACTAATCGTGAGTGAAATTGAAGATGAGATAGCAGAAGAGAACAAGCAGAACAAGTACGATTATAAAATCAATACAAACCTATCCTATGGATTTTTAAAAAATAGAATCTTAGATGTATTCTTTAGTTCAGAATCTATGGAAACCGCTCTTTTGGAGTTAAAAAGTTTATACCTTAAAAATCGAACACCTATAAGACCGAACCGATCAAATGAAAGAAATTCAGGAAAATATCGAAGCCGTATAAAACCTAAAATAACTAAAAATCAGAAAGATACGATTTAAAAAAACCTTAACTTAATGACATTGACCACAAAGCCCCAAAACGTTATAGGCAACTTTAGCGAAAACCTAATGAAATAAAGAAATGAGATTGAAAAATATGAACAAAATATTATTGACAATTGCCATTATAATTTTGAGTTTATCAGTCTATTATTTTTATCCAGAAGATAAACTTCCCGCCGAAACAAAAATTGACAGACTAGTTGTTTTCAAATCAAAAAGACAGCTTTTAGCGTATTCGGGCGGACAAATTGTAAAAACATATAAAATATCTCCGGAGGACAACCTATCGAAAAAAAAGAATTTGAAGGTGACAAAAAAACACCTAAAGGAGTCTATTTCATCAATGATAAAAACCCAAATAGTGGATACCATAAAAATCTTGGTATTTCTTATCCAAACAAAGACGACATTGAAAACGCAAAGAGACTTGGAAAATTGCCAGGGGGTGACGTTAAAATACATGGACTACGGAACATGACAGGTTTTGCTAGTAAATTTCACAGGTGGTTTGACTGGACTTTGGGATGTATCGCTGTGACAAATAAAGAAATTGATAAGCTTTATGGAGCGGTTGAGATAGGAACTAAAATTGAGATTAACCCATAAATAAAAAAGCTGCCTATAACAGGGGTTTGGCGCAATAGGGGCATAACGGTTCAATTATATTTTTTACTTTTAATCAAATTTTCAATGGCTAGACAGTTTCAGGTTTCACAACTCCCCTACTGCGCCAAGCCCCAACCAGTTAGCGGTCATTGTAACGAGCGACACCACCCCAATAAACAGACAAATGATGCAAGAAACTGAAAAACATAACGAACGAATTGCTAAAATGACTTTTGCTTCTGTATTTCCTCATTATGTGACTAAAGTGGAAAGAAAAGGCAAGACAATAGAAGAATTATATCAAGTTATTGAATGGTTGACTGGATTTGATGAGAAGCAAATTCAAAAACTCATTAACGAAAAAGTAACTTTTGAAACTTTCTTTGAGAGAGCAGTACTAAATCCAAATGCGGAAAAAATAACAGGCTTAATATGTGGTTATAGAATAGAAGAAATTCAAAATTCATTGACTAAAAAAGCACGATATTTGGACAAAATAATTGACAAATTAGCAAGAAGGTAAGAAAATAGAAAAAATATTAAGACAATAAAAAAAAATCCAATGACAAATAACAAAGTTACACTTCACAGAGTTTTTACTGCACCAGTAGAAAAAGTATTTAAAGCATTCACAGATGCTGATGCTTTAGCTTCTTGGCTTCCACCTTATGGTTTTATTTGTAAAGTTCATAATATGGACACACAAATTGGTGGTAAATACAAAATGTCCTTTACTAATTTTGGTACAGGTAGTAGTCATTCTTTTGGTGGTGAATATTTAGAGATTGTTCCCAACCAATTATTAAAATATACGGATGTGTTTGACGACCCAAATCTTCCTGGACAAATGATAACAACTATAATTTTTCGCCAAGTATTATGTGGGACAGAAATCACTGCCACACAAGAGGGTATTCCTGACGCAATTCCAGCCGAGATGTGTTATTTAGGTTGGCAAGAAAGTTTAGAAAAATTAAAAAAATTGGTTGAACCAAATATTCCTGACGCATAAATCAAATCAATAATTTATCAAAACAATAAAACAAAAATTATGGCACTTATTAATCCTTACATTAACTTCAACGGAAATGCAGAAGAAGCATTCAACTTTTACAAATCAGTATTTGGCGGAGAGTTCGCTATGGTTATGCGTTTCAAAGATATGGCAAGCCCTGAAAACCCAATTGCAGATAACGAAGCCAATAAAATAATGCATATTGCGTTGCCTATTGGTAAAAACGTTTTGATGGCAAATGATGTTCCCGAAAGTATGGGAAAGGTAAACGAAAACGAAAACAGAAGCAAAATTTCAATTATTGCAGAAAGCAAAGAAGAAGCCGACAAATTATTTAACGGACTTTCAGCAGATGGACAAATTGAAATGCCAATTGCCGAAAGTCCTTGGGGTTCATATTTTGGAATGTTTAGAGACAAATATGGAATAGAATGGATGGTTGACTTTGACCCAAAATATAAAGGACAAATTTAGCAGAAGAAAAACAACGAACCGCTAACAGCGGTCATGGTAACAAACTGTATCGACAATAAAAAAAGTAATGAACGAAATGGATATGCAAACAAAAACTAAAGTTATAGTTAAGCGACATTTTTACAAATGTTATTTTGGTTATTAAATTCTTCTATTGTTTTGTAATTCAAAGCGCTGTGCCTTCTTTTTTTGTTGTACCAAATCTCAATATATTCAAAAATATCAAGCTCCATTTGTTCTCGAGGTATGAGTTTGTTGCCGTAAATTAATTCGGTCTTTAATGACTTAAAGAAACTTTCTGCTACTGCATTATCCCAACAATTTCCTTTTCTGCTCATACTTCTTATTACTCCATAAGATTCAATTGTATTCGCAAATTTTTTGTTTGCATATTGAACACCTCTGTCTGAATGAAAAATCAATCCTTTTTGTATTGGTCTATTTTTTATAGCCATTTTCCATGCCGATAGAGTTGTTTCTTGAGTACTCATACCGTTATTTAAACTCCAACCAATCATTTTTCGATCGTATAAATCAATTATGGTTGTTAGGTATAAAAAGCCTTCTTTGGTTTGAATATAAGTGATGTCTGACACCCAAACTTTTGATGGACTAGTTACCATAAAACTTCTATCTAAAATATTCTCTACAACCAAATAGTTATGTTTTGAATCGGTAGTAACTTTAAATTTTCTACTTAGTTTGCTTTTCAAACCAAGCTCCCTCATATATTTTGCAATTGTTATTCTTGATATTTTATAGCCTAATGAGTTCAATTCATAAGTAATCCTTGGACTTCCATAACGTTGTTTGGATGCAAAATAAATGGTTGTAATCTGTTGATTTATTTGATTTTTTCTAAGTGTTCTGTTGGAAATACTTTGTTTTTTCCACTTGTAATAACTGCTTGAACAAACATCTAAAACTTTACACATTTTTTCAATCGGAAATTGGAGCTCATAATTTTTAATGAACTTATATTTCATCGACCGCTCTTGGAAAAAATGCCGATTGCTTTTTTTAATATATCTCGCTCTAACTCTGCATCTTTGAGCTTTTTCTCTAAATCGTGTATTTTTTCTTGTTCGGGTGTAAGTTTTAAATTTCCTTTTCCTGGAAAACTACCCTCTCCAAATTCATTGTATTCTTTTCGCCATTTGTGGAGTAAACTGGTGCTTACTCCTAGTTCTCTAGCTAATTCAGATACATTGGTTCTCTCATGGCTTAACAATACAGCTCGTGTTTTAAATGCTGAATCGTAACTTTTTTTGACTTGTTTCATGGGTTAAAATTAAGTTTTTATCTTAACTCTAACTGGAAGCTAAATTAGTATATCCATTATTTAACTCCTTTAGAAATGGAAATCAACTTAAGAGGAAATATTAAAATAGTGGCTTAATAAAATAGTCTCAAATTTATTAGGTAGTCCACACACAACAGTCTTGCTCAATTATAATTTACGCTTGGCTTTAATTTCACCTTTTGTATTGTTATAAACCCAAGATCCTACAATTTCTTTATCTTTAAGAGAACTATCAAAAGACCATTTGTCAGTAACGGTTGCTTTAATATAACCTGATTCCTCCAATAATCCATAAACATTTTTGATGGTGTCATCTTTATCATCTTTATCATCTTTAAACAACCCTTTAACATTTGTACCTGATATAACAAAGTTTAACATACCATTCGAGTCTCCTGTAAAATTCCCCTCATAACACTTTACTTGCTTTGTAGAGGTTTCTTTTAATACATAAATAGCACATTTAGGATAACCGTCTAAATTTACATCAAAAACCTTAGGGCTTGTTCCGTCTGCTTTCACACTTATTTTAAACGAATGCATACCGCTAGTAAAAGTTAACGAATCAATTGCTTTACTGGTAGTAATTTTACTAGATTGTGAACTTGAAAAAGATATCGTTTTTGTTGCCAATTTTAAATTCGCACTAATTTTACCCGCTTCATTATTTAAATAAACCGTTATACTTCCTGATGTACTACCTACCAAAACGCCTTTATAAACTCCTAATCCTAAAGTATCGTTATTGACTAACGCTTCCGATTTCTCTAAAAAAGTTTCTTTATAAATGGGTGTGTACTGAATTTCGTCTTTACCACAAGACCATACAAAAACACTTAAAACGCAGATAAAAAATATGTTTTTCATTGTTAATACATTAAAGTTAAAACGGATTCTACTTCATAAATACAATATTTAAAAGTAGAATCCGCTAAATTCTAAAAAAGCCTTTTTAAAAAATTAATTTTCCATAGTATGATATACATTTTGTACATCATCGTCTTCTTCTATTTTTTCTAATAATTTTTCGACATCAGCAACCTGTTCCTCTGTATCTAATTTTTTCATTACTTGAGGTATTCTCTCAAATCCTGAGGATAAAATCTCTAATTCTCTTGATTCTAATTCTTTTTGGATCGAACCAAAACTTTCAAAAGGCGCATAAATTATGATTCCGTCTTCGTCTTCGAATACCTCTTCTACACCAAAATCAATTAACTCTAGCTCTAATTCTTCCGTGTCTAAACCTTCTACTAATGGAATTCTAAAATTACAGGTATGATCAAACATAAATTCGACTGAACCTTGCGTCCCCATTGTTCCGTTACATTTATTGAAGTAACTTCTAATGTTTGCTACTGTTCTGTTGTTATTATCTGTTGCTGTTTCTATTAATATCGCAATCCCATGAGGTGCATATCCTTCAAATAAAACTTCCTTAAAATTAGCTGTGGCTTTATCGGATGCTTTTTTAATTGCACGTTCCACATTATCTTTGGGCATGTTAGCCGCTTTGGCATTTTGTATAACCGCCCGAAGTCTGGAGTTACTCTCTGGGTTGGGACCGCCTTCTTTAACAGCCATCACAACATCCTTACCTATACGCGTAAATGTTTTGGCCATAGCGGACCAACGCTTCATTTTTCTTGCCTTTCTAAATTCAAAAGCTCTTCCCATTTCTTAAATCTATTTAAAATGCAAAACCGATACTAAAGTGTAATTTAGGTATTATTGTGTTTAATTTTTGAGTTTCTAAAGGATTAAGGTCTAAATCTTTACTTTTGGGATCATTGGTGATACTTGATCTCGAAAATTCGGAAGAAGCGATGTAATTAAATCCCAGGCCAAAATCAAAAATAACACCATATTCGTATTCTTCCATGATAAATTGGTATCCTGCTAGGGCACCAACTGCCATGTATGAAATATTATTTGTCACCGTTCCAACAGATTTAGGATTAACAAATTGTAAGCCAGTAGCTGGATCTGTTTGTATATCATTTTTATCAACAACCTCATTAGTTCCTTTTAAGGACGTATAACTTATAGTAGGTGCTGCATACCATCCATAAGGAGAATAGGTAATAAAATTAGGATTGGTTTGAAAATAATATCGCCATTTAGCCTCAATTCCTAAACCTTGTACAGGTACAACTATTTTACCATATCCTAACGTCTCATCATACGATATGGATCTGGCTAAAACAATCATTACTTCTGCTGATGAGCGGTTAGAAAATGCATTTTCATAACTCGTAGCAAAAGAACTTCTTTCAAATTCAAAAAAAGAATCGTTATATGGATTTGAAGTACTTATTGAGCTTAACTTTATAACATGTGACTGTGCAAATGAAATGGAGAAACAAAACAATGCAAGTAGTAAATAATAGTTCTTTTTATTCATGATTATTGGGTTTTTTATAAAAAGGTAACGAAACTACGATAGCTTCTTTATCACTATTTCTGATTCTTATGTAAATTTTAGTATCAATATTACTAAAATTTATTGAAACATATCCCATACCAATCCCTTTTTTTAAGGACGGAGACATGGTTCCTGATGTAACTACGCCGATAACGGTTCCGTTAGTGTCGACAATGTCATAGTCTGAACGAGGAACCCCCTTTTCTATTAATTCAAAAGCAACTAACTTTTTAGTAACTCCGTTTTCTTTTTGATTTTTCAAATAAGCAGAATTAACAAAAGGGGTATTAAATTTGGTTATCCATCCCAAACCTGCTTCTATTGGAGAAGTGGTATCGTCAATATCATTTCCATAAAGACAATAACCCATTTCTAAACGTAAAGTATCACGAGCTGCCAAACCAATCGGTTTAATCCCGAAAATAGCTCCTGCTTTAAATACTTCATTCCAAATTTGTTCTACCTCGGTATTTTTGCAATAAATCTCAAAACCGCCACTACCCGTATAGCCTGTTGCTGAAATAATTACATAGTCAACCCCAGCAAACGGCCCTACTTCAAAATGATAATATTTAATAGTACTTAAATCAATACTTGTTAAAGATTGCATAGCCTGAATAGCTTTAGGTCCTTGTATGGCTAACAAAGAATAATCATTCGATAAATTACGCATATCAACACCCAAATCGTTATGCTGTGTTATCCAATTCCAGTCTTTTTCAATATTAGAAGCATTTACGACTAATAAATACTGTTGTTCTTTAATACGATAAACTAATAAATCATCTACAATCCCTCCTTTATCGTTAGGCAAACACGAATATTGAGCTCGACCAATTGTTAATGTCGATGCGTCGTTTGAGGTTACTTTTTGAATTAACGCTAATGCGTTTTCTCCCGATAAAAGAAATTCACCCATATGCGAAACATCAAAAACCCCTACTCCATTTCTTACCGTTTCGTGCTCTGCGTTTACACCTTCATATTGCACGGGCATATAAAATCCTGCAAAATCAACCATTTTGGCTCCTAATGCTTCATGAACAGCTGCTAATGTTAACTTTTTCAACAGATTATTATTTTTTGATGAATGATTTTAATTGCTCGTACGAATTTATTTCAAGCGCTTTCTTTTCTTTTGTTAAAATATCTTTAATATTATTCGGTATAGCGATAGGGATACCTAAGGTACTTTCTACAACGTCCAAAAATTTAATCGGGTGTGCCGTTTCTAAAAACACACCGCTTACGTTATTTGTATTAGACTCTGATAAATATTTCTTTAATCCTAAATAACCGACTGCTCCATGAGGATCTAATGTATATTTTTGATTGGTAAAAACATTTACCATCGTTGTTTTTGTTTCTGAATCCGAAAAACTATACGATGTAAAAATCGATTGAATGGTTTTTAAATCATTTCCAAACAATTCTTGGATCCGTATAAAATTACTTGGATTACTCACATCCATAGCATTCGATATCGTTGCTTTTGATGGATTTGGTTTGTAATCTCCTGTTTGTAAATATCTTGGTACCGTATCATTCACATTTGTTGAAGCTACAAAATGTTGAATTGGTAAACCTAATTTAGATGCAATAACTCCTGCACAAATATTACCAAAATTACCACTTGGTACAGAAATAACTATTTCTTTTCCTTTAGCTTGTAAAGTTTTGTATGCAAAAAAGTAATAAAACATCTGTGGCAACCAACGTGCTACATTAATCGAATTTGCAGAGGTTAAGTTGATATGTTTTAAATCTTCATCCAAAAAAGCTTTTTTAACCATGTCTTGACAATCATCAAAAACACCATCTACTTCAAGTGCTTCTATATTTTCGCCTAATGTGGTAAGTTGTTTTTCTTGGATCAAACTAACTTTTCCTTTTGGATATAAAATAATAACATCAACTCCTTTTACTTTATAAAATCCATCGGCTACAGCTCCTCCGGTATCACCTGAAGTAGCCACTAAAACGGTTACTTTTTCTGTTTCTTTTCGGGTATTAAAATAACCTAAACAACGTGCCATAAAACGTGCTCCAACATCTTTAAAAGCTAATGTTGGCCCATGATACAACTCTAAAGAATATACGTCTTTCTCTACTTCTACTACCGGAAAATCAAACGCAATTGTTTCTTTTATAATTCGTTTTAATTCTTCTGTTGGAATTTCATTTCCCACAAATTGTTTTATTGCTTGATATGCAATTTCTTCATTGGTGTAATTTTGTATGTTCTGAAAAAAATCATCCGATAATGGTGTGATGCTTTCTGGAAAATACAATCCTTTATCTGGTGCTAATCCTTTAATAACAGCTTCTTCAAAACTAACTTTATCGGCTATTTTATTTAAACTTTTATATAACATAATAATATGATCTTATCTAATAACTTTTACTCCGTGGCTATTTACGACAGACAAATGACTATCATAAGGAATTTGAATATCATTTAAAGCGTTACACATCGCAACTCTTACTTTTTGAGCCGATTCTTCTCCTTTACAAAATGCAAATATTGAAGGACCAGAACCTGATATACCACTACCTAATGCGCCTGCTGCTATTGCTGCTCCTTTTATTTTATCAAACCCAGGTATCAATACGCTACGTAAAGGTTCAACTATTTCGTCGTGTAATGATCGAGAAATCAAATCGTAATCATTCGTATATAATCCGCTGATTAATCCGCCTAAATTACCCCATTGAATAATCGCTTTTTTAAGGGATACTTGCTCTTTTAATACCGAACGAGAATCTGCCGTTCTTACCTCTATTTGAGGATGAACCACTACTGCATACAATTCTTTCGGGCTGTCGATTCGGATAACATCTAATGGCGTATAACTTCTTACCAAAGTAAAACCGCCTAATAAACCCGGTGCTACATTATCAGCATGGGCTGTACCGCTTGCTAATTTTTCGCCTTGCATGGCAAAAAACACCAATTGATTGCGCGAAAATGGTTTACCTAATAATTCATTGATTCCGAAAACAGCACCAACAGCACTCGCTGCGCTACTTCCAATACCACTTCCTGCTTTTATTTTTTTATAAATTTCAATTTCAAAACCAAAATCTACTTCAATCGCTTTTAATAATGCTAAACCAGCTACACCAGCAACATTTTTTTCTGTTTCTAAAGGTAAATCCGCTCCTTCAATCTTGGTAATAACCAATCCTTTTTTATCTGTTTTTCGGATAACCATTTCGTCGCCAACATTATCCAAACACAATCCCAAAACGTCAAAACCACAGGAAATGTTTGCAATCGTTGCCGGACAAAAAACTTTAATTTCTTTCATTATGATTTTCCTATTCTGATTATATCAGCAAAAATACCTGATGCTGTAACTTCTGCTCCTGCTCCTGCTCCTTTTACCAACAATGGTTGATCTTTGTATCTATCGGTGTAAAAAACAACAATATTATCTTTGCCTTCTAAATTATAAAATGGATGATCGGTAGGGATAAATTGTAATCCCACACTTGCTTGACCATTTTCGAATTTAGCAACATATTTTAAGCGGCAATTTTTATCTGTTGCTTGTTTATATATCGCTTGAAAATGAGACTCGTGTGTTTTTAACGATGCGAAAAAGTCATCAACTGTATTAGTATCTAAACACGCTTGCGGCAAAAATGATTCATTCGCGATTGCTTCCATATCCATTTCATGACCGCTCTCACGAGCCAAAATCAAAATCTTACGCATCACATCTACACCACTCAAATCAATTTTAGGATCTGGCTCGGTATATCCTTCTTTTTTAGCTTCCATAACAACGTCATGAAATGTTGATTTATCATTAAATCCATTAAACACGAAGTTTAAACTTCCTGATAAAACAGCTTCAATCTTATTGACTTTATCTCCCGAAGCAATCATGTTATTTAACGTATCGATTATCGGTAAACCTGCACCAACATTGGTTTCAAATAAAAATGGTGCATTGTATTTTTTGGATAATTCTTTTAAATTTTTATAATTTTTATATACCGAAGAACTAGCAATCTTATTACACGTTGCAATGGCAATACTGTTTCTTAAAAATTCAGCATAAATCTCTGAAACCGAAGCGTTAGCAGTATTATCTACAAAAATACTATTACGAAGATTTAATTCTTTTACTTGAGAAACAAATTGGTTAACATCAGTCGGTTGTCCACCTTCGATGGTTGATTTCCACGAATTTAAATCAATCCCATTTTCGTCAAAAATCATCTTTTTAGAGTTAGCTAAAGCAATAACTCTCGGATTAATTTTTAGATTATCAATTAAATATTGCCGTTGTTGGTTGATTTGTTTTAAGAAAATTTCTCCTACATTTCCAACACCGATCACAAATAGATTTAATTGTTTTACATCTGCTTCAAAAAAAGCTTCATGCAAAGAGTTTATTGCCTTAAATACATCTTTACTTGCGATAACAGCCGAAATATTTCTTTCCGAAGCTCCTTGTGCAATAGCCCTAATATTCACGTTATTTTTTCCTAATGTACTAAACATTTTAGCACTTAATCCTTGGTGATTTTTCATATTTTCACCAACCAAGGCTAAAATTGATAAATCTGACTCAACGGTTGTATAATCAATTTTTCCTTGAGATATTTCAAATTCGAACTCTCTATCAATTGCTGATTTAGCGCGTTCTCCATCTGCACTATTTACACCCAAACATACAGAATGTTCTGATGAAGCTTGTGTAATAAAAACAACATTAACACCTTCTTGTGACAATACTTCAAACAATCTTTTGGATGATCCCAAAACACCTATCAAACCTGAGCCTTCTAAGGTTAATAAGGAAATATGATCTACGTGACTTATCCCTCTTACTGGATTATCTGATGCGGTTGATTCTTTTGTAATTAAGGTACCCGCCTCTTCAGGAGCGAATGTGTTTTTAATTAAAATTGGAATATTTTTATTTAATACGGGTTGTACGGTTGGTGGATACAATACTTTGGCACCAAAATGAGATAACTCCATAGCTTCTTCGTACGACATTTTTTCGATAGGCGAAGCTTGTTTTACCAATTTTGGATTAGCTGTGTACATACCGCTTACATCGGTCCATATTTCTAAAATAGAAGCTCCAATTGCTGATGCAATAATCGCAGCCGAATAATCGGAACCTCCTCTACCTAAAGTTGTTGTAATCCCTTCTGGCGAAGAAGCTACAAAACCTGGTAGTAAGGTTATTTTTGATGTATTACTTTTAAAATAATCTGCTATTAATGTATTAGAGATCGTGAAATCTACTAATCCTTTACCAAAAGTGGAATTCGTTTTGATTAATTCGCGACTGTCTTTAAAAGCAACACCTTCTGTCTTTGATTTTAAAACTTCGGATATAATATAAGAAGATAGTAACTCCCCATAACTTACAATCGTGTCTGATGTTCGGGGTGATAATTCGCCTAATAAAAAACAACCATCAAATAATGTTTCTAAATGATTCAGTTGTCGCTTAACATTACTCATTATCCCACTTTGATTTAAAATAGGTATCAGTTCTTTTATAACATCAATATGACGTGCTTCTATTTGTTCAAAGGTTGTTTTATACATTTCGTTTTTACTCGCTGCCTCTTTTGCTGCTGTGAGTAATAAATCCGTCACACCTCCAAAAGCCGATACAACTACTACAATGGGTTCTTTTTTAGAATCATCTAAAACAATACTGGATACTTTTTGAATATTTATAGCATTTGCTACTGAAGTACCCCCAAATTTAAAAACTTTCATTTAACTGTTGATTTAGAAATAAAGACCGAAATCTTTACAATACACATAAGCTGACAAATATAGAAATATTTATTTTTTTTATACCAGTTAAAAGCATTTATAATAAACGAAAAAAGACCACCGTAGAGGCAGTCTTTTCTGTAAATCTAATGTTAAAATACTATTTAAAGGTAACGCCTTGATATGAATATGTAGATTGATTACCTACAACGATATCTTTTCCGTTTACATTTCTTACCACGTAATTGTACGGTGTTATTTGAACAAATCCATTTGTTGTTGCTTTTAATTCCGCCAATTCCTCTTTTGTGAAACTAGCAGAAGTAGCACCTCCATTAAATTCTTTTTTTACAGATTTTCCATTATCCCCTACTAAAACTACAAGTATTTTGCTTTCACTTTTAGAATCAATATTGATTGTACCTCCTTGTAAATTAACTTCTGTTGGTTTTTTTACATCGACTAATTTAGGAACAACAGTTGAGGAAGATAAATTTGCTCCAGCAAAAAATGCACTTCCTGCTATTTTCCAATCCGTATTCCCACTTGGTGCAATTGGGTTTGCAAAATCAGAAAAAATATACGAATTATTAGACTGAATAGCCAATGCCTTATCCTCAACAGAAACCGCACCAACATTTAAATATTTACCATCTAAATCTGAAATTACCGCTACAGCCGTATAAACATCAACAGCTTGTTCCCCAAGAATAGGTACATTCATTATATTTACCGAATTAATTAACTGTAGCAACCCTTGATTTGTAGGATAATCAGGAGACACAGGAGCAGGAGTTGTCGCTACAGGAGCAGCAGGGGCTGGTGTTTCGTCTTTACTACATGAAATCGTTAATAGCGATGTACTTAAAAATAGCGCAAAAAATTGTTTTTTGTTCATAACTTAAAATGTTAAAAAATTATTAAAAAATCGAGTTTTACAAAAATCACTTATTTTTATTAAACAAGCAACTATTATTTTTATTAAATATTATTTTGTACATTCTTATAAAAAGTTTGTTTTTTTCTTCAAAAAACATTTTGAACTTTCAAAAATCGTTCTATATTTGCACTCGCAATCGAGAAATACTCGATGAGACACTCAGGAGAAATGGCAGAGTGGTCGAATGCGGCAGTCTTGAAAACTGTTGACTGTAACAGGTCCGGGGGTTCGAATCCCTCTTTCTCCGCCAGTAGAAATACAAATGGTAAAAAAACCCACTAAATTCAACTGTTTAGTGGTTTTTTACTTTTAGGGCTATATCAAATTATTCATTAAATCTCAAAGTTTAGCTGGAATAATAAGAAGTATGAACAGAAAAGGAAATTGTTGGGATAATGCAGTAGCAGAAAGTTTCTTTAAGTCATTAAAAACTGAATTAATTTACGGCAACAAACTCATAACTCGAGAACAAATGGAACTTGAAATTTTCGAATACATTGAAATTTGGTACAACAAAAAAGAAGGCACAGCGCTTTGAATTACAAAACAATCGAAGAATTTAATAACCAAAATAACATCTATAAAAATGTTGCTTAGCTATAACTGTAGTTTTTGTTTGCATATCCATTTTTATAATATCTTTAATCAACAAACCCAATAAAAACCCCATCTCCTTCTACTTTTACGGGATAAACCGCTATTTCATACGATTCATCAGAGATTCCTTTTCCGTCTTTTAATGAGAAAGTTTTTTTGTGCATTGGGCACGCTACTTTAGGTTCTTCACCTGCTGTACCAATCATACCTCGTGATAATACCATTTCCATTTTGTGAGGGCATACGTTTTGACACGCATACCATTCATCTCTGCGAGCAAAATAATATACGGCAATTTGTTTATCGTTATACTTTACGCAAACGCCACCATCCTTTTCAAAATCACCAATAACGCCTGCTTTGTACCAATTTGTTACTTTATCTGCTGTAACTGAACTGTATTTTTCTAAAATAGCATTCATAATATCTTTCTTTTAAATTATTGTTATTCCCAAAGGGCTGGCATTTTTTGATCTCTAAGGGATACAAACTCAATGTTTGAATCAGTTTCGTCTGAATTGATAAAATGTTTGTATTTTTTAGATAATTCAGGACTTTCTATCGCTTGTTTCCATTCGCATACATAAGCGTCTACTAAACCTTGCATTTCGGTTTCTAAGGCTTCGCCTAAACCTAAACTATCTTCAACTACAATTTTCTTCAGTTGCTCGATTCCGCCTTCCAATTTATCTAACCACGTTGCGGTACGCATAAGCGGTGCTGCTGTTTGTATGTAGTACATTATAAAACGATCGAGGTATTTTACGCATGTTTCATTATCAATTTGTTCAGCTAATAACAATGCATGTTTTGGTGTGGCACCTCCGTTTCCGCAGACATATAAGTTCCAACCTCCTTCAACGGCTATTACTCCAAAGTCTTTTCCTCTAGCTTCAGCGCATTCTCTGATACATCCTGAAACACCTCCTTTTAGCTTGTGTGGTGAACGTAATCCTTTATAACGTTCTTCTAAAGCGATGGCAAAACTTACACTTTCGTCCATACCGTATCGGCACCAAGTTGATCCTACACAACTTTTTACGGTACGTAGTGATTTACCATAGGCGTGTCCGCTTTCAAAACCTGCATCAATTAGTTCTTTCCAAATCGCTGGTAAATCATTGAGTTGCGCCCCGAATAAATCAATACGTTGTCCGCCCGTGATTTTGGTGTAGAGGTCGTATTTTTTACCTACTTGACCGATTACAATTAATTTCTCTGGGGTGATTTCTCCTCCAGGAATTCGTGGCACTACAGAGTAAGTACCATTTCGCTGTATATTGGCTAAAAACCGATCATTTGAATCTTGTGTTACCGGCTCTACATTAGGTGTATCGTTGTAAATACTTGCAAATAAAGACGAAACTAATGGTTTGCATATTTCACATCCATCACCTTTACCACATTCGTCTAATACATCGTTAAAACGTCTTAATTTTTTAACTTTTACAATGCCATATAATTCTTGACGGGTGTAATCAAAATGCTCGCAAATATTATTTTTAACTTCTTTACCTAATGATTTTAAAGTTTCGTTAACTAAATCAACTACCATTGGTTTACATCCACCGCATCCGCTTGTTGCTTTTGTGGCTTTGATTACATCTGCTAAATTTTCGGCACCACCTTCAGTTATGGAACAGCAAATAGCACCTTTGGTTACGCTTTCGCAAGAACACACTTGTGCTGTATCTGGTAAATCCATCGCACTACCAAAACTCGATCCACCTTCACCCCTGCCTCCGATGATTAACTCTTCAGCATTTACTGGAATAGGCATTCCGTTCAAGTAAATCTGATGCAGCATGTTATAATCCGTAGCATCTCCGACTAAGATTCCTCCTAATAGTTTTTTACCATCGTGACTAACGTTGATACGTTTGTATAAATATTTGGTTTTATCTTCAAATAAAATAGAATGTCCTTTACCGGCTGGCATAAAAGGTTCTCCAAAACTAGCAACATCAACGCCTATTAATTTTAATTTGGTTGACATATCGATATCGGCAGGCATTAAAACCTCTGTATTACCCAATATTTGCGCCACAGCAACTCCTGCCATATCATAACCAGGTGCTACCAAACCGTAAATCATTTGATTATACAAAGCTACCTCTCCAATGGCATATATATTTGGATCTGACGTTTGCATTTTATTATCGACAACGATACCACCACGTACGCCCATTTTTAGATCACAAGTTTTCCCTAACTCATCGCGTGGCCGTATCCCTGCTGAAATTACAAGCATATCTACATCCAACTTATCATCCTCTCCAAACTCCATTCCTGTAATAAATTCATCACCCAAAATTTGATTGGTTGCTTTACTTAAATGGATGTTTATCCCAATAGACTCTAGCTTTTGTTGTAATACATTACTACTACGAGTATCTAACTGTCTGGGCATTAATTTGGGAGCAAACTCTATTACGTGTGGCTCTAAGCCCATATCCATGACTGCTTTCCCTGCTTCAAGTCCTAATAAGCCACCACCTAGTATAGCTCCTTTTGCATTTGGTTTTATTGATTTGATTTCTTTGGCATAAGCCATCATGTCTTCTAAATCTTCGATGGTTCGATATACAAATACGCCTTTTTTCTCTACTCCTTTTATCGGAGGTACAAAAGGTGCCGAACCTGTAGCCAAAACTAATATATCGTATGAATACTCTTTATCCGTTGCTGTTGTCACTGTTTTTTTAGATCTACTAATATCAGTAACTCGTTCATTTGTAACTAGTTCGATACCGTTGTCTGAATACCAATTTGCTGGTGCCATTTCTAAAGCCTTAGCATCTTCGTTTTCAAAAAACTCGCTCAAATGAACGCGATCATAAGCTGGTCGTGGTTCTTCTCCAAAAACAATTAATTCAAAAGAACCTTTAGGAGCTTTATCTATAAATTTTTCACAAAACTTATAACCTACCATTCCGTTACCGACTACTATTACTTTTTTCATATCTCAATAAATAAGTATTACTACAGCAACAAATATACGTAGTTTTACGTATTGATACGTAGTTTTTATATTTATTTTATGAAAATTACGTAGTTATCAATTACGTAGCCTAAACAAATAAAAAACATCAAGGAAATGATGCTTTTTCTGTTAATTTAATTTTTTTTAGATGATTTTAGTACTTAAATTCTAAATTGAATGAAACTAAAAAGCAACGTAATGTTTTTAAATTACGTTGCTTTTTTATGATTTAAAATTGATTTAAAGACTTATTCAAATCTCTCCATTACAAAATCACTTACTCCCATGTTAGAGAAACCTCCGTCATTGTATAAGTTTTGTAACGTAACACGTTTTGTTAAATCTGAAAATAATGTAACGGTGTAGTTAGCACAGTCTAAAGCCGTTGCGTTACCTAATGGTGACATTTTATCGGCATAAGCTATAAAACCACCAAATCCTTTTACGCCCATACCTGCTGTTGTTGGTGTAGGTGATTGTGATATGGTATTAACTCTTACTTTTTTATCTCTTCCGAAGAAGTATCCAAAACTACGCGCAATAGATTCTAAGTAAGCTTTATTATCAGCCATATCGTTATAATCCGGAAAAACACGTTGTGCAGCCATATAACTCAAGGCTACAATACTACCCCACTCGTTCATAGCGTCTTTTTTATACAACACTTGCATTACTTTATGAAAAGACATGGCAGAAACATCGGTTCCTTTGGCTGTGAATTCATAATTTTGATTGGTATAATGATTTCCTTTTCGCACGTTGATTGACATTCCTATTGAATGTAATACAAAGTCAATTTTACCACCTAAAATCTCTACGGCTTGATCTACCAATTTTTCTAAATCTTCAATGGAAGTTGCATCTGCAGGAATTACTTGTGAATTTGTTTTAGTTGCTAAATCTTTGATTGTTCCCATTCTCATGGCAATAGGCGCATTTGTTAGCACAAAAGTACCTCCTTCTTCATGAACACGTTCTGCTGTTTTCCAAGCGATTGAATTTTCATCCAATGCTCCAAATATGATTCCTCTTTTTCCTTTTAATAAATTATAAGACATATATTATTTTTTATTTTATCAAAATTATTGACACGCGACAAAAATACCTTTTTTTTTAATTTAACAATGATTTTGCATGAATTAAAGCCGTTTCCGAAATATCTTTTCCAGATAACATCTCGGCTATTTCGGTAATTCGTTCTTCAGAATTTAATTTTTTAAGTTCGGAAGTCGTGTCGGTATCGTTGGTTTGTTTAAATACTTTGTAGTGTTGGTTACCTTTTGCAGCAACTTGAGGCAAATGTGTAATGCTAAAAACTTGCATAAACTGACTCATTTCTTGCATAATTTCTCCCATTTTATTGGCTATATCTCCAGAAACTCCCGTGTCAATCTCATCAAAAATAATGGTAGGTAATTGTGTGTAGGTGGCTAAAATAGATTTTACAACCAACATCATTCGAGATAACTCTCCGCCTGAGGCTACTTTTTTGATTAAATCCAAATCAGAGCCTTTGTTAGCAGAAAATAAAAACGAAATTTGATTGATTCCGTTAGGATACAGCTGTTCTGTTGTTTGAAGATCTACTTGTAATCGAGCTTCTGGCATACCCAAACGACTCAAAAGTTCGCTTACTTTTTGCTCTAATTTATCAATTACAGACTTTCTTTTGGAATCAATCACCAAACCTAACGATTGTGTTTTTTCTTGAATCTGATTTAATTCTAAAATGGCTTGTTGGATTCTATCATCTAAAGAGGCAGTATCGGCTACTTTTTGAGATAATTCATCCCTAATCAGACACAACGCTGCAACGGTTGGTACCTTATGCTTTTGTTGTAACGTATAAATGTTTTGTAATTTTTGATTGACAAAAGATAACCGTTCGGGATCGTCGGATAAACGTTCCGAAGCAGATTCAATATCCCGTACCACATCCGTCAACTCAATCAAAACACTAGTTACACGGTTTGCAAAATCTTGATATACACCTGAAAATGATTGTATTTTGGCTATTGCAGCTTTAATTTCGTTAAGCAAAACAATTACGCCAACTTCATCGTGATGAGATAACGCTGTTATTTTATTAAAAGATTCTTTAATAATCTCGGTATGTGACAAAGTTTCTAACTCTTCTTCTAATAGTTCTTGTTCGCCTTCTTGTAATTGGGCGGTTTCTAATTCTTGAAATAGAAATAAATTATAATCTTGATCTTTGGTCGCGTTCTCTTTTAAAATTTCTAATTCCTGAAGCAGTTTTTTTTGCTTTTTGTATTCTTTTAAAGCTTCCGAATAATTTTGAATATTTTCATGAGTACCTGCTAAAACATCTAAAATTTGAAATTGAAATTCAGGATCGGCTAACGATTGTGTTTGATTTTGAGAATGAATATCAATCAACTGAGCACCTAACTCATTCAGTACCGTAACTTTTACAGGTGTATCATTAACAAATGCTCTGGATTTGCCGTTAGGCAAAATCTCTCGTCGGATGGTTGTTTCGGACTCATAGTCAATATCATTTTCAATAAAAAAAGCTTTTAAATTGTATTTTGAAATATCAAAAACCACTTCAATAGCGCATTTTTTATCTTTATCTTTTATGGAAGAAACATCTGCCCTGTTCCCCAACGCCAAACCTAAAGCACCTAATAAAATTGATTTACCAGAACCTGTTTCACCAGTAATCACAGAAAATCCATCTGAAAATTGGATTTCGAGATGGTCGATTAATGCAAAATTTTTAATTGATAATGCGTGTAGCATTGGTTTAAATTATTTGATTTTATTCCATTTAACAGTATTCAATGGCGACATCCTATTCAATAATTGTTTTACAGGATTCGTGTCCATTTTAGGACCATCAGTTAATATTTGCTGAATTTCATCTGATTTAGCATCAAAAAAAGTACGTAATAAAAAAACACTCGTATTTGATTTATAAACCTCTTCTAAATTTAAAAGTGCTTTAATCACATTTTCTTTGCCTAATGCAGTGTTTTTTGACATAACGTCTAATCCTTGCAAATGATAGTCATAAAGAGTTTTACGATACGGCTTATTAGCCGATTTTAACAAATCCCCAATTAGCACGAAACGTGATTGATTACCGTCATCCATTTTCCAACCGCTAAATCCATTTTGTTGTGAAAAATTGGTAATATTTTGTGCAATTTGAAAATATTCTGTTCCTGATTCTAAAGCAAAACTATCGGCATCTAATCCCAATATAATATGAACATAAAATGCAACCACAGCAACTAAGTTAGAATTGGTGTTATTGGGATCATACGCTAAATTTTCAAACTCGGTGTAATCAAAATTAAATTTTTCATCATTAAAATTAAATAAAGGCGATGCGTATCCCGAATCGTAAATAGGTCTGGATGATTGCACTTGGATACTTCCTGTAAATCGAGTAGCCTGAACGTCAGCTAAATTGATAAACATGGTACACTCTATAGCTTCATGTGGTGCAACTTTTTTGTTGGTCCATTTTGTTTTGTTTACAAAATCATTTAACGATCTTTCTAACGTAGTTAAAATTTGCTTATTTGCCGTTACAGCACGGCTAGAATTGATCGAAATGGTACATTTTAATTCTTGTGAAAATCCACTAAATGTATTTAAAACAAAGAATAGTATAAGAGTGATTCTAACCATTAGTTAATGCAATTATTTTATGAATAATATCCGAAGCTACTTCTTTTTTTGATTTAAGAGGCATTTCTTCCACTATAAAGTTTTTATCTATAAAAGTTATTTTATTGGTAGATTTTGCAAATCCAGCGCCTTTATCATTCAACGAATTTAAAACAATTAAGTCTAAATTTTTAGTTGTTATTTTTTTAGAAGCGTTAGCAATTTCATCATTGGTTTCTAAAGCAAAACCAACCAAAAACTGATGCTTTTTAATTGCACCTAAACTACCAATGATATCGGGATTTGTAGTTAGTTCTAGCACGACTTGATCCTGAGAGTTTATTTTTTTTATTTTTTGTGAAGCTATCGTTTTGGATTTATAATCAGCAACAGCGGCTGCACCAATAACGATGTCTTGTATTGCAAAATGTGACAAACATGTTTCGTACATTTCTTGCGCAGTAACAACCGATATCGTTTTTATATTTGAAGATTGCGGACGCAAAACAGTTGGTCCTAAAACCAAAGTAACATCCGCACCTAATTGAGCGGCGTTGTCCGCAATTTCGATACCCATTTGACCTGTCGAATGATTGCCTATAAAACGTACGGGATCGATGGCTTCATAAGTTGGGCCTGCTGTAATTAGTACTTTTTTACCTGCTAAAAATTGTTTTTCTTTAAAAAAATCATCTAACGTTTGACATATTGTTTCGGGTTCGGACATACGCCCCTCGCCTATTAAACCGCTGGCTAATTCGCCATTTTCCGCAGGTATAATACAATTACCATAAGAACTAACTAAAGCTAAATTTCGTTTTGTTGTTGGATGCTGGTACATATCCAAATCCATAGCTGGCGCTATAAATACAGGACATTTGGCTGATAAATACGTCGCTAACAGCAAATTATCACAAATGCCGTTTGCCATCTTACCCAACGTATTAGCTGTAAGTGGTGCAATAAGCATAACATCCGCCCACAATCCTAATTCAACGTGATTTGTCCATTTAGGCGCGTTTGATTTAGAATCAAAAAAATCAGTATAAACCTCATTTTTTGAAAGTGTCGCCAAGGATAACGGAGTTACAAAAGTAACAGAAGCAGGTGTCATGATTATTTTTACATGTGCACCTGCTTTGATAAGTAAACGAGTTAAAATAGTGGTTTTATAAGCGGCAATACCTCCAGTTATACCGAGTACTATTTTTTTACCACTTAAATTGACCATTTTAAACTTTTAGTCTTGTTTTTTTTCTCTGTAATAAATTTTATCCTCAAGCCATTCTTGTACTGCTACAGTATGAGGTTTCGGAAGACGTTCATAATGTCTCGACACTTCGATTTGCTCTTTATTTTCAAACACTTCTTCTAAACTATCATTATAGGTAGCAAACTCTTCCAATTTCTCAATCAATTCTTTTTTTAGTTCCGAATTAATTTGATTTGCTCTTTTAGCAATAATATTTATCGATTTATAAATATTACCTGTCGAAGCATCTAATTGATTACGATCGTAAGTAATCGTGTTGATTGGCGTGTTGGCTTTCTTCATATTTATATTAATTAGTGTATTGTTTTAATTGCTTTTCTAAATCGGATAACATATTATCCGCCTCTTTTTTATATTTGGTATCTTGATTAAACTTCAATAAAGCTTTGTGGTATTTAACGGCGTTTGTCAAACGTTCTTTTTTCTTGTCTTCGACACTATTCATGGCTAACTTATACCCAGAGTCTAATCTCAAAAACAACGATTCCTCCCGATAATTAGAACCTGGATTGTCAGCCATAAATATATCTAAAGCCTTTATTGATGCTTTATAATTTGAAGTTGTATTGTATTGTTTTGCTATTTCAAAACGCTTTTTTTCTAACTTTAAAGTTAGCTCTGCCATCATTTTATTCGATTCAGGCAAGTACCCCGAATCTGGATAATCATCTATAAATTTTTGTAATTTTTCAATCGCCTTATCAGTATCTTTTTGATCTAGCGAATATTTCCCGGATTGATTGTAATGACATTTTGCTATCATAAACTCGGATTCTTCAACTTTATCACTTTTAGGAAATGCCGAAACTAAAACCCCATACTGATATGCCGCTAATAAGTACTGTTTTTTTTTGTAATACGAATCTGCATACATGTAATACATCAAAGCGCCTTCTGGTTTAACACGGTATGAAGAGCCTAAACCACCAAATAAAACAATTGCTTTATTAAGTTTCCCTTTTTCATACATTTTTTTACCTAATTCGTATTTAACAGTATTATCTTTAGATTTAATTGCTTTTTGGTACTCACTACATGAGCTTAATGCAACAAAAAAAATAATAATTACTATAAAACGTTTCATAATTGTACTAAAAAAAGCGTGTTGACATCAAATTCGAAAACACAAGCTGCAAATATAAACAATCCAATCGATATATTTTTATGGTTCAACAAATACTTCCATGAAAAATAACATGACTTAATTTCTAGTTAAGAAAACCCCAAAATTGCCCGTTTGTTTTGGTTTATTTTTTTAATTTTAGGTTTTTATAAATCAAAAACTTTTAAAAATTAAATCAATGAGTAAATTCGATGAAAAATTAGAGCTTTATAAAGCCTCTATGGACAAATTAGGATTAGCATACGATGTTACATTATTAACTGCTGTAACAAAGGGATTAGGTCCATCAATCTATAAAACAGATGCGGAATGTGTTTCAGGTAACGACCCTAAAGAATTGGCTACTGTTAAAAACAACTTCTTAATCAAAAAATTAGGATTGGCTGATAGTGCTAAATTAGACGATGCAATTTCTAAAGTAATCGACCAAATCGGAAAATCAAACACTAAAAAATATAGAGCTATTTTTTACTATTTATTAGTTAAAGAATTAGGTCAAGAAGCAAAGTACTAATCACCTGCTAATTAGGTTTTTACATAAAAAAATCACGAATATAATTAATTGTATTCGTGATTTTTTTGTGGTTATTGTTCGTGAAAATTAACTCACAAACAACGGTCTATGACTCATTAAATCATTTACACGTGTAGCAACTGATTCTAAAGTAGCTTCGTCTTCTGGATTCATTAAAACTTCGTCGATTAAGTTTGCTACTGTAATCATATCGGCTTCTAACAAACCACGAGTTGTAACCGCTGCTGTACCAATACGAATACCTGAAGTTACAAACGGTGATTTATCGTCAAACGGTACCATGTTTTTATTTACAGTGATATCCGCTTTAACTAACGCATTCTCAGCTTGTTTACCTGTTAAATTTTTATTTCTTAAATCAATCAACATCATGTGGTTATCTGTTCCGCCAGATGTAATATGATATCCTTTTTTGATAAACTCAGCCGCTAAAGCCGCTGCGTTTTTTTGTAATTGTAACGCATACGTAAAAAACTTATCATCTAAAGCTTCACCAAAAGCAATTGCTTTAGCCGCGATGATGTGCTCTAAAGGACCTCCTTGATTTCCTGGGAAAACCGCTAAATCCAATAAAGATGACATCATGCGTATTTCTCCTTTTGGAGTGGTTAATCCCCATGGGTTTTCAAAATCTTTACCCATCAAAATTAATCCTCCTCGTGGTCCACGTAATGTTTTATGTGTTGTAGTTGTTACAATATGACAATGAGGTATTGGATCATTTAAAATCCCTTTTGCGATTAAACCTGCTGGGTGTGAAATATCAGCCATCAATATTGCTCCTACACTATCAGCGATTTCTCTAAAACGAGCAAAATCAATATCACGTGGATAAGCCGAAGCTCCTGCAATGATTAATTTAGGTTGCTCTTTAATCGCTATTTCTTGAATGGTATCGTAGTTTAAACGACCTGTTTCTCTATCTACGCCGTAAAAAGTAGGTGTGTATATTTTCCCTGAAAAATTAACGGGCGAACCGTGTGTTAAATGCCCTCCGTGCGATAAATCAAATCCTAAGATTTTATCTCCAGCTTGTAAACAAGCATGAAATACAGATGCATTTGCTTGTGATCCTGAATGTGGTTGTACGTTAGCATATGCTGCACCAAACAAAGCTTTAGCTCTATCGATTGCGATTTGTTCTATTTCATCAACTACTTCACATCCTCCGTAATATCTTTTACCAGGGTAACCCTCTGCATATTTGTTGGTTAGTATAGAACCAGCAGCTTCCATTACTTGGTTACTTACAAAATTCTCTGAAGCTATTAATTCTAAGCCATTGATTTGTCTTTCTTGCTCATCAAGGATTAAATCAAAAATTTGTTCGTCGCGTTGCATGTTGTATTATTTTAAAAAAGTAAGTGGCAAAAATACAAAATTGATTGGTTATTAAAAGATTTAAATTGCTTTAGAATCAATTTTTTAAACTACCAATGTATGATATGTACAGGTTTTGGAATTTCTACAGAAACGTTTGTTGTTTTTAGTTTTCCGTCTAATAAAACCTCAAAAACAACGATTGAATTGGAGTCTTGATTGGCACATAACAAATATTTCGCGTCGGGCGTAAAATCAAAACTACGAGGAGTAACACCTCCTGAACTGATGGTTTGTATCTTTCGTAACTGATGGTTTTTTTCGATTGCAAAAACAACAATTTCATTATAATCTCCCCGATTAGTTACGTAAAGATGTTTTCCGTTTGGAGAAATTTTAACCTCTGCCCCGCTTTTTATTTTGGTACTATCAGATTGCGAAACCAAACTTATCTTTTGCAATAATAAAGGTTCTGATTCGGGTAAATGCCAAACGGATATTTCGCCAGATAATTCATACACTAAATACAAATATTCTCCTGTTCGATCAAAAATCAAATGACGAGGCCCTGAACCACCATCAGTCAGAATATAAGGAGTTTTTGAAGGAGTAAGAATTTCTTTATTTTCAGGATGATAATCATAGATATAAACTTTATCAACTCCTAAATCTACTACAAAAACACGCCTTTTATTAGGACCAACAATAATATCATGCACGTGTGGTTTTTCTTGTCTTTCAGGATTTAAACCTGTGCCATAATGTTGCACCATTTGCTTTGGATCGCCGATGTTTCCTGATGAATCTAATGTAAACACAGCAATATTCCCACCTGAATAATTACCTGCAAACAACACCTTGTTTTCCGAATCCCACGCCATTGCGCAAGTATGATCTCCTACAGTATTTGACGTTGCCGTTTTAGAAAAGCTATTTTTTAATTGGTCGATTTTGAATTGACTAACCACACCTCCTTTTTCGCCGCCAACTTCACTTGCCGAAAATAAAAATCCTGCTGTTTTATCTACTGCTAAAAACGTTGGATTTTCAATACCTGTAATCACTTGTTGGATTACAACTTTATTAGAATCTGGTATAAAACGAATGTGATTAATTCCTTCGTTACTTTTAGAAGTATACGTGCCTACCAAAAAATCATACGCTTTGACTTTTTCCAGATTTTCAACTTTTTTACACCCTATAACCAAAGTACTTAAGGTTAAAGCTGTAAAGATACTTTTTGTTAAATTCATCCTTTTGAAATAAGTGAATTTATTTCTGAAAATGAAATCCCGTCGTGTGATTCATTAAACACACAAACACCATCTTTAATTAATAATACTTGTGGTGATTGATGATAAACACCAAATTGTTCCGCCAATGCGTTGGAAATATCACGATGCTCTAATAAATCCAAATAATAGGATTTTAGTTGGTCTGGAGTTGCATCATACGATCGTTCAAATTGAGACAACACCATACGACTAATACTGCAACGCGTACTGTGTTTAAAAACTAAAACCGGTTGTGTTTTAGATTCCGTTAGTATATCCTGAATTTGAGAAATATCCGTTAACGGATTCCAAAAATTTGTTTTTGAAGTATTTTCACTTTCTGAATTGCCTTTAAATAAATCACCAAATAAGCCCATAGTTTATATTTTAATCTTACAAATTAAACCTTTTTTTAAAACGAAAATTACGATTTAGTATTTTTAATAATTTCGTTTACTTATTTTATTTCCGGTAATGGTTCGCTGTCGAGAACATTTAAAACGAGTGATTTCAGAATTTCTTTTTTTAAGGTGTTTTTGACTTACACCGCTGTTTACTCGTTTGCGCCATCGTTTAAAACTACTTTCTTTTAGATTGCTTCGCATGATTTGTATCACTTCTTTTTCGGATACCGAAAATTGATAGGTTATACTTTCAAACGGCGTACGATCTTCCCATGCCATTTCGATGATGCGGTCTAATTGCTGTTCGGTAAAAGTAGTTATAGTTTCTCCCATAATTGATCAGCATTAAGGTAAAAACTAGCTACAAAATCAAAATTACATTCGTTCGGTGCGATGATCGACATAAAAAGTTCTTCGTTTTTGTTTCGGTATAAATGATATGTCTCACCAGTAATAGGCTCAAAATTAAATTTAGCACTGTATACCAATTGGTTGTATTCATATTCAACCATCATTTTGTCGTACTCTTTTTTGAGTTCGGCGTATTTTGTTTGTATTTGCTTGTTTACCTTGTGTATGTTTTTATTTTTCCAACTAATGCTGTCAATAGCAGTAATAGCAGGAGCTCCCACATTAGTACCGTATGCTTTAAGCGAGGCGTTGTAGGTTTGATTTTCCGTTTCAAAAACTACATTGTCGGGTTTTTTGGCAGTACTCATAATTTTTCGATACGTTTCATTAACTCTTCGGCTTCAAATGCTTTTTCATCGCTACGCCTTCTGTTTGTTGTTGAAAGCGCATGGGATTCTGCGGTTAATTTTTTATACTGTTCGTATAATTTTTCTTTTTCCGTTTTTTTCTTAAAAAATCCAAACATATCTTTTTTTACAAATATATAAAATGTTTATTCTTTAGTAAATTTTATTAAACAAAACAACAATTGTATTTAAAAAAAAGACATTGTGACATATACAAACCTTTTTTTACAATAAAAAAAGACATATTGACACTATAAAAATATCGGAATAAGAATTGTTTTATTAGGATAAATTAAACCTTTTTAGCCATGAATTTCAAAAATTTTACCATAAAATCGCAAGAAGCTCTGCAACAGGCACAACAAATTGCACAAAGTTACTCTCATCAACAAATTGAAAACGAACATCTTTTTGAGGCCATTTTGCAAGTGGATGAAAATGTAATGCCTTTCATCTTAAAAAAATTAAATGTCAATCTTACGCTTCTAAAGCAAATTTTGGAAAGCACACTAAAAAGTTTCCCAAAAGTTACGGGAGGTGAAGAATCTCTCTCACGAGAAGCCGCAAAAACACTAACCAATGCGAGTACGATTGCTCAAAAAATGAACGACGAATTTGTTTCAATCGAACATTTACTGTTGGCTATTTTTGACTCAAAAAGTAAAATTGCTCAAATCTTAAAAGATCAAGGCGTAACCGAAAAAAATTTACACGCAGCTATTACCGAAATCCGAAACGGAGAACGTGTGACGTCCGCTTCCGCAGAAGAAAACTATAACTCATTAAACAAATACGCCAAAAACCTCAACGATTTAGCCAAAAAAGGAAAGTTGGATCCTGTAATCGGTCGTGATGAGGAAATCCGTCGTGTATTGCAAATTTTAACCCGACGCACCAAAAACAATCCGATGTTAGTCGGCGAACCTGGTGTTGGTAAAACCGCCATCGCCGAAGGAATCGCTCACCGCATCATACAAGGCGATGTACCTGAAAATCTAAAAGATAAAATTGTATTCTCATTGGATATGGGTGCTTTAATTGCCGGAGCTAAATACAAAGGCGAGTTTGAAGAACGTTTAAAAGCTGTAGTTAAAGAAGTTACTGCTGCCGACGGAGATATCGTTTTGTTTATTGACGAAATCCACACCTTAGTTGGTGCTGGTGGTGGCGAAGGCGCTATGGATGCGGCTAACATTTTAAAACCAGCTTTGGCTCGTGGCGAATTAAAAGCCATCGGAGCAACGACATTAGATGAGTATCAAAAGTATTTTGAAAAAGACAAAGCACTCGAAAGACGTTTCCAAAAAGTAATCGTTGACGAACCTGATACCGAAAGTGCAATTTCAATCCTGCGTGGGATTAAAGAAAAGTATGAAGCCCATCACAAAGTTCGAATCCAGGATGATGCAATCATTGCTGCCGTTGAGTTATCACAACGCTATATCACAAATCGTTTTTTACCCGATAAAGCGATTGATTTAATTGACGAATCAGCCTCCAAATTACGTATGGAAATCAATTCCAAACCCGAAGCGTTGGATGTATTGGATCGAAAAATTATGCAACTCGAAATTGAAATCGAAGCCATTAAACGTGAAAAAGACGCTCTTAAATTAAAAACATTAGGTTTAGAATTAGCCAATCTCAAAGAAGATCGCAACGAAATTTATACCCAATGGAAAAGCGAAAAAGATGTAGTTGATACCATCCAAAACGCTAAAATTGAAATCGAAAACCTTAAGTTAGAAGCTGAACAAGCCGAACGAGATGGCGATTATGGTAAAGTAGCTGAAATCCGATACGGACGTATCAAAGAAGCTCAAGAAAAACTGAACATTTTACAACAACAACTCAATAACACCTCTTCTGATAAATCATTAATTAAAGAAGAAGTAACCCGCGAAGATATTGCCGAAGTTGTGGCTAAATGGACAGGTGTACCTGTACAAAAAATGTTGCAAGGAGAACGTGAAAAACTATTAAAATTAGAAGATGAATTGCACAAACGTGTCGTTGGTCAAGAAGAAGCGATTGAAGTCATCAGTGATGCCGTACGCCGAAGCCGTGCCGGATTACAAGACATGAAAAAACCTATCGGAACCTTCTTGTTTTTAGGAACCACTGGGGTGGGTAAAACTGAATTGGCAAAAGCCCTCGCCGAATATTTGTTTGACGATGAAAACGCCATGACCCGAATCGATATGAGCGAATACCAAGAACTCCACAGCGTGAGCCGATTGGTAGGAGCGCCCCCAGGATATGTGGGCTATGACGAAGGCGGACAACTCACCGAAGCCGTGCGCAGAAAACCGTATTCTGTGATTTTGCTCGATGAGATTGAAAAAGCCCATCCTGACACGTTTAACATCTTGTTACAAGTGTTGGACGAAGGGCGTTTAACGGACAACAAAGGACGTTTGGCGGATTTCAAAAACACGATTATCATCATGACCTCCAACATGGGAAGCCAAATTATACAAGAGAAATTTGAGAATTTAAAAGGAGGAATTGAAGCCGCTACGGAACTCGCCAAAACAGAAGTGTTGGGATTACTCAAACAAACCGTACGCCCCGAGTTCATTAACCGTATTGACGAGATTGTGATGTTTACGCCGCTAACCCTCGCCAATATTAAACAAATCGTGGGCTTACAACTCAAAAGTGTAACCAAAATGCTCGACCAACAAGGCATTAGCATGAGTGCAACGCCCGAGGCCATTACCTATTTATCGACCAAGGGTTACGACCCCCAATTTGGCGCACGCCCTGTAAAAAGAGTCGTACAACGGGAGGTATTAAATCAATTATCAAAAGAAATTTTAGCTGGTAAAATCACCACCGATAGCATTATTGTATTGGATAGTTTTGAAGGGAAATTGGTTTTTAGGAATTTGTAAATTGGGTTTTAGGTTTTGGGTCTTAAAAGATTATTTTTAAAATAATTTATCAAAAAAAGATGGATATGCAAAGAAAAAGAAGGCATTTAGCTTTAAATTACAAAACTATTGAGGAATTTAATAATCTATTAATTTATAAAAATGTAGCTTAATTAGTGGTGACGTTTTTCTTTGCATATCCACCAGTCATTTCACCATATTTTTTTACCTATCTTTAGCCATAATATGATTGATTTACATTTTCAAAAAATAAACAGACACCAACGAATTTTTATGTTTTATGTTTTTAAAAAAAATAAACCCTTCGATAGAAGATGCTTTAACTCAATTCGGAATAACAACGGCAAATGAGTTACAAAAAAATAGTTTTTCAAAAATAAAAAGTGGGGTCGATTGTTTAATTATTGCGCCTTTAAAATCAGGAAAAACGACACAAATTGTGATTTCTGTACTTCAAAAATTAGGAAAAGCGTACGACGAATCACCACGTGCGTTAATTATGATTAACAATCGTGAACGTTTGGATGAAATCACCGAATTATTCCAACAATTGACCTTTAACAGTGATTTACGTATTTTTGGTGCTCGAGAAAAAGGCAATGTTGACAATGAAAAAAACCACATCTCGTGCGGTATCGATGTTTTAATTGGTACTCCAAAAAAATTGAATGAACTATTGATTGGAGCGGGATATAATGTAAACGAATTAGATTTATTTATTGTTGATGATTTAGATCAAAATATCGCGGATAAACACGAGCCCGAAATCAGTCGAATCTCTAATTTATTACCCAAAAAAACACAAAAAGTATTTTTCTCAAAAATAAATTCAGAAAAACTACAACAACTCGCCGACAAGTTACTAATCAATCCCACTCAAGTTTTAATCGAAGCTGAAACAATCTAATTTTACAAAAACACCTTACGAGCTTCGTTGTAAGCCGACTCAAAACTCAATGGATTTATGCCATGAGACACTTTTTTTGTAGTAAAATAAGAGAGCATTTTTTCGGTTGGCATATTGCCCACCAGCTCATCAAATGCCATCGGACAGCCTCCAAAACCTTGGATTGCGCCGTCAAATCGACAACAACCAGATTGATAAGCCGCATCAAGTTTTTCGTGCCATTTGGTTGGGTTTGTGTGTAAATGAGCCCCAAACTCAATAGTAGGATATTGTGTAATTAAATTAGAGAACAAATACGAAATTACCTCAGGTGTTGAGCTCCCAATCGTATCAGAAAGGGATAATATCTTCACGCCCATCGCACTAAGTTTTTCTGTCCAATCTGCAACCACCTCAATATTCCAAGGGTCGCCATACGGATTACCAAATCCCATCGATAAATAGGTTACCACCTCTTTATCGTGTTTATAAGCAACCTCCAAAATCTCTTGTAAAGTAATTATGGATTCTGCAATGGTTTTGTGGGTATTTCGCATCTGAAAGTTTTCAGAAATCGAAAACGGAAATCCTAAATAATCAATCTCAGAAAATGCAGTTGCATCCACCGCTCCGCGTGTACTGGCTACAATGGTAAGTAATTTGCTGGTAGTTTGAGATAAATCCAATCGATGCAACACCTCAGCGGTATCTTGCATTTGCGGAATTACTTTGGGCGAAACAAAACTACCCACATCAATCGTATCAAACCCCACACGTAATAAGGATTGTATGTATTGTACTTTTTGATCTGTAGGAATAAAAGTCTTGATGCCTTGCATGGCATCTCGAGGACATTCGATGACTTTTACCTTATCCATTATTAGAGAAATTTAACGTTGCTCTAAAATAGCTTTATTTATGCTTTTTACCAAAGCTGGACCTTCATAAATAAATCCGGTGTATAACTGAACCAAACTTGCCCCAGCCGCTAATTTATCCAAGGCATCTTGTGCGCTGTGAATCCCTCCTACTCCAATTATCGGGAATGCGTTTTTGCTATTAGTCGCTAAAAATCGAATCACTTCCGTAGAACGTTGCGTAAGCGGTTTACCGCTAAGTCCTCCCATTTCGGATTTATTCTCGGATTGTAAACCTTCTCTAGACAAAGTGGTATTGTTGGCGATCACTCCTGCAATTTGAGTGTCTTTCACAATATCAATAATATCCATTAATTGGCTATCCGTTAAATCAGGTGCTATTTTTAATAGTATCGGTTTTTGTTTAGGCTTTGCCTCATTTAGATTCTGTAAATGTTGTAGGAGTTTCGTTAGCGGTTCTTTTTCCTGTAAGGCTCTTAAATTAGGCGTATTAGGGGAACTTACATTCACCACAAAATAATCTACATGCTCGTACAAGGCGTTAAAACAAATTTCATAATCAGAATCCGCATCTTCGTTTGGTGTGATTTTATTTTTACCAATATTCCCTCCAATTAAAACACCTTTGTTTTTTTTCAGTCGTTCAACGGCTTCTGTTACTCCTCCGTTATTAAATCCCATTCGATTGATAATCGCTTGATCCTCTTTTAAACGAAATAATCTTTTTTTAGGATTTCCATCTTGTGGTTTTGGCGTTAACGTGCCTATTTCTATAAATCCAAATCCTAAGTTTGACAACTCGTTAAACAACTTAGCGTCTTTATCAAAACCTGCGGCTAAACCGACTGGGTTTTTAAATTCTAATCCAAAAACCGTTCGTTTTAACCTCGGATCATTTACCTTGTACATACTTTTAAAAAGCCCAGAAACACCTGGTATTTGATTTAAAAATCGAATTAACGAAAAGGTAAAATAATGCACCTTTTCAGGATCAAATAAAAATAAGATGGGGCGTATAAGGAATTTGTACATTGGTATTTAGATGTTAGATTTGAGACTTTAGATTTGAGACTTTAGATTTTTGATTGTAAATAATAGTTGTGAGTTTTTTTATGTTTAATGGATTAGTATATGAAAAGTAGGCGATTACGAAACACTAAATTTTGTTTCTCAAAAAATCAATTAGCCTTTCTTGATTTTGTCTGTTATCCCAAATCCCCGTAATAATAATTTTTAACTCTATTATTTGATATAAAATACTGTAATGTCCTAAAGAAATGGCTCTTGTGTTAATATAATCTGTTTTCTTACCAAGTTCAGGATTTCGCTTCAAAAGGTTAACTCTCTCTGTTATTTTTTTATTTAATTCCTTAACATAATAAGTGCTTTGATTTCTTTCAATCCAATACTTAAAAATAAAATTACGTTGATTGATTGCTGTTTCAGTCCAAAATATTTTTAGGTAAGCCATTTCAAATCTCGCATTTTTAATTCCGACTCAGAAATAACTTTTCCTTTTTGAATATCATCTTCACTCATATTGAGCATTTCATTTTGTTCTGATGAAAGCAAAATCGTTCCTTCGGTTTGTGTAGAATCAAAAATATTTTTTAAAGCTTCTAACAATCGTTCATTTTGGGTAGCCAAAATGCTGTCGATTAAGCTGTTTTTTATATTGTCTATAGGTTTCATAAAAAAATATTTTTATTAGTGATTAACACAAAGATATAAAACTCAACTCTAAATTTGTTTTAAGTGTCCATTCTTCAAAGTTTTAAATTACGAAGTCATAACACATTGGCTATTAACGAACTGAAACTCCTTGTATTTGATTTAAAAATCGAATTAACGAAAAGGTAAAATAATGCACCTTTTCAGGATCAAATAAAAATAAGATGGGGCGTATAAGGAATTTGTACATTGGTATTTAGATGTTAGATTTGAGACTTTAGATTTGAGACTTTAGATTTTTGATTGTAAATAATAGTTGTGAGTTTTTTTTGTTGAAAAGTAGGTGATTACGAAGCACAAAATTAGTTACGAGTCAAAAGACTTTATTTATTTCACTTATCTTTTATATACATTGATGGCAGTATGTGTTTTATTTGGCAATCATTTTATTGATTTTCGGTTGTATAATCCAAATTCCGATCGGATAAAACCAAATCAAAAAAAATTCTCCTACAAAATCAGAAAATTTCACTTCTCGCTGAAGTTCAACAGTTTTAAATGTTTTTGCTACAAAGTATAATGAATAAAATATGCCGAACATTGAAAACAAATGATGTGGAACTATGATTGTAATTATATATCCTATAAGTCTACTACTAAGTTCTGTTTCATTGTTCATAAGCCCATTCATTGTAATGCTCATAAACACCATTATACATAGGATATAAACCATAGGAATCAAAAGAAATATTTTAAATTTTTTTACCTTCATTTTAATATTCTCTGGTACTTTACTTTGGAGTCCAACTGCAACAGACCAAAACCAACCAAAAAATGCTCCCATAAAAATTATCATCATTATTGGGAAAAACTTCATATAGTTAAAAATAATCTTGGGTTCAGGATTCGCTTCTGTTCCTATATTCGACATTATAGAACCCATTATTATGAATTGAAAAATCATTGGAATTCCAAACATCAATAGGAATAATTGCCAATGTTTCGCTTTTAAAAATTTGTCTGTCATAGTTTTAATCTTTGAGTTTTCTTTTTTCATTACCACTAACAAAGATATAAAAGTCAAATCGAAATTTGTTTTAAAATAAGAGCCTTAAAAAATAGAATGCCGTATTTTTGCAATTAAAATAAATCGTTATGCAACACCTTATCAATCGTTTTATCAGTTACGTTAGTATAGATTCGCAATCGGACGCTAACTCAGATACAACGCCGAGTACTCCAAAACAATGGAACATGGCACATCAATTAGTTGCTGACTTAAAAACCATTGGGCTCTCCGATATTACGATCGACGATAAAGGCTACATCATGGCAACTTTACCTTCAAACATAAAAAAAGAAGTGCCTGTCATTGGATTTATCTCACATTACGATACATCGCCTGACTTTACGGCGGAAAATGTAAAACCACAAATTATCAAATATTTTTTACCATATTGCCTTAATTCTTAATCAATCCCCAAATAATTTGTAGGGGTAATATTACGTAATTCTGATTTTACACTTTCAGAAACGTTTAAGGTTTCAATAAATTGTTTGATTGCATTTTTATCAATTACTTGATTGGTACGAGTTAGATCTTTTAAAGCTTCGTAAGGATTGGGGTAATTTTCTCGACGTAAAATCGTTTGAATCGCCTCTGCTACAACTGCCCAATTATTTTCTAAATCAGCACTAAATTTATCTTTGTTGATTAGCAACTTATTTAACCCTTTTAAGGTTGCCTCAAAACTGATTAGTGTGTGCCCCATAGGAACGCCAATGTTTCGTAAAACAGTACTATCGGTTAAATCGCGTTGTAATCTAGATATCGGCAATTTTGCTGATAAGTGTTCAAAAATTGCATTGGCTATACCTAAGTTTCCTTCTGAATTTTCAAAATCAATCGGATTTACTTTGTGTGGCATTGCGGATGATCCGACTTCGCCTGCTTTAATTTTTTGCTTAAAATATTCCATCGAAACATACGTCCAGATGTCTCTATCTAAATCAATTAAAATCGTATTGATTCTTTTTAATCCATCAAAAAAAGCAGCAAAATAATCGTAATGTTCAATTTGAGTTGTAGGGTACGAATGCTTTAATCCCAAATTAGATTCGACAAAACTTTGTCCAAAATCTTTCCAATCAATTTTAGGATACGCTACGTAATGTGCATTAAAATTACCTGTTGCTCCACCAAATTTAGCCGCGAAAGGCACATTTAAAAGCATACGTAATTGTTCTTCTAAACGAACTACAAAAACTCGAATCTCTTTACCCATTCGGGTTGGAGATGCTGGTTGCCCATGTGTACGTGCTAATAAAGGTACATCTTTCCACTCGATGCTTAACTCTTTTAGTTTTGCTATTAATTCGGTTAATTTTGGCAAATATACATTTTCGAATGCTTCTTTTGTACTTAACGGAATTGCTGTATTGTTGATGTCTTGAGAGGTTAATCCAAAGTGAATAAACTCTTTATAATCAGACAGGTTTAATCTGTCAAATGCTTTTTTAATAAAATACTCGACCGCTTTTACATCGTGATTGGTTACTTTTTCAATTTCTTTAATTTCGAGAGCGTCTTCTGTAGAAAAATCTATATATAATTTCCGAAGTGATTCAAATACAGAAGAATCTACTTTTTGTAATTGCGGAAGTGGAATTTCGCATAATGCGATAAAATATTCTACTTCAACCAAAACACGGTATCTAATTAATGCTTCTTCTGAAAAATAAGGAGCTATAGCAACGGTTTTATTTCGGTATCTCCCGTCGATAGGTGAGATTGCATTTAATTCGTTAAGATTTGACATTATTTTGGTTTATGTTATTTACCTTGTAATTGTGTTTTTTTAATTAACTCTACTTCAAATATGATATTAGCATTTGGAGGTATGATATCTCCTGCTCCATTTTCTCCGTATCCTAAATATGAGGGTATGTATAAAATCGCTTTTTCTCCAAATGACATTTTAGCCAAACCTTCTGAAAACCCGGTAATAAAACCACCCGGTTTACTCGAGTATTTAAACTCAATTGGCTTATATCCTCCTGCGCTATCTCTTCCTGGATTTAATTTATAATACTCTGCCGCAATATCTCTATAACTAGTATCAAACAGTTCACCATTTTCTAAATAACCTGCATAATGTATATAAACTGTTTCTCCTTCTGTCGGTTTTTGCCCTGATCCATCAACTAATTTTTTAATTAACAAACCTGATTCGGTTTTGGTCGCTGATTTTTTATTTAATTCAAAATAAGCTACTTTTTTCTCTTTTACCTTTTTGGTTTTTTCATCAGCAGCTAGTTTTGCTTTTTCTTTGTTACCAAAATATTCTGTAAATATTTTCTCGGCATCAAATTTTTTAGCATCCTCACCAACCTGTATAATTGTAACGGTTTTGATCTCGTCGTTTACTTCGATTAAATTAACAACTTCCATTCCTTTGATTACTTTTCCGAAAACAGTATGTCTTCCGTCTAACCAAGGTGTTTCTTTGTGGGTAATAAAAAATTGACTTCCGTTTGTTGCTGGACCAGAGTTTGCCATCGACAAAATTCCTCCTCCATTGTGTGAAAGTTGTGTGATTTCATCATCAAATTTATAGCCCGGACCTCCCGTTCCGTTACCTTCTGGATCACCTCCTTGTATCATAAAATCTTTAATCACACGGTGAAATTTTAATCCATCATAAAAAGGTTTTCCTTTTTTATCTCCTACAACAAATGAATTTTTACCTGTTGCTAAAGCTATAAAATTAGCTACGGTCACAGGGGTTTGTGTATATTCTAACTGAACAGTAATATCCCCTTTGTTGGTTGCAATCGTAGCATAAATACCTGGTGGTAAATCTGTTTCAGCCGAGTTGCACGAAAAGAACAAGGTTAGCATGCTTAAAAGTAATGTGGTCATGGTTTTCATTGTTTTTTGATTAGTATTTGATTTATTTAAAAAGTTATTGATATAATATGTCGTTTATTTTAACCCTTACGATCAATGGAGTATTAGAACTAATTTTATTGTTATCGCCATGAAATCCATACGCAACTTGAGACGGAAAATAAAAGATGACAATATCGTCTTTTTTTAACAATCGTAAACCTTCCCGAAGTCCTGAAAAAATATTTTCTTTTTCAAAACGATATTTAACATCTTTAAATTTATCTATCGGATAAATTAAATTGTTGTCGATATCTCGTATTTCGTAGTCCATAAAAATAAAATCGCCTTTTTTAATAGGTCTAAAATCTTTTTCAGACTGAAATTCATAGGTGTACCAAAAACCACTTTTGGATTCGTGAGTTGCTCGTAACGAATCTTTACAAAAAATCTCTTGAAATTTCTCTTCATGAATTTCAAAAATATCTTTATTACGATCAACCGATTTTTTCATAAAACTTCCTGACGAATATTCAATAGGTCGTTGTGCTTCTTGTTTTTTTTGACAAGAGACAAAAGCTATTGAAACAAAAGTTACAATACAAAATAGTTTAATTGACATCGATAGTTTTAATAATTTGTTCAAATCTTGTTAATGTTTCCTGCAAACTTAAAGCTGATTTTCCGCCAGCTGCATTTTTATGTCCTCCTCCGTTAAAATAAAGTCGGGCAAATTGATTTACATCAAAATCTCCTAACGACCTGAAAGAAATTTTAATGATATTCTCCGTTCTATTTTCAGCAAAGAAAGCCGTAAAAATAACATCTTTTATGGATAATCCGTAATTTACAATGCCTTCAGTATCTCCTTTTTTATAATTCAATTGATCCAATTCGTCTTGAGAAAGACTGGTGTAGGATGTTTTATATTCTGGAAATAATTTTAAATTTTGTAAAGCAACACCTAAAATCTGTAATCTATTTGGTGAATTATTATCAAATAATGACGTATAAATCGCACTTGTATCAATACCAACATCCATCAAATTTGCCGCAACACGCATGGTTGACGCGGTAGTTGATGCATATTTAAAAGATCCTGTATCTGTAATCAATCCCGTATAAATACAAGTCGCTATTTGATTATCTAGTAACGACAAACCATCTAAATAAGATATAAAATGATACACCATCTCACATGTCGAACTCATCGCTGGATCAGAATACATTACCGATGCATAATCATCTGGTGCTTCATGATGATCTATCATTATAATATCACACGTTAATTCTTTTAAAACAAAACTCATTGCATCGCCCGTTCGGTGAAAAGCATTAAAATCAAGCGTAAAAATCAAATCACATTTTTGGAGCAACGCTGTAGTTGTTTCCAAATTATTTTCAAAAATTAAAGTCTGGTCAGCACTTGGCAACCATCCTAAAAAATCAGGAAATTCATTCGGAGCAACTACAAAAACATTCATTTTTGTTTTTTTTAAAAAATGAAATAGTGCCAAACACGATCCCATCGCATCGCCATCAGGATTTCTGTGCGGAATAATCGCAATGCTATTGGCTTGTTGGATTAAATCGGTTGTTTTTGAAATTTGGGCTGTATTCATTGATTATCAATTATCTAAATGAGGCGTAAAAGTACAAACTTATTTAATAGTTAAAGAACCATTCTTAAATTGTTGTTTAGCAAAAACATTGCCAAGACTTCATTTTATATTCTAATATATTTTTGTTTACTTTACGAGGTATAAACGTCTAAAATTATAATGGGTTTGAAAATATTACTAAACTCAAAAGAAGTCCAGATTATTCTACATCGCCTCGCTTGCCAGTTGATTGAAAATCACGGTGATTTTTCCGAAACAGTTCTTATCGGTATTCAACCAAGAGGTGTATTATTGGCTGAAAGAATAAAATCATTATTAGCGGACGAATATCACATCCCAACTATCAATTTAGGGTATTTAGATATCACTTTTTTTAGAGATGATTTTAGAAGAAATAAACTGACCTTGGAAGCAAATAAAACCAAAATTGATTTTTTGGTCGAAGGCAAAAAAGTAGTTTTTATCGACGATGTATTGTACACAGGCAGGAGTATTAATGCCGCATTAACAGCAGTACAATCTTTTGGCAGACCTAAAGAAGTGGAGTTAATGGTATTAATCGACCGAAGATTCAGTCGACATCTACCCATACAACCCGATTACAGAGGTCGTCAAGTAGATGCTATCGCTGACGAACGTGTTATAGTAGCTTGGGGCGAAACAATTGGCGAGGATAAAGTTATTTTGGAGAAAAAAATAAAATCAACAGACCAATGAAAGAAATCAGTGTAAATCATCTCTTGGGGATTAAATACCTTGTCAAAAGTGATCTGGAGCTTATTTTTGAAACAGCTGATCATTTTAAAGAAGTCATCAATCGTCCGATTAAAAAAGTTCCCTCGTTACGAGATATCACCATTGCCAATATTTTTTTTGAAAACAGTACCCGAACCAAACTCTCTTTTGAGTTGGCACAAAAACGCCTATCGGCTGACGTGCTTAACTTTTCAGCATCACAATCTTCCGTTAAAAAAGGAGAAACATTAGTCGATACCGTTAACAATATCTTATCGATGAAAGTGGATATGGTGGTCATGCGTCACGCCAATCCTGGCGCGGCATTATTCTTATCAAAAAATGTCAAAGCAAGTATTATAAACGCAGGTGATGGCGCACATGAGCATCCCACACAAGCCTTATTAGATTCGTATTCAATACGCGAAAAATTAGGAGAAGTAGCCGGTAAAAAAATCGTAATTGTAGGAGATATCTTACACTCACGAGTGGCACTGTCCAATATCTTTGCCTTACAAATGCAAGGTGCAGAGGTTAAAGTTTGTGGTCCTAAAACATTAATCCCTAAATACATTAACTCATTAGGCGTTACGGTAGAATCTAATTTAAGAAAAGCATTAGAATGGTGTGATGTAGCCAATATGCTACGGGTTCAAAACGAGCGAATGGATTTAAATTATTTCCCTTCTACCAGAGAATACTCCCAACAATATGGCGTAACCAAAGAATTGTTAGATTCTTTAAATAAAGAAATTGTGATTATGCACCCAGGCCCGATTAATCGTGGGGTTGAGATTACGAGCGAAGTAGCCGATTCGGAACATTCCATTATTTTAGATCAAGTAGAAAATGGCGTTGCAGTTCGAATGGCTGTAATCTATTTATTAGCTTCAAAAATTAAACAATAACACTATGAGAGTTGAAGAAAAAGGAAATACAATTCACCTTAAAGACACAACCGAAAAAGTTGCCGATTTTTTAACTAAAATCGAACACGAATACAATAGTTTTGCACAACAACATATTATTATTGATCTTTTACATATAAACGACGTTTCGGTAAAAGACATAGAAGGATTTAAAAAAATATCTAAAAAACATAAAAAAGCAAAAAAATCATTTATTATCGTTGCCCAAAATATTAATCACAACGAGGTTTCGGATGATTTACAAGTCGTGCCCACTATTTTAGAAGCGCATGATATTATAGAAATAGAAGATATTGAACGAGATTTAGGGTTTTAACCCTGCCAACAGCATCAAAAAAACGATATGAAACTAACCATTTTAGGATGCTACGCCGCAACACCCCGAACATTAACCAATCCGACCTCACAAATATTAGAGATCAAAAACAAAATGTTTTTGATTGATTGTGGCGAAGGAACACAGGTACAATTACGCAGGCACAAAATAAAATTTTCTAAAATAAATCATATTTTCATTTCGCATTTGCACGGTGATCACATGTATGGTTTGATTGGATTAATAGCGACTTTTCGATTATTTAACCGTCAAAACGATTTACACGTTTACGGTCCTAAAGGCATTAAAGAATTGATTACACTTCAACTGAAATTATCAGATTCATGGACCAATTATAAATTATATTTTCATGAATTGACGTCTAAAGAAAGTGAATTAATTTATGAAGATGATAAAGTGTTGGTAAAAACCATCCCGTTAAAACACCGCATTTACACCAATGGATATTTATTTATCGAAAAACCGAACGAACGCAAATTAAATATCGCGGAAGTTGCCAGGTATGAAATTGAAACTTGTTATTACCAAAACATCAAAAACGGTAAAAACATTACACTTGAAGACGGTCGGGAAATTGCCAATGAAATATTGACCTACGATCCCGATCCCTCAAAAAGTTATGCCTTTTGCTCTGATACCGTTTATCAAGAATCTATTATTCCGATAATAAAAAATGTAACCGTGCTATATCACGAAACTACTTTTTTAGAATCCGAACAAAAATTAGCTGCAAAAACATTACACAGTACCGCAAAAGAAGCGGGTCGTATTGCCAAAAAAGCCGCTGTAGATTATTTAATTTTAGGACATTATTCCACGCGATACGACAGTATTGAATTGTTTAAAAAAGAAGCCGAAACCGAATTTGATTCCGTACTACTGGGAGATGACGGAGCCGTTTTCGAATTTTAAAAAATATAATATGAGAGATTTTAGTGACTACCGAAAATCGTACGAAAAAAACGAATTGATCGAGCAAAATATCGCCGAGGATCCAATCAATCAATTTCAAAAATGGTTTTATGAAGTAGAAGAAAACGGTGGTATTGAAGAAGTAAATGCCATGACCGTTGCCACAATAGGTGTTGATGGTTTTCCGAAATCAAGAGTCGTTCTTTTAAAAAAATTCACCTACGAAGGATTTATATTTTACACCAATTACGATTCCGAAAAAGGAAAAGCAATTGCAGAAAACGCCAATGTATGTTTATCCTTTTTTTGGCCCACCCTAGAACGTCAAGTAATCATAAAAGGTATTGCCGAAAAAACACCCACCAACACATCTGATGGTTATTTTGAATCACGCCCCAAAGGTAGTCAATTGGGTGCTTTAGCATCGCAACAAAGTTCCGTTGTGCCCTCAAGAGCTTTTTTAGAACAAGAATTAAACAAATTAGAAGAAGAATACACCACTAAAGAAATTAAAAGACCCGATAATTGGGGTGGATACCTTGTAAAACCACAATCTGTAGAATTTTGGCAAGGCAGACCCAATCGATTACACGATCGTTTGCGTTACCAAATCCAACCTGATTTTTCGTGGAAAATTGAGCGATTATCCCCATAGCATAAAGCGTAAAACAATGAAAAAAATAAACACCTATAGATACATCAACAGAGAAAGAAGTTGGCTTGCATTTAATGCCCGTGTACTGCAAGAAGCCAACGATTCTACAGTGCCCCTACTCGATCGTTTGCGATTTGTTGGGATTTTCTCCAATAATTTAGACGAATTTTTTAGCGTTCGCTATGCCTTAATGCGTCGATTAAATATGGTTTTAAATCAAGAACATACCATCGACGGCCTAGAACTTAAAAAACTACTTACAGAAATTACCGAAACTGTAATTGTACATCAAGCACAAAGTTTAAAAATATTAAAAACCATCAAATATGAGCTTGAAGCCGAAAACATATTTGTTGTAAATGAAAATGAACTAAATAAACAACATCAAACTTTTGTAAAAAACTTTTTTACAGAAAAAGTAAGTCCTGAGTTGGTGACTATAGTTTTTAATGATTTTACCGATTTTCCAATATTAAAAGACAACTCAGGGTATTTAGCCATTAAAATGGTCATCAAAGAGACTCATGAAATAAAATACGCCATTATTGAAATCCCAAATTCAATCAATCGATTTGTCGAATTACCAACCATTTCAGACAAGCAATATTTAATCATGTTAGATGATTTGATTCGATTTAATCTAAATCGAATTTTTAACATCTTTGATTACGAAAGTATCTCTTCATATATGATTAAATTTTCGCGAGATGCACAATTAGATTTTGATACCGATTTGCACAAAAGTTTTTTGGATCAAGTTTCACTAAGCGTTAAAGACCGACGAATTGGCGAAGTTGTGCGATTTGTTTACGATAAAAAAATGGATAAAGACATGCTCCAATTTTTTATGACCAAAATGGAAATCGACAGTACAGACAGTATCATCCCTGGCGGACGATACCACAAACGTCGAGATTACATGAATTTTCCTGATTTGGGAAGAAAAGATTTAATGTATGCATCCAAACCACCTTTACCTATTAACGGACTCAGTTTAGACGATAATATATTAGATAAAATCAGCAAACGGGATTATTTACTCAATACACCGTATCAAACTTTTTCTTACGTTATCAAATTTTTGCGCGAAGCCGCCATCGACCCCAACGTTACATCAATAAAAATAACCTTATACCGATTAGCACGACAATCCCAAATCGTAAGTTCATTAATAAACGCAGCTAAAAACGGTAAAAAAGTAACCGTACAAATCGAATTACAAGCCCGATTTGACGAAGCTAACAATATCAAACATGCCGAATTAATGCAATTAGAAGGCATCAAATTAATATTTGGTGTCAAAGGCTTAAAAGTGCACAGTAAAATTTGTTTAATCGAAAGAAACGAAGGGAAATCCAACCGAAAATACGGATTTATCTCCTCAGGTAATTTTAACGAATCAACCAGTCGGGTTTATACCGATGTAACCCTATTTACCAGTAACCAAAAAATATTAAAAGACGTCGAAAAAGTTTTTGAATTTTTGGATGTAAACTACAAAGTCAGTAAATACAAACACATCATCGTTTCGCCACACAATACCCGCACACAATTTTGCAAATTAATTGATCGCGAAATCAAAAACGCACACGCAGGACTACCCGCTTATCTCAAACTTAAAATGAACAGTTTGACCGATTTAACAATGGTCGATAAATTGTATGAAGCCAATAATGCAGGTGTAAATATTAAATTATTAATCCGTGGTATCTGCTGCTTAATCCCTGGAGTTAAAGGAATGAGTGAACGCATCGAAGCCATCAGTATTATTGATAATTTTTTAGAACATTCTCGAATTTACATATTTAGTAACAACAATAACCCCGAAGTTTATATCTCTTCCGCGGATTTCATGAACCGAAATTTAAGTTCAAGAGTAGAAGTTTCTTGCCCAATATACGATGATCAAGTAAAACAAGAACTAATTGATAGTTTTGATATTGCCTGGAAAGGAAACGTTAAAGCTCGAATCCATTCTGAAAAACTGACTAACGAATACCGAGTACGAGGAGACGAACCTGTTTTTAGAGCACAACAAGAGTTATATAACTTTTATAAAAACAAATTAGAAAATTAACCTTTTAAAATACGATACGATGCTAACCATGAAAAAATATGCCGCGATCGACATTGGATCCAATGCGATGCGGTTACTGATTACTAATATTGTAGAAGAAGAAGGTCAAAGAACACGATTTTCAAAATCATCATTAGTTCGCGTACCCATTCGTTTAGGGCAAGATGTATTTACCGTAGGAGAAATCTCTGAAGAAAATATCTCCCGAATGATTGACGCCATGAAAGCGTACAGTTTATTAATGAAAATCCATAAAGTAGAAAAATACCATGCTTTTGCAACCTCAGCAATGCGCGAAGCCTATAATGCTGCCGACATCGTGGAGCAAATCAGAGAAGAAGCCGGTATTGATGTTGTGGTTATTGGAGGTAAAAAAGAAGCGGCCATTATTGCTGCAACAGACATTAAAGAATACATCGAGTCCGACACCACCTATTTATTTATTGATGTCGGTGGAGGAAGTACCGAACTAACGCTATTTAAAGATGGAGAAGCTTTACATCAAAAATCATTTAAAATCGGCACCATTCGTTTATTAAATAACATCGTAAGTGATATGGTTTGGCAAGAAATGGAAAAATGGATTGCCAATCTCTCCAGCTTATACCAGGATATTGAACTACTCGGATCAGGCGGTAACATCAACAAGCTATTTAAATTATCGGGTAACCGCCCTAACGAACCACTATCGTACGACTATTTGCAAGAACAGTACGCCTACCTCCGAACATTAAGTTATGAAGAACGTATTTCGATCTTAAACCTAAACTCCGATAGGGCCGACGTAATCGAACCGGCAACCCGTATCTATTTTACCGTAATGTATTGGGCAAAAGCCAAGTACATTCACGTACCAAAAATTGGTTTAAGCGACGGAATTGTAAAAGCGATGTATTATGGGAAGATTTAGCAATTTGAATTTAAGTTGAAAAACTTCTTAAATCCTAAACCCAACTCCAGCAACAAATCGAGGGCCGTCTGTTGAGAAAAACAATCCTGCTTGTCCGGTGATTAATTCTGAGGCTTTAAGGAAAGTACCCAACCCAAATGAGGTGTGTATTGTTTTTGAGGTGTCGTTTTGTGTCCAAACTCTACCGGCATCAAAACCGGCAAAAAAACCTAAATTGATAGGTACGATACCCACATACGTTTGTTTGTAATTGTACCGCAGATCGGTTGTCCAATAGGCACTACGTATGCCTGTAAAACGTTCGTTATTAAAACCCCTAAGTCCATCATCGCCCCCTATTGTTGCCATTTGATATACTTGTAAATTATTTTCATTACCAACAATTAAATGCCCTTTGACTTTTGTGGCTAAAACTAGTTTTTTACTCGGAATCAGATAGTGTGTAAACGTAAACGACGGAATACTATAAAAGTAGGTTTGATTACTGGCTTGGATATTTGTTTTAATTCCGTTTTGCCATACCAATCGAATGCCTTTTGTTGTAAAAATAGCGTCGTCTATTTTTTGATAATTTAGGGTGGCATCAAGTCCGATAAAGTTATTTCTTTCAAAAAATTCGAGAGGATTATTACTCAATAATCGATTGGGGATATGGGCTATTTTTTTACTTTCGAAAAGCAATTTAACTGCCAAATCACCTCCTTTTTCTCTAAATTTAGAAAGCCCCACTGCTACCGAATAGGTGGATAATTTATAACGATAGTAATCCAATATAAAAGCTCCTTTACGCTGATCGTTTCCGTATCCAAAAAAGTTATTTGCATAGTTAGGACTTGTCATTTGTAACTCTACAAAAGTATGGTAATCATCTAATAACGTTGCGTGAACACCTTTATAACTTAAATCGTATCCGTTTGTAAATGTGTAATACGAAAAATCCAATTGATGCAAATGGGTAAATGGTTTTTGTCGAAGCTCATTGTATTGCAACACATTTTTTACTCCTATTGAAAGGCCATCATCAGGATTAGAACCTATTTTTGGAGAAATTTTGTAGGTTTTGGACTTTCTTTTATACAAATCGTACGAGTTTGTGTTTATCTCATCCGTTAGCGTTATTTTAACATCTCCTGATTTCTGAAAGGTATTGGTGCTGCTTTTTTCATCAAAAAGCTCTATTCCGTTTTCATTTTCAATCTTAAACCAATCGTTTTGTGTCCCACCAACAATTTTAATTGGAATAATGTTTACTTCTTCCTCTCCTTTTACCTCAATAATATCTTCTCCATCCAAAGCATAGATCCATATTTCTTGGGTTTTATTCTGTTTGTATTCTCCTTCAAAATAGGTTTGGTTTGCGTGTGCGATTTTAATAGTTGTTAACCCGTTTTGTAATCGCGTAATGGTAATCAAATCTTTTTTGTTGGATGCCGTGATGATTACATTTTTAGCGATTATGGTATGAAATTCTTTGGCAATCTTTAGTAAATTATCACGGCGGTATTGTAACGCTCTTTTGACTTCTACCCATTGGTAATCAATGGCTTCTTTGGGTATTTTTTCAAAAGCGGAATTAATAACGGCGTCTGTTAAGCGGTTTTTGATCCACTCGGCTTGTTCATACACTTCGCCTAAAGTAATCGATTGCATCAATCGAGTATCTAGGGACAAGCTATTTTTAATCGCTTTACGAACCTCTGGCAAAACGGATAAATACGACGGATTATACTCTTTTATTGGTATTATTTCGGGTATCAAATCCGAAAAATATCCCTCGTATGTTGAAAACACATTACTCCGATCCCGCGGAATTGGTCGGTACATAACCTGATTGTTTTCTTTAAATTTTGCCCAATACCATTGCTCAACCGTTCGATCATTATCGCCCAATACAATATCCATTAAACGGGTTCTGACATAAAATGCCGCATCGACTTGATGGTTTGGATTGTTGTCTAGATTTTGAATCAACTGATTGGTTGTGATGATTTCTAAAGGTGTGCCCCAACCGAATTTTTGCGATGTAGTAGTGCTCAAATGCTCTTCAATAAGATATAATCCATCGCCAAATTCAAAATCCGCTAAAACATCTTGTATGTGCACATAAAAAATTTGAGGGCGAGTGTAATACACCTGCGTTGCTTCGCTTAAAAAAGGCACCACAACTGACGCATAAGGATGTGTTGTGGTATTCATATCTTCTACAAAAGCTTCAAATTGAGAGTCTTTAATACCTTTTTCAGTGTATTTATCTTGATAAATTGTATTGTTAAAATAATCTATCGCTCGTTTTTTGAGGGGTTGCATTCGGTAATATTGCCCTTTTTTATTCTTTAAAATCAAAACCGTTGCTTGATTCATACTTTGGATTTCCGTAGGATATAAACCACCATACAGCGTGTCTAAACTTACTCGTTGTGCAACGATTGGGGTACTATAGACTTCTCTATAATTTTCGCCAATAATTTTTTTATAAAAAGAAGATTTTTGTGTTTTGGATTTTGGATAAATTCCCGTTGTGATGGTATCCTTTTGTGCCCACAAACTACCACAAGATATCCAACTAAAAAATAAAATTATAACAAATCTCATTGGGTTGTTTTCTGCAAATTAAATTGATACAATTGGGCGGGTTTTTTATCTTTTTTTTCGTCAGAAATAAACAAAATAGATTCATTTCTAAAACAAATTGCCTCTTTTTGTGAATTATGCGAAAGTGCTATCGGTCTGATTTTACTGAATTTATGAACTTCAAAATCTTGTAATTCATAAATTTTATCGTGCATTAAAAGTACTATTTTGTTTTTGAAAATAGCCGCACCTGTAACCTGACACGTTTGGAGATTATCACATAAATTAATTTCGGCAACCAACTTGGCGACTTGCTGCGGTTGGTTCAACTCCAAACGATATACTTTTGAAACGCCATCAAACTTTGAACTTCTGTTTTTGGTGAATAAATAAAATCCTTTTTTAAAATAGACAAATGCTTCAATATCAAAATTTCTATTTTTCTTTTTAGGAGAAAAATCATCTTGATCTGCTAACGTAAACGCTATTGTACTTGCGGTAACACTTGACTTATTTATTTTGTTTATATCTATTGTGTAGATTTTTAAGTCCTCTCGATTGTTGTCGTTATTACCAAAGTCGCCAATATAAATATTGTTTTTAGTGTCGGTTGCTACATCTTCCCAATCGATATTTTGGGCATTTTTCACTTCAATACGGGCTTTTATATTCCCTTTTTGATCCAATTTAAAGATATGATTGGTGTTACCACTATCATTAACCATCCACAAATGTTGGTGTAACCAAACCATTCCTGAATTTTCATTCAATTCACGGGGCAATTGACCGATAATTTGTAATGTATTTGTGGTGGGTGTATTACAAACGTTTAAAAACAAGAATAAAACAATCGAACTGATTTTTTGAATCATTTTTTTGAATTAAGAAAAATCAACTACCGTTTTTGCATTCACGAATTCTTTAATCCCATATTCGCCCAATTCGCGACCGTATCCTGATTTTTTGGTACCACCAAAAGGAATTTTTGGATTTGAAAAAACCATCGAATTGATAAAAACAGCGCCATCATCCAACGCATTAATAAATGCTTGGGCACGAACATTACTTTGCGTAAACACACTTGCGCCTAAACCAAATGGGCTGGTGTTGGCTAATGTAATTGCTTCTTGATCTGTTGAAACTACAAAAACCAAAGCCACGGGACCAAAAACTTCTTCCTGACTGATTGCCATCTCTGCTGTTACACCTGATAAAATAGTTGGGTAATACAAATTGTTTTCTCGTTTACCACCGATTACCAATTGCGCGCCTTCGGTTAGGGCTTGATGCACTTGTTGTTCTAATTTATCCGCTAAATCTTCTCTTGCAATAACACCTAATTTGGTGGTAACATCATGAGGATCACCAATAATCACGTTGCTAAATTCATTTTTTAAACCTGTGATATAAGCTTCTGCAATTTTTTCATGCAATATAAAACGCTTGGCGGCAATACAACTTTGTCCTGTATTTAATAACCGAGCTTGTGCGCCCATGGTAATAGCTTCGGGTAAATTAGCGTCATCCAAAATAATAAAAGCATTACTTCCGCCTAATTCCATCACACATTTTTTAATATGTTGCGATGCCAACTGTCCTACGGCAATACCTCCTTTTTCACTTCCTGTATAACTAATGGCTTTAATTATTGGATTAGCAATAACGTGAGCTACTTGATTTTCGGTAATTTTTAGATTTTGAAAGATATGTTCAACTGTTGTTGCTTTTTTAAACAACTCATCTAACAAAGTTGCTGTGCCCATAACGTTAGGTGCGTGTTTTAGCAACACGGTATTCCCTGCTAAAAGTGCGGGGATTGCGTACCTAAAAACTTGCCAAAATGGAAAATTCCAAGGCATTATTCCTAAAATTGTTCCTAAAGGGTGGAATACAATTTGGGCTTTTGCACCTTCTAAACTAATATGCTCTGGTGCTAAATAATTTGCAGATTCCAAAATATAATGTTGACACAAAAGGATACATTTCTCTATTTCTGCATGAGACTCAGCGAGGGGTTTTCCCATTTCTTGTGTTATCGTTGTGGCGTACAATTGTTTGTTTTGTTGCAATAACAACTGCACATTTTGTATCGCTTTTTGTCGCTCAGCAAGAGTTGTTTTTCTCCAAATTATAAAAGCTTGTTCGGACTTTACTATTTTTGATTGTACGATTTGATCGCTATGTGATTCATACGTTGCAATAACCTCTTGTGTAAAAGGATTTAGAGAGGTAAAGGTCATCGAATTATATTTCTTTTTGAGAATACAACTTGGTAATGGCTGTATTTAGTTTCATACGGTAATCCTCTTCTAACCATTCTTTATAATTGTTTGTGCAATTTGCCAAACAATATGCGTAACGCTTGATTCGATACAAAATTTCTTCTCTTAACTCGCGAGCCAATTGCTTGGCTTCGGATACGGTTTCGCTGTTTACTACACAAATTTCGGCGTGCTGGGCAATGGACAAATCCAAAACTGTTTTGGATTTCAGACCTTGCTCTAAGACGGTTTTATAGGTTTCTTCAATATCAAAACTCATTTCTTTAGATTTATTAAATTTCCGACGGGTTTCAGTCGGTAATTCGTACCTAAAGTTATTTTCAATTTCGTCATCTGATCGGATGGATTCTAAATAAAAATCGGGTGATTTAAATACCATTTGCCAATTTACGGCTTGATCCCAGTACCCAAATCGCGCGGCATTGTTTCCTAAATCGATAACTTGAAATGTTTTTTTATGGGGTAAAATACGGGATCCACGACCAATCATTTGAAAATAGAGTGTTAATGATTTTGTGGCTCTATTTAAAATTACAGCTTCGACTGTTGGCTCATCAAATCCTGTTGTCAATAAACTTACCGACGTTAATATAGCATCGGGGGTGTGTTTAAACCATTTTAAAATATCACGTCGTTCTTGTCCTCCAAACGAATTATCCAAATGTTTTATTGGATAACCTGCTTTTGCAAAGAGGCGGTACACTTGTAGTGATGTTTTTATACCGTTGTTAAAAATTAAGGTTTTTTTACCTTTGGCATGTTCTTCATACGATATTTTTAACTTTTCCAACATTTCTAAATTGGAATATAACTCATCCGAGGATTTTACGGTGTAATCCCCGTTGGTTCCTATTTTTAACGACCGTAATCCTACGTTATAAGAGTTTGTGATGGCTTTTGCTAAAAAACCTTTATCAATCAAAGACTGAATGGTGTTACCAACAATTAGCTCGTCGTACACGTTTTTCATCGGTAATTTTGAATTGGAACTTAACGGTGTCGCAGTTACTCCCAAAATAAAACAATTGGTAAATGACCCAAATAATTTTCGAAAGGAGTTATAATGTGCCTCATCAATGATGACCAATCCAACATTATCAATATGTAATTTACCTTCTTCTAGTCTGTTTTTTAACGTTTCGACCATAGCAACAAAACAATCGTACTCGTTTTGATCGGGTAACTCCTTAGTTTTACTATTGACTATTTTATTTTTGACACCAAAGCCACTTAACATGTTTGATGTTTGTTTGCACAATTCAATTCGGTGTGTTAATACAACTACTTTTTTTTCATTTGTAACTAAATAACGTCGAACAATTTCAGAAAAAACAACTGTTTTACCGCCACCTGTTGGCAATTGATACAATAAATTAAAATTTGTTTTATGCTTATCTAAACGTTGAAAGATTTTATCTAAATCTCCAAGTTGATATTCGTACAATTCTTTTTTTTCCTCGACAAGTTCCGTTTGGTTTTCATTCATTATTTAAAAATTGAGACAACAAATTTAGTTCAATTATTTCGATACCCTAAGTCTAAACGATGATTTTTTAAAATTTGTTTTTTTTATATTATAGACCTCTGTTAATATTTTAATAATTTATATCTTAGCGACCCGCCAACGAAAAAAAAACACACTAGTACCATTTAAATATAATTTTACTATCAACATGCCAAGCAAGGTTAAAGAAAGTCAAATCAATCGTTGGAAAAGAATTCATGTGTATTATCAAAGAACTGGATTTTATAATTATTTATCCAGTAATCTAAAAAAAGCACTCTTGCCTATTTTGATATTCATAGTTGCCTTAGTTATAGTAAACGAATTTGTAATCAACATCAATGACCTACTTATTTTATTAACTAAAAATTACAGTGATACCGTCATTTTTACAGTATTTTTTATTTCAGAATCGTTTTTAGGATTAATTCCTCCAGATATATTTATTGCCTGGACTAAAAACACGTCTGATCCAATCTTATACCTCAGTATTCTTGCTTTACTGTCTTTTTTAGGGGGCATTGTAGCCTATTTATCAGGCAAAGCAATGCTGTATATCCCAAAATTTAAAAAATATATGCAAACAAAAGCCAGCGTACATATTGCTAATATGCGTAAATGGGGTGGTTTTTTAATTGTAGTGGGGGCTCTACTACCTTTGCCGTTTGCAATTGCGAGTTTTGCTGCGGGTATGATCCGTTTTCCGTTTAAAAACTTTATTTTATTTGCTACCACTCGGTTTTTACGGTACGTAATTTATGGTTACGCCATATTTAGTATCATGTAAAAATTTAATTGAAAATTTATATTTTTTTTAAGAGTTGATTAAAGGTGTTTCGGTTACTTTTACAATCAAAATAATCTTACTTTTTTTATGAAAAAAATAATTATATCCGTTTGTTTGTTCGGAACCTATTTAATTTCTGCTCAGGACATATCTAAAAACGCTATAGGATTGCGTTTAAGTTCAGGAAATGGTTTGCTCCCTGAAGCATCTTACCAACGAAAAATAGCCAATTCAAGACGTTTGGAGTTTGATTTAGGTGCAAAAAGTGATATTTACTCTTCTACATTTCAACTAGTCGCTTTACATCAATGGGTTTGGGAGATTCAGCAAGGTTTTCAGTGGTATGCAGGTTGTGGAGCTGGTGTAGGTAGTTGGAGATCAAACAACACATATATTTACAACCACAACATCAACAATGTGCCTTACAATTATGGTACCTATGCATTTTTAGCTGGTGATGTGGGTTTAGAATATAATTTTGATTTTCCGTTACAAGTATCTTTAGATTTTAGACCTCAGATAGGTGTTTTAAACTACAACACACCGCTTGATTTGGATCTTGGAGTAAGTGCAAGATATCGGTTTTAATCACATAAAACAACGCTATAAGGACTACTTAATGTAGTCCTTTTTTTTTACATAAAATCCACTTTCCAAGTTTTAGTTGTGTCATAAAAAAGAACCCCATTGGTTACTGTAAGCGGGGAATCAAAATTATTAGTATACAAACTACCTGTACCTAAACCTTGCGGCATTTTATTACCTAATGTAAACGTCCATTGGGCAATCGCATTTAATCCTATATTACTTTCTAAAGCAGATGTTATCCACCATCCTATTTGTAATTTTTCTGAAATCGTGATCCATTCTTGCGTTCCTTTAAAACCACCTATCAAACTTGGCTTTAAAATGATGTATTTAGGCTTAATTTTAAGCAATAGATTTTCTTTATCATCATAATTAAAAACACCTATTAACTCTTCATCTAAAGCAATATCAATGGGAGACAATTTACACAAACGTGACATGCTGTCAGGGTTTCTTTTTTGACAAGGTTGTTCAATACTATGTATTTGTAATTCAGATAATTTATGTAGTTTATCTAAAGCTATTTCGTAACTAAATGATTCATTAGCATCAACTCGAATTTCTATTTCATCAGTTGTAAAATCAGCTCTTATACTACTTAAAAGGGCTATTTCTCGATCAAAATTAAGCGCGCCTATTTTCATTTTCACACAAGTAAAACCATCTTTTATCTTCTCTTTAATTTGGGCTTTCATAAAGGCTTCATCCCCCATCCAAATCAAACCATTTATGCTGATCTTAGCCGCTGACTTTGTAAATTCTGATGGAAATAACTCAAAAGGATTATCACTTTCTAAAGACAAAAAAGCCATCTCTACTCCAAACTGTATGGACGGAAATTCCATCAATAATTCCCACAATTTATCTTTCCCTAATTGGATATTATCACACACCCATTGTAGTTTATTTTCGTAATCTGGGCGATCATCAACACTTAATCCCCGTAAGATTCCGCACTCTCCTACTCCCTTTTTTTTGTCGTTTTCGAGTATTAAAAACCAAGTCTCTTTTTGAGTTAAAACACCTCTGGAGGTGCCGCTAGGTTTTTTAAAATTTAAGACGTGTTTTATATAGTGTGCTTTCATCGTTATTTAAATTAACAACCCTATCGACAACAATACCGATAATAGAAATGTACTCAGTGCTAATTTCTTTAATTCGGGATCTAATAATTTGGCATCTTGATTTTGTAAAACCGTTTTAAAATGAATCAAAACAGGAATGTATGCCAATACAAACACATATTGTGACAATTGAAAATCTGATAAAAAAGCGAATACTAAAACTAATAAAAGAGCTCCTAATAAAAGGAGATAATGATATATTTTGGCTTTATAAACTCCTAATTTGACGACTAATGTGTTTTTGCTGGCTAATGTATCCGATTCAAAATCACGAAGATTATTTAGGTTTAAAACTCCCGCACTTAACATTCCGATGGCAGACGCAGGTAACAATAAGATCCAATCTATTGTTTTGACATATAAAAAATGCATTCCCATCACGCTGACCCATCCAAAAAACACAAATACAAACACATCGCCCAATCCATGATATCCGTATGCTTTATTACCCACAGTATATTTGATCGCAGATGCAATCGCGATCAATCCTAACGCAAAAAAGAATAAGGAATAGACTACATTAGAATCTCTAAACGCAGTCACAATTAAACCAATCGCTAAAAAAAGTGTTATTAAAGCTGTGCTAATTACTGCTTTTTTCATTTGTAGTGGTGTAATAGCTCCGCTTTGGATGGCGCGCATTGGTCCCACTCTATTTTCGTTATCCGTACCTTTGACGCCGTCTCCGTAATCGTTTGCAAAATTAGACAACACCTGAAGCCCTACGGTTGTTCCTATTCCTAAAACAAAAACGCCCCAATCAAATTCCGATTGTGACATCGCATAAAAACTGGCAACTATAATTCCGGAAATAGATAATGGTAACGTGCGTAATCGAGCTGCTTCAATCCAAGGATTTTTATCCCTCATATTGGGCGATTTCTCTATCATAAAAATTATTAGCTTCTTCTATCAATCCTTCCATCACGGATGATAATTCGTTTTCGTCTAAATCTTCTGGTTCTTCTAAAATTTCAACTTCATCGTTTGCTAAATTGATTACAAACCTTGGGTAATCTAAATGAATAATAAAAATATCCTCTGGATAATCGGTATTATCGCCTAATAAAAACTTAGGTAGTTCCATATATTTCTTTTTTATGTAAATGATTCTTTAATTCTTTTTTGGTAATTCTAGTAAACCTTATGTATAAAAATAAAGATGCAAATGTCAATCCTAACAGTAAACCGACCCAAATACCTATTGTTTTTAATTCTGTGAACAAGCCTAAATATGCCGATATTGGAAATCCTATTAACCAATACGACACAAAAGACAACAACATCGGTACTTTTACATCTTGTAAACCTCTTAAAGCACCTAAAACAACAATTTGTAACATATCTGAAAACTGAAAAATGGCAGCTATGAGTAACAAATCTGATGCTATTGCAATTACTTTTTTATTACCTTCTAATTGAGATAAATCATCCATATCAAAGTACAACTGAGGCAAAAAACCGTGAAATATCACGTATAACACCGCAAATATAAATGCGAAAATAATCGCTAACAAAAATATCGAATGTGCAACAATTCGTAATTGCTTAAAATCTTCCAATCCTTTTTGATTACCTACACGAATCATCGCGGCAACACTTAATCCCATACCAACCATATAAGTCATCGACGCAATACTTAATGCAATTTGGTTAGCTGCTTGATCAAATACACCTATACTACCTGATAACCAAATTGCCCCTGTAAACAAGGCTACTTCAAATAGCATTTGCATCGCTGATGGAAAGCCTAGATTTATAATTTTTCGAATCTTTTCTTTTGTTACAAACACAAAACTAAAATCTTCAAAATACGGCTTAAATTTCTCTTTAGAACTTAATAAATAATGAATCAATACCACCATCGCAATACGAGAAGTTATCGTACCAATAGCCGCTCCAATAACACCTAATGCTGGGAATATCCAAAAACCAAATATAAAAACATAGTTAAAAACCACATTAACTACATTAGCTGCAACGGTAGCATACATTGAATATTTTGTTTCAGACTCACCATCTGCAAACTGTTTGTACCCCTGAAACATAATGAGTGGTATCAACGAAAAAGCAACAATATCCAGATATGGCCCTGCTAAAGCAACCACCTCTTTTGGTTGTCCCATATATCCCATTATAGGTTTGGCAAAAAATAATATCACAAAAAGAACTGCCCCTAATAGTGTGCACAAAAACAAACCGCTATAAAAAACGCTTTTGTTTTTTTCAACACGATCTACTCCATAATTTTCAGCAATTAAAGGTGTAATCGCAGTTGAAAACCCTATTCCTAAAGACATGGCTATAAAAACAAAGCTATTCCCTAAAGAAACTGCAGCTAGTTCAGTTGGTCCTATCTGACCCACCATCAAATTATCAATCAACCCCACTAACGAATGCCCAATCATACTTAAAATTATGGGATACGCCAATTGTAAATTATAGCTAAATTCTTTGGTATATAAACTAAGGTTCAAAATAAAATTTTGACAAATGTAAGTAGAAAATATGGGGAAGATGTATAAACAAAAATCAAAAAAAAGAGGCTGTATCACAATTTGGTGGTACAGCCTCTTTTTAAATTTGTGAAATTACAAAGGTTTTATCGTTACTAAACCTTTTACTTTCTCTTTTTCTTTAAGTACTAAAGCAATATTTACCAATAATAAAACGGCAGTAAAAACAAGCTCTCCTACTTCGTCAGCTTCTAAAAACAAATGAAATAAAAAGATATTTAATGTTATTGGTAACATCAATAAAGCCCCCAATAAACCTGTGATTTGTATGACTAACAAAATCCCAAAAACCAGCTCACAGGCTCCTAAAAACTGAAAAAAGTACCCAGATTGTTGTAATCCATCTATAAATATTGTTTTTTCTATATGGTGTTCGGATAACGAAATTTCTTTTATTTTAGAAACTACCTCGGCTGTTGTCGCAGCTGGATTAATTAATTTACTCGCTCCTGCAAATACCATCATTCCTCCTAAAAATACTCGAAGAACTATATAAATAATGCTAACTGTTTTTCCCATAATAACGTTGTTTTTGTGTTGTAAATTGATGTTTTATTTTGGATCAAATATATCATTTATTCTATAATTTGTTTGTTTTTTTGAATTTAAAATCATTCATAACATTTCACAAACCCTTGTAAATATTCGATTATTTTCTGAAAATAAAATTTATTAAGATTTAGTCTAAATAAGTTTTGTCAAATGAAAAATGCATAATATATTTGCACAGAAAATAATTCATACTATCAAATAACATCATATGAAAAAATCAGTTTTAGGATTAGCCACGCTATCCATTTTAACCTTAATGTCTTGCAAAAAAGACGATGTAACAACTTTGTTACCTGATGCCCCAACAGTAGAAACTCCGACAAATTATGAGTTCCAAAGAAACGGAGCGACAAGTGTTAATTTTAGCGGACAAACTACCCGTATTAAAATGGCAACGGAGTTACTTACAGCTTTAAAAACAAATACAAAAACAGAAGCTGAAATCAACGCTATGTTTAATCACCAAACAGGTGTTGCTAATTTTAGCACTGCTGAACTAAATAGTTCTGATAAAAGCGTAAGATCTAAGGTTGCTGCATCATTAGATTATTTTTCAAAAAACACAACAGAAGCTAATGCTATCAAAATTGCTTTTGACGGATGGATTACAAGTCAAGTTAATGAGGTATACCCTAATTGGTCTAATGATGCAGTAGCAGGTAAAGCGGGTAAATTACAACAAGCTGGTGGAGGATCTACACGTTATGTAAACGCTAAAGGATTAGAATTAAATCAAGCATTTGCCAAAACATTAATCGGGGCATTAATGACCGACCAAATTTTAAACCATTATCTAAGCCCAGATGTGTTAGACGCTAATGATAATAAAACAAACAACGACAAAGGAATTTTAGCAGATAAATCTAACTTTACCACAATGGAGCATTATTGGGATGAAGCATATGGTTATATGTACGGTAATGAAATAAATCCTGCTGTACCTGTGTTAAAAGCAGATGGTTTTTTAAATGGTTATTTATTAGAGGTAGATAACAATACTAATTTTAAAGGGATTGCCGCTAAAATCCATAACGCTTTTAAATTAGGTCGTGCTGCTATTGTGGCTAAAAACTATACAGTTAGAGATCAACAAGCTGCAATTATCAAAGAAAATATTTCTAAAATAATCGCAGTAAAAGCTGTTTATTACTTACAATCTGGTAAAGCAAAAATTGGCAGCGATAACGCAAGTGCTTTTCACGCCTTATCAGAAGGATACGGTTTTATCAACAGTTTACAATTTACACGCAAACCAAACTCGTTATTACCTTATTTTACAAAGGCTGAAGTAGATAATTTTACAAAACAATTAATGGCTGAAAATGGTTTCTGGAGTGTTAAAGCCACTACGTTAGATCAAATTTCAGATGAAATTAGTGCTCGTTTTGGTTTTACTACCTCACAAGCCGCTACTGTTAACTAAATATTTTACATAAATAAAGTAGTTATAAGGCATAACCTTTATAACTACTTTATTAATTTTGCATCTTAATTAAAAAACATCATTATGTCTCATAAAATCGTTTTATTAAGTCTTGTTTTTACGCTTTTTTTTGCTTGTGATTCGTCTGATCAAATAGCTCCTAAAAACTCGGATAATTTTGATCGAGGAGTAATGCTAACTAATTTAGCAGACAATATAATTATCCCTGCATATCAGGATTTAGATGCTCAATTAACACTATTAAAAACGGCTAAAGATAATTTTACCACCTCGCCTACTGCTGAAAATTTCACACTTGTGAGAGACGCTTGGGTAACTTCATACAAAACGTGGCAACACCTTGAGATGTTTAATATTGGTTTGGCCGAAAAAATATATTACAGCGGACAAATGAATGTATACCCGACCAATGTCACTGATATTGAATCGAACATCAATTCGGGAAATGCCGACTTAGGCAATGCCAGTAACCACGATGCCGTAGGCTTTCCTGCTTTAGATTATATGCTATATGGATTGGCTACTGACGATGCTGCAATTTTATCAAAATATACCACCGATGTTGATGCCAACAAACGTAAAAAACACCTTTCGGATTTGGTGGATCGAATGCATACTTTAACACAAACCGTTTTAACTGACTGGACAACTTCGTACAGAAATGAATTTGTAAGCAACACAGCTAACAACGCTTCTGGTTCGGTTAATAAATTCGTTAATGATTATATTTTTTATTTCGAAAAAGAATTTAGATCCTACAAATTTGGAGTTCCTTCAGGTAGTTCGACTGCAATTCCATTACCTGATCGGGTTGAAGGTTTTTACTGTAAAACCATTTCCAAACAATTGGCATTAGAGTCACTACAATGTGTTACTGCTGTTTATAACGGACGTCATTATAATCAATCCACAATCGGTGTTGGGCTAAAAGGTTACCTTGATTTTTTAAATAGATCGGACTTATCCAAACTAATCAATACACAGCTTGATGCTATTAAAGTGAAAGTTGAAAGTTTAAATGCTGATTTTCAAGCTCAAATTGCAATCGATAATACGCAAATGACCCAAACAGTTGATATTATACAACTTGCTTTACTGTCAATAAAAGTAGATTTATTACAAGCGTTTAACATCAATATCGATTACACCGATAATGACGGGGATTAATCTAAATACCTATATAAAAAAAACAACCAATTCCTCTCCTTTGGTTGTTTTTCGTATAGGCTTTGGAATACTGATGTTATATAGTTTGATTCGATTTTGGAGTTACGGATGGGTTGAAACTGTTTATATACAACCTAAATTTCATTTTACATATTACGGTTTTGAATGGGTTAAACCCTTAGGAAATTACACTTATCTTATTTTTATACTCTGCGGCATTGCATCACTTTTAATCACACTTGGTTATCGATATAAACTGGCAGTAGCACTCTTTTTTTTGAGCTTTACGTATATCGAATTAATGGATAAAACCACGTATCTCAACCACTATTATTTTATAAGTATCGTTAGTTTTTTGCTGTTTTTTTTACCTGCTAATTGTCAATTTTCAATTGATTCTTTTCTTAAAAAAAAATCCTATACAACCGTACCTCGCTGGACGGTTGACAGTATTAAACTCCTTTTAGGTATTGTTTATTTTTATGCTGGCTTAGCCAAAATAAACTCGGATTGGTTACTAAAAGCCATGCCACTTAAAATATGGCTGCCTTCTAAATATGATTTACCGCTAATCGGAAGTACGCTAATGCATCAAGAATGGTTTCATTATGCCATGAGTTGGTCTGGAATGTTGTACGATCTTAGTATTCCGTTTTTGTTGTATTACCGAAAAACACGTTGGTTTGCTTTTTTTATGGTCGTCTTTTTTCATGTATTTACGCGTATTTTATTTCCGATTGGTGTATTTCCATTTGTGATGATATTTGGGTCGCTTATCTTTTTTGAGGCTGATTTTCATACCAAAATTATTTCAATCCTAAAAAAAGGAATTCAAAAAATATATGATACTAAAAATGTTACAATTCAAATTTTAGAATCATCTCCTATTAATCATAAAAAGTCTATTTCGATATATATAGTTTCTCTGTTTTTTGTAATTCAACTGCTCCTTCCCTTTCGATACGTATTATATCCTAACGAATTATTTTGGACAGAGGAAGGCTATCGATTTTCGTGGCGGGTGATGTTAATGGAAAAAATGGGATATACTATTTTTAAAGTTGTTGATACCAAAACAAAACGTTTTTTTTATGTAAAAAACAGTGATTTTTTAACTCCCTTACAGGAAAAACAAATGAGTTTTCAGCCCGATTTTATTTTAGAATATGCCCATTATTTAGGTACTCATTTTAAAAATCAAGGACACCAAAACGTTGCTATTTATGCCGAAAGTTACGTAGCTTTGAACGGTCGTTTAAGCCAACCTTATATTGATAAGAATAGAGACTTAATGCTAGAAAAAGAGTCTTTTAAACCTAAAAATTGGATTTTACCATTTACTGATGATATTAAAGGATTCTAAACTATTTTTTCTCTTATTTTTAATAAGTTTTTCTCTTTCGGCACAATATAAAGTATCGGGATTTATTACCGATGCAGAAACAAAATTAGCTTTAAGTAGTGTTGAAATTTACGATAAAAATGACGGCGCATTAGCACAAACTAACAGTAAAGGTTATTACGAATTTCAGACTACCAATCCCAATTTACACTTAATCGTATTTACCTACGGCTACAAATTATCTACAAAATTATTTTCCATTACACAAGATGTTACTTTAAATATTGAATTAGAAACTCTATCCGAGGCTTTATCCGAAGTTGAAGTTACCGCCCGAAAAGCCGAAATATTCAGTATTTCACGATTAAAAGACGTTGAAGAAACAGCAATTTATGCAGGTAAAAAAACAGAAGTTGTTTTAGTAGAACAATCGATGGCAAATCTAGCCGCCAATAATGCCCGACAAATTTACAGCCAAGTAGCAGGCCTTAATATTTACCAAAACGACGATGCGGGATTACAACTTAATATCGGTGGGCGTGGTTTGGATCCCAATCGAACGGCTAATTTTAATACCCGACAAAATGGATACGATATCAGTGCCGATGTTTTAGGATATCCCGAAAGTTATTATACACCTGCAGCAGAAGCGCTTAAAGAAGTTCAAATTGTACGTGGTGCCGCCTCATTACAATACGGAACACAGTTTGGTGGGTTGATCAACTTTGTGATGAAAACGCCCAACCCCAACAAACCTTTTGAAGTTGTTTTAAGAAATACTATTGGTAGTTATGGTTTGTACACTAATTTTACAAGTATCAGTGGCACTAAAAACAAATTCAGTTATTATACTTTTTACAACTATAAAAAGGGAGATGGCTTTAGACCAAATTCTCAATTTGAATCCCATAATTTATATGCACATATTGGGTATAAATTTACTCCAAAAACCAAATTAACAGGCGAAATCACGTATCTCGATTATTTAGCACAACAAGCTGGTGGTTTAGATGACGTAATGTATGCCGCAAATCCATTTCAGAGTAATCGATCTCGTAACTGGTTTTCTGTTAATTGGTTATTGTATAATTTGAAATTATCGCACGAATTTTCAGAAAATACACATTACACTTTTAATTTTTTTGGATTAAACGCCAAGCGAAATGCTTTAGGCTTTCGAGAAAACCGTGTAAGTACAGTTGATGCTATAGATTTATCTACTAATGAATTTAAACCACGTGATTTAATCAAAGGTGATTTTAATAATTTTGGATTTGAAACTCGTTTACTACACAAGTACACTTTTTTAACAAAGAAAGCTACTTTTTTAATAGGAGGGAAATTTTACAAAGCAGAAAATACCGCTATACAAGGTCCTGGATCAAATAAATCCAACGCTGATTTTAGTTTTGCAACAGCAAACTACCCCAATTATGCAAACCAATCCAATTATATTTATCCTAATTTAAACACTGCTATATTTGGGGAAAACATCATTTATTTAAACAAAAAAGTATCTATAAACCCTGGTTTTAGAATTGAACATATAAAAACTGAAAGCGCTGGTTTTTATAAAGAGATTATAGTAGATAAATCCGATAAATTAATATCAAACATCACTTACAACGATGCCAACATCAATCAAAGATCTTTTATTTTATTGGGATTAGGTGCTAGTTATAAACCTAACAGCTCCATTGAAGCGTATGGAAATGCCTCTCAAAATTACCGTTCGGTTACATTTACGGATATTAGTATCATAAATCCATCGTTCTCCATTGCCCCCAACATTACAGACGAAAAAGGTTTTACTATTGATTTGGGATTGCGTGGCGAATGGAACAAAAAAATATCGTACGACATCGGTGCTTTTGGATTATTTTATAACGACCGTATTGGTATTACCATACAAAAAAATGGTAGTGACACTAAAACTGTTAGAGGTAACGTTGGAGATGCCGTAATGTATGGTTTTGAATCGTTGATTGATCTTAATCTTAATGAACTAATAATTAAAAACCCTAATTATATCTGTAGCTATTTTATAAATAGTTCCTTTATAGATTCTGAATATTTAAATTCTGAAATACCGAATGTAAAAGGCAATAAAGTAGAATTTATTCCGCGTATGAATATTAAAACAGGGATTAAATTAGGATACAAAAATTTACTATCTAGTATTCAATACACTTATTTATCCTCGCAATTTACTGATGCAAGCAATTCACCAGTAGCTGGTTTAACAGGGGTTTCTGGTCTAATTCCTACTTATGATGTGGTAGATTTATCGCTATCATATAGCTACAAAAAGTTTAAACTCGAAGCAGGTATAAACAATTTGTTAAACGAGGTGTATTTTACCCGAAGAGCTACAGGCTACCCAGGACCAGGTATTATACCATCAGCTAATCGCAACTTTTATACTACGCTACAAATTAAATTGTAAGGTTTTTTATTTTAGAAAAAAGAGGTTTCTTAACGGTCTTTCAAAAAAGAAACTACGTTTTGTTCAATACGCTGGTTGATATTTGAAATATCCGATTTGATAAATTTTTCACCAATAATTTGCTCGTATAACTCAATATAACGTTCGGATACGGTTTGTATGTATGCATCAGACATATCAGGTATTTGTTGCCCTTCTTTACCCTGAAAACCGTTAGTAATCAACCATTGTCTTACAAATTCTTTAGACAATTGTTTTTGTGGCTCGTTTGCGGCTTGGCGCTGTTGATACCCTTCCGTATAAAAATAACGTGATGAATCTGGTGTATGGATTTCATCAATTAAAACAATCTTACCATCTCTGGTTTTTCCAAATTCGTACTTGGTATCAACCAAAATCAAACCTCGTGAGGCAGCTATTTCTGTGCCTCTCTGAAATAAAGCTCGCGTGTATTTTTCTAAGATCAAATAATCTTCTTCTGAAACAATTTTTGAAGTTAATATAGCTTCTCTTGATATATCTTCGTCATGCGAACCATTGTCTGCTTTTGTTGTAGGAGTAATAATAGGTTCGGGAAATTTATCGTTTTCTTTTAAACCTTCTGGCATTGCAACGCCACAAAGTGTTCTTTTTCCTACAGAATACTCCCGTGCAGCGTGACCTGATAAATACCCTCTAATTACCATTTCTACCTTAAATGGCTCGCATAAATGACCTACAGCAACGCTTGGATCCGGATTAGCAATTAACCAATTAGGTACGATATCCTCCGTCATTTTCATGAACTTGGTCGCAATCTGGTTTAGAATCTGTCCTTTATATGGGATTCCTTTGGGCATAACTACATCAAATGCAGACAATCTATCTGTCGCAATCATAACCAACAAATCATCTTTTATCGAATAAACCTCTCTAACTTTACCTCTATATACTTTTGTTTGATTCGGAAAATTGAAATCCGTAGTGGTGATTGTTGTACTCATAATTGTGATTATTTTTTTTGTTGTATGATATAAATATCGACACGTCGGTTGGCTATTAATTCGCTAGCTTTACAATCTTGACAGTCTACATTTGCTCCTTCTTCACCTTCGGATAAAACTTCAACACTTACGTTAGTTATACCTTGAGTTAATAAAAATTGATTTATGGTTTCTGCTCTTCGTAATCCTAGGGTATAATTGTAGTTGTTACTACCAAAAAAATCGGTGTGCCCAACCAATTTTAAACGATAATCTCCTTTTAGCTCTTGTAATTCTCGCACAACTCTGTGTAATATATTCGTTGAATACATCGATAATTCACTTTTATTGAAAGCAAAATGAATCTTATTAAATAACTTATAATCCTTGTTTCGATTTTCGCTCAGTACAATTTGATCTGAAAATTTAGCTGCTCTGTCTTCTTTTTCTTTTTTAGATTTTGGACTTTCAACAACCGTTTTAGTAGGGGTTGTAGTGGCAACAGCTTCTTTTTCTTTTTTACTACTTTTTTGTTTAAAATTATTCAGCTCATCGGTTGTTAATGCCAGCGTAAAAGCACTAAAATAAATTAATGGCACCACAACAGTAGAGGTTATCGATCCTTCATTTTCATTAGAAGGTTGTGTTGAAGTCTGCAATACCGAACTTTCTTTATCAATCATAAAAGGATCTATCACACTGGGTATGCGAATCCATTTATAACCGTCCCAACCTGCGATTGTTAATCGTTCATAAGTCATGTTAGCATCTAACAAACCACACGTCTCTTTATCGTAAATTAGAGTTATTAATGAGTTGCCTACGCTTGAAACATTCCAATACTCTTTTGTACTGATCTGTTTTATAGTTACAGAATCAATCCAAGAAAAATTCATGGGTTCGCGCCTTTGATACGATACATTTGCATTTTCAGAAACCGTTAAACCTAATGGTTTATAAATTCCGTTATTCCCTATAGGGAATAAAAAGTTTGTTTTAACTTTTGATTTAATATATCCATCGACATAAGATGTTGTATTGACTCGTTTCCAAGTACTCGTTTCTCCAAAAAATATTTTATTGGGATTGGTCGTGTTTTGTGTTTGAACAACTCCATCAATCAAATAATTATGATGAATCAAAATTCCTTGCCCATTATAGTTATTATGAATTTTAAAGGCACCTTTAGAAGAAAATCCTTCCTGTGCTTTCAAAACAGTAATAGTGTTTACTAAAAGTAGTATGTGAATTATAAGTTGTTTCATCAATACTATTTTTTCTTCTCTAGATTTTCAATTCTTTCTATTAAAACTTGAATGAATTGCTCTTGATCATTTACTAATATTTGAAGTACTTCTATTTTTGAAGCCAATTCTTTTAACTTATCTTCTCCAATAGCATCACCTTTTTCACCTTTATCGCCTTTTTCACCCTTCTCTCCTTTTGCTCCGTCTTTGCCTTGTTTTCCTTCCTTTCCTTCTTTACCGGGTGCTCCATCTCGTCCATCTTTTCCGTCACGCCCGTCTTTACCGGGTTTTCCATCTCGTCCGGGCTTACCGTCTTTGCCTTGTTTTCCTTCTTTTCCATCCTTACCTGATTTACCTTGTTTTCCCTCTTTTCCATCCTTACCATCTTTACCCGGTTTACCGTCTTTGCCATCTTTTCCTTGCTTGCCATCCTTGCCGTCTTTACCAGGTTTACCTTGTTTTCCCTCTTTTCCATCTTTACCATCCTTGCCGTCTTTACCAGGTTTACCTTGCTTTCCCTCTTTTCCATCCTTGCCATCTTTACCGTCTTTGCCTGGTCTTCCTTCTTTTCCAGGTGCACCATCTTTCCCATCTCGACCATCTATTCCTTGTTTGCCATCTCGACCTTGTTTACCTTCCTTACCATCTTTTCCTGGAGCACCATCTTTACCGTCTTTACCATCTTTACCGTCTTTGCCTTTTCTTCCTCTTTTTGAAGAATTATCATCTGCATCGTCATTTGATTTAGAAACTTCTATAGTTAAAGGCTCCAAACCTGTCTGCACCGTTTGCCAGCCATAAATGGTGAATATTTGTAACCTATTGATTGTGCTATTAAATATTGTGGCTCCTACCAAAGGTTTTCCTAACGCATCGCGTTGTTCATTTGTTAATCTTGGAAAAACCAATGTTCCAGAATCGGATTCTATTTCTAAAACAGAAGTCTCGTGAATTGTCTCTATATTTTTACCCACTTTAAGTTGTGCAAAAATAGTTGTTGATATTAACAACGTAAAAACTACTAAAATATACTTTAACCTCATTGTTGCAACGTGCTTTTTCATACTAAAAATCTCTCTCCTAACTGGGCGCAAAATTACAAAAAATAACTTGTTTTAACAGTCTTTAACATATTGATTTAACGAAAAAACCTTTTAAACAAATTGTTTAAAAGGTTTTTGTATAGTAAGTATAAATCTAATATTATTTTCCCCAATCCATAGGAACCATTAATAATGGTATGTTTAAGTTTTCCATTAATTTTAAATCAGTACTTCCAAATAAGGAATTATAGAAAAAACTATGATTATGATGCCCCATAATAATCAAATCAATTTTTAATTTTTTAGCCTCTAACTGAATCATCTCAACTGTTGACCCAAAAATTAATAAACCTTCCGCATTTATTCCTTTACTTTTTAATTCGTCGGTATATCCTTTTAATAATTTATGTTCTTTTCTTAATTCACTGGCTCTAGCATCTCTTACATATTGTGGTCCTGCATCGTATCCTACAAATTCCGGATCTGGCGTTACTACGTGTATTAACCATACTTTAGAATTAAACTTTTCTGCAATTTTATATGCTTCGCCTAATAATAAATAAGATGCTGGTCCTTCAAAATCTATAGGTACTAAAATGTTTTTCATGATGCTTTTTTTAATAATTCATATTGTGTTTAAGTCTCGAACTAAATTTAAAACATTTATTCTTAAAATAGATTGATTTATTCTCCTTTTTTATAAGAATTTACAGCATTTCGAACATTTTTATATTTTTCTAATAATTGCGTTCCTGTAATATAATCGACTTGTAACTCGTTCATTATCATTCGTACACCACGATCTACTAATTTATGGTTACTCAGTTGCATATCAACCATTTTATTGCCTTTAATATGCCCTAATTGTATCATTGCTGTAGTGGATATCATATTTAAGACTAATTTTTGAGCGGTTCCTGCTTTCATCCGTGAACTTCCTGTTACAAATTCAGGACCTACAACTACAACAATAGGGTATTTCGGTAATAACGCCAACGGACTTCCTTCGTTACAGGTTATGGATCCTGTGGTGATTCCTGCTTCGTTACATTTTTGTAAACCTCCAATTACATATGGAGTTGTACCTGATGCGGCTATACCAATAACCACATCATTTGTAGTTATATTGTTCGTTTGTAAATCTTTCCATGCCTGTTCGGTATCGTCTTCGGCAAACTCAACAGCCTTACGGATGGCTACATCTCCACCTGCTATCAATCCGTTAACTAATTCATGTGATACACCAAATGTTGGCGGACATTCAGAGGCATCGACAACACCTAATCGACCACTTGTTCCTGCTCCTATATAAAATAATCGACCGCCTAATTTCATCTTTTCTACTAATTTTTCGACTAGATTTTCGATTGCAGGCAATGCTTTTTCAACGGCTGATGGTACTGTTTTGTCTTCGTTATTGATATTTCTAAGCAATTCTTGTACAGACATTTTTTCTAAATGATTGTACTTTGAATCTTGTTCGGTTGTTTTTATAAAATTCATAGAATTTGATTTAAATAAAATAGGCTAATAGTATCCCTACAAAAATAACGGTCAACTTCAAAAAATTAAATTTATGTCCTTCGTTACTTTCAAATATAATTGTTGATGATATGTGAAATAATATCCCGACAACTACGGCTGTTATTTCGGTACTATACGCTAATAAAAATGGTAAATGTTCTGATAAAATAGTACCTAAAGGCGTCATCAAAGCAAATCCTATCATAAATAATACAATGGAACTGGTTTTTAATCCTGAATTAGCAAAAAAAGCCGTTAATATTATTGCTATCGGAAAATGATGCACGCCTATACCCCATGATAAATCATGGTGATGACTTACAGGCATTCCTTCTAACAGGGCATGTAAACACAAACTCAAAAATAACGACCAAGGTATGGTGTGTATATGATCTCCGCCGTGTACATGACCGTGTTCTGCTCCTTTTGAGAAAAATTCAAGAATAATTTGAAACAAAATCCCCATCATTATATATATCCCCACCACTCCGTCGTTTCCGTGTTCGTGTGATTGATGATGTTCGTACAATTCAGGTAATAAATGTAATACCGTAATTGATAATAGAAAAGATCCGCTAAAGGCTAAAACTAATTTTATATTTCTCTTGTCTTTTGGTTTGAGTATTGTAGCGACTACATATCCTAATAGTACAGCTAAAAATGGAACGATTAAATAGGTCATTTTCTTATTTAAAAATCAATATTAAACGATCTGATTCAGTTGGGTTAAATTTACCCAATTGGTAATCTCCAAAAACATCAAAAATATACATCCCTGCTTTTTCCATCAATCTTTCAAAATCTTTAAGGGCTAAAACTTTTACTTTTTCAGTGTAAGAATACGATTGACCTTGGTCTATAAAGGATATTTCTTTATTGATAAAACCGTCTTTAACACTACGCCTTATATTAAAATCTATTTGATCTATTGTTTTTGTTTCTTGTTTAACTAAATTATTGATGGCTTTTGTTACATTCATAAAATCAATTACTCCTACTCCAAATTCGCTAATGGCGTTTTTAATAGCTGCTAACACCTGTAAATCTTCTTCTTCTGTATCAAAATAACCAAAACTGGTAAATAAATTAAATACTACATCAAATTGTTCCGTTAAAGGTTGTCGCATATCATGCACGGCAAAACTTAGTTGTTTATTTTCAAATTGAGAAGCGTATTGTATACTATTTTCTGATAAATCAACTCCTTTAACACGATAACCTAATTGATTTAAATATAAAGAGTGACGCCCTTTACCACAAGCCAAATCTAATACAATACCTGACTCATCAATATTAAGGTACCGCGTGATGGTATCTATAAACCGTTTGGCTTCATCGTCGTTACGGTCTTTATATAATATGTGATAATATGAGGTATCAAACCAAGATGAAAACCAGTTTTGTGAATTGCTTGACTCTATGTTTGTTTTTGCTGTGGTCATTATTTTATAAAAATCATATTTTAGGAGGGTAAATTTACTGTATTTAGATGATATTGATTACTCATTTTAAAGTAATTATTTTATAAAAAACTTATGTTGTTAGTTATAAAAAGTAATGGATTAGTAATATTGTTTTACACAACAGCCTTTTTATATTATGATTAAAAATAAGTAAAGCCCGTAAAAAATTACGGGCTTTAAAAGTTGGTTTAGGCAGGTAAGTTTTGTTTAAAATTTTAAAAATCTTTTTGCTCCTTTATCCGTTTTCACGATATAAATTCCTTGTGAAAGTAAGCTTACGTTTATTGATTTTTCAGCTGTAAATGAAACCATTAATTGCCCTGATAAGGAATAAACGGCTCCTGTATCTTGTTGATTAAAGTTCAGGATGGCTTGTACAGGATTCGGATATACACTAAAATCTGAAGTTGTATTTTGATTTTCTAGATCTGTAATAGATAAAGTTCCTCCGATTTGAATTATTCCCATTGTTCCGCTTATTTCGTATCCAACTAATAATAAGTTTTCTCCGTTAGGACTATCCTCGGCACTGATAAACTTAATTACCTCAGGTGCGACGTCTCCTTTTAAAACGTTATTTTCAATAGTTTGGTTGTTGTAATAGGTTACTAATTCTGGTGACTTTGGGTAAGTAATATCATACACTACAATGGCACTTTGTCTTTCAAATCCAACAAATGCATATGTTTTTCCATCAATAGTTCCTACTGTAATAGCTTCTGGCTCTATCCCTTTATCGTCTGAACGACCGTCTTTTTTTCCTGCGTCTTGATTAAATAAGCTGGGCTGGTTTTCGGCTACGGCTTTTTCAAAAGCATCTCCACTATCAAAAACTAAATTTCCGTATTGATCAAAAATAGAGAATGAACGTGCTCCGTACGAATAGATTTGTTCTGTTGTTCCGTCTCCGTTGTAGTCTCCAGTTGCTGTTGTTGTTTTTAAGCGTCCTAAATCACTCTCTTTTTGAAGAGCGGCTGCATTTGGATAATATACCGGGTTTAATTGTAGATCTTTAACTCGAACTTCTTCTGAATAACCAGTATAATCTCTTGAATCTCCCTCGTTTGCGGTTACGATATAGGTTTTGTTGTTTACCATATAACTCGCAATTGCATCAGGCATATACATACCTAAGGTTGGGTGGTTAGTGATGTTGGTTGAACTATCTTTGTCGCTGGCATCAAATCCATAGTTTTTTGCAAAAGAGATAATTCCTAAAACGCTATCATCTGTGGTTCCTGCTCCTGCTAATCCAAAGTCATTGTCGTTGATTATAGCAATTTCGTTATTGGGTAACAAGGCTATTCCTTCTGCTTTATCAGAACCTTTGTATCCAATAGATGATAAATTGGATACTTTTAGCTTGTGCACAAAACGAATATTGTTTTCCATTAGCTCGTCAGCTGTCATTTGTTCTAAGGTTTTAGCCGCGTTTGCTCCTACTGATTTTGAAAGATCTGTTCCTAATATGTTGGTTGCATAGTTGAGGTCTATTTCAAAAATATTTTTTTGTCCCATTTCGTTTTCAGGTCCTTCTGAATCTCTTTCTATAACCAAAAATTTACCATTACCCGTATAAACGGCATCTCCTATTTTATCTACTCGTGAGCTTGAATATCCAGAGTCTGCATTACGTTCTAGCACATATACATATTCTGACACAGGTGTTCCGTTTGTAGCGTCTATTCCCAATATACGGATGATGTCTGATTTATTTTTGGTCACACTGCTCGGATTGTAAAGGGGTGATTGGATAAAGGCATATACAATGTGTTTGTCTTTGTCATACGCAATGGCTTCAAATCCTCTGTTTGCCCATCGTTTGGCATATACAGCAGGTAAGGTTTCTTTACCATAAGTATCCTTTGGCATAGGTGTAGTTCCTAATTGAGAAGTTCCTTCAGGTACAAAACGTTCTACCAATGTACCGTCTGGTTTGAATTGGTAAATCGAAGGTCGGTATTCATCACACAACCAAAAATCACCGTTTTTATCTCTTAAAACACCTTCAAAGTCACCTCCTAAAGCATCATAAGCTAATTGATGATAGGTTTCGTTTTTTGAATCTGTATAGTCTGTTTTGTTGTAATCTGTCGTTATATCTGCGTAGGTTACCGGAACTTCGTCAATACCAGGGATATTTCCTTTACCTGAAATAGGGGTTGTTTTGTCTTTTCTGAATAATGAAATTTGATCGTTTAACGTTATGGCTCCTGTATTTTTGTTTAGCGTAAATTTTACAATTCGGCTTTGGTAATTCGGTAATTTAAATGGTCTTAAGTCTTGTGTTGCACTTGGTGTTGCGTCCGCTTTAGCTACTACATCGGCGTTAGGCCCTCTGTCTGGTATGGCATAAAAAACGTAATCCGTTGCAGTAGAATGTTGCTCATCATAAAATAATCCTGAAAAACCGCCTAATGATACGGGATCTTGTCCGCCATCATAAACGGGTGATCCTAACGTTGGCCAGTTTGCTACTAATTTGTTTAATACATAAGGTGTAACCGTTGGTGTACCCAACATATGGTTTTTATATCCTAACGGAATAATATCCAATAGTATCTCTTTTTCTAAATCAATAACCGCGAATGCATTGTTTTCTTGGCAGTTTACGTATGCCAATTTTCCATCGGATGTAACGGTAATGTATTCAGGCTCCATATCCTGAGAAACGTTGGATGCACCCTTATTACCAAAAATACGAACGCCTTTGTTTATCAACGATGCTTTTTTAGTATCATACACTGTAAAATCGATTGATTTAAAGGTTGCGTTTTCTACTCCTTTTGATAGATCAATAATGGAAACAGTACCTTGAGGATCAATCGAATAATCATCATTAGGTTCGCCTTCATTGGCTACAAGAACTTTTTTTCCGTCAGGAGAAAAAGTTAACATATCAGGTAAAGCGCCTGCAGTAATTTGTTTGATGAATTTTCCGTCCGTATCAAAAAATACAACAACTCCATTGTTTGTTTTTACCGTGTTCTCAATTGCTATTGCTATTATACCGTTGTGTACAGCGATTGAGTTTGGTCCTCCGCCAAAATTGGCTAATGAAATTTCTGAAATCAGTTTTGGTTGTATTGGATTTGAAATATCTACAATACTAAAACTATTTGCCGATGAGCTTGTCAGAAAAGCTCTTTTTGAAGTTTTATCATACGCCACAACTTCGGCTGCATTAGTTGTACCCGTTTCGTAACTGGATAGATGAGATATGTCTTGCGCATTGGACACTCCAACTTGTAGCAAAATTGCCGTTAATCCATAAAAAAATCTTTTTGTAATCATAACGTGTTGATTTAGTGAGTATTAATTCTGCTAAACAACACTGTTTTTGTAAAGTTAAAATGAACTACAGATTAAAAGTTAGTTATATAAACTTGTTGTTATTGTTAACGAAAGCCTTGTTTATTAACTGAGTATATTTAAATTGTTATTTTATAAAGCCGAATTTATAAATAGCGAATAGTATTAGTTGAAAAATTTTGATGTAAAAATTAAATTTGTTTGCAAAAAAAATTAATATAAAATAATGTATATCAATTACTTATAAATAAAATTAGATGTATTTCGCAAAAATATAAATAAAAAAATACCTTTGAATCCGAATTGGATATACTACATATAAAAATTTCATTTTTAAACTTAATCCATTATGCATAATCTTTTCTTATTCTTTCTCATCTTAACAATCAACATCTCTTACAGCCAAAATGACACTCTAACTCTTAAAAAAGAAAACCGTTTTAAAGTTGCTGGTAAAGTTTTAAAAGATAACATCCTTAGTATCCCTCAAGATTTTGTTGAAATGGGTCATACATTTAGTGATGATTGGACGCGAACCGCTATTTATACAGGTAGTATCGTGGGTTTAATTGCTGTGGACAAATACACGACAGGCTATTTTCATGATAAAATAGAACCGACAGTTGATTACTCGATACCTAATATTACTTTTATAAAAAATGATTTACATTGGTTAAGCGGTAACAATGCTTATATCACCTATCCACTGATTGGTTTATATGCAGGCTCTTTTGCGTTAAATAATAAAAAAGGACAAATCGTTGCGACCAATGCCTTTAAATCAATGGCATATTGTTTTGTAATTAACCACGTATTTCTTAAAACTATTTTTGCCCGTAATAGACCCCAACGAAGCCTTAATGATTCCAAACCTGCTGCTGATCCTTGGACAAAAGATCCTTGGGATTTTGGGAATTTTCATCCTGTATATTTAGGTACACATCCAGGAGGCACCTCGTTTACATCCACACACGCAGCAGCTTATTATGCGGTTGCAAAAGTAATACAGATGGAATATGGCAACTACTGGATTCCTTATACTTTTGCTACGGCGGTATTTTTAGCTGATATTAAAACCCATAACCATTGGGTTTCTGATCTTGTAGGTGGTGCATTAGTCGGCACCATTATTGGACGTGCCGTTGTATTAAACAGTCGCAAAAACCGCGAAAAAACAGACCCTTTAAAAAATAAATATTCGCTTAAGAATCTTAAAATGGAAAAACATTGGATTCCTCAATTTTCTAACTCCAGTGTGGGTTTACATTTTGTTGGGACTTTTTAAAAGCTTAAAGTAATCTATAGTCTTTTGTAATAATTAGCGTATTTTTGCACCAAATTTATTTTGTTGTTATGGAAGACTTTACAATGATCGCTAAAACCTTTTTTGGTTTTGAAGAAATACTAGCCAAAGAATTAAGCCTTTTAGGAGCTCGTGAGGTTACACCTGGTGTTCGGATGGTCAGTTTTTCTGGTGATAAAGGTTTTTTATACAAAGCCAATATTGCTTTACGAACTGCTATTAAGATTTTAAAACCTATCCATCAATTTAAGGTTTATAATGAGGATAGTTTGTACAAAGGAATCTCATCCATTGATTGGTCGGATTATTTACGGCCGAATCAAACTTTTGTGATTGATGCGACGGTACATTCCGAAAAATTTAATCATTCGCAATTTGTATCCTTAAAATCTAAAGATGCTATTGTAGATCAATTCAGAAGTAAATTTGATACCCGACCGAGCATTGATAAAGATTTCCCAGATTTGCGTATTAACGTACACATACAAAATGATGTTTGCTCTATCGCTTTAGACTCATCAGGTAATTCGTTACATCAGCGAGGATACCGTACCGCAACCAACTTAGCACCAATAAACGAAGTGTTAGCTGCAGGTGTATTGCTCTTATCAGGCTGGGATGGATCTACTCATTTTATTGATCCCATGTGTGGAAGTGGAACTTTTTTAATCGAAGCAGCAATGATTGCTTGTAATATTCCTGCCAATATTAATCGTAAAGAATTTGCCTTTGAAAAATGGAACGATTGGGATAGTGAACTATTTGAGACAATTAATCAATCTTTATTGAAAAAAACACGTGACTTTCATTATACTATTAAAGGATATGACAAAGCACCTTCTGCCGTAAACAAAGCGATAGACAATATTAAAAATGCCAATTTAGAAGAATACATAACGGTATCACAAACTAATTTTTTTGAATCTGAAAAAGATACCGAAGGACCATTACACATGGTTTTTAATCCACCTTACGGCGAACGTTTAACCATTGATTTTGAAGATTTCTATAAAAATATCGGGAATACACTTAAACAAAATTATCCAAATACAAACGCTTGGTTTATAACCTCAAACATTGAAGCTTTAAAATTTGTCGGGTTAAAACCTTCTCGAAAAATTAAACTTTTTAATGCTGGTTTAGAATCTCGATTAGTGAAATACGAAATGTACGCGGGTAGTAAAAGAACTAAGTTTCAAAACAAACAATCTTAATTTATTTTAAGCATGAGCGAACACCAATCCGAATCACCAAATTTATTACCTAAATTATACTCAAAAACAGTTATCGTTGTTTTTTCTTGTTTATTTTCTACTTTATTTGGAGCCGTTCTTTTATATCGAAATTTAAAACTACTTAACAACCATACTGCAGCTCTACAAGTGCTTCTTTTTGGGATAAGTTATACATTTCTGTCGATGATGACCCTAAATTTTATAGGTCAAAGCAGTTACTTAGGTATTGTTTTTAATATTGCAGGATCAGCCATATTAAACGAATATTTTTGGAATAAATTTATAGGAAAAGAATTAGACTACGAACCTAAAAATTGGATTAAGCCTGCGCTTATTTGTGTAGCAATAACAATTCCGTTAATTTACTTTATTCTTCGTAACGTAAAATAATGGCTCAACAATGATCAACCTTTTGAATACCAGCCATTTACAACTTCTTCTTTATTTTTCGGTATGTCATTAGTATCGAGCCTAGGCAAAGCATATCTATTATGTTTATGAATGTTCGCTATATTTACTTCTGTTGTAATTGCAAGTTTACAATTATATTCGGTTAACAATTCAACTGTTGTCTCATTATAATTTCCATAAGGATAACACATAGTCCATTGCTTAGTATCACAACCTATTTGATTTAAAAATACTAACGACTTTTCAATTTCTATTTTTTGATTTTCGCGAGTTAAAGAACCTAGCCAATAATGGTCATATCCATGACTTCCAATATGCATCCCATTTCTATGCATACATTTTATTTGTTCAATATCCATGTATAATTCTCTACTAAATGAATCTTCATTAATGCCAACTATTTTTTCAAAGATATTATTTGTTATTTTTTTTCTCAATGTTTCGTCTAACTCAACTTGTAGTAGTCTCTTTATAAAAATAACATCCGAAGAATCATATCGATTAGACTTAGCCAGTTTATTGTAATAAAAGAAATCACTTTCTAAATTATATTCTTCCCTGAACTTATTTAATTCAATTTTGATTTCAGTAATAATTTTCGATTTGTCCTCTTCTGAAGCAAGAATAAAATGGATTTTATTTACATCTAAAACCGAATGTTCAGTTATTGCTTTTACTGGAGGAAAAAAAGAGCCTTGTATTTTATAATCATTTAATAATGGGAAAACATAATTAAAATGGTCTGCATAACCATCATCAAATGTTAACAAAACTGATTTCTCTGGTAAAGATGAATTATTTTCGATTGAGTCTATGAGCATTTCTATTGTAATGAAATAATAATGCTTTTTTAGATAATCTATTTGTTCTTTAAAAAGGACTATATCTAACCCTTTAATACCAGGGTATCTACTATGTTTGAAATCTCTAACATAGTGGTACATAATAATTGTAACTTTCTTATTTAGATTTTTCATCTATTTATTTCAAAACATTTGGTCTGTCCAGATCTGAATCACCTTTAAAAATAACATAATCATTAGTATTGCATAAATATGCAAATTGAATATCTACATTTATGGGTTCAAACGGTTCAAAATAGTGGGGTATTATAATATTTTTCGGTATTGAAAAACCTAAATTGAGAAAAACATCTGATTCAATACCAAAATTTAAACAATCAATATATTCACAATTTTCAATTGTTAACAAATTAACCAGTTCAGATTCAATAGTGCTTATATTTCTTAAATCACCATAAATATCAACTATTCTAATACACGCCGAATTATTTAGAATTATTTTACGTGTAACTAATATACACTTAATGTTATTATTATAAAAAACACCATATAATTGATATTTATAAATTGGGTGATTACTATATCTGTTTTCAATATATTCAATACTCTTATATGGATTGTATTGATGTTTAAGCTCTCTAAAATTAGATAAATTATGTAGTCTACTTATTTTATATTCTGAATTTTGAAATGTCGTTTTTTTTATTTTTTGACTTATTTTCAAAATTTGAAAGCAATCTATATTGGGATTAATAAAACAGTAATGAATCAATTTACCTGTCTTAAATTTTAATGCATTATATAATTTCTTTACACGTTGATTTATGCCAATCGATCCAATAGAATTTGGATTATACGTATTGATTATAAAATTTAATAATTCTAATCCTATTCCTTTATTTTCGTTTTTTATTTTCCAAATAGCTAACCAAAAATCTTTATTCTCAAACAAATTACAATCAAATTGATATAGAGGAATAAATCCAAGAATACCTACAATTTCATGTTTTAAAGTATCATAACCTAAAACAAAATTTATTTGATTATTTGAATTATTTGAATGTTGCCATTTTAATAACTCCGTGTGGTTTACAAAAATATGATCCTTTTTCCATTCAAGATCAATGAACTTTTGTAATTTATCAATTTCATTAAACTCACACAATCGTATTTCTAACATATTGATATTCTATTATTTATCTCTTAAATATTCGTCTTTAACTACTATAACCTCCATCAATTATATACTCTGAACCAGTAATCCACTTAGCCAAATCCGAAATAAGAAAACAAACTAAATTAGCAACATCCTCTGGCTGTCCTATCCCAAGTGGATGTTTATTTATAATTTCTTGCTTAGCCTCTATTGGAACGGTCTCAAATATTTTTTTTACCATCTCTGTATCAACACAACCTGGCAAAACACAATTACAACGGATTTTTTTTGAAGAAAGCTCTAATGCCATCGCTTTAACACCCGCTAATAATGCAGACTTACTTGAGCAGTATATGATTTTACATGGGTCGCCTAACCGAGCATTTACTGAACTAATAAATACATGTGAAGCCCCGGTTGGGTTAACATTTTTTTTTTGCGAAAGTAATCTTGCAATCTCAAAACCTGCAAACACATTAATTTCAAATACTTCTTTAAAATGTTGAGGGGTAGATGCTTTAAAAGGCACTATTTTTTCTATTCCTGCACTGTGAACAAATCCATTTATATATCCACTATTAGCAACTGATGAATTAATAATTTTTTCAACCTGAGAATAATTCGTAATATCAATTGAATAATATTCATGACCAATACCTTGTAAAGAATTGTGGGTTATTTTTAGCCTTTCATCATTTCTTCCTAATAATATTAGCGAAGCACCTAACGATGCTGCTTGTATAGCAACAGCTCTCCCTATGCCAGAAGACGCACCTGTTACCAAAATTCGTTTACCTTCAAGATTAATCATTTTCAAATTTATCTATCCCAATAAGATTAATTAAAGAATTAAAATCAGTAATATCACGCAATTGTACCGCAGTTAAACTCATTTTAAAATTCTCATCAACAAATGCAATAATTGACATTACCGCAAGTGAATCATAATCATCAATTGATTTGAAATGGGTTTCTAAAGTAAAATTTTCATTTTCAAACTCACAATATTCTGAAAGTTGATTTACAAATTCATTTTTTTTCATAGAATATAATTTTTTAAACGTTAAACTTCGACAATCACAGCGCCCCATGAATATCCAACACCAAATCCACAAAGCAAAACTTTATTTCCTGATACTATTTTACCTTTATTAAGCGCATCAGAATATGCCATAGGAATCGTTGCTGAAACAGTGTTACCGGTTAACAACATATTTACATAAAATTTTTCCTTAGGAATACCAATTTTTTTACGAAGATATTCTATCATATACTTATTAGCTTGATGAAATATAAAATAATCAATCTCATCCAATGAAATTTTATTTTTTATCAAACATTGTTTAATAGCTTTTGGAACAGCTACATTTGTAAAGTTAAATATTTCTGGACCATTCATAAATAAGTTGTTATCAGTATATGTATCGTCTGAATCCGTTTTTTTCTCCTCGGCTAGAGGATCATAAGTGTTTCGAAATCCTCCATTTTTAACTATAAGATTATCTTTTCCAGAACCATCAGTACCTAAAACAAATTCAAAAACATGCTCTTTATCTGTACTCTCGATAATAGTTGCAACTGCTCCATCTCCAAAAACGGTCTTGAGTGCTAAATCATATGGGTGAATATGTTTTGAATACGATTCTGAGGTTATTAAAAGTACACTTGAAGCAATGCCTGTTTTAATAAAAGATTTTGCCATTGCTAAACCATAAACAAACCCAGAGCATCCGAGATTAAAATCGTAAGCTCCTAAATCTGTTTTTAATCCCAAGCGATTCTGAAGCAAACATGCAGTAGTTGGTAAAAAATAATCTGGACTTTGTGTACAAAGAATAAGCATGTCTATTTTATCCTTATCATAATTCTCTAAAACTTTTAATGCAGCAAAAAAAGCCATATCCCCAGCCGTTTCCTTTTCGGCAGAAATATGCCTTTCCTTTATTCCCAATTTACTTTCTATTCTTTCAGATTCCCATCTTCCAAAATCATTTTCCAACTGAATATTGGTCAGTACAGTGTCAGGTAAATAAACTCCAAGAGCTTTTATTTTTGTGCCCATAATAGTCCTTATTGATTATTTTTGAAATTTAATCATTTCCTCGCAATCCGTTATCATATAGTGCTTCTTTTTTAAACTTGCACTTATAAACCTCTTAGAATTCTTCGCGGTTTTAAAATTTTTTAACACTAAATTAACCCGTTAGGTATAATTAGCATGAACGATTCTTCACAATATCTAATTACAAAAATTACTTTTTGGCTTTTTGAAGTAAAAAAACAGCTAAAATCCCAAACAAAACATTTGGTGTCCACACAGCAATTGTTGGCGAAAATTCTGAATTTTCAGAGATTGTTCCAAAAACTTTATCAAAAAAAACAAACATAAAAGCAATAGCTATACCTACCGCTAAATTAACTCCCATTCCTCCTCTTCTTTTCATTGAAGAAACGGAAACCGCAATTAATGTTAATATAAATACGGATATTGGCGCACTAAATCGTTTATTTCTAACAATTAAGTAGTTATTTATCTGCGCATTACCACGTTTCCTTTCTTGCCGAATAAAATCATTTAATTCAAAAATATTGAGTGTTTCAGCCTTGTAAACTTCTGGTGTTAAATCTTCAAATTCGAAACTAAAAATAGTATCTTTAGTTGCTTCGACGATAAGTTTATCGCTTAATGTACCTACATTTCTTTTAACGTAATTTTTAAGTGTATAATTATTGGTAGATGAATTCCACTTGATACGACTCGCTTGTATTTTTGAAACTAACTTATTATTTGCATCAAAAACTTCATATACAAAGTTAAACCCAATCTTACTGGTGTAATTAAAATTATTTACATACAAAAATTCATTAGGTTTAATCTCTCGATAGACGTTAGAATCTTGGCGTGCTTGCATATTTCGGTGAAGGTATTTATACCTAAAATCATTAAACTCTTTACTTGATTTTGGAACAACAAAAATCCCCATTAATAAGGCGAATAAACAAACTATCGTAGCACCTATTATGTAAGGTCTTAAAAATCGATTGAATGATATTCCTGAACTAAGTATAGCTATGATTTCAGTCTTGTTTGCCAGCTTAGATGTAAACCATATAATCGATAAAAACAACAGTAACGGAAATAACAAATTTGCAAAATATACTATAAAATGAACGTAATACAATAGTATCTCCTCAAGAGGAACTTTGCTTTCCAACATTCGATTTATTTTTTCGGACACATCAACGATAATACCGATAGGCATAAACATTAAAAGCATCCCGAAGAATGTTTTGAGGTATTGTTTTAAAATATATTTGTCGATTATTCCCATCCGAAAATATTACAATCGATTGTTCATTTGATTAACCATCTTATTTTTCCAAGCTGCAAAATCTCCTGCAATAATATGTTTTCGAGCTTCGCGAACTAACCACATATAAAATCCTAAATTATGAATAGTTGCTATTTGTTTTCCTAAATACTCATTTGCCGCAAATAAATGTCGTACATAAGCTTTCGAATATTCCAAATCAACAAACGTAATTCCCATTTCATCTAATGGCGAAAAATCCGCTTCCCATTTTTTGTTTTTGATATTGATACTTCCGTGAGCGGTAAATAACATTCCGTTACGGGCATTACGTGTTGGCATTACACAATCAAACATATCTATCCCTAATGCTATATTTTCTAAAATATTTATCGGTGTGCCTACTCCCATTAAGTACCTTGGTTTGTCTTTTGGCAAAATTTCGCAAACTACTTCAGTCATGGCGTACATTTCTTCTGCCGGCTCTCCTACTGATAAACCTCCAATTGCATTACCTTGAGCCCCAGCATTGGCAATGTACTCGGCAGATTGTTGTCGCAGATCTTTATAGGTACTTCCTTGAACTATAGGAAAAAACGTTTGTTCATAACCATATTTAAAAGGTAATGTTTCCAAATGGTTGATGCACCTGTCTAACCATCGATGCGTCATATGCATTGATTTTTTTGCATACCGATAATCACAAGGGTATGGTGTACATTCGTCAAATGCCATTATTATATCAGCACCAATTGTGCGCTGGATTTCCATGACATTTTCGGGTGAAAAAAAATGAGTCGAACCGTCAATATGGGATTTAAACTTTACTCCTTCTTCCTTTATCTTTCGGTTACTTGATAAAGAATATACTTGATACCCTCCGCTATCAGTTAAAATATTACGATCCCACCCCATAAACTTGTGTAAACCTCCTGCTTTTTCCAGCACATCTAATTGAGGCCTTAAAAACAAATGATAGGTATTACCCAGAATAATATCAGGATTGATATCGTTTTTAAGTTCGCGTTGGTGGACCCCTTTTACAGAAGCGACAGTACCCACAGGCATAAAAATAGGAGTTTCAATCGTACCGTGATCGGTTGTAATTGTACCTGCTCTGGCTTTGGATAATGGATCTTGAGAAAGTAATTCGAATTGCATAGAGTGTTTTTTCAGCCCGTAAAGATATAGAATCTATGGATATTATCGTTTGATTCTTATAATAAGAAAAGGCGCAACCTCAAATTAAAGTGCGCCTTTTAAAAAAAATATTTAGGGATTATTTAAACAATCGTTTAAAGAATGATTCCTCTTTAGGGGTCGAGCTAAGATAGTAACCAGTTGAACTTCCGTAACCGTAACCGTAACCGTTCATTTTCTTTTCAGTATCGTTTAGTAAATACGCCATATTTTTAATCTTAGCGTCTTTATATATTTTACTTGTTACGTCCAACATTTTAGATTCTAAATAATTCGAACGAACAACATATATAAATAAATCAGAATGCTTAGATAACAATAATGTATCTGTAACTAAGGCTACTGGAGCCGTATCCACTATTATATAATCGTATTTTGTTTTTAACTCTTCAAAAAGCTTACCTACATTGTCACTTAATAATAATTCCGAAGGATTTGGAGGTATTGCTCCTGAACCGATTACATATAAATTTTTTAATGTCGGATGTTTAACCGTTAAACTATCTAATTTAAGGGAGTCGTTTAATAAATAATTTGTAATTCCTTCTGGTGGCAAATCCAAATACTCGTCTAACTTAGGTTTACGAATATCAAAACCTAATAACAATACTTTTTTAGAGGTAAATGAAATGGTTTTCGCTAAATTCATGGAGATAAATGTTTTTCCTTCTCCTGGAATAGACGAAGTCACAAAAATTACTTTTGCTAAAGAATTGTTTGTACCCGTAAGCATAAAATCAACATTAGTTCGTAACATACGAAGTGCCTCTGCTGTACCCGATCTACTTTCAGGTAAAATTTCTCCTTCTAACTTAGGTAAACTTGGTACGTCGCCCAAATAAGGGAAACCAGGTATGATATCTTCAACATCTTTTCTTGTTTTAACTTTTGTATCAAAAAAGTTAATCAAATAAATTATAAATCCTGGTATGGCAAATCCTAATAATAACGATCCAAATAAAGTAATTCCTTTTTTAGGGAACACTGGCACAGGTGCTGTATATGGTTCGTCTATAACTTTTGATATAGGGGCTGCTACCTCCATTAAAATAGCGGCATTTTCTCTTTTTTCAATCAAAAACACATATAAAGCTTCTTTCACCTCTTGTTTTCTGGTGATTTCACGATATTGACGTTCTTGTTTTGGTATTTTTGCAATTCGACTATCAATTAGTTTTTCTTGCCTATCTAAATTAGATATTTTTATAGAAATACTCTTTTTTAAACTTAACAAACTGGCTTTTATGCTTTTACGCAAAGCTTGTATTTTTTGATCTAATTGTATTGCCGTTGGATTTAGTTTTGACGAGTTAGCTATAATTCTATTACGATCCAATACCATTCGATTGTACTCTGCGATCAACCCCTCTGCATTAGCTCCTTCAGGAACTATACCTGTAGGTATTAATTCATCAGCAGAATTGGATGCCAATAATCCAATCATTGCATCTATAATCGATAAATCCGTTTGAGCACCAATCATTGTAGATTCATACGTATCCGCACTTTGTAAATATATACCTGCTTGTGACTCAATGTCGGTAACTTTATTTATTTTTTTAAATTCTTCTGTACCAATCTCTAAATCTTTTAGTTCGGTAGTAATTAGTTCTAAACGCTCGTCAACAAAATTTACCGTCTTTTTAGAAACTAAGCGCTCATCATTTATGGCCTCTTGATTATAAATTTCGATTAAAGTACCTAAAAAATCTTCTGATTTTTTAGGGTTAGGACCTACAATTGATAAATCAACAATATCTGTTGTTTTACTTATTCCAACAACATTTAATTTTACCATATATAAATCAATCATCATTTCCATTGGAAGTATGTTGACTAATATTTCAAAATCAAAATCGTTTATGTTTTTTTCATAATACTTCGGATTTAAATTCACCAAAATATAGCCATTAGCAGTATTTACAGGTTCTCCATAAGTAAACTCCCCTTGACTATTACCTAACTTATCTAATAATATAAATTTAGATTTAGATTTACCTGTTATCGTAAAATTGGTATTTAATTTATAATAATCAGAATCTTCCTTTAAAAATTTTACTGTAATAGGACTTTCATCCTTATATACTTCAGACGCTTTAATCAAACCCTTTTTAACATATACTTTATTAAATTCTAATGTATTAAGGGTTTTTGTAATTAATGAACGGGTTTTTAAAATCTGTATTTGATTGTCCTTTAAATTAGCGTTTTTAGTAAGTCCTAAGTCAATAGGCATCAGCTCTCCTAAATTTGATTTTTCGTCGGATTTAAAAATTATTTTAATATTTGTTTTATACTGTACTTCAGTATATCTCAAATAAATAATTGTAAAAACTACAAAAAACGAAACATTTAAAACGAACCATTTCCAGTGAACAATATATTTTATTAGTTCACTTTTAAAGTCAAATGCTCTACTGCGTTTATTTTCTGGGGATGATATATTCATAATTTATCTTGTTGTCTGTATAATTAAACCTGTAACTGTTATTAATATTGATATAGCTGATATAATTACAGAGGTATTAGGTCCTACCGCTGAACTATTGACTTTTGTTTTGTTGGGCTCAACATAAATCACATCATTTTGTTTTAAGTAATAAAAATCAGACTTAATAAAATCTGTTTTTGTTAAATCAATTTTAGTACTTTGCTTTTTACCGTTAACTTCACGAACAACAACCACATTTTTTCGTTCACCATAAATGGTTAAATCACCCGCTAAAGATAAAGCCTCTAATACACTAATTCTTTCACTTGTAATTGAGTATGAACCTGGCCGATTCACCTCTCCCAAAACAGAAATTTTATAGTTCATTATCCGAATATTTATTATCGGATCCTGTAAATATGGTTTTAATTTTTCTTTCAACAAACTAATAATTGTTGTTCTTGTCTCTCCGCCAACTTTAAGTTTTCCGAGTATCGGAAATTCAACAAATCCATCATTGTCTACCAAATAAAATTGTTGTTGTGCTTGACCTGCTGTTGGACTATTTACAGATGCATTTGAAACTAATCCTAAATTAAATGGAATGGCCGCTTCTGGATCTTTTGATGATATGTTAATCAATAACAAATCATCTGGTTGAAATTTTGTTTCGAATACATTCGAGTTATTCTCTCCTGAAATCGCTCCTGCATTTTGCATATAGACAAATTCCTCCTTCGAGGCACACGAAACTAATAAACCCAATACAAAGAGATGCGCAATAATTTTTTTCATTTGATTTTTTAATTATCTAAGTTGGAAAATTCTGAATTTAAACTTTTAAACTCGGGTACAATTTGTTTCATTTTACTAACCAATTCAACTGGGGTAAAATTTGAAGATATTGTAATCAACTCATCTACATGAGCTGAAATTAAATTGTAATCTTCAATTGTATCTTGAGCAATGGTAATTTTTTCATTGTGCGTAGGCAAGGTTTCGGAGGTATTGTTCAATAATTCTTCATATAATTTTTCCCCAGGACGCAAACCAATAATATCTATATTAATTTCTTTATTCGGTGTAAAACCTGCTAATCGTATCATTTTTCGAGCCAAATCAATAATCTTAACTGGCTTACCCATATCAAATATATAAATCTCTCCTCCTTTGCCCATCGCTCCTGCCTCTAGCACCAATTGGCATGCTTCAGGAATGGTCATAAAATAACGTATGACTTCAGGGTGGGTAATTGTTATGGGGCCGCCTGCTTCTATTTGTCTTCTAAACAAGGGCACTACCGAACCATTTGATCCCAATACATTTCCAAAACGAGTCGTAATATATTTGGTATTATATAATTCAGTATTATTTTGTACATAGCGATGTAATGATTGTACGTACTTCTCTGCTATACGTTTACTTGCTCCCATCACATTACTTGGGTTAACAGCTTTATCTGTGGATACCATTACAAATTTATCCACACCGTATGCAAATGATAAATCCGCGAGGTTTTTAGTACCCATAACATTAACCATTATAGCTTGCGAAGGATTTTCTTCCATTAATGGCACGTGTTTATATGCTGCAGCATGATAAACAACTTTAGGCTTATAGGTTTTAAAGATGTTATCCATACATTCCCTATTTCTAACATCTGCTATCAAACATTTTATCTCGAAAGGCAATTCCATTTTTTCAATTTCCAAACGAATTTCATGTAGTGGTGACTCACCCTGATCTACTAAAATAATTGTTTTGGGATTAAATGTAACCGCCTGCCTTACAATTTCACTCCCAATAGATCCTGCTGCACCAGAAACTAAAATTACCTTATTTTTAATTTGGGTTGAAATGGATGTTTTATCTAAAAGAATAGGTTTTCTATCTAATAAATCTTCAATCTCAAAAGATTTAATACTTTGAGAAATCTCTTTTTCATCTTCCCAATTTTGAACTATTGGTACCGTGAATACTTTTAATCCGTATTCGATACACTGATCAACCAACTCCATTTGTTCTTCATTGGTCAGTGATTTATCCGCTATAATCAAACCTGTTGAATTCATATAACGCATAATTACAGATATACGTTTTGTCAAATTGTATATGGGTAAATTCAGTAGGCTTTTGGAGGTAAATGTTTTACTGTAGTTTTTACCTACAAATCCCACTACTTTAAATCGTTTTGGATTTTCTGTAATTAATGCATTCGCAATTGATATGGCATTTGAATCTGTTCCGTAAATTAAAACATTTACCAGATTTTTAGAAGTAAAATTGTTGATGTAATAATCGTAAATCTGTTTGACTATTAGACGAAATACAAACAAACCAGCAAACGATAATACAGAATTAAAAACTATCCCAACAAAACTAAATAACTCATGATGAGTATAAGAGAAGTATAGTATATAAGTGGCTATAAAAAATATAAAAACCGATATTTGAGAAAGGAGTATTTTTTGAGCATCCGCAAAAGAAGAATGCCTTATAATACCCGAATACACACGAAACAACCAAAAGAAAAACGCATTTAAAATTATCAAAACTAAAGTTGACAACCACAAATTGGAAGTATTTAAAAGATACAGCGTCTCATTTTCATATATAAAAAAAGAGGCTAGATATATCATCGAAACAATAAAAAGATCAATCAATAGCACATACCATCTTGGTAAATAACTTATATTTTTAAAATTAGATCCTACCTTATATGTGTTTAATATTGACATATAATATACCTTAATAAATAGTTAAATTTAATTTGCAAAATTAATCTTTTATGTGAAAAAATCACTCATTATTTTACGAAAAAACATTTTATTTTCATTATTCAAATTCATACCTGAAGGTAAACACAAACCTTTTTCAAATAAATTCTCGGCAACCGTTGTACCGTAAAAGGATTGTTGTTTATAAAGCGATTGTAAATGCATTGGCTTCCACAACCTTCTGGACTCAATATTGAATTGTTCTAAATAAAGACGAAATTTTTCATTTTGATTTAAATTAGTTGCTAAAACTACTGTTAACCAATAGTTTGTATCTAAATCATCGGTGTAATTTTGTTGTATCTGAATGTTCGATTGATTTTCAAAAATAGAACGATACAATTGATTATTTTGCTTTCTTATCGTCAAGAGTTGGTCTATTTTTTCTAATTGAGCACAACCAATACTGGCAGCAACATTGGTCATTCTATAATTATATCCTAACGTTTTGTGCTCAAAGTACGGCACATCTTCCTTTGCTTGATTAGCGAGATAAATCGCTTTTTCTTTTGCTTCTCTAGAGTTTACGATTAATGCTCCACCACCAGATGTGGTGATTATTTTATTTCCATTAAAAGAAATTACACCTACATCACCAAACGTACCACACTTTTTCCCTTTATAGGTACTCCCTAATGCTTCTGCTGCATCTTCTAAAACAGGAATATTGTACGCTTTTGATAGTTTTTTTATCGCATCAACTTTATAAGGCATTCCGTATAAATCAACGACTATAATTGCTTTTGGTTTTTTACCTTTTTTTATTCGATCTTGAATTGCTTTTTCTAAATAAATAGGGCACATATTCCAAGTATCTTCTTCACTATCAATAAAAATTGGTGTTGCTCCTAAATAAAGTACGGGATTTACAGAGGCGATATGCGTATGACTTTGCACTAAAACCTCATCTCCTTTAGTTACCCCTAACAAAAGTAAACCGATATGAATAGCGGATGTACCCGAGTTTAAAGCAACTACATATTTATCACTTCCTAAATATACTTCTAAGTCTTTCTCAAATTGAGAAATATAAGACCCCACAGTTGCTACCCAATTGCTTTTAACAGCATTGTGTACGTTAATCAACTCTTTATCCCCCATTGACGGTGGTGACAAATACAAACGATCTTTCATCATTTTGTTTATATTTTTGAATCCACAGGAATCGTAATCGATTCTGATAGCAATGTGTTTCCTGAAATATACGTCCCATGTCCTATATGAGCGCCACCAGTTATTCGAACGCCAGGCATTAAAGTACAATTATTTTCGATAAAAGTATCGTGTTGCAAACTACAATGTGTGTTAATGAAGCAAAAATCACCTATTGTTACGTCTGTTGTAATCACACACTTACCAGCAATATAACATCCTACACCTATAGAACAATAGTCTTTATCGTGAATTTCTGTAGAAGGATGAATAATTGTAGGGTAATTGTATGAATGTGGCTGTAACTTATCTATTATTTTTTGGCGAACCGACGGATTACCAATTGCTATGATAATATTTATTTTTGTCTTGTTTTGAATAAGCCAATCGATACCTCCTAAAACAGGAAAGCCGTTAATTAATTTACCTTTTTGTTGCCCATCATCAATAAAACCTAATACTATAAAATCTACAAACACCTCGTTTTTTAGTGTAGCAAGAATTTCTCTACCTACTCCACCTGAACCAATAATAACAATTTCTTTAGGCATTTTTTGATACATATTTTGTGTACACAAAATATCGTATTAAACAATATATTGATACTAAAACAACTATTAAACCAAACCAAATTGGAAAAATTAAATATCCTTCCTCATCTAAACAGATAATTAAGAAACTGACCCCTAATTGAATTATAGCATATGATAATGAAACAACTATATGAGGTATTTTCATCTCGTTTGCTAAATATTGATATAAGTGCGTCCGATGCGGATCCAAAACTCTTTCTTTCTTTTTGATTCGGAGTAAAATTGTAATTATAGCATCGATGCTATAAACTGCAAACAATAATATATACCCTATATTACCGCTATCCATTAGTGTTTTTATCAAAAAGTATCCTAAAAAAATAGCCATTGCGATACTCCCAACATCTCCTGCAAATGCTTTTGCTTTTTTTCTTACATTAAATATCGCAAAAACGACACATGACAATCCCATTATAACAAACAAATTCAATTGTTCAATATGATAAGGCATATAAGCAAAAGCTACAATTAAAACCAAAGCATATAAAACGGTTATACCGTTAATACCATCCATAAAGTTAAACGCATTTATCCAACCTATCAAGAAAAATAATGCTATTGGTAATAACCAAATACCATATTCAATCAGTTGTAAATCATAGATTACTAAAAACGCAGCAATCAAATGAACAGACAGTCGAGGCAATTGACTTAACGGTGTTATATCGTCTACAAAACTAACAACACCTACCATTACAACAGCCGAAGCCAAAGCCCAACTTACATCTCCAATAAAAAATGATACAAGTATTGCGATAACGAAAATTGCACCACCACCACGTAAGGTAATCGTACTGTGTGAGGATCTTTCGTTTGGTTTATCAATGATGTTATACTTGTCAGCTATTTTAAAATAAATTAACTCCGCAAATAATAAACCTATAAAAATTAAACTATACTGTAGTATCATTTTTAAATGATTTAAATGTGATTAATAATCCTTCTTTTGTTGATAAAGGCAATTGAACCCCTAAATTATTTACTAATTTGGCGTTACTTACTTGATAATTTTCGGTCATTTTACCCAATCGTTCCGTATTGATTGGTAACTTTAAAACCCCTCCTACTTTAGCAACAAAATTCATAATTTCTTTTGGAATAGGTAATAAAGAAGGTTTTTTACCTAAAGACTGAGCAATCATCGAAACAACTTGATTCGTTGATAACGCTTCGTTGTCTGAAACGTTATAAATACCTGATGGAACTTTTTTTTCTATTAATTCTTTTATTACAAAAGAAAGATTATCCACACTCAAAAAAGAACGTTTATTATCATAAGCCGCTAATGGATACGGTACTCCTTTAGATGCAAAACTATACAATAGGTTTAGATTCCCCTTGTTCCCAGGTCCGTGTATCATACAGGGGCGCAAAATATACATCCTTTTGTTTTGTGGCAACGACTGACTCAAAATATATTGTTCGGCTAATTGTTTTGATTTTCCGTAAGGAGTTATTGGTGTAGGTAGTACCTCTTCGTTTAATAATCCCTCTACCGAATCTGCAGCGGCTTTAACAGAACTCATGTAAATAAAAATCTCACAATCACTCTTTAAAAATTGATCAAAAAGTGACTTTGTTAATTCGGTATTAACAGTGAAATATTCGTTATCATCAGACGTTTTTTTAAGATCATGTGCCTTGCCCGCCAAATGAACTATTGCCTTTGATGAATTCCAAACTTGAGTATCTATATTCTCATAACCAATTTGATTGCTCCCATTAGGTTTACGAACAATACCTGTTACATTGTATTTATTTTTTGCTAGAAAAGGCGCTAAATTTTGCCCAACGAACCCTGTAATTCCTGTTACTAAAATATTATCCATTAAGTAAAGAATTATAAATTTCTAGATGTTTCGCTACCACTTGTTTTTGATCAAACTCATTAATAGCCTTGATTCGTGACTGTTTGCCCATTTCAATTCTCTTTTCTTTACTATCAATCAATTTAGCCAAGGCTTCTGCCAAAGCTTCCGATGATTTAACGGCAACCTTATAACCGTTTATTCCTTCGTCAACACATTCTCGGCAGCCTATTGCTTCAGTTGTTACTATTGGTTTACCTACTGCACAAGCTTCTATTAATGTTTTTGGCATTCCTTCTCTATAAGAGGGTAAAATAACAATATCTGAATCTTGGTAAACTTGCACCATGTCCTTTTGATATCCAATCCAATCTACATAATCCCCATCTTGCCAATCGTTTAAATAACTTGAGGGTACACCTGCTTTGTTTTCTTCATCTGCAAGACCTGATAATTTAAAAACCACTTTATCATGATAATCCTTCTTCAAAATATCAGAGGCCTCTCGCACTTCTTTTACACCTTTATCCCATAACATTCGGGTTGGTAATAAAATTTGAATTTTTCCGTTATCTAAAATATTCTCGACCGGTTTAAATTTTTCTAAATCTACACCTGAACCTTTTATCATTACGATTTTATTGGTATCCGCGATGACATTCAAACATTTTAACTCTTGAAAGTCATCTTGATTTTGAAATATAATCGATACATTTTTTCTGGAAAAACCAAACCGCATCAATCCGACCATCACCTTGGCAACCATCCCCATACGACCTTCGGTGAAATTATATCCCAAACCACTTACCGCATTTAACACCCCTTTTACGTGATATAATTTAGCGATAAAAGACCCATAAATCACAGGTTTTAAGGTGATATGGTGTACTACATCTGGTTTTATTTCTTTATAGAGTTTGTAAAAATTATAAAGGGTTTTAAACTCATCTACCAAATTGGTGCCTGATCTCGAAAATTTAAAATCAATAAACTCTATTCCGTGTATTTTAATTTCTTCTGACCGACCTGAATCTTCGGTTGCAACCACTACTTTCCAACCTTGTTTAATTGCTTCCTGTGCGATGCATAACCTGTGTGAAATAAAAAACCAATCTGTGTTGGCTACCATCAATAATTTTTTCATGTAGTTATTTTTGGGTTACAAGTTCTTGTATAACCTTTATATAATTTTCGATAGAATTTTCAGCTAAAAAAGAATCGAATACCTCTCTATTATTTTCTTTCGATTCTAAACAATTTTGGATTGCTATTAATAAACTTTCTGGATTATTGATTTCCGCCAAAACTACCCCTTGTATTTGGTCAATTCCTCCGGCACATTTAGTGGAAACTACTTTCGTGTTTTGCGCCATCATCTGCAATAATACATTGGGAAAACCTTCTATCCGTGAAGACACCACGCATAAATCAGCTTGGTTAAAATAATCCTGTACATTGGTTACAAATCCCTGTAAAATAACATTTTCGGTTAACTTTAATTCTTTTATCAAGTGTTCTAAATTCTCGCGTTGATTTCCTTCGCCGAGTATTACTAACTTATGATTTGGATATTTTTTTAAAACATCTTTAAATACACGAATCAAAATATCAAATCCTTTTTCAGGAATTAAACGTCCTGCGGTTACTATAAATGAATCGTAAGGGATTATATTATTTTTATCGATAATATTTCTTTGAAAAGGATTTTGAATGGATACTACTTTTTTATTCCGAGCTAATTTTGGAAGATTTTTAATAAAACTATCTTTCATTTGATCCGTTTGGCAAATAATCAAATCTGTTTTAGAATACCCCAAGAAATACATCGTTTGATAAAACTTCAATTTAAAACCTGTAAAACGTCTAAAAATTTGTGTAGATTCTCTACCTATAAAGTGTTTTTTATCCAAAACACGTAACTTCAAGAAGATTCCAATCAAACCCGTAACAAAAACATGCGAGGTAAAAATGTAATCGTATGTTTCTTTTTTAGAAAATAGTAGCTGAAAAAAATAAATTACAGCACCTAAATACTGTGAATTTGTATTACTATCTGTTAGCTTAACATTGTGCAAATCATCCCATTGTGAAGTTTTTTTCTTGGTTAGAAAATGTACTTCAATCAATGAGTCATCGAGGTTTGAGGCAATCATTTTTAATATTTGCTCTGCTCCGCTTAGACTATCGTTCGGTAAAACAAACAGTACTTTATTCATTTAATACACAGTCAAAAAGTTCTTCGTATTTTTTCACAATTTGATTGGAATCAAATTTTGTTAATACGCTATCCAAAACATTTTTATTACTTATCGAATCTAACTTTAATTTATCATTTAGTAGTGTTTCAAACTCTTGGTTATCTTTTACTACAAAGCCATTTATTTCTGGCGACACCACATCTTTGGTACCTCCTGGAGCATCAAAAACAATTATGGGTACCCCAACAGTGCAACTCTCTAACAAAGCGTTAGGAAATCCTTCTACAAAAGATCCCTGTAAAAAGTAATCTGATTTTTTTAAATAATCTAATACAGTTGTTGTGAATGGTATAAAAGTTACTTTATCCAACAAATTGTACTCGATAACTTGTTTTTTAATCTCCTGCTCTAATGGTCCTGAACCAACAATTGTATACGTAAAATCATACGTTTTTATTGTTGATAACCCTTGTAAAATGCGTTGGTGACCTTTTTCTTTACTTAACCTACCTACGGTAATAAAGTTAAAAAAATTATCGGATGTACCACTTGATTTTGGAGATACTATTTTTGTAATTGGATTATGAATTACTTTAAGTTTATTAGCTTTTAATTGTAATACATTTTGAAAATCTTCTTTCATATCTGACGATTGGCAAATAATTGCCGATAATCGAGGGTAAAAAAACCGCATCAATTTACTGTTAAATTTAGATACTGAATCAGAAAATTCATTCATTTTAGAAACAACACTTGCTTCTCTACCAATAAACTTAACTTTCCAAAAATAAAAACTAAAAAGTGCCATCATTACATTTACATGACCGATAGAACTTACAACTATAGCTGGTTTTTCTTTTCTGATAACGCCAAACAAACTTCCGACAGCAGCTAATAACCTGGTTTTATTTAAAAAAAGAACTTCGATACCTTCCACCTCATACACCGCGTCTTTCTTAAATCCAATAACTATAAGTTTTGACTCATATTTATTTTTATCAATGGCACTGGACACAAAACTCATGACACGTTCTGCTCCTCCTGCACATAAACTGGGCAATATGAATAAAATCTTTTTTTTATGCGACATTATACTTTTTTATAGAAACCAAATTCTTGATACCATTTTGACAAAACATAAACTCTCCATATATAAGACGAGTAATCGTGTTTCCCTTCTAAATGTCTTTGAAACATTTTCTTAAATTTAGGCACATTTAAATTGGGTACTTGATTTAAAAAATCATCCTTTAAGTTCGCTTCAAATTCTTCTCTTAATTCTTTTCTAATCCATTTACCTATCGGAACGGCAAATCCTTTTTTAGGCTGATTAAACACTTCTTCGGGGATATATTCTTTTAATATATCTCTAACTATTTTTTTTCTTACACCATTATCAAAACGGTATTCAACAGGTAGTGTTCTTGCAAATTCAATAATGCGATAATCTAAAAAAGGACTCCGAACTTCAACAGAATAAGCCATGCTTGCCCTGTCAACTTTTACATTGCTATCATTCTCTAACCACAGTTTTATATTTAAATCTGCAGCCTGTTGATACATGTTGTTTGAATTGTCCATAAATGCTTTATAATGAGATAACCAGTTATGATTCTCTTTTTTAACTATTGTATTAAAACCGATAAATATACGTTCTATAAATTTTGCTTTTGAATTCGTATTAAGTATCTCTTTTAAAGAATTAGTTCTATGTTGAAATATACTTTCAAAAACGAACAATGCACCTATCTTCCTTAAAAAGAATGGTATTTTTGATATTTTATTGAATTTTTTTGTCCACTCAAAATGGTTGTACCCTAAAAAACTTTCGTCGCCACCATCTCCTGACAAAGCCATTGTAACATATTGTTTGGTAACTTTATTCAATAATAAAGATGGTAATGCCGAGCTATCTCCAAAAGGCTCATCATACACTTCCACTAATCGGGGTAACATATCTAAAATATCTTCTGGTTTACAAATGGTTTCGGTATGATCTGTACCTAATATTTTAGCATATTGTGCGGCTACTTTACTTTCGTCATATTTTGGATCATCAAAACCAATTGAAAATGTTTTAACTGAATTTTCTGAATTTTTAGCGGCTATACTTGAAATCAATGCCGAATCTATACCTCCTGATAAAAATGAACCAAAAGGCACATCCGCCTTTAATCTTATTTTAACAGCGTCTTTTAATAATTCGTGTAACTCTTCTTTGGCTTGATCGTATGTTTTTGAAGTGGTTACTACGGATTTTAAATTCCAATATTCGGATATTTTATGAGTACCTTTTTCTAAATCAATTTCCAAGTTGTTTCCTGGAGGTAATTTAAAAACATCTTCGTATATCGTATAAGGACTTGGCACATAGGTACAATCCAAATACATCGACACAGCTTCTTTATTAATTGTTTTGCGATTTTCTATTGGGCGTAACTGACTGCAAATTTCAAATTTACCGTCTTTCCAATAGTAATAAAATGGTTTTACTCCTAAACGATCGCGTGAACAAAAAAGTTGTTTGGTTGTTTTATCATAAACCGCAAATGCAAACATTCCGTTTAATTTAGCGACAACTTTTTTACCCCACTCTTTATAACCTTTTAAAAGTACTTCGGTATCACTTGTGGTATGGAATTCATAACCTAAAGCGATTAATTCTTCTTTAATGTCCATAAAATTATAAACCTCACCATTAAATACAATGGTTATGTTTTGAAATTCCATAGGCTGATTTGACCTGACATCTAAATCTAAAATCGATAACCTTAAATGAGCTAACGTAACATCATCAACCTTTTGAACTCCCGTATAATTAGGTCCTCTAAATTGTATCGTATTTAGTCGTTCTCTTATGTCTTCCTCTTTAAAAGGTATATTAGTTAGGTATATGCCGCACATAATTATAAATATTTTTTAAATTCATTATCAACAACTTCTTCGACTCTTTCTTTGTATTTTTTAGAAAAATCTAAATCTTGTTCGGAAATATAATTCGCTAAAGCTTGCTGTTTATAATCTTCATATTGTCCTATTATCCTAGCTGGATTTCCAGCTACAATAACTCCAGAAGGAACCGATTTTGTTACAATACTTCCTGCTGCGATAATTACATTATCATCTATCCTAACTCCTGGCATTAATATTGAATTAACCCCAATAAAAACATTATTACCAATTACAATTCGTTTATATAGATATCTCCTTCCTTTTTGATCTTTAATTGACCATGTTGAGCCGTCATGTGTTAATAACACAACACCACTTGTAATTGTAACTTTATTACCAATTGTTATTAACCAAGGTTCTGACCCGAATTTTGTAGTTAATATTCTACAATCATTTCCTACTTTAACTCCTTTATACCTTGCGTATTCAACACCTGACTTAATCGCTATATAAAGTTTATCTCTTAATAAATTAAATATTCCTTCCATCTATGAATTTAGTTTACATTACGTTGCACATTTTTATCTTCATTTAAAAATAAAAGCATTGTAACCATAAAAAAAGAAAACGTGTATTTAAATATATATGGCTCCTTGTTTTCTATTAAAAACAAAGCAAGAATAATCGCTATTATAAAATTTCGCAATCTAATTTCTACATCTATAACTTGTCCAAATAAATAAACCAGATAAGATATATAAAAAATAACCGTAGCTAATAACCCTAAAGAATAATACGTCTGGATATATCCAGAATCATTACCAGATACATTTACACCATATTCAGCATCAAATACATAGCCTGTTCCTATAAGAGTTTCCATTGTCAAAGGAGGTATTGGCATTTCTTGAAGTACTTCAAGAGTATGATTATCTTCTATTTTTGTAATTTCTCCAATCCAGTTATAAAAAAACTCCACATTAAAATCTTCTATATTTGAGGCCTTATTCTCAAAAATACTAACAAAATCCACGAAATTAAATATGAATAATAAAGATCCAAAAATAAAAACCCTATAAAAATTAAAATAAAATATGGAGTATATAACATAGAACACCACCGATAACATTAATCCCAACCTACCAATAAAAATAAGACTAACGATTATTATTAATAAGCCCGTGTGTATTATTATTTGGTTTGAAACAGATAACTTATTACGTGCCATTAGCAATAAACCAGAGCATACCCCGACAAATTGAACTACTGAGAGAGCAGATCCAGTATTACTTGCAAATGCTATTGCTCTATAATTTGTTTCAACGATACTATTACCTCCAATTTCGACAAAATTAACAATAAACATCTTGACTGCTGGACTAAAAAACGAAAAAAGGGCTATAACTGACTGGATTACAATTGCTAAAAAAACACATTTTAAAAAATAATCCAAACCAAAAAACTCCATGTGCTTGTAGATGAAATGTGGAAAAACTATGCAGTATAAGAAAAACCACATAATTCTTGATGTTTGGTTAAAATCCCAAGAAAAAAGGTATTGAAAAAACGAATAAATAAATAATATGGCCAAAGTAATAACTAATCCCCTAACCTCTTTTGTGTAATATACATTTCTTGTTAATAACTTTCTAAATACTACATACAAGAATACTAATCTACCTGTAGTTACACCTCCTGGAAATAACATAAATGAGCTGTCATATATAAAAAAGAAAAGCATAAACGCGTCAGATAACAACGCGAAATTTTTAACCGAAAAAAGTTTTAACATAACTATTTATTATTTTTGCCTGCTACATCAATTCGCTTCAAAACAAAACTATATTTAATAAAATCGACAAAGATACTATTATAAAAATCATGCTTTACCTTTATTTACTTTTTTTAACATTCGTTTTTGTAAAAATAAAAATTGTTTTATTATGTATGACATATTAATTAAAAGTAACATATATTAAAAATATGTTGATTTTAATCAAAAAATAAACATATCCGTATATTTTATATATTGGTTATTGTTATTTATTTAATTTAATTATGATTAATAATAACGACTTATAAAAACGATATAAAAACTGATTAATTTTTACATTTTCTGTAGAATTCATCTTACAGATATACTTTTCAATCTTCATTTTTAGCTTTAATTCCAGAGCAAAAGATTTGTTGGTAAAATCATTTACACCGTTACATATAATTTGCATTGATTTCAGTCTATTCTCTGCTTTCCTATTCGTAACTGAATTTGAAATCCCTCCTTCGTGTCTTCTGTAAACCGATGTTGATTCTGTCATGTAATACATAGGTCCTTTCGATAAAACACATAAAAAAATCCCTATATCACCTTGTGTTATTTGATTGTCATTTAAAAAAGATGGTAATTCTATTTTTCGATACATAACGGTTGATGTATGAAAAAATAGCTGGTACAAATAATCTTTAACTGAAAATGTAACTCTTGATTTATCCCATCTCCAATCACAATTTCTAATTTTACCATCCATTAATTCGTCTATCCCTGTTGCAACCAAAACATAGTTGTTGTTGTTTTCTAAAAAATCAACCTGTTTTTGTAATTTTAAAGAGTCAGTCCAATAATCATCTCCTTCACATAAGGCAACATATTTACCTTCACATTGATTTAAAGACCAAATAGAATTTCCCATCATACCTTTATTTTGAAGATGGCTGTGGTATTTTATTTTTGTTTTTTTGTTTTTTTGTTTTTGTAAAATTTCATTTACAATAGCATCTGTACCATCTGGAGAACAATCATTCGAAATAATTAATTCAACTTCAAAATCGCACTCTTGTATTAAAACGCCATTAATTGCTTGTTCTATATATTTCTCATGACCATAGGTAATCATTACAACCGAAACAAGTGGCTTATCCTCTATCATTTCAATAAATTATATTAAACTTAAAATTGATAAACTATAAAAATGTGTGTTTTATAGTTTAAAAAATTATTAATTGAATCGGTAAACATACAACAAATTGATTAAAATAACTTCCTAAAAATATTGATTTGTGTGTGTGCGGGGGGAGTAAAGAGTATACAAACGAAAAATTCTGTTTTGGTTATTAATTATTCTGTACTCTTAAAATTAAACGACAAACTAAATCTATTTCTTCTAACGTTAAATTAAAATATAACGGCAAACATAACATTCTTGGAGCAACACTGTCTGTTATTTCCATTTCTATCGCATCTAAATACGGTAATGTATTGGCTAATGATGGATAAAAATATCTTCGAGCAAATATTTCATTCGCTTTTAAATACTCCATTGTTTTTAACATCTGTTCTTTTGAATCAAAAACTAATGGATAATATGCATAGTTATTTGCACTTTGTTTATGCCATACAGGGCGTCTAGCCTTTAAGTTTTTTAACGATGCATCGTATCGTTCTGTCAATAATTTTCTTTGTTCGTGTATAGGGTTAATAAATTCGAGATTTGCTAATCCCATAGCAGCATGAAACTCTGAATTTTTCCCATTTATACCCAACTCTGCAAATGCTTCTGGACCATCAAATCCAAAATTACGCATATAGGCTAACTTTTTTAATAAATCTGGATTTCGTGTAATAACCAATCCTCCTTCAATACTATGATACAATTTGGTAGCGTGTAAACTACATGTTGATATGTCTCCATAATCAAAAATCGATTTGCCATTTACTTGCACTCCAAAAGCATGTGCTCCATCATAAATAACCTTTAAATTATGTTTTTTTGCGATTTTATCTATAGCCTCAACATCGCATGGATTGCCATAAACATGAGTTGCTAAAATTGCGCTTGTATTTGGTGTTATAGCTGCTTCAATTTTTTTTGGATCAATATTTAATGTGTTTTCATCTATATCTACAAATACAGGGTTACAACCTTCCCAAACGATACTGCTTGTTGTAGCTATAAAAGAAAAGGGAGTAGTTATTATTTCTCCTTTAATTTCTAACGTTTTAATAGCCATTTGTATTGCTATTGTGCCGTTAGTCACAAACAATAAATGATTTACATTTAAATGCTGTTTTAAACTCATTTCTAACTCACTCGCCAAAGGTCCCATATTGGTTAACCATTGACGTTTCCAAATACCATTTAAATATTTTTCATATACTTCTTTGGGAGGTAAAAAAGGCTGAGTTACAGGTATCATAATTATATTATTTTTTATCTATTATTATTTTTTTTATATCTAAATACGATTGTATTTTAAAAAACTCACTGGAAAAAATTATTAACACGAGACTAATACACAAATTTACAATTATTAGATGGTAATTATTTTCTATTTGTATATAATTATTAAATATAAATATTAGCAAGCATACAACAACAACTGTTATAACGATTGAATATATACTTTTAAATTGATCTAATATCGAAAATTTCAAAAACTCACCACTATAATAGGTATTAATAAACAAAGATATGACACTTGCCGCTACATTACTCCAAACCAATCCCATAATGCCAAATTTAAATCCAATTAAAACGGTTATTACCACAACTATTTTTTTGATTACTTCTAATTTTAAAAACAAATCACTTCTTCCAAACAAACTTAAGATGTTAATATTTAGTGTGTGGATAGGGTATAAAACAAATGACAAACATAGTACTTGAAATATGGGTATAGAAGGCAACCAGTCATCACCCAACATAATTTTAAATAGTGGTTCTGAAACAATAAATGCCAATCCTAAACCTACAAATGAAACGTATGTTGTGATCTGTAAAATTTTTTGATACGCCAACCGTAATCTTTCTTTTTGATCTTTTATTTTAGCTAAAGTTGGTAAAGTAACTTTAGCAACAATGCTTGATAGTATTGAAACAGGATAACTATTAAATGTAAATGCTCTTTCGTAAAATCCTAAATTTGCTACGCTATAATATTTTCCAATTAGAATATTATTAATATTATCAAAAACAATGTTTAACTGTGAAGACAACATCAACTTATAGCCAAAATTTATATGGTATAAAAAATTATTTTTGTCAAATCTGAAATAAGGTTTCCATGTGACAAAAATCCAATATAACAAAGTCGAAACTATTTGATTTACTAAAAAAAGACTTACCAAACTCCAAACTCTATAGTCTTCATAAGCCATCCAAACAGCCACCACAACACTAATTATATTACCTGGAATATTTAAAAGTGTCATTTTTCTAAATTCCAAAGCAATTGTTAGCTTTACTGTATGTACTGATTTAAAAGCGATTATAATAAAACCTAAACAATACACTCTTATTACATCCGTCAATATTGGTTGGTCATAAAAAACAGATATGTGAGGTGCCAAAAAAAATATCAATGTATATACAAAAATACTCATTGATAAATTAGTAAAAAATATTGTAGCGAAATCTTGATCTGATGGATTATTCATTCGAATAACAGAAGTTGACATCCCACCATCTACCAAAGAGTTACCGATAGATACAAAAACAACTATCATTCCTATAAGTCCAAACTCTGAGGGACCTAAAATAGACGCAAGAAAAATCGTACATACAAAATAAAGCGCTTTATTGATTAATAAATCAATAAAAGTCCAAAATGCACCATTAACGGTTTGATTTGATAAACTCACTATGTTTAATTTATTTATTTTTAATTTTGATTGTTATTTTTTACACTCGAAAACACCAAATGCCTAAAAACAACTATCATAATCAATAGGTAAGCTACATAATTTATCATATAAGCCTGCGTTATACCTATCACTCCATTTGTCTTTACAAATATAAACGCCAAAACTACATAAATAACAGCAGACAAAATCTCTGTAATTATAAAAATTTTAGTCATTGATTTTGCCAACATATTAAAAGCTAAAATATAAGATGTCATCTTGAAAAAATCTCCTATTAATTGCCAGATAAACATATCTTTTATATATATAAAATCATTTGTAAATATAATTTTTACTATAAAATCTCTAAAAAAATATATAAATGTCAAAACTATTATCAAAAAAGGAATCAACATTTTGTAAACTTTATAAATTTCGGTTCTTAATTCTACATTATTTTTTAACTCCGCAAGTCGTGGCAAAAAATACACACTAAACGATGTAGTTATTATCATTAGATACATCCCTGATATTCGGTTCATAGCTTCCCAATATCCCGCTTGACTTATTGATATGTGTGAGATTACGTGACTTCTAATCACTAACTGAGATACTGGTATGGTTACTAAAGATGTAAGTGTCATTAAGGTATAATGAAGATATTTTTTAGCGACTGGTGTGTCTAATTTTTTCTTAATAGATAAAAAATTAATCCAATACTTTTTTCGTAATATCCAAGCGGCAACAAAAAACATCAAGCTTTGATTGGTAATTAAACCTAACAAAACTCCTTTCAAACCCCAAAAATAAACCAACAAAATCGTGAATACCAATCCGAAAAGACTACTTATGATACTTATATTTACAAATAATTTATATTCTTGATACCCGTTTACTATAGACATCAATAAATTATTTAAAGCGTAAAATAATATTACTAAACCAAATACGACAAATACATAACCGTATTCATCTGTTAATAATATGTAATTTGAAAAAAATTGATGTCCTGCAATTAAAACAAGACCTACAGCTAAAGAAGCGTAAGTCGTCATCTTAAAAGCTGTACTTATAAACTTATTGATTTCGGAATCTGAGGACTTGAATTCAGATACATATTTGGTCACACCTTGGTTAATCCCAGCAGATGCAATTGCCATAATAATTGTAGTAAAATTATTCAATTGTCCGATTAAGGCAATACCATCAGGACCTAAAAGACTCGCGATAATCTTTATGCTTATTAAGGCCGTAAACATTCTTACGATTGTAGAAATCGCTGTTAAAGAAAAAACCTTTACAAGATCAATCTGCGAAAAACGTTTTAGTATACCTGCAAATTTACCAACCATTAAAATGAATTAACTACCTGAATTACTTTATTTACTTCTTCATCGGTCATAACAGGGCTGATTGGTAAACTTAAAACCTCTTCATGTATTTTTTCGGTTATAGGAAAAGACAAATGATTCATAGTTTCGTACGCTTTTTGTTTATGAGGAGGTATTGGATAATGTATCAGCGTTTGAACGCCATTATCTAATAAATATTGCTGTAATTCTTCTCTGTTTTCAGTACGAATAACATATAAATGCCAAACATGTTCTTGTACATTTTCAGGAAAAATAGGCAATATTAATTTTGAATTTTGAATCTTATCTGTATAAGTTTTTGCGATATCTCTTCTTCTTTGATTTTCCGTATCAATATATTTTAATTTAACATCTAAAACAGCAGCTTGAATTTCGTCTAAACGAGAATTTAAACCTTGATATATATTGACATATTTTTCTTTTGACCCGTAATTTGCTATCGCACGAATGGCATTCGCTAATTTTTCGTCTTTACATGAAACTGCTCCACCATCTCCTAAAGCTCCTAAATTTTTCCCTGGGTAAAAACTAAATCCTGCTGCATCTCCTAAAGCTCCTGTTTTTATACCTTTAAACTCCGCTCCTATTGATTGAGCGTTATCCTCAATTATTTTTAAATTATTCTTTAATGCTAACTGCTCCAATTCTTTGGAAAAAATAACTTGTCCATATAAATGAACAATCATAATTGCTTTTGTTTTTGATGTAATTTTCTCCTCTATTTTAGCTAAATCAATATTGTAGTTATTAATATTTGGTTCTACTAAAACAGGGATTAAACCATTGTCTGATATCGCTAATACAGATGCTATATATGTATTTGCTGGTACAATAATCTCATCTCCTTTTTGCATAACACCTAAACGAATGTAGGCATTCAAAATTAATCGCAAAGCATCTAAACCATTAGCAACCCCAACAACAAACGGAACTTGCAAATATTCTTTTAAATTATCTTCAAACTTTTTGTTTTCATTTCCAGAAAGATACCACCCAGAACGAAACACTGAAATTAAGCTATCTTCAATCTCTTGCTGATACTGAAGATTTATTTTTTGTAAATCTAAAAATTTAATCATGTTCGTATTTTTATGCATTCATTAATCCATTGGCGTATAGTTAATTAAAAGAATAAATATCAATTATAAATTCTATAAAAAATTCAAAATCAATTATTTAACATCAAAAAAAGACAACACACATATCAAATATAGTTAAAAATTATTACAGAGTTCTAGAAGTTATAAGTACTTTGAATTATTGAATTTAAACATATATCTAGAGCCCTGCTTTTATAAAAGTGACTTAACTAGAGATTATTACTTTTATTTCAATACGTAAATACACCTAGATTATAGTAAAATTCATTATTTAAACAATCGGAAACTCTAAACTTAATCGAACGAAGTATATTCAATATAACAATTGTTATTCCTTTTTAAACCAATTTAAGCATCAATTCGATTCAAAAAGTTACTATTTTCTGTTTTACTTGTAAGATGAAATTAATTTTAAAACATTTCATTAAATTTTTCAAATGGTAAACAACAAATTAAAAACACATTAAGATGTTATGTTAGATAAACTATACCACAACTCATTAAATTAAATATTTAAATGTTAGCGTTGCATTTTTAGTGTTATTTATTTGTTAAACCATTCTGAAATAGATTATAAACAGGAGGAAAAAGAATACTATTGCATCTATAAACACGTATCTTTTTGTAATGACTTTCGAATCTGTTCAATTGCGCTTATTTTATATGTTTTTAATTGTGCCTATTATTTGCTGGGGGCAAGTCAAAGGCGTTGTTTTAAATGAAAATAATGAACCTCTCCCCTACGTAAATATTTATATCGAAAACACGTATTCAGGAACAACATCTAACGAGCTTGGTCAGTTTGAAATCGAAATCCCAAAAAACACCACAAAGTCAACCCTCGTATTTAAATTTTTGGGGTATCAAACCCATAAAGAAATCGTAACTGCACAAAACAAATCATTACACATTGTTTTAAAAGAAGAAAACTTTGTACTTAATGAAGTTGTTGTCAATTCGGATTACAATCCTGCTTTAGAAATCATTAAAAAAGCGATTGCAAATCGAGAAAAAAACAGTTCTAAAACAGCTTCTCTTGAGGCTGATTTTTACTCTAAAGGGATTATTCGGGTAAAGGATTTACCTAAAAAAATAATGAGTATAAAAATTGGTGATATGGACGGTGCCGTAGATTCGACTGGCAACGGTGTTATTTATTTGTCCGAAACTATTTCTAAAATAAAATTTGAAGAACCCGATCATTTTCAAGAAAAAGTAATTGCATCTAAAGTCGCAGGTGACGCCAGTGGCTTTAGTTTTAATTCAGCCAGCGAAGCAAATTATAATTTTTACCACAATTCAATTGATTTGTTTGCGCCCTTGATTTCGCCAATAGCAAACAACGCTTTGGGATATTATAATTATAAATTAGAGAGCACTTTTTATGATGAAAATGCAGTTTTGATCAATAAAATTTTGGTCGAAGCCAAAAGAGACAAAGAACCTGTTTTTGAAGGATATATTTATATTGTAGAAAACTCGTGGGCAATTTACGGTTTGGATTTGTTGGTCAAAGGATACCGCGTACAACAACCCATTTTAAATGTATTACGTATTACTCAAAACTTCAGTTACAACAATTCACAAAATATTTGGAGTAAAAACACCCAGTTAATGGTGTTTGACGCAGGTTTATTTGGGATGAAATTATCCGGTAAATACACATATGTATATAGCAATTACAACTATACAACAGCATTTAACAAAACTACTTTTAGAAAAGAGATAAAAAGTTTTGAGGATAAAGCCAACCTAAAAGAGAATACTTTTTGGGATAGCAGTAGACCTGTACCTTTAACCAGTGAAGAGACTACCAATTATATCAAAAAAGACAGCGTTTATAATAGTCGTACCTCAGCCATTTATTTAGATTCTATCGATACTAAAAATAATAAGTTCAAAATATCTCATATTTTAACGGGACACCGCCACAAAAATTCATTCAAAAATTGGGAGTTTAGATACAAGGGAATAGCCAACTTAAACGCAGTGCGATTTAATACAGTACAAGGATGGGTTTTAGGTTCTGGATTTTCTTACGCCACTTGGAAAGGTAAAAACGAAAGCAATTCTAATTTTGACTCTACTATTAATTACGGATTTTCAGATAAAAAAATCCGAGCGGACTTTAGTTATTTTCATCGTTTTAATCAACTAAATTATTCGAACATAACGTTTTCAGGAGGGCGAAAAGCAAGTCAATTTTGTTCTTTTGAGGCAATAACCGAAACCGTTAATAGCATATCAACACTCTTTTTTAAAGACAATTATATAAAACTCTATAACCAAGATTTTTTAAAAGTAGATTATGGCGTAGATGTTTATAGTGGCTTGTATTTAAATGGTACTTTAGAATATAATAACCGTAGTTCGTTACTCAACACTACTGATTACGTGTTTATTAACTCTAATAAAGCATACACCTCCAACGACCCGCAATTTCCTGCAAATTATACATCTGGATTTAAACAGCACGAAATCACACTTTTTAACCTGAATGCGACCTTTAAATTTGGTCAAAAATACATCTCTCAGCCTGATAGACGTTTTAATATCGAAAATCCGAAATATCCTGTTATTAACTTCTTATTGAAAAAAACGGTAACGGCATCAGATTCTAATTTACATTACACTTATTTATCCAGTCGAATCAGTTACAACCGAACACTCAATAACAAAGGCGATTTAGCGGTGCAACTACTTGGTGGTAAATTTTTTAATGGTAATACTATTTCGTTTGTGGATTATAAACATTTTATAGGTAATCAAACACACGTCAATTTAACCGGAAATTACATTCGATCTTTTCACCTACTGCCTTATTACTCCCATTCGACCAACCAACAATACCTCGAAACACATATCGACCATAATTTTAAAGGATATATCCTAAACAAAATCCCGTTACTCAACAAATTACAATTGAACTTAATCGGAGGGTTTCATCAACTTAATATTAACAATAGTAAGCCGTACAGCGAATTCACTATTGGTATCGGAAATTTAGGTGTTGGTAAATTCCGATTTTTACGGGTTGATTATATCAAATCTTATCAAGGTTCTACTTATATTGGTGATGGTTTTATGTTTGGTATTAAAATCTAAAAAAATGTACATAATCAAAAAATATTTTATCCTGTCTGCCCTGCTTTTGGCTACCCATTTTGCGCTTGGGCAAGAGCAAACAGACAAATCCATCACCGAAGTCAACGAGCTGGACGAAGTTGAAGTGATTCATTATTCAAAAATAAACGCGGTAGATTTGGGGATTGTTTCAAAAAATCAAAAACAATACACTCCTGCCGAAAAAAACTTAATCAACGTAAGTGCTGGTGAAATCAATGGTACCATCAATCGTATTAATGGTAACGTTAGACGAGCAAAACAATTGATTGAATACGAAAAAAGAGGCTTTTTAATTGATGATTTAAAAGCTCAATTTCCTGATACTTTTTTTATAGAAAAACTAAAAATACCCGAAGAATATATCGGCGGATTTTTACTCTATTGTACCGATGATGAAGAATTTTGTAACCGCCTTAAAGGAGCTAATCCCGTGCAAACGTCTTTTTTTCTTACCGAAAAAGCAACGTCATTTTTACCTCTGATTCAAAAATCATAAGTAATGATAACGTCATCAAATCTTAATTTATCTTTTGAAGAATTAAAAGAATTTCTGGACGAAAAAGCTATTCAATACAATACACCTGATTTTATTACTTCTGATCCGATACAAATTCCGCATTTATTTTCTAAAAAAGAAGATATTGAAATTGCTGGTTTTTTAACCGCTACCATCGCTTGGGGCAATCGTAAAATGATTATCAAAAATGCACACCGAATGGTTGAATTAATGGGCAATTCACCGTATGATTTTGTAATGTCACACAATGATGACCAATTATCTCATTTAAATGATTTTGTACATCGCACATTTAATGGAACTGATTTTAAATATTTTATTAAATCACTTCAAAACATTTACATCAATCACGGAAGTTTAGAGTTTGTGTTTAAAAACAACATTACCCCTACATCTGTTCTTCCAGCTATATCCGAATTTAAAAAAGTATTTTTCTCTTTAGAACATCCTTCCAGAACTACAAAACACGTAGGCGATCCCAACAAAGGAAGCGCCGCAAAAAGATTAAATATGATGCTTCGCTGGTTTTGTCGTCAGGATACTACTGGTGTCGATTTTGGTATTTGGAAGCATATTCCTGCCTCCATTTTAAGTTGTCCGTTAGATGTACATTCGGGCAATGTTGCTCGTAAGTTTGGTCTCATCGAAAGAAAACAAAATGACCTCAAAGCGCTACACGAACTCGATGGTAATTTACGTAAACTCGATCCCAAAGATCCTATAAAATACGACTTCGCGTTATTTGGATTGGGCGTTTTTGAAAAGTTTTAAAAACTATATATCTTAATACCAACGCTTTTTATTCTTTTTAGAATTCACTGATTTTCGGGAGTTGTAACTTTTAGGGTTTTTATTTCTAAAATCTTTTTTGGGTTTTTCTGATAAATTTTCACTCTCTGGTTTCCACGGAAATGGATGATCTGTTATGACTTTAGACTTTGCTTTTGTTAGTTTTTCGATATCCTTCCAATAGGTTATTTCGTCTTTGCTACAAAATGATATGGCAACGCCTTCGTGTCCTGCACGTGCGGTACGACCGATACGGTGTACATAAGTTTCAGGGATATTGGGTAAATCTAAATTTATCACATACGATAACTGATCGATATCAATCCCACGCGCGGCAATATCGGTGGCTACTAATATGCCTACTTCTTTGGTTTTAAATCTGTCGAGGGCACGTTGGCGCGCACTTTGTGATTTATCACCGTGTATGGCCTCTGATTCTATTCCGTTTTTATGAAGTGCTTTTACGACGTTATCCGCGCCGTGTTTGGTTCGTACAAAAACCAAAACGTCTGACATTTTATCATTTCGAATGATATGGTACAGTAGTTTTCTTTTGTCTTCCTTTTCTACAAAATAAATTTGCTGTGATATTTTATCAGCTGTTGAGGCTATTGGGGCTATTTCGACCCATTTTGGAGTGGTCAAAAATTCTTCGGTCAATTCTCTAATCGCCATAGGCATTGTTGCCGAAAACAAAAGGGTTTGTCTGTTATCAGGAGTTAGTTTTACAATTTTTTTCACATCGTGAACAAATCCCATATCCAGCATTTGATCGGCTTCGTCTAAAACTAAAAAATGCAAATGATCTAAATCAATAAAACCTTGTTTTTGTAAATCCAACAAACGCCCTGGAGTTGCGATTAAAATATCGACTCCTTTTTTTAAGACATCCACCTGTGGTACTTGCGAAACGCCTCCAAAAACGGTCAATTGTCTTAAATTGGTATATTTAGCATAGGTTTCAATATTTTCGCCTATTTGCACCGCCAACTCACGTGTTGGTGTTACTATTAAACATCGGATGTGTTTTGTTTTTTTGGAAGAACCACCCATCAAATGTAATTTTTGAATTATCGGAATTGAAAAAGCGGCTGTTTTACCAGTTCCAGTTTGTGCGCAACCTACCAAATCGTTCCCTTCTAATAAATACGGAATTGCTTTTTCTTGTATGGGTGTTGGCTCGGTATAACCTTGTTCTTCGATTGCTTTTAAAATCGGATTGGATAATTTAAATTCTAAAAAAGTCATGTTTATTCTGTTATTTTAGACGCAATCTGGATTGCCTCGTGATGCGATTTAATAAAATCAGTAATTAATATTGCGGTTAATTTACCGAGTTGTTCTGAATTGTTGTTTTCCATTTCCGAAAAAGAACCTTCCGACACATGAAAATATTTTACCTGAGTACTTTTTGCAATTTGACAAACAAACTGTCTTAATTCGCGAGCATGGAAACCACTAGAAAATGAGCTGTTATTTGAAAAAATAGTCGTTGCATCTAAATCAACATCTACACCATACCCTTCGTTTTCAATAAAATCTAAAGCATTAACGATTTCGTTATCAAAATCTTTTTCTTTTCGAATAATCAATTGTTCGTAGGTATTATACCGGATATTTTTTCCTATATCTTTTATTGAATCTAAAACACTTTTAGTAGTAACATTTTCTTGCAATCCAAATATGAAATATTTCTTTAAAAAACCCTCTTCGTAGGCATACGAAAATGAATTACCACTATGCCTACCTTCTGTCATTAAAAAATGAGAAAACGCATCAAAATTAATTGCATTAATAGGTTTTCCTATCGATAAAGCAGCTCCTTTTATAGCTCCGTAGGAATTATTTTGACCTCCACCTACAATAATTGGAATTTTACCTGATAACAAAATTGTGTACACAATATGTGCGACTTCTTTATCGATTTTTCCGACTAATTTATGTAATTGTTTTTTGTGTTCTTTTTCACTTAAATTAGAAGTGTTAACCGCTTGAAGCTCTTCAGAAAAATCTAAATGACCTAGTATTGTTAACCGATATCCTTTGTTAAATTTATTATGTTGGAGATTGATAACATGATCTAATGTATGATTCCAAACGTCCGAACTATTCGATTTACTCTGATACGATTGCGCTTGCAAACCAATATCCTCAGGCACACCTAATAAAACATAGGACGAATCGCATTTTTTTAACGAATCTTCAAGATCAACATTTAAATCCAATAACTGAATTCGTTCACCTAATTTTATAGCGCCTTTTGAATGTTTAATTCTGTCTGATAATTCTTCAAATGTGAAAGGGCAAAGATGTGCCATAACTAAAATATTCAAAATTGTATGAGTAAAAGTACTTATATTATGTTATGAATAAAGAATTCGTCAAAAAAATTTGTAAAATAGCTTATAAATATTAAGTTTGTTAAAAATTGATCTTATCATGGAAAAAAACGAAAACAAATTGAGTGATGGTTTTAAGGTTGCAACGATTGTATTGGCCTTATTTTTAGCTGGTAGTTTATTTTATATCTATAAAATCAGTGAAGACGCTACTAAAACCGAAAAAAGACTGGTTTCTGAAAAAGATGAAATCAGAGCTGAATTAGAAGCACGCCAATCCGAATTAGAGGCTGCGATAAGTCAAAACTCGAGCATGTCAAACGAGTTAATCGAACAAAAAAAATATGTAGAGCAATTATTAGCTGATTTAGATAAAGCCAATGGTGATGTTGAGTCTTTAAAAAGATTTAAAGTTGAGGCTTCTAATCTTAAAAAATCAAATCAAAAATTGTTAGCTCAAAACGAAGTTTTAGCAAAAGAAAATACCAAATTAACCTCAGAAGTTGAGGCTACAAAAACAAGTTTAACATCCGCACAAAAATTAAACGATACGTTGTCGATGCAATTAACTACAACCGTAGAAAAAGCTTCTAAATTAGTGGTTATGAATACCAAAGCGGTTTCATATAAAGTAAAAGGAAATGGCAAAGAAGTTCCTACTGATAAAGGAAGTAGAACTGACCGTATTACAATCTGCTACAATGTACCTCAAAACAACATTGCTAAAAAACAAGAAAAAACATATTTGATTCAAGTAATTGACGCTAAAAACAATGTATTAGGTAAAAAAACAACCAAAAATTTTGGAGACAAATCATTGACTTACAGTTTAGAGTCTACTTTTGTTTACGAAAACAAAACCATTACAAAATGTGAGTCTATCGATACTAAAAACGGTTTTCCAGCGGGTACTTACGCTGTAAACATATTTGAGGAAGATCAATTAGTTTCAAGCTCTTCTATAACCTTAAGATAATACCTAAAATACTTTTAATAATAACAACCCATAGGCTGTCTCTTTACGAGCGGCCTTTTTTTCTACCCATAAATTATGAAAATTGTATTTGCTACAGCCAATAAAAATAAAATAGTTGAATTACAATCCTTGTTACCTGATTATATCGAATTGATTAGTTTACATGATATTGGTTGTTATGAGGAGGTTCTTGAAACCGCAGATACCATTGAAGGGAACGCTGTTCAAAAAGCAAATTATATAACCGAAAAATACGGATACGATTGTTTTGCTGATGATACAGGATTAGAAATTAATGCACTGAACAACGAGCCTGGAGTATATTCTGCTCGGTACGCAGGAGACCACAAAAATAGCTCAGACAACATTCAAAAAGTATTAACGAACCTGAGCGCAATTACTAATCGATCGGCACAATTTAAAACCTGTATTGCTTTAAACATTAATAATCAACAATTCTTATTTACTGGGATATGTAAAGGTTCGATTATACAAGACTTAAAAGGAACAAATGGTTTTGGTTACGACCCTATTTTTAAACCTGATAATTACGATATTACTTTTGCTGAAATGGATTTAATGGAGAAAAATAAAATTAGCCATCGCGGGCTTGCCGTTCAACAATTAATTTTAAAACTGACTGATTTAACAAAAAAATAAGTTTTTTTGTTTTTTTTTCAATAAAAAAAGTTAATATTTAGGTTAGATTTTTCAACCTTACGTTTTACAACCAATAAATGAATCTCAATAAACGCATTTTATTTCCATTTACCCTGCTTTGCTTCCTGTTTGTTTCATGCGTAAAAGATATATCAACAGGTCATGTCAACGATATTGTTTTGCGTCCTGTTTTTGAAGCTGATTTTATTTACTCCAATAGATCTTCTGCGGATTTCAAACAATTTAACACCAAAATAGATACTATCATTCCTCAGTTGACAGAAAGAGATACCACTCGTTTTCCTGTTTTAGGAAAAAATGATGTGGTTAATAAAATAGAAAAAATCGAATTTTATTTTGAAGTCCAAAATACAATTCCTGAAGATTTTGAAATCGAAATTAAATACCTTGACGAAAATAACGGATTGATTAATACCCCAATTATAATTCCAGTTAAAAAAGGAAATGGTCCCGATACAACACCTATAATTTCTACCCAAATAGATGTTTTAGAAACGGAACAAGTTAAAAACCTTGGCAAAGCGTCTAAAGTTGCGACATCTATTACAGCCAACAACGTGCATAGTAACTCAACTGGGTCGTTTAAAATCCGATCTAAAGGAACTTATTTTATGAAGATTGAGTTATGAAGCAATTTGTTTTTATATTTTTTATCGTTTTTTCATTAGGTTATTCTCAAAATAAAGAATTACTGTATGATTTTACGGATTTACCTCAAGCACAATTACTCAACCCTGGCAGTGATTTGTTTTATAAATCGCATATGGGTATCCCTTTGTTTTCTCAGATACATTTTAATTATGGAATTAGAGGTTTAACACCTTATAACCTGCTTTCTAATAAAATCGTTGATATTAATACCACACTAAAAGATGTTATAAATAATTTGAATAATAATGATCATTTAGCCATTAACCAACAATTAGAATTGTTAAGTTTTGGATGGAATAGTCGCAGAAATTACGGAAGATATTACTCACTAGGTGTTTATGAAGAATTTGATTTTATAGGTTACTTCCCCAAAGACATAGCCATGGTTGCTTTATATGGCAATCAATATTCGATCAATCAAGAACAAGGATTGTATAATATATCTGCAAAAGCGGATTTACTAAACGTATATCATTTTGGTGTTAATCAAAAAATAAACAACAAGCTAACCATTGGGGCACGCGTAAAGTTGTATGCTAGTATGCTCAATTTTGAAACAGTAAATAACACAGGGGGTTTAACTACTACACACACTCCTGATGGAAATAACATTTATCGACAAAATATAGATAAACTAGACCTTTCTTTCAAAACTTCAGGTTATTCTAGTTTAAGAGATAATCCAGGTTTAAACACAATTGGCAGTGCATTATTATTAGGTAATATTGGTTATGGAATGGATTTCGGATTTACTTATACTTATGACGAACAGTGGACTTATACAGGAAGTATTGTTGATTTTGGACTCATTAGGCACCGAAAAGACACCGAAATTTATCGATTCGCTTTAGATTACAGATATGATGGTATAGAAACGCCATCTCCATTGGGAAGTGATGGTCAAAATATCATCAGTGATGTTTTAGAAAAAACAACTTTATATACCTTACGTTATAAATATACCACTTTTAGACCTACAAAAATTAACGGTTCTATCAAATATTCTTTTAATGAGCTAGATTATTCAACCTGTAATTGTACCATCGAACCTGGAAAAAGACGTTATACAGATGCCTTAGGGTTACAACTATTTACAGAGTTTAGACCGCGTCAGCCCATTTTTGCAGGGTCTTTGTTTTATTACAAACGAATTTCTAACAAATTAATCACCAAATTCACCTATACATTAGATGAATACTCATACGATAACTTTGGTTTTTTAACAGCATTTTATTTCGGAAAATTCAATCTTTACCTAGCGATGGATAATGTGTTTGATTATAGAAACTTAGCCAAATCAAATGGTACGTCTGTACAATTTGGGATAAATATCATTCGATAAAGCATAACTAATTCAATACCATTAGTTAATGTAAGTTTATTCGCCTACCTTTGCGGATATTTTAAAATATTTTATGAATAAATTTGAAGCATTAGGATTGAAAGAATCGCTATTGGAAGCGATTAAAGATCTAGGATTTGAAAATCCGACAGAAGTACAAGAAAAAGCGATTCCCCTATTACTTAAAAAAGACACAGACGTTGTAGCTTTAGCGCAAACAGGAACAGGAAAAACAGCCGCATTCGGATTCCCTCTTATCCAAAAAATAAACGCAGATAACAGAGATACACAAGGGGTGATTATTGCTCCAACACGTGAATTATGTTTACAAATCACCAATGAACTAAAGCAATACGCTCAGTTTGAAAAAAACATCAATGTTGTTGCGATATACGGAGGTGCAAGTATCCACGATCAAGCACGAAATATTAAGAGAGGTGCACAAATTATCGTAGCAACGCCAGGACGTATGCAAGATATGATTAACCGTGGGATGATTGATATTTCCAACATCAGCTACTGCGTATTAGACGAAGCGGATGAGATGCTTAACATGGGCTTTTACGAAGACATAACAGCTATTTTATCCAATACACCTGATGATAAAAATATTTGGTTGTTTTCAGCAACCATGCCTAGAGAAGTAGCAACAATTGCGAAAGAATTTATGCATGACCCTGAGGAAATCACAGTTGGCACCAAAAATTCAGGATCATCAACCGTATCTCACGAATTTTATTTGGTTAGTGCTCGTGATCGTTACGAAGCATTAAAACGACTAGCTGATGCTAATCCAGACATATTTTCAGTTGTTTTTTGTCGAACCAAAAGAGACACGCAAGCCATTGCTGAAAAATTAATAGAAGACGGATATAATGCCGCAGCACTACACGGAGATTTATCTCAAGCACAACGTGATGGAGTGATGAAATCCTTTAGAGGGCGTCAAATCCAAATGTTAGTCGCGACAGACGTAGCTGCCCGTGGTATTGATGTTGACAATATCACACACGTGGTTAACTACCAACTTCCTGACGAAATCGAGACATACAATCACCGATCAGGTCGTACAGGTCGTGCTGGTAAATTAGGCACATCAATCGTTATTGTTACTAAAAGTGAAATTAGAAAAATTCACACAATCGAAAAAATCATCAAACAAAAGTTTGAAGAAAAAACCATTCCTTCAGGAATTGAAATTTGTGAAATTCAATTACTACACTTAGCAAACAAAATTAAAGATACCGAAGTAGATCATGAAATTGATAACTACTTACCTGCAATCAACGATGTATTAGAAGGTTTGTCAAAAGAAGATTTAATAAAGAAAATGGTATCTGTCGAGTTTAACAGATTCATTAGTTATTATAAAAAGAAAAGAGATTTGGCTTCTAACTCTGCTGGAAGTAGAGAGGAATCTAATTTTTCATCTGGAGGAAACGACGGAGCAACACGTTACTTTATCAACATAGGATCACGAGATGATTTTGACTGGATGCAGTTAAAAGATTTCTTAAAAGAAACGTTAGACTTAGGTAGAGACGATGTATTTAAAGTTGATGTTAAAGAAGGATTTTCCTTCTTTAACACCGACAGTCAATTTTCAGAAAAAGTAATGGAAACATTAAACGGATACGACTTAAACGGTCGTAGAATTAATGTGGAAATTTCAAAAAATAACGGTGGTGGTCGTAGCAATAATCGAAGAGACCATAACGGAAGACGTGGTGGAGGTGAACAACGCGAAGGAAATTTCCCCAAAAGACGTTCTACCGCAGAAAGACCTAGAGGAGACAGACAACGTAATTCTTCTACAGGGGAAAGACGTGATCGCAATTTTTCAACAGGAGGAAATGTAAATCCTTCTGAGAGAAGTCGTCGCTCTTCCTCTGATTCATCAGATAGACCTAAACGTCCAAGAAGAAGCTAAACGTTTTTTCTTAAAATAAAGATAAAGGACTACCCTATATCATTTATATCTTAGTACTTTTGTAGCACATAATTTATAATGAGATATATAGTAGTCCTTTTATTATTCTATTGTACCAGTAGTTACGGTCAACAAAAAGAACTTCATGATTTTGAAGGTATTATTACAGCTTCAGAAACAAATGAACCGTTATCTAACGTACACATTATCAACACCAATTTAGTCAAAGGAACAATTACCAATACACAAGGAGAATTTAAAATAAGTGCGCAAATCAACGATACCTTACATATTTCTTCTATTGGATATAAATCGATGATGATACGTGTAACAAACGATTGGTTGATTTTTAAAAATGCAAAAATTCAACTTACTGAAAAAGCTTATGCTTTAGAAGAAGTTGTAGTTAATCCTTACAACCTTACGGGATATTTAGAAGTTGACTCCAAACTAATCCCTGAGAAACAAAATTACCGATACAACATCTCAGGACTTAATTACGCATATGAGGCTGGGGATTATAACCCCAAAGCTTTTAGTAAAGTAATGAGTTCGATTTTTAACCCAGCTGATTTGCTCTACAATATTTTTAGTAATAAAAATAAAGAACTCCGAAAGCTAAAAAAAATACGCGAAGACGACACCATTCGTGAATTACTTGAAACCAAATTTGATCGCGAAATGTTAGCGACTCTGCTAAATGTCGAAAAAAACGAAATCGGAGAAATCCTATCCAACTGTAACTACTCTGAATCATTTATACAAACAGCCAACGACTTACAAATCATGGATGCTATTAATCAATGTTATGAGGAATATAAAGTATTGAAAAGGTAATTGTTTTTTGTTGTTAATGTGGTTAAAATCATTATTACCACTTTTTTATTAATCAGAAAATAACAACATTTTATTTATTTTCAGTTTAAATACATATGAGAAAGTTTATTTACCAAGTATTAATTTTTACATTAAATCCATTAATAATAATATTCATTGGCTATACTTTTATTCCTGTTAAATCATTAACATATAGACCTTGGGAAGCTTTAGTATATTCAAATCTACCTACAAATTCTCCTTTTTATCCGAATTCATATCTTAATATGAATTCTGTTGGTGATTTATGTCATCACAGTAAAAATTCAATTATGAAAATGGAATGTTGGAAAACTGATGATATAGGATTTAGGAATGACAAATTCATAATAGATGTGGATATTTTACTTATTGGAGATTCTTTCATTGCTGGTTCAAGTTTAAATCAAGCAAATATTGTTAGTAATCAAATTATGAATTTAGATAGTGACTTAAAAGTTTATAATATGGCTCCTAGTTCAATTTCACAATTTGACAAAATGCTTAAATTAGGCATAATTAACAAACCTAAAGTGATAATTTTTTCAATAGTAGAAAGAAGCATTCCTCAAAAAATTCAATATTATAATACAAACTTTAAAACGAAAGTTAAAAACAAACTATTTTTTAATAAAAACATCAACACTCAAGTTGATTGTTTCTTTAAATTTTTACCCTTTAAATGGGCTAAAGCAAGATTAAATGGTAGCAAGGGTATTGGAATTGCCGGTGTGACGAATTCAAAAATGTATTTTCTTTCGGGTACTACTCAAAATCATAATAAAGATGATTTGATCAAAACCAAAAATATTTTAATCTCATATAAAAAGTATTGTGATTCGATTGGTGTTAAATTTATATTTTTGCCAATGCCAGATAAAGAAACAGTATACTATGAACTAGTTCCGTTTGAAGAACAACCAAACTATTTATATAAATTAGATTCAATTTTACAAATATCCGGAGTACCAACTATAAATACACTTAAAATTTATAATAATTACCGAAAAACTAACAATAAATTATTGTATCATCTTGACGACACTCATTGGAATTCAAACTCAACTGAAATTATTGCCTCAGAAATTATAAAAAAGTACAAAACTATAGACAATATCCCATAAAGTTTCATTTATTTATAAAAATGTGGGTTAATTAATAGCGAGATTTTTGACAAAACACCCCAAATCTTTTATAGCTATAACTCCGTATTTTCCTCATTTTCGGCGTCAGTAGTCCCGACAATTTCAGGTTTGCCAGAATCAAATTTAACACGAACGGCATTCATACCTTTCATGCCTTTTTCTAACTCAAATTCTACTTTATCCCCTTCGTCTACATCGTCAATTAAGCCATTAATGTGTACGAAATATTTTTCTTGAGTATCATTTTCTTTAATAAAACCAAATCCTTTGGAATGGTTAAAGAAATCTACTTTGCCTCTTTTTATAGGATCAATAAAAACTTTTTCTCTTTTAGGAACTCCCAATACAATACTATCCACATCAACCTCTTCTCTTTTTACTACAAATTCAGGAGGAGTATCAATAACGTTACCATACGCATCAACGTAAGCAATCATATTATCTAGACCTTCTCCTTTTTGATTATTGACTTTGCGCTCTTCTTTTTTCTTATCTTTTTCCTGACGTTTTTTCAAACGTTTTTTTTCTCTTTCTTTTTTTCCAAAAGTTTCTTGCGCTCTAGCCATTCGAATTTATAGGGGTTAAATGTGAAATACAAATATAAGCTTAATAAATGGCAATAGTTGTACTTAATTTTCTTTTTTTAATAGAAAGAATCTCGTGAAATAGTTTTACGATCGGGCTAATTGTAAACTTTCGTTTATATTAGCGGGATTCAATTAACAACTATTTTTGTGATGAAACATATTATAAACACACCCAACGCACCTCAACCGATAGGACCTTACAACCAAGCAGTTATCGTTAATGATATTTTATATTGTTCGGGACAAATTGCGATAGACCCAACAACTAATGCTCTGGTTTTATCTTCAATGGAAGAAGAAACAAAACAAGTAATGGAAAATATAAAAGGAATCTTATCGTATGCCAACATTGATTTCAATGCTGTTTTTAAGAGTACCATATTTATTAAAAACATGGATAATTTTAATATTGTCAATACAGTATACGGAAGTTATTTTAATCACGAAACAGCGCCAGCTCGCGAAACGGTTGAAGTGTCTCGATTGCCAAAAGATGTAAATGTTGAGATTTCAGTAATGGCATTGGTACGATAATATTTAAAATCATAGATAATGAATAGCAAACCAACATTACAAAGAACAATTGGAGTTTGGGGCTTAAGTGCTAACATTATTAATATTATAGTAGGTGCAGGTATTTTTGTTTTACCAGCAATTATAGCCGAAGGATTAGGTGCAGCAAGTATTACTGCGTATTTATTTTGTGGGTTATTGGTTGCTTTAGTGATGTTGTGCTTTGCAGAAGTAGGCAGTCAAATTACGCATTCTGGTGGCGCATATGCTTACGTTGAAGTTGCTTTTGGTCGCTATTTCGGATTTTTAACCGCCAACTTATTTGTTTGTTCTTGTATTGCAGCTGATGCAGCAGTTGCCAATGCGTTAATTACAATATTAGTAGGTGTTTATCCTTTATTTTCTCAGGCAGTTATTCAGGCATTATTCTTTTTAATCCTTTTTGGAGGATTAGCTGGCTTAAATGTTTTTGGAGTAAACCAAGGGGTTAAATTGGTTAAAATTACTACAATTGCAAAATTAATTCCGTTGATACTTCTTGTTATTTTTGGTTGGTCAGAAGTTACTTCTATAAACTTACTTTGGGAAAAAACACCTTCTTTTGAAGCTATTGGAGAGGTTTCTTTAATCTTATTTTTTGCCTTTCAAGGTGCAGAAACAGGATTAACTATCGGAGGCGAAGTTTCTCAACCACAAAAAACGATTCCTAAAGCGATATTCATTAGTATCACATCAGTGTTAGTATTATACATCGGTTTACAATTTGTTGCACAAGGTATTTTAGGCGCTGATTTAGTGTTATTTAAAGAAAATCCATTGGCACAAACAGCTGCGATTATTTTTGGACCTATAGGAATGACATTAATTACAATCGGAGCAGCAATTTCTATGTTTGGAAATGTAAGTGGCGAAGTTTTAAGCATGCCTCGTGTACTTTACGGAGCAGCAAAAGACAACGTTATCGTACCCCAGTTGATCGCTCGAATTCATCCAAGATACAACACTCCTTATGTTGCCATTATACTATATGCTTTGCTCGGATTTTTATTAGCCACTTTTGGAGGATTTAAAACATTAGCAATTTTATCCAGCGCAGCTATTTTACTTATTTATTTAGGTGTAGCATTGGCAGCAATTAAATTACGAAGGATGAATAATCAAAAAATACCCTTCAAAATCCCAATGGGAATAACGGTACCCATATTGGCTTGTGGCGTTATTATTTGGTTTTTGAGCCATCTTTCTTTACCAGAAACAAAAGGTATTGCGTTTTTAATTGGAGTTTTGAGTATTTTGTTTGCTTTATTAAATTTTTTAAAAAACAAAAGATAGATTACATACACAACAACCCTGTAAGCCTGAGTTCGACGTAAGAAAAGTGTATTTTTAGTATAAAAAAAGCAAAACATTTAGTATATTTAAGTAGTTGAAATTCAAATATTTAACTAAACATTTTGCCGATGATTTCTAAAGATAAAATTGCTGAAATTTTTTGTTCTATCGATGATTTTTGCCTTGTTTTTGATCCCGCATTGCAAAAAAGACAACTCTCTACAGGAAAAAAGAATAGAAATCGTAAATTTACAATGTCCACAAGCGAAATTGTAACCATTACTGTTTTATTCCACGTAAGCGGGATAAAAACATTTAAACACTTCTATTTGGGATATGTTCAAAAATATCTGCAAAAAGAGTTTCCTAATACCGTTTCATACAATCGTTTTGTAGAGCTTATGCAGTCCAATATACTACCCTTGACCCTCTATATGAAAACCTGTTGTTTAGGTCAGTGTACAGGAATTTCATTTATAGATTCTACACCCATACGTGCCTGTAATAAAAAACGAATAAAGCAAAACAAAGTCTTTAAAGAAATAGCTACTATTGGCAAATCCACTATGGGATGGTTTTATGGATTTAAGCTTCATATCGCTGTAAACGATAAAGGAGAACTCCTAGATTTTATTATAACTCAGGCTAATGTAGATGATAGAACCCCTTTAAAAGAAAACAATTTTTTAAAGAAAATATTTGGGAGCTTATACGGCGGCGATAAAGGGTATATATCAAAAGAACTTACCACCCTATTGTTTGATCAAGGAATACATTTAATAACAGGTATTAGAAACAATATGAAAAATGTAGTAATGACTATGAGAGATAAAATATTACTCAGAAAACGCTCCGTTATTGAAACTATAAACGACCAGCTAAAAAATATAGCACAAGCCGAACATTCTAGACATAGGAGTTTTGGTAATTTTATTACCAATTTAGTAGCTAGTCTTATTGCGTACTCGTTCCAAGAAAAGAAACCATGTATTAAATTTGAAACTGAAAATACTACTCAATTGGCTATTTTTTGCTAAATCCTTATGTATTTGTTATACAAGACATTTAAACAAAAAAAGACCCTTACAAAAAAAATGT
>CAYQSQ010000003.1:0-137227 GCA_964420215.1 uncultured Flavobacterium sp. | reverse complement strand
TTTTTTTACGTGAAGTAGCTTGTTTTGATTTGGCTACGTTGGCACTAAAACGACGGATAAATTCCTCTAATTCTTTTTTCTTGTCTTCCGCTTTTTTGTTTTGTTGTGCGCGCTGACGTGATGCTAATTGACTGGATTCGTACCAAAAAGTATAATTACCTGAGTAATGATTTACTTTTCCGAAATCAATATCGGAGATGTGTGTACATACCGCATCCAAAAAGTGTCTGTCGTGAGATACTACCAACACGGTATTTTCATAATTCGCTAAAAAATTCTCTAACCAGCCAATGGTTTCAAAATCCAGATCATTGGTAGGCTCATCCATAATCAATACGTCTGGATTTCCGAATAAGGCCTGAGCTAATAAAACTCTTACTTTTAATTTCCCTTCCAAATCAGCCATTAAAGTATAATGGTAATCTGCTGATATCCCTAAGTTAGAAAGCATCGAGGCGGCATCGGATTCGGCATTCCAACCGTTCATTTCTTCAAATTGTACTTGCAACTCACCGATTTTATCGGCATTTTCGTCAGAATAATCCGCATACAAGGCGTCCATTTCGGTTTTGATATCATACAATACTTTGTTGCCCATCATTACTGCCTCCAACACCGTGTATGTATCATATTTACTATGGTCTTGGCTTAATACGGACATTCTTTTTCCAGGGTCCAAAATCACATGTCCTGACGTTGGATCCATCTCTCCCGAAAGTATTTTCAAAAAAGTTGATTTTCCGGCTCCGTTAGCTCCTATTATACCATAACAATTTCCGTGTGAAAAGGTTACGTTGACTTCATCAAACAAAATTCGTTTACCAAACTGTACTGATAAATTTGAAACTGATAACATACTATATATTTTTTATGGTGCAAAAGTAGAAATTAACTTGTGGTTAAACGACCATTATGCCGTATTTATTTACGTTCGATTAATTTTCGGGCTTTATCCAAATCTTCTTGCGTATCGATTCCGATACCAATATGTGTGGTACGGATCATTTTTATGCGTTTTCCATTTTCGAGATACCGCAATTGTTCTAATTTTTCAGAAAATTCTAAAGGAGAAACCGACCAATTATAAAACTGTAACAAGGCTTCTTTACGAAAGGCATACACGCCTATATGCTTGTTGTACACATAATCCGAATCAACTGCTCGCGGATGTGGCACTACCGATCTTGAAAAGTATAACGCAAAATCATTTTGATCTACAACTACTTTTACATTATTCGGATTTTCGATCTCCTCTTTTTGCAACAATGGCGTCATTAATGAAGCCAAATCTATTTGTTTATTAATATCATCCCTAAATGCCGTTATTATTTGCGCCAAAGGTTCTTTATTGATAAAAGGCTCGTCGCCTTGTACGTTAATGACCAAATCTACATCCATATTTTCAACAGCTTCCGCAATACGATCACTCCCACTTTCGTGGTTTTTTTGGCTCATTATCACTTGACCGCTGTGTGTTTTAATTTCATCATAAATAAGTTGCGAATCGGTCACCACAAATACCTCATCAAACAGTTGTGTTGCCAAAGCCGCCTCGTATGTTCGCCTGATTACTGTTTTTCCTCCTAAATCTTGCATTAGTTTAGCGGGTAATCGAGTTGATTGGTATCGAGCGGGTATTACGGCTATTATTTTCATGGTATGTTCCAGATTATTTTTTCAACTTCAAATGTAAAAAATTATAATTTCGAATCTCGAGCGATTCGCTATTTATCTTTTTACATTTGCCTATCCCATATTTTATTATGTAGCATAAGAGGTAAATCTAAGTCAAATGAGTAAAAAGGAAACAAAAAAACCCAGCTATATACGAAACATCGGATTAATTCCCAAAATAAAAAGTCAATCCTTTTAAAAACCGTTACTTCTTACATACACAAACCCACCCCAATGATAATCGAACACACATCCCTCCCTCAAAACTCCATCCTTAACAATACCATCAAAAGGCATGATTATATCGACAGTTATAAAAGCACTGTTTCGGATCCACAAAATAAAATCACCGCAACAGCACTTGGAAAAGCCTTTTTTTCAAGCTCTCCAAAATGGGTAGAGAAATTATTTTCTTTACGAAACAAACTGGTTTCTTTAATCGGTTTAAAAACACCTGTTACTGTTTCTGATAGGCAACGCCAACTCGATAATTTTAAATGCGAAAAAGGAGAACAACTCGGTCTTTTTAAAATATTTGAAAAAACTACAAACGAAGTATTATTAGGCGAAGACGACAAGCACTTGGATTTTAGAGTTTCATTATTTTTAGCTCCCTTAAAAAATGATGTTCTCAAAAAAGAAATTACAATCACAACAACCGTTTCATTTAATAATTGGCTCGGACCAGTTTACTTTTTATTTGTAAAGCCTTTTCACAAAATTATTGTGACTAATATGTTAAAAGGGATTAGTTACGAATTAGAAAAAAAGAATCTTTAACGGGTTACTATTTTGAAGCTGCTTAATAATTGTATATTTTTGGATGGCGAATCTGTATAGTAATTTTTCGCGCCAAATCGTTCTTTTCACAAAGAACATAATTTGAAATATACACCATGGATCAACACGCAATAGATTTACTCCATAAGAACAAAAACGAGCTAAGTCTTAATTATTCGTTACGAGAAAAAACAGAAGATTTTCTGAAATTTTTCATCAAAACCTTGTTTGATAAAGGCACTGATTTGGTAAGTAATTTACCGAAAATCGAAAATGACTTTAAGACTATTGTGGACATGGCCTCTAAAAATAGTTTAAACGCAGAAACCATTTGGTGCAAATACGGCGAGCAATTGCCCGAATTAATTCAAAAAATAAATCTAGACGCAAAAGCATTTGTGGATAACGACCCTGCGTCTACTACTATTGAGGAGGTTTATGTGGCGTACCCTGGTTTTTTGGCTATCATGGTTTACCGATTAAGTAATCCATTATACAAATTACAAGTACCAACCTTACCCCGATTAATGTCTGAATTTGCACATCGATTATCGGGCACCGACATCAATCCGGGTGCTACCATCGGAAAATCATTTTTTATCGATCACGCCACAGGTACTGTAATTGGCGAAACCGCAATAATTGAAGATAACGTACGTATTTATCAAGGAGTTACTTTGGGTGCTTTGCACGTAGCAAAATCTTTACAAAACACCAAACGACATCCAACCGTTAAAAGTAACGTAACCATATACGCCAATGCTACTATTTTAGGTGGCGAAACCATTATCGGCGAAAATTCCATCATTGGTGGTAACGTTTGGTTAACTAATTCCGTACCTGCCAACTCAATCGTTACGCATACCTCCGAAATAAAAATCAGAACACAATCATGAAACAAACCTTATTGGATCAAATCGGAAATACACCTTTAGTACTTTCGAGAGCGATCAACTCCCATAAAAATGTCTCGTTATATTTTAAGTTAGAGGGTAATAATCCGGGCGGAAGTGTTAAAGATCGCGCAGCATATAACATGATTAAAAGTGCTTTAGATCGAGGTGAAATTTCTAAAACCGATAAATTAATTGAAGCTACTAGTGGCAACACAGGTATAGCTTTAGCCATGATGGCAAGCTTGTTTGGATTAGAAATGGAATTGGTAATGCCCGAAAACTCAACTATCGAACGTGTACAAACCATGCGCGCTTTTGGCGCGACTGTTACATTAACGGATGCCGAAAAAGGAATTGAGGGTTCTCGAGATTATGCGGATGCCAAAGTACTAAATGACGGTTATATCATGCTCAATCAATTTGCTAATGATGACAACTGGAAAGCACATTATAAAACCACAGGTCCCGAAATTTGGAGAGACACCAATCACAGCGTAACTCACTTTGTATCAGCGATGGGTACAACGGGTACGATTATGGGAACTTCGACATTTTTAAAAGAACAAAATAAAAACATCCAAATCGTTGGCGCACAACCAACCGACGGATCAAAAATACCAGGCATTCGCAAATGGCCAGTAGAATATTTACCTAAAATATTTGATGCCTCAAAAGTAGATCAAGTTATTGAAGTTTCGGAAGAAGAAGCCCGTATTATGACCAAACGACTTACCAAAGAAGAAGGTATATTTGCAGGAATGAGCAGTGGCGGTGCAGTACATACGGCACTAAAACTGATCGAAACCCTAACCGAAGGCGTTGTTGTAGTTATTATTTGTGACCGAGGAGACCGTTATTTGTCTTCTGATTTATTTTATTAAAATTCGATTCAACATTTTACACCATGAAAATTTCATATAACTGGATTAAACAATTTTTAGAAATCGATCTTCCTGCTGAAGAAGTAAGCACAATCCTAACCGACTTAGGTTTAGAAGTCGAGGGTATCGAACCTTTCGAATCCGTACAAGGTGGTTTAAAAGGTGTAGTTGTGGGAAAAGTTTTAACCTGTGAAAAGCACCCCAACGCAGATCGATTAAAAGTAACCACCGTTGATATCGGCGAAGCAGCTCCTATACAAATCGTTTGCGGAGCTTCTAATGTGGCTGTAGGTTTAAAAGTGCCCGTAGCAACCATAGGCACTATTATTTATGCGCCAGATGGTACTTTTGAAATTAAAAAAGGAAAAATCCGAGGCGAAGAAAGTTTTGGTATGCTATGCGGTCCTGGCGAATTAGGCTTAGCAGGTGATAACAGCGGACTTTTACTCTTAGATAAAAAATTAGAACCAGGTAGTTTGTTATCTGATATTTATGAAGTAGAAAGTGATGTGGTTTTCGAGATTGGATTAACTCCCAACCGTGCCGATGCCATGAGTCATTTTGGTGTTGCTCGGGATTTACGAGCAGGTTTACTACAACAACAAAAGAATGTGGAGATTATCACGCCTTCTGTGAGTGATTACAGGATGTATCAAAAATCTGTTCAATTAAAACTAAAAGTAGCCGATACAAAATTAGTTTCTCAATATTATTGTGTCGCTATTAATGATGTAAAAGTAAAAGAATCCCCTATTTGGCTACAAAATCGATTAAAATCAATCGGTATCAATCCAAAAAACAACATCGTTGACATTACTAATTATGTCATGCACGAGATGGGACAACCGTTACACGCTTTTGACGCCGATGCATTTACGGATCATCAGATTGACGTAAAAACATTACCTACAGGTACTAAATTAACCACTTTAGATGGTATCGAACGTACTTTACATGAAGAAGATTTAGTTATTTGTGCTAAAAACACTCCTTTATGCATAGCTGGAGTTATGGGAGGAATGGATTCTGGTGTAACCGAAGAAACAAAAAATATTGTGCTCGAAAGCGCGTATTTTAATCCCATTTCAATTCGGAAAACAGCAAAAAGACACGGTATTAGTTCCGACGCATCGTATCGATTTGAACGAGGTGTAGATCCTGAACTTGTTGAATTCGCTTTAAAAAGAGCCGCTTTACTGATCAAACAATACGCGGGAGGACATATTTCTTCTACAATCGAAGAAGTATGTGTAAACAAACCCGAACCGCGATCTATACTTTTAAATTTTAAAAAATTAAATCGAATTATCGGTGAAGAAATTGAAAAAGAAACAATCATAAATATTTTATCTTCACTTGATATCAAAATCAAATCTTTAAACGATACAGGATTAGGTATTTTAGTACCAACATATCGTGTAGATGTGGAGCGAGAAATCGATGTAATCGAAGAAATTTTACGTGTTTACGGCTATAATAATGTAACGTTTTCTAAAAAAGTAAACGCCACCATGTTTCGAGCTTCACGAAAGGAAGATTATCGTGTGCAAAATATTATTTCAGAACAATTGGTGGCTCAGGGATTTTATGAAATGATGGCAAATTCATTAACCAATCCATCACACCATAAAGTCGCTACTGATTTTAAAGATAACGAAGGCGTCTCATTATTAAACCCATTAAGCGGTGATTTAGCACAACTCAGACAGTCGCTACTGTTTGGTTGTTTAGAATCTATTGCTTTTAATAACAACAGAAAACGTAACGATATTAAGTTTTTTGAATTCGGGAGGAGTTACCACTTCATCAATGAAAATCGAATCGAGAAAAAACACCTAACCCTAGCTGTAACAGGCGATCAATCGAAAAAAAGTTGGAATTACACTGCCGAAAAAACAAACTTTTTCAGCTTAAAATCACATGTAAATACCGTTTTAAACAAACTTGGTATTACATATGACACATTAACCACAACATCAAAAGCCATCTTTGATGAGGGCTTAGATATTAATTATAAAGGCGACACATTAGTATCATTGGGAAGTATTAAAAGTTCTATTTTAAAATATTTCGGCATCAAACAAGATGTTTTTTATGCTGATTTTAACTGGGATTTAATCTTAAACCTCATCAATCTTAAAGTAAAGTTTACAGATATTCCAAAATTTCCTGAAGTAAAACGCGATTTATCTTTATTATTAGATAAAACTGTACAATTTGATACAATACAAGAACTCGCCTTTAAAGCCGAAAAATCACTGCTAAAATCAGTCGATTTATTTGATGTTTACGAAGGAAACAATTTACCTGAAGGTAAAAAATCATATGCCGTAAGTTTTATCATTCAAAACAACACCAAAACATTGGAAGACGACCAAATCGACAAAATAATGGATACATTAACAAAAAAATACATCAAAGAACTTGGTGCGGAATTAAGGTAATTGTGTTTTTATTGCAAAAAACAGGGAAAATATTTCTAAAATAAATGTTAATTTATTTATATTTGAAACAAACCTAACTTAAAATACCTACTATGAAAAATAATATTATTTTACTATTTAGCCTTTTTACTATAACAGTAACGTACTCCCAAGATGAATTTTTAGGTATGGCATCCTCGCCTCGAGGAGGCAGTATCGCTGCGGATATCAATCCTTCCGAATTAAGTAATATGTATCACAAATACGAAGTCGGTTTGTTTGCCGTTAGTGCAAATTTTGCTAACGACCGAATGAAGATTAATGATTTTAGTTCTGATAACAACACCCAATTGATTCTTGATTTATTTAAAGGCGATCACACCACTAACGCACGATTTGGCGCTTCGGTAAGATACCCTTCTTTTGCAATGAAATTTAACAAATGGGGTGTTGGATTTAGTACACAAAGTCACGTAAGAGGTGCTTTATTTGATACCAGTTACCAAACAGGTGATTTTAACTTAAAATCAAGTAACGGAAATGCTGCTATATTATCTGGTACGGTTAAAACCAACGGAAATTCGCGGATATCAGTAGCTTCATGGAGTGAAATGAATTTTAGTGTGTCGCGTACATTGTTTGAAAATGAAGGTCATAAATTTAATGGTGGTTTGGCACTTAAATTATTATTTCCTGCTACTTATATTAATATGTCAATCGATCAATTCACAGGAACTGCCGAATACAACAGCGCAAATGAAACCGTTGCTTTATCAGGTATTACAAATACGAATTTAAATATAGATTACACTGGAGAAAATTCGCCAAAAATATTTGGTGGGATGAATGGTTTCGGAACAGATATCGGTTTTAATTATCAATTAAAAGACTCTACCGAATTTCATAAACTAAACGTTGGAGTTGCTTTTAAAAACATTGGTAGCATGACTTACAAATCCGAAGACGGCACAGAATCTTTTAATTCGTACAACCTTAACACACAAACAAACAAATTAGATTTTGATAAATTAGGTGACAATAGCGACAATTTAACCGATGTACAAGAAGAATTAATTTTACAAGGTGTAGCCACTCAAAAATCAAAAGCGACTTCCCGAAAAGTAAGTTTACCTACTTCTTTTGTTTTAAATGTTGATTATAAAATTGTACCCCGATTTCATGTATCGGCATTTGTGCAACAAAAATTTAAAGATCCCGCTGTCGATTATGTGATTCCTATACAAAACGTATATGCTTTAACACCACGATATGCTACTAAATATTTTGATGTATATTCTACATGGGCTTCTTACGAATTATCAGGATTAACAGGTGGTCTTGGTTTTAGAGTTGGTGGCTTTTATATTGGATCTCGATCTTTATTTACTGGATTGGCAAGCGGAAAACAAGTCGATGTTAATATCGGATTACGTTTGGCGTTTGGTAAATAATCAGGATATTTGCACGACATAAACAACAACGTGCGGTACTTTATTCAATTTTCTTACAACGGAACTCGATATCATGGATGGCAAATTCAGCCCAACGCTACATCGGTTCAAGAAGTTTTAGAAAAATCACTTCATACCCTATTAAAATCACCTATTAAATTAACAGGTGCAGGAAGAACAGATACGGGCGTACATGCCAAACAAATGTACGCCCATTTTGATTTTACAACTTCCTTTGATTTTGATACAACCGTCTATAAACTAAATGCTATATTACCACAGGACATTGCTGTAGATCAGATACTCCCCGTACACGATACAGCTCATGTTCGATTTGATGCCACAAGTCGTACTTATAAATATTATATCCACACACAAAAAGATGTTTTTTCAGAACATCTGAGTTGGATGTACCGACAGCCTCTTGATCTTGAGTTGATGAATCAAGCTGCAAAGGTATTATCAAAGTATACCGATTTTGAGTGTTTTTCAAAATCAAACACCGATGTTAATACATTCAATTGCCGCATTGACGAAGCATTTTGGCAACAGGAAAACAACTGCTTAATCTTTACAATAACCGCAGATCGTTTTTTAAGAAACATGGTTCGCGCAATTGTAGGTACGTTAATAAATATTGGATTGCATAAATTGGAAATCAATGACCTCGAAAATATTATCAAAAGTAAAGACCGAAGCCAAGCAGGATTTTCAGTTCCTGCACACGGATTATATTTAGTTCAAATTAAATACCCGTATATTTGTCTCTAAAATATTTTTGCATGAAGGCTTTTGACTCCGGTTTATTTTCTCGCATCACACAATACGCCAAACCTTACCAATGGCGTTTTAATGCTGTAATACTCTGGGCAATATCGCTTTCTGTATTTGCCGCTTTGCGCCCTTACTTATTAAAACGCACCGTTGATGATTATATCCAACTGAAAGACACCAATGGCTTGTTAGTTTATATCGTATTAATGGGAATTCTTTTGTTATTAGAAGTTGTATCCCAGTATTTTTTCGTCTATTGGGCGAACTGGCTAGGGCAAGACATCATAAAAGACATCCGAAATAAACTTTTCACACACATCTTAAGTTTCAAAATGAAATATTTTGATAACGCACCTGTCGGAAAGTTAGTCACACGTACCGTATCTGATACCGAGTCTATCGCCAGTATCTTTAGTCAAGGATTATTCATGATCGTAAGTGATTTACTCAAAATGATTGTGATCATCTGTATTATGTTTTACATGAACTGGAAACTCTCTTTTATTGTTTTATTAGCTATGCCAATACTTTTGTATGCAACGCGAATTTTTCAAATCAAAATGAAAGGAGCTTTTGAAGAAGTTCGTACTCATATCGCTACCATCAACACTTTTATCCAAGAGAATATTTCGGGTATGAAAATCGTACAATTATTTTCGAGAGAAGAAGAAGAATTTGAAAAATTTAAAAATATCAATAAAAAACATCAAGACGCTTGGATTAAAACCGTTTGGTACAACTCCATATTTTTCCCCGTTGCAGATATTGTATCCTCCATCACCTTAGGTACAATTGTTTGGTACGGTGGGATTACAATTATTAACGGCGAAAACCTAACTTCATTTGGAGATTTATTTGCTTATATCATGATGATCAGCATGTTATTCAATCCCTTACGACAAATTGCCGATAAGTTTAATGTGTTACAAATGGGAATGATTGCCGCTAAGCGGGTTTTTGAAGTAATGGATACATCCAGTAACATCGAAGATGTTGGCACGATTGACAACGTGGCTTTCAAAGGAAAAATAAATTTTAAAAATGTACATTTTGGGTATATCCCTGATGAACTCGTCCTTAAAGGATTAAATCTCGATGTAAATCCAGGAGAAACTATTGCCATCGTAGGATCAACAGGCGCTGGAAAATCAACACTAATCAATCTATTAAGTCGTTTTTACGAAATCAACAACGGTACTATTTGCATCGACGGCACCAATATTAAAGATTACAAAATCAACACCTTACGCACACAAATAGGAGTTGTGCTACAAGATGTTTTTTTGTTTTCAGATTCTATTTATAATAACATCACCTTATATAACGAAAACATCCATTTAGATGACGTTATTAAAGCTGCCAAAGAAATCGGCGTACATGATTTTATCGAAAGTTTACCAAACGGATACCATTATAACGTGAAAGAACGGGGCGTAATGTTATCCTCAGGGCAACGGCAACTCATTGCTTTTTTAAGAGCTTATGTTTCAAATCCAAGTATTTTAATTTTGGATGAAGCCACTTCTTCTATCGATAGTTACTCCGAAGAATTGATCCAAAAAGCAACTCAAACCATCACCCAAGGACGTACTTCAATCATCATCGCACACCGCCTAGCCACTATCGAAAATGCCGATCGAATTATCGTTTTAGATAAAGGTACCGTTCGCGAACAAGGCACACACACCGAACTATTAAAAGACGAATCTGGTTTTTATAAAAACCTATACGATTCGCAATTTTCTATGGTACAGCCTAATTGAGGTTAATCGCGGTTATAGAATAGTGTCATTTCTTCATTGGCAATTTGCCCCGATGCTGGCACCAGCATCTTGCTGTTAACCACATAACGTAAATCACATCAACGGGATGAAGGTAAATCTGAGCTATCGGTTTTTTTCTTCTTTATATAAATTCAAGATTTTATCTGGGTAATTAATTTTAGGCAACTGATTTAAAAAAAAATCTAAATCATAATCATGTTTATCTCTTTCATAATAATATTTATTTGTTCGAACTTGAAAATCATAATACTCTGGTATTGTATTACCTTTTTTCCATATCACATTTTCTTCTGTCCAAAAACAAGGGTCTGTTAAATTACACTTATAGTAATCTCCTTTTAATTCTTGAAAATATTCTTTTTGCATCATTGCTCTCACTTCTTTATAACTTGTATAACCGTTGGGCTGATAAATACCTAAAGGATATATTTTCCATATACTTAGTGTGTCTTTTCTATAGCCAATCATTGCAATAGCACTATATAAATTTTTTTTTGCATCTTTAGGTATACTTAATTTATTTTCTTGTGAAGCTGTAGGTGTTTCTAATATTTCAAAAGAAACACATTTAAGTTTATCAGGGCTGTAAAAAATATTATCAGTATAATTATTAACTATAAATCCTCGCTTAATTACTTTCGAATCATAATCAAATGAATCATATCCTACTTTTAATAATTCTTTAGTTGTATAATTAAATAGCAGACTATCCCTATAACTCATCTTTATTTTAAACGAATCATTAATAGCTTCAAGTTCTATATATTTCAATCGAATAGCTTCTTCTTTGCTAACGCACCCAAAACACAGCAACACTAAAAATGCTAAAGTGTTTATTTTAATTTTTAGGAGTTTCTTCATACACAGTTTTTGGTTTTCCTTTAATTTCCTTCTTATTACTATTTCCTAGGGTAGACACATTTTTAAGATTAAAACCTTATACCCCCAATCGCCCGGATTTTCGCCTTAAATCCATACCCGCAACTGCCTAATTAAGGTAGGTTATAATTTACAATCACATTTAGTTAAAACTTGCTTTTTGTCGTAAATAAATTCTGTTGGACTTATTTGTATTTTATCCGAAAGCATCTTTTTTGTCAGAAATTTATATTTAACATATTCGTCAAAGGTCAAATCTTGATCAAAATTAAGGTATAGTAAAATCGGTTTTGACTCGCTCGAAAAAAGAATAAAATCAGCTACAAAATCTTGTAATTCAGTCGTCTTGATTAAATTACCATCCACATTAACCAAACCATTTTTTAAAAAGCTAATCGACACATTATAATAAGGCGTATGAAAATCAGGATACTGCTTGATATATGTTTTTGAATGGTAGATCTTTTCTGCGTACGCTGTATTTGCAATAGGTAAAAAAGCCAAATTTTGGTGCACACTATCTGAATACGAAAAATACATCGCTGACTCTTCATTTTTATGAGCACTTGCGCCTCTTTTTTTCTTAAAAAAAGTACTCAACTCAGGTACAACCGTTTTTAATGGCAATCGTTTGTCGATATTAAAAATCCAATTGGTGGTTGATATCACATTGTTTTTGTTAATCTCAACTAAAGTATCCTTATCTGATTCGCGATAAAAAAAATAAATCGGCGAATGATCCGCCATTTCTATCACTTCGGATGTTGCTACTTGTGGCAACATTATTTTTTCGTCAAAATTACAAGCTGTAAAACTGATTAAAATTAATACGAGAAGCGCTGATAATTGTATTGTTTTCATTTTTTATAATTTAGAAAATAAGGTCACACATTCGACCGCTTCTTTAACATCGTGCACCCGCAATAGCTTTGCGCCTTGTTGTAAAGCGACCATATGCAATGCTGTTGTGCCGTTGAGTGCCTGCTGTGGATCAATATTTAGTGTTTTGTATATCATTGATTTACGCGATACGCCTACCAAAATTGGCAATCCCAATACGGTTTCAAAAACTTGAATCTGTTTTAAAATTTCAAAATTTTGATCTGTTGTTTTCGCAAATCCAAAACCAAGATCTACAATCAGATCATTAATCCCTAAACTACGGGCTTGAGCTATTTTTTCTGAAAAATAAAACAGCATCTCTTTGGTAAGATCTTGATACGTGGTGTGGGCTGACATCGTTTGTGGGTTGCCCTGCATGTGCATCATAACATAAGGCACTTGAAGTTTCGCTACAACGGCTAACATCTGAGGATCCAACTGTCCTGCACTGATGTCATTCACGATACTCGCACCCGACTCAACCGCTAATCGCGCCACTTGGCTGTTATAGGTATCTATGGAAAGTACTGTTTCTGGAAATTCGCGAATAATGGCTTCGATAACGGGTATTGTTCGGTTGATCTCTTCGTCAACTGTTACTTTCGGAGCATTGGGTTTGGAAGAAGCGCCTCCAATATCTATAAACGTTGTCCCATCGTGCAACATTTTTTCGGTTTGTTTTAAAAAATCAATTTCTGTACGATAGGCGCCTCCATCATAAAATGAATCTGGTGTAACATTTAATATCCCCATTACTTTCGGGGTAGATAACGCTATTAATTTTCCGCGACAATTTATCATTATGTATGATTTATAAAAGAAGTTAACGACCTTAAATAAAACTTAAAAAGTCATAATAGACAAGCATTTAAGAGTTAAAGCCAAATATAATTTATATTTTTAGGATGTAATTTGTTATCCTCTAAAAAAAATTCTGTAAAACCATCTCTTTCAAATATGAAAAATTCTTTTTTATGATAACAAACCTAAAAAACATATCCGTAAGTAGCCTTCTTTTTTTTGGGCATTTAATTAATGCGCAAGAAATTGATTCATTAAAAAATGATTCCTTTTCAATACACGGGCAAACCACCGTTATCAATCAATACAAACCTGCTTTTAAGGCTGCTTATTCTGGTGATAACAGTTTAAAAACGATTAGCGAAAGTCAAACATCCATCACCTCTACCTTGTTTTTGGGTGCTAAACTTTGGAAAGGCGCCAGTTTATTTCTTAATCCAGAAATAGCAGGAGGCTCTGGTCTTAGTGAGGCTTTAGGGGTTGGTGCAGCTACCAATGGCGAAACATTTAGGGTAGGTGATCCTTCTCCAAAAATATATCTTGCCCGTCTTTTTTATAAACAGATTTTTGCGCTAACCGATCAAACCAGTTACCAATCCAGCGATTTTAATCAATTAGGCGGTCACCTTCCTTTAAAATATATTTCAGCAACAATCGGTAAAGTTGGTGTTGCAGACTTTTTTGACGACAATAAATTCAGCCACGATCCCCGAACTCAATTTATGAGTTGGGCATTGATGGATAATGGTGCTTGGGATTATCCTGCAAATACCAGAGGTTATATCCCCAGTAGTATCATCGAATTTGTCACTCCAAAACACGAACTGCATTATGCGTTTTCGCTTGTCCCTTTAACAGCTAATGGAAATGCAATAAATTGGGACGCCACAAAAGCATATTCGCACACGTTAGAATATACACACCGCCATAAAATAAACAATCAAGAAGGTGCTATTCGATTTTTAAGTTTTTTCACCACAGCTAATATGGGTAATTACAGGCAAAGTGTTGCATTCAGTCCGATCAATCCTGTTATTGAGGATACCCGAAAATACGGAAGAACAAAATATGGCTTTGGCATCAATGGCGAGCAAAACATCACGTCTGATTTGGGTTGTTTTTTTAGAGCAAGCTGGAACGACGGAACCAACGAAACTTGGGTATTTACCGAAATTGATCGCAGCATCAGTACCGGGCTTTCACTAACAGGAAAACGTTGGAAAAGAGATCACGATACGATGGGTTTGGCTTATGTGACATCGGGTATCTCTAAACCTCATCAAGAATATCTAAAAGCAGGCGGAAAAGGTTTTATGCTCGGAGATGGAAATCTAAATTACAGCTGGGAACATTTAACCGAATTTTATTATTCACTTGATTTAGTTAAAAATTTATTTGTAACCGGTGCCTACCAATCTTTGGTTAATCCGGGCTACAATAAAGACAGAAAAGGACCTATACATATCCTTTCAATCCGATTACATGCACGAATATAAATATCCTTAAACTATGAAAAGACGTGATGTACAACATTTAGAATTGCCCCAACTTAGAGATAAAGAACAATCCGTTCCTTTTCCACATATGGAGTTTGGAGCAGGATTCCCACCCTTTACTCGTGGAGGTCATACTACGATGTACCTCACCAAACCGTGGACAATTCGACAATATGCCGGTTTTTCCTCTGCGGAAGAAAGCAATTATTTTTACCAACAAAATTTAGCCAAAGGACAAACGGGATTATCATTAGCTTTTGACTTGGCTACACATCGCGGTTACGATAGCGATCACGACAGGGTTATCGGTGATGTCGGAAAAACAGGTGTTGCCATTGATTCGGTCGAGGATATGAAAATTTTATTTCAAGATATTCCGTTGGATAAAATTTCTGTATCCATGACGATAAACGGTGCGGTACTCCCGATTTTGGCTTTTTACATTGTTGCTGCAGAAGAGCAAGGTGTCAATCAAAATTTATTAGCAGGTACACTCCAAAACGATATTCTGAAAGAATTTATGGTTCGGAATACCTATATCTACCCTCCTGCTCCATCCATGCGAATTGTGGGTGATATTTTTGAATATACCAGTAAGTTTATGCCCAAGTTTAATCCGATCAGTATATCGGGTTATCACATGCAAGAAGCGGGCGCTACTATCGAACAAGAGTTGGCCTACACCCTTGCCAATGGATTGGAATACATCCGAACAGGATTGTCTAAAAACATTGATATTGATTTTTTTGCGCCACGTTTTTCTTTCTTTTGGGGAATTGGTCGCGATCATTTTAAAGAAATTGCAAAACTTCGTGCGGCACGTACTTTATGGGCTAAATACGTCAGTGCATTTAATCCTAAAAAAGAAGAATCATTACTGCTGCGTGCGCACTGTCAAACCAGCGGATGGAGCCTTACGGAACAATTACCATATAATAACATCACCCGAACCACAATTGAAGGATTATCCGCTGTATTTGGAGGCACCCAATCCTTACACACCAACTCTTTTGATGAAGCTATCGCATTACCGAGTGAACACGCGGCTAAAATTGCGCGTAACACCCAATTGTGTATGCAAAATGAGATGCAATTAACCCAACCCGTTGACCCGTGGGCAGGAAGTATACATATGGAACAACTCACACACGATTTGTGTGTAAAAGCGACCGCAATCATTGATGAAATAGAAACTCTCGGTGGTATGACACTGGCAATTGAAAAAGGAATACCTATCGCTGAAATTGAAAAATCAGCCCTGCGTAAACAAGCCCGAATCGAATCTAAAAAAGATTTAATTATAGGTTTAAACCACGCTGTTTCGGCACCAAAACGGAATATCAATCACCGCGAAATTGACACTGAAAAAGTTCGTGACGAACAAATTATAAAACTCAACCAACTCAAAGCAAACCGCAACACACAAGAGGTCGAAAGTGCTTTGGCAGAAATCACACAAGCGGCTAAAAACAATTCGGAGAACTTACTAAAAGTTGTTGTACACGCCGCACGCAAACGCGCTACTTTGGGCGAAATCAGTTTGGCTTTAGAAACAGTTTTTGGCAGACATCAAAAAAGCCTCACTTTATCCGAAGGTATTTACGAATCTGAAATGAAAACAGATACATCTTACCTACAAGCTAAAGAAAAAGTAGCTGAGTTTTACGCCAAACACAACCGATCACCTAAAATATTATTAGCTAAAATTGGGCAAGACGGTCACGATCGTGGGGCTAAAATTGTAGCATCCAGCTACGCAGATATGGGATTTGAAGTGATTCCTTCTCCTTTATTTTTAACTCCAAATGAATGTGCTAAAATGGCGGTAGAGCACAAGGTGGATTGTATTGGTGTTTCCTCTTTAGCTGGGGGGCACAAAACCTTAGTGCCTCAAATCATTACTTTTTTAAACCACTATAATTGCCCGCACATTGCTGTTGTGGTTGGCGGGATTATACCAGAAGAAGACTATGATTACCTTATCCAACACCAAATAAAACACGTTTTTGGACCGGGGTATCCTATTGCTGCATCCGCAATAAAAACAATCGAATCTATTTTATAATATAACTTATGGCAGAATTACTTAAAAATGTGTACAACCTCGCGTTCTATCAAAAATTAAGTTCCGAAATCCAACAAATACACCTAGAAACAGATACTGAGTTATTTATTAAAAAAATATTTTGCGATACTTGGGAACAAAAAGAATTAAAAGATCGTATGCGTCATACCACTAAGGTATTAGCTGATTTTTTACCTGCAACTTTTGAGCAAGCAGCTGTATCTCTTAAAAAACTAACCCAACTTGTATTACAAAACCCAACGAAAGGCGATGGTTTTACGTATTTGTTTTTGGCAGATTATATCGAACAGTATGGCATCGAATATTTTGATATTTCCATCCCGTTAATTGAATATGTGACGCAATTAACTAGTTGTGAATTTACCGTACGACCATTTATTATAACCTACCCCGATCGTATGATGTCTGTTATGACTAAATGGTCCAAGCATAATAATCACCACGTCCGTAGATTAGCATCCGAAGGTTGTCGTCCGCGATTGCCGTGGGCAATGGCTTTACCTGACTTTAAGAAAAAACCCAACGCAATCCTACCTATTTTAGAAAATCTAAACGATGATTCATCTGAGTACGTTCGTAAAAGTGTTGCCAACAACCTAAACGACATTACAAAAGACAATCCTACTATCGTATTACAACTCATCAAAAAATGGAAAGGAAAATCTAAAAATACGGACTGGATTATCAAACACGGCACACGTACGTTGTTAAAACAAGGTCATCCCGAAATCATTGCTTTTTACAACTTAAATCAATCCGATGACATTACGATTTCTGATTTTAATATAAATACAGCTACAGTCCAAATCGGAAACGAATTAGAATTTTCTTTTTTGTTAGCAAATCACGATACACAACCGCAATTTGCGCGCTTAGAGTATGCGATTTATTATTTAAGACAAAATGGCTCTTACTCCAAAAAAGTATTTAAAATCACAGAAAAAGAAATCCCTGCGACTGCATCCGTATTTATCAATCGCAAACAAAGTTTTAGAATCATCACCACCCGAAAATTTTACTTGGGCACACAAAAGTTGAGTATAATCCTAAATGGATTAGAAAAAGGTATTTTAGAGTTTGAGTTGGAGTGAAACCGTTTCTAATTATATAACCGATCACTTTAAGCACTACATCTTATGCTTAATCTTGCCTTGAAACTCTTTAAACAACTCCATTAAATCATTGGTAGATTTGATTAAGTCATTAGTCTCTAACAACAACCCAAAATATAATTTGCTGTTTTTAGGACTTGTTTCTGTGGTACGAATACGAACAATTTGCTTATCGATTAAAACTGTAAGATTGGCTAAAATCCGTGCTTTGTCTTTTAAAATTTCGTCGATTTGATCAAATTTTTTGGTTTCAAAAGTAATAACAATTTTATCTAAATATTCTTTTATTTCTTTGTCAATTGATTTTAAATCTCTGATTTGGTTAAATCGTAATTGTTTGTGATTGTTATTGATATGCGAATAACTTTGTTGTGTAATAAAATTTAACGATTGCGACATATCTTGTAAATGTCTTAAAATCAAAACGTAAAATTTACTAACTTCTAAAGACGACTCGTCTAAGTTTTTAATAAAATAATACACATTCGTTTTTAAGGTATCAATATTTTTATCTAATTGTTTAACCGCTTTTTTATTTTGCTTTAACCTTGATAAATCCTGTACCCCTAAGTTGGTTACGACATCAGAGTACAACATTTGTGTTTGCTTTAACACTTCGGATATTTGATTCGAACTTTCGTTACTAATTTCTTTAATACTAACAATATCTGTTTTTCTTAACTTTAATGCGGCTTCTTTTTGTTTGGTTTTTTTATTGTGCGCTTGATTACTTCTGTAAAAAAATAAAGCGACTACTATCATCAAACCAACAAATGCATATACTTCTCCATAACTTAATAATAGCGCTACTACTCCAGAAAATAGAAATGCCGCCATCGCAGTTATGAACCACCCACCGATTACATTAAATACACCTGCGATCCGATACACTGCACTTTCTCTATCCCAAGCGCGATCTGCAAAAGATGATCCCATAGCAACCATAAAAGTGACATAGGTTGTTGATAGTGGTAATTTCATCGATGTACCTATCGAAATCAAAATACTGGCTACAATTAAATTAACAGACGCCCGAACCATATCAAAAGCAGGTTGATCGTCAGGATTCCCTTTTAATTTTGGTTTCAAAAACTGTTGATCTATTTTTTCTTGTAGTGCTTTGGGTATGATGTAATTTAATCCCATGCCTACTAAAACAGCTCCTCTGACTACACCTCTTGAAAGGATATTTGCATCGTATTTTTCTGTGCCATCTCCCTGACGGGATAAACTCATTTCTGTTTCTATAACTGATCGTGCTTTTTTGGATGTCCATAGGGTAATAACCATAATTATACCCGCTAATGCTAAAAAATAAAATGGAGCGACTAATTCTCCTTTTTCAAGATCGCCCATCAAAAAAGTAGCGCCTGATTGACCACTACTACTAAATATTTCATAGGCTTGATACGCCGCTATGGGTACACCTATAAAATTAACTAGGTCATTTCCTGCAAAAGCTAAAGCCAATGCAAATGTTCCTACTAAAATGATAAACTTAAATAAATTGACTTTTAATACACTCATTAAAAGTTGACATACAACCACCCAAATCAAAAAATTATACCCTATTATCATTAATTGATGGTGATTGATCCAATCTTTTGCTTCACTAGATATAAAGGTTACACTTTTTAAGCCTTTTATTAAAATGAAAAAGGTTATTGCCGTCATGGCTATCCCTCCAAATATCGCTCCGACGTATTTATATCTTTTTTCGGTATGAAACGTAAAAACCAATCTCGAAAGGTATTGTATCAACGATCCCAAAGAAAAAGATAAAACGACCGATAACAGAATACTATAAACAATCTCAGAAGCTTTTTTGGTGTTGATATATTGATCTAATGCGCTTAAATCTCCATCTTTAGTTAAAATCTTAAAAACAGCTAATAAAACCGATGCTCCTAATAAAGAAAATATAATCGAAACAGTTGTTGAAGTAGGTAATCCTAATGAGTTAAATATATCTAAAAGCAGTACGTCTGTAATCATAACCGCTAAAAAAATAATCATCACATCATTAAATGTAAACATGCTCGGTGTAAATATGCCATTACGAGCAATCTCCATCATGCCACTAGAGAATAAAGCACCTATAGCAATCCCCACACTTGCAACAATCATTATGGTTTTGAAAGGAAAAGCTTTAGAACCGATTGACGAGTTTAAGAAATTTACGGCATCGTTGGAAACTCCTACCATTAAGTCTGTAATAGCCAAAACGCTAAGGGCAACTAACATTAAAATATAAATCTGATCCATTTATTGATATTTTATTCAAAAATCATCTTTATCCGCTTTATTTGTGTTACGGAATTGTTATCATTTTAACGACAAACACATCGACTTTTATAATCTACTTAAAAAACACATTAAACTTGCCTTTATCCATTAAAATCAAAAGCACAGCCATTGCCAAACCAACAAGAGCTCCCATAAAATTTTGTCGGTCAAACAACAAATGAAATAATAATGCATTAAACAAAATTGCGGTTAAAACAACTACGGCAATACCTTTAAATTTATCTAAAATCAGCATGATACCACCTGATATTTCTAAAGCGGCAATTAAATACATGAAGCCTGACGAAATATAAATCTTCATCAAAGTACCTCCATCTCCTGCTATCGGAGGAAATGTCATAAAATGAAAAAACTTATTCAACCCAAAAAACAAACAAAATGTACCTAATAATATTTGAACAAAAAGTATAAGTCGCGCTTTCATAATAAAACTTTAAGTGAATTAACGTGCAATCTTACAAAGAAAAATTTAATTGTACAGAAAAACGTTCGTTCGCTACCAAATTGCCTCCCATCAATTGTTGTGAAATGGGCTTAAAATAATTAACCCCCAAAGACCATTGGGTATAGCTGATTTCCAGTCCCAACTTTCCAAACATGATATTCCCTTCGGTATTCTTAATGGATTTTTCTTTTAATTCATTATTCTGATACGTTTCTCCTTGCACGCCTATTTGAGGAAAAAACTGTACAGCTGTTTTGTCCAACGCATAAAAAACAGTTGTACTATAATTCAATTGATTCCCGAATTTATAGGCATCTTTATTGACTGTTTTATAAGTATAATTCACCAACGTATTTAAACCGATTTTATTAAATTTCAACAAATATTCTAACGCTATAATATAATCCCAACTGCCTGTTCCGAGTTGAAATGCAGGGTTGTTTCCGTCTGAATTTGCGGGAGTAAATTCTCCCAAAGGTAATTTTACACCTGCTCCTGTATTTATTTTTTGAGTAATCAAAACAGAATCATTCTCCATGGAATTAAAAAGGTTATAAAACCCCAAAACCACTCCATCGCCAACACCATAAATGTGTTGGTCTGCATTAACTTGTTTTAGTGTTGTTAAACGTCTTTGGTTGTTGTGATATGAAAATTGTGCAGAAAGAGATATTTTTTTAAAAACTGAAATTCGAGCTTGTAGTGTTGTTGTATTAAACACGTCGGTTGCCCACGGCGAATTTCCAAAACTACCACTTTTGGTGGCGTAATTTTGATTTAAATACCGAATTCCGATAAAATTAGCATCCAATAAACTTCCAAATCCGGAACCTCCGCCACTTGCCGAACTTCCGCAAGCGTCACAATCTTCTAAAAGTAATGGGGGATTTAAATTAACCTTTAGGGTATCTATCGAATTTGCTTTTAGCGTTTGAATTGTCAAAACAAAAAAGACTAGCAGTATTTTTTTCATAAAACTATGTTTTTTCATAAAAACGTGGATCATTTAAGAATTCATAGTCCGTTAATGTTTTTAAGAACGCGATTAATACTTTTTTTTCTTCTTCTGTCAACGAAATTCCGATTTGATTGTCCTTTTTCAATAACGGGTCTAACGTTACAGAACCATGTATTTGTGTCGAATAAAAATGGAGTACCGACTCCAATGATCCGAAACGACCGTCGTGCATATAAGGAGCTGTTTTTTCGACATTACGTAAACTCGGAACTTTAAACTTATATCTATTTTCAGCATAACCTGTTACATCTTCCCTTCCTTTATCATCTATTTTTGGGTTAGGAGCCAATCCATTATTTCGAAACGTATGATCGGTGAACAAATCTGTTGCATGGCAACTGGCGCATTTTGTTTTAAAAACGGATAATCCTTGTTTTTCTTGAGATGTAAATACAACGCCTTTTTCCTTACGTATGTATTGATCATATTTTGAATTGCTCGAAACCATCATCCCTAAAAATTGAGCTAACGCATCTAACATATTATACGATGATACTTTTCCGTCAGGAAAAGCTTCTTTAAACAAACGAACGTATACTGGATCTGATTTTAATTTTTGCGCTACGTTTTCAGGTGTTTCATCCATTTCTACAGGATTTGTCATCGGTGCTATCGCTATTTTATTTAAAATAGGCACAGCACCATCATGGAAAAAATCATCTAAAAAGGCTAAATTTTGAATTGCAGGTGTATTTCTTTTTCCTTCTAATCCGTTAATCCCATGACTAAATTGATGCCCATGATGGGTAAAAGCATGTTCTTGCTCGTGACAAAATGCACAGGATACTGAATTGTCTTTTGATAACCTACCGTCATAAAACAATTTACGACCTAATTCAAACCCTTTTTGGGTAAAAGTTCCCTTGCCGACTTGTTGTTTCGGCTCGGGGAAATTTATGGGTTTTTCAAAATTAATTACGGGATTAATCTCTTGATACACTGCTGTTGCATTATTATCGCCACAAGAAACCAAAATGATTAAACCCAGTAAAAATGTTGCTTTTTTCATTAGTGATTGTGCACGTGATCTACCGAAAAAACATGTTCTAAGTTTTCTGCAACTTTTACTAATTTTTCGCCATTCATGATAGCTGTCCCTTCCGAAAATCGAATCGGTTCGTGACCATCTATAATATGTTTTACATCGGCATAAATATGTACAGATGGTTTTTCACCACCTTTAACCTCTGCTACTGTAGGTAGGTTAACAGTAACTTCTCTATAATTGTTGTTGGGTGTATAACCGCCTAAATGCACTTTAAACACTTTAGATTCTGTATCTACTGTGCTTTTAAAATTCCCCTCAAACAATACAAATTTATAGCCCGAAGTCCACGACCACGTCATTTTATTGATGTCTAATTTCGCTTTATCCCAAAAAGTTTGTTGTGCCGCTTCTCCTTTTTCCCAAAATGATTTCTCTACTCCAACACCAAATCTAACTTTGCTGTATTTACCTACAGGTATTGAGGATAATTCTATTTTCTCTTTGGCTTGTTTTTCATTAATAATAAACAAGCTGTCTTTTGAGTACGGTACTTCTTTTCCGTCTTCTTTAATCAAAACGATGTTACTAATGATGTAATTGATATCTGTCACTGTAATTACTTCTCCTGATGATGTTGTAAACGAATACGAACCCAAAACCAAATCATCATATAATCCTTTAGTCGTGCTTACCACATTATCAAATTTAAGTGTTAACCCTCCGGTTGTAGCAGTTGAATCTGTTGTTACGGGTACGTCGTCTTTATCACATGATATAACGAATGTAAATGTAAGTACTGCTAAGGCTATTTTTTTTAATTGAATATTCATTTTTAATTTTTTTAAAATATAGATAAATGCGCATTACAACAGTTTTACAACTATCGTAATACAATAAACCACAACTACTTATGCAGTTGTGAAAAACTATTTAAAAAATGAATTTTGATGGTGGATGAAATATCCCTTTACCTAAGATATAAGTGTATAAATTAGAATACGGAGTACGTATTTGTGTATAATCACTTTCAAAAAAATGAAAAGAAAACACCTCAACGATATTTAGTTGCAAAGGCATTATTTCTTTTAATAAATTATTTTTATCAGTAGAGATTGGTGATTCTTCCTCGGCTGTTTTTGCCATTTCTTTCATTAAATGACATTTACCATTACATTGTAAGACAAGATTTTCTTTGTTTTCGCACAACTCCTTCGCTATATATTCATAATTAATTGCGTAATCCAAAAGCGGTACAAACGGCTTTAAGAATAACAACAAACTAATCACAAATATAAACGACTTCATTAGCTACAATGTTTGAGAAACGGTATCAACAGCTTGTATTGTAAAATCTAAATCGTCATACGTTAACGCATCGGTGATAAACCACGTTTCGTAGGCTGATGGCGCGATGTAAACACCTTGATGCAACAACCCATAAAAGAATTTTTTAAACGTATCGTTATCTCCTTTTGCTGCTGATTGTAAATTTGTTACCGCATCTGGTGTAAAATGTACCGAAACCATCGATCCTACTCGATTAATGGTATGTACAATTTTGTTTTTAGTCAAAACGGCAGCTATACCTTGGTGTAAATAGGCTGTTTTTTCTTCTAACCGCTGGTAAACTTCTTGATCTGTATCTAAGGTTTGTAACATCGTCAAGCCTGCTGCCATAGCCAATGGATTTCCCGATAATGTTCCTGCTTGATATACGGGACCTAACGGAGCTAAACAATTCATAATCTCGTTACGAGCGGCGAATGCTCCTACGGGCAGCCCGCCTCCGATTACTTTACCAAAGGTTACAATATCGGCTGTGATTCCGAATAATTCTTGTGCACCTCCTTTTGCCAATCGAAAACCTGTCATTACCTCATCAAAAATCAATAAAATATTATTTGAAGTACAAATTTCTTTTAATTGGTGTAAAAAGTCTTTTTGTGGTGGAATACATCCCATATTACCTGCTACTGGTTCGATAATTATAGCGGCTATTTGATTTTTATTTGCTTCGACTAATGAGCGTACGTTTTCAATATCGTTGTATTTTGCTAATAAAGTATCTTTAGCTGTGCCTTCGGTTACGCCCGGACTGTTAGGTGTACCAAAAGTTAATGCACCGCTCCCCGCTTGTATCAAAAATGAATCCGAGTGTCCGTGATAACATCCCGAAAATTTTATGATTTTATCTTTTTTAGTAAATCCTCGTGCTAAACGTATTGCACTCATACAGGCTTCAGTTCCTGAATTTACAAAACGAATTTTATCAATACCTGGCACCATATTAACGGCTAAAGTCGCTATTTCAGTTTCTAAAGCGGTTGGCATCCCAAAGGATGTACCTTTTTTAGCTCGTTCAACAACTGCTTGTACCACAGGTTCAAAAGCGTGACCTAAAATCATCGGCCCCCATGAGTTGATGTAATCAATCAGTCGATTTCCATCTTCGTCATACAAATAAGCACCTTTTGCTTCTTTTACAAAAATAGGCGTACCGCCGACTCCTTTAAAAGCACGAACTGGAGAATTCACACCTCCAGGAATTACTTTTTCTGCTTCTATAAATAATTGTTTACTGCGTTGATATAACATCTTATTTTATTCTTATGATTTGACCAATCGCGATCGAATTATTTTGAATTTTATTTAGCTTAACCAATTGATCTACCGTTACACCATAACGTCTGCTGATGTTGTAAAGTGTATCGCCTTTTCCTACTTTATATAAATTATGATTACCCAATTCTTGATATTGCGATTCACTTGAAGTTACTTCTGGTGTAGCGACAATTTTTGGCTGTGCGACTTCTTCCTTAATTTCTTCTTTAGTAAATTCGTCCATTAAAGCTTCTTTTGGTTTAGTCGCTTGTACAGCTACTTCTTCCGTGATTTTTTCTTGAATTTTAGGAGTTGCTTTTTCTTCAAACTCTTCTTCAAAAGTAACTTCTTTCTTTTTTACTTCTTGAATTACTTCTTTTGGCTTCTCCACAACTGCTTGTTTAATTGGTTCTGGTTTCGCAACTTCTACTTTTATCTCCTTTTTTTCTTCAAACTCTTCCTCGAAAACTACTTCTTTCTTTTTTGCTTCTTGAATTACTTCTTTTGGTTTCTCTACAACCGCTTGTTTAACTGGTTCTGATTTAACCGTTTCTACAACTTCTTTCTCCTTAACTTTTTCTTGAATTTTAGGAACTACTTTCTCTTCTTTTTTTTCCTCTACAACTATTGGTTTATGAACTTCCGCAAGTCCTGATTTTTTAGTTTGTTTTTTGCCTAAAGCAATCGCATCATAAGCGTCCAAATTATATTTCTCAATCAAATTAATCAACTTTTGTGGGTATTTAGGATCTGTTGCGTAACCGGCCTCACGTAATCCTTGTGCCCATCCTTCGTAATCATCAGGTGATAATTTAAATAAATCCGAATAACGACTGCGTGTGGTTAAAAATAACGCGTGGTCTCGGTAAGATTCTGACGGTTCTTTATATTTTCGGAAACATTCGCCTCTTCGGTCGTCATCGTGGTAGGCTTTTTCACCGTTCCAATCTTTATGACATTTAATCCCAAAATGATTGTTTGATTTCTTACTTAATGCACCAACACCTGCTCCAGATTCTAAAGCGCCTTGTGCTAATATGATACTTGCAGGTATTTTGTAATCACGCATGTTTTGCATTGCAATCTCTTTAAAATCCTGAATATAATCGTACGTTATATCATTCGTTTTGCCACTCGGTACGTGATTCGCGGATTTAATTTTTGTTTTAACTCCGTTTTCAGAAGATATTGTATCCGCAGCTGATCCACACGACCAAATTACTATCGAAATCCCTAAGATTATACTTATTCTTTTAATCATAATAGTGTATTGTTTCTTTATTCTTTTTCTTTAATAATGTATTCATCCCTTTGATTCCTTGTAAACCTCCTGTATGAATGGCTAATATTTTTGATCCTTTCGGAAAAAATCCATTTTTTATTTTGTCATTAATCCCAAAAATCATTTTTGATGTGTAAACGGGATCTAATGGTATTTGGGTTTGTTGGTAAAATTGATTCATAAATCGAATTAATTCGTCTGTTACTTTGCCATAACCACCAAAATGATACGCTGTAATCAACTCCCAATTATTTGCCGTTGCAAATTTATGAATTTCATCGTTTAAATAATCCGTTTTGAGGGAAGAAAATCCCAAAACTTTTTGATGTGGTTGGGCACTTCTAATTAATCCCGAAATAGTACCACCTGTACCAACGGCACAACACACAAAATCGTATATTGAATCTTCGGGTTGTAAGATTTCCTCACAACCTTTTATCGCTAATTCATTGGTTCCTCCTTCTGGAATTAAATAAAAAGATCCAAATTTTGTTTTTAAGTTTTGAAGGAAGTCAGTAGATGCTTTTTGTTTATAATCTTCACGAGAAACAAACTTCAAATGCATTCCTAATTTTTGGGCTACCGACAAAGTCGAATTGTCGGCTATTTTATCTTGTAATTCGTCCCCTCTAATAATTCCGATAGCTTTAAATCCTTTTTCTTTTGCTGCAGCCGCAACCGCTACGATATGGTTGGAATAGGCCCCACCAAAAGTAACAACCGTATCAAAATCATTTTCTTGGGCGTATTTTAAATTATACTTTAATTTTCTATATTTATTACCCGAAACCAACGGATGGATTAAATCCTCTCGTTTAATAACTATCTCTATTTGATGAGGAAATAGGATCGAAACCTTTTGATTTTCAGTCTTCATGATGCAAAAATAAGGTTTATATTTGTTGTAAATCAGATTTGTTATGGATGAAAAAGATTATTATTTATCTCCTGAGGGCTATCGCGTATTTACCGAAAGCTATCACTTAAAACGAGGGTATTGCTGTAAGAGCAATTGCAGACATTGCCCTTACGGATTTGATCCTAAAACGAATGAAATCAAAAAAGAAAAAATTAATCCGAAAATACCAAAATCATGAAACTACTCTCTTATTTCACTGTAATATTATTTGTATTAAGTTCTTGCCAATCTGTTCGAGTGGCAGCTGATTATGATACTTCAATTGATTTTTCGACATACAAAACATTTGCTTTTCATAAAGCGAGTATTGATAAAGTTGAAATTTCTGATTTAGACAAAAGACGCATCTTAAACGCTATCGACGCGGCATTGAGCGGTAAAGGTCTTAGTAAAAGTCAAGTTCCAGATTTATTGATTAGTATTAGCACTAAAGCACAAGAAAAAGTATATGTTAATCAAATGAGTTATGGATTTGGTATGGGCTGGAATCCTTGGTTTTATGGAGGAAATACATTCAATACTGTTAATTCAGTTATTGAAGGTACATTGTTTATTGATATTGTCGATTCAAAAACTCAAAATCTAATTTGGCAAGGTAAAGGTCATGGTGCTTTAAGTGAAGACCCTCATGAAAAAGATCTTAAAATCAAAGAATTTGTAAATCGAATTTTGACGCAATATCCGCCTCAAAAACGGAAGTAATTAGCGTTTAACCTCTATCACTTCTAAATTTCTAATCTCTTTTCCGTCAATCTCAAAACGTAACATCGTTCTTACTTTGTGGTATCCGTGTTTGCCGATTGCACCTGGATTCATGTGTATCAGATTTAATTTTTTATCTGACATTACCTTTAGTATATGCGAATGACCACAGATAAACAGTCTTGGTGTATTCAATTGTAACTCTTTTTTAATAGCTGGATTGTAACGACCTGGATAGCCACCGATATGCGTCATCCAAACAGTAACCTCCTCACATCTGAAACGATTATGCAACGGAAATAATCCTCTGATTTTTGAATCATCTATATTTCCATAAACAGCCCGAAGAGGCTTTATTTTAGCCAAAGCGTCTACCACGTCAATTGTACCAATATCACCTGCATGCCATATTTCGTCGGATTTTTTGGCGTGATTTAAAATATGATCGTCTACGTAACCATGGGTATCAGACAACAATAGTATCTTTTTCAAAAATCTAAATTTTACTCAAACAAAAGCCTGATGTTAGGATACGAATTTTCTAGTTTTTCGGCAACATCTTCTGGGTTTACCCACTCAACTTTATCGATGCCTTCTTCAATTTGTCCGACCAAATCACCATCAAATTTTGTTTTCATTTTATACCACTGCGTAATTTTGAGTCGGTATTTTCCTCGCCTATAAAATATATGATAGGTTTTGATTAATTTATCTGTAATCTCCAATCCACCAACACCTGTTTCTTCCTCTACTTCTCGGATAGCAGTGTCACGCATTTTCTCCCCTTTATATGTGCCGCCTTTTGCTAAATCCCACTTGCCGTTTCTAAAAATAAACAATACTTGCCCCTTAGGGTTGTAAACAACTCCTCCACCAGCTTTTTCTACTGTAATTTTTTCTTTTAATTTGTTTAAAATTTCTTTTTCGTCATGATGATACAGATATACTTTACCTAGCTTGTTTTCAAACATTTTAACAACAATCTTTTCGACATCGACACTTTCCAATAAAAAAAATTGAAAATCGGTCTCTTTTTTGATTTGATTAGTTAAAAAAAGTGGGGTATTGTTTACAAAAACTTTATACATTTGCACTATGATTTTTAATAACGATACAGCTAACAAAACTTCCGAATTGCTTTTACAAATAAATGCAATTAAATTGAATCCGAAAAATCCATTCACTTGGGCTTCGGGATGGAAGTCTCCTATCTATTGCGATAATAGGATTACATTATCTTTTCCGCAGATCAGGACTTATATCAGAGACGAATTTGCTAAAAATATCGAAAACCAATTCGGCAAGCCTGACATTATTGTTGGCGTAGCAACTGGTGCCATTGGTATCGGAATTTTAGTTGCTGAAAGACTTGGTCTTCCTTTTGCTTATGTAAGACCAGAAGCTAAAAAACACGGAAGACAAAATCAAATCGAAGGATTTGTATATAAAGGTCAAAACGCAATTGTTATTGAAGATTTAGTAAGCACAGGAAAAAGCAGTTTAATGGCTGTTGATGCATTACGTGCTGCAGAAGTAACCGTAAAAGGGATGGTCGCCATATTTGATTATGGCTTTGATGTTGCTAAAACAAATTTTGAAGAAAAAAATATCGATTTATATACCCTTGGCAATTACGAATCGTTACTGGATAGTGCTACTGAAAAAAATTATATTTCTAAAAGTGAATTAAAAACACTTCAAAAGTGGCGTTCAAATCCTGAAACGTGGGAACCTACACAAGAAAAATAACATGATAATCGAAAGCCAAAAAACGATCATCAAAAAAACAAATCAACAAATTGTTGATTATGTTTCTAAGATTGAAAACTTTCAGCAATTAATGCCTGATACCGTTGCAAAATTTGAAGTAACAGAAAAAAATACTTTTAAATTTGCCCTAACAGGAATGCCCGAATTTGAATTAAAGGTAGCGAGCACTACTCCTGAAGGTGTGCAATTGATTTCTGCAAGTGACAAAACACCTTTTAAATTAAACTTGAACCTAAAAAGTTTATCAACCGATCAAACCGAAGGACAATTTATTTTTGAAGGAGAGTTTAACGCCATGATTGCCATGATGATAAAAAAACCAATCAGTAATTTTTTAGATGTTCTTATCACTAAATTAAGTATGATTTAAATTATGATCTTAAGAGCTGATAATCTAGTCAAAACTTACAAAGGAAGAAGTGTAGTAAAAGGCATTTCTGTGGAAGTAGCACAAGGCGAAATTATCGGTTTATTGGGGCCAAACGGTGCGGGTAAAACCACTTCATTTTATATGATCGTTGGATTAGTGAAGCCAAATAGTGGTAACATTTATCTAGACAACACCAATATCACTGATTTCCCGATGTACAAAAGAGCACAGAATGGTATTGGTTATTTAGCACAAGAAGCTTCTGTTTTTAGAAAATTAAGCATTGAAGACAACATCTTAAGTGTTTTACAATTAACTTCTCTATCAAAAAAAGAACAGGAAGCTAAAATGGAAAGTTTAATCGACGAATTTAGCTTACAACATATCCGTACAAACAGAGGTGATTTATTATCTGGTGGCGAACGACGAAGAACTGAAATTGCTCGCGCTTTAGCAACTGATCCTAAATTTATATTGTTAGATGAACCTTTTGCTGGAGTTGATCCTGTTGCTGTTGAAGACATTCAACGCATTGTTGCACAATTAAAAAATAAAAATATCGGAATCTTAATCACCGATCATAACGTACAAGAAACCCTTGCCATCACCGACAAAACGTACTTGATGTTTGAAGGTGGTATTTTAAAAGCTGGAACACCTGAAGAACTGGTTAAAGATGAGATGGTACGAAAAGTATATCTTGGACAAAATTTTGAACTCCGTAGTAAAAAGTTAGATTTTAATAGCTAAACACCCTCGGTAACTTACTTGGCTCAAAACAATTTTAAACATATAAAAAAGGGTTCAACTATATAAATTATAGTCAAACCCTTTAGTTTTATACACTTTTGAGATAGTGCTTTTTTAATTTAAAATTACTTAATCATTTCAAAACTACGTTTTACGAAATTAGTTAACTCTTCTCCTTTTAATAAATTTTGAGAAAGTTTTGCTAAATCCAACGCTTGTTTGATTAATTTTTCCTGAGCAGAAGTATCGTTTTGATGTAAGATGTTACTACTTAACTCATGATTTGTATTGACTACTAAATTATACATGTCAGGGAAATTACCCATACCAAACATTCCTCCGCCTCCAGAGGCATTCATCTCTTTCATACGTCGCATAAATTCGGGCTGTGTGATAATGAAAGGAGCGATATTACTCTCTAAAGCCTCTAACTGCACGGTATATGTCTCTTTTGGAACTACGTTTTCAAGAGTCGCTTTTAATTTCTCTTTTTCTTCATCAGATAACTTAGAAATTTGTTGTTCATCCTTTTTAATCAAGTTATCAATATGATCACCATCAACACGAACAAACTGTACGTTTTCATTTTCAGATTCAATTTTCTGAATCAAATGTGAAATTATTGGCGAGTCCAACAATAAAACTTCATAACCTTTATCTTTTGCAGTAGCGATATAACTGTGTTGGTTATCTTTATCAGAAGCATATAATACAATTGTTTTGCCGTCTTTGTCGGTTTGATTGTCTTTTATTTTTTCAATCAATTCCTTATAGGTATAATATGTATTATCTACTGTAGGATACAAGACAAAAGTATCTGATTTTTCATAAAATTTAGGTTCAGATAACATTCCATACTCTATCACAACTTTAATATCGTTCCATTTGGCTTCAAAATCAGCTCTGTTTTCTGTAAAAAGAGCTTTTAATTTATCCGCTACTTTACGTGTTATATAGTTTGATATTTTTTTAACATTACCATCCGCCTGTAAGTAAGAGCGAGATACATTTAAAGGTATATCTGGCGAATCAATTACACCTTTTAACATGGTTAAAAATTCAGGAACAATTCCGTCAACATTATCCGTTACAAATACTTGATTTTGATACAGTTGTATTTTATCTTTTTGAATTTGTAAATTATTGCTCAGTTTTGGAAAATATAAAATTCCTGTTAAATTAAACGGATAATCTACATTTAAGTGAATATTAAATAACGGCTCTTCAAATTGCATTGGATACAATTCTCGATAAAAATTGGTATAATCCTCTTTAGTTAAATCCGCTGGTTGTTTTGTCCAAGCTGGAGTTGGATTATTAATAAAATTATCTACGTCTTTATATTCTGTTTTGTAATCTTCAGGAGCATCTTCTGGTTTTGGTAACGCTTCTTTTTTTGTTCCAAATTTAATCGGAACAGGCATAAATTTATTATACTTATTTAAAAGTTCCTTGATTTTATTTTCTTCTAAAAAATCTAAAGAATCTTCTGCAATATGCAAAATTATCTCTGTTCCTCTATCGGTTTTAGAAGCTGTTTCTAAGGTAAATTCAGGACTTCCGTCACAAATCCAATGCGCAGCAGGTTCGTCTTTATAAGATTTGGTGATAATTTCAACTTTTGATGCTACCATAAAAGCCGAGTAAAACCCTAATCCAAAATGACCTATAATCCCTGAATCTTTTGCGGAGTCTTTATATTTATCCAAAAACTCTTCAGCACCCGAAAAAGCAACTTGATTAATATATTTTTCAACTTCTTCCTTGGTCATCCCAAGTCCTTGATCGATGATGTGAAGTTTTTTAGCTTCCTTGTCGATTTTAACCTCAAGAATTGGATTTCCGTACTCCACTTTAGCTTCTCCAATTTGAGTTAAATGCTTCAGTTTAAGTGTCGCATCTGTTCCGTTTGAAACTAATTCACGTAAAAATATTTCGTGATCGCTGTATAAGAATTTTTTTATTAAAGGGAATATGTTTTCTACCGAAACATTTATTTTTCCATTAGACATATAATTGTATTTAAAAGGTTAAACATAATATCTTAACTATCTTTTTTCAAAACAAGTACCAAAAATCAAGTATATGACAAAATGGCGCGATTATTGACAACAAATGAATGTGAATTTGTATTAGATTTGCATCGACTTAATTATTAATTAATTTTACAAAAAATGAAAAAAATTTTAGCCTTAGGAGCAGCGGTTATGCTTCTTATTTCGTGTTCGTCTTCAGCACCCGTTAGCCGATCTACGCAAAGCGATCTTAAAGGAAATTGGACAATTTCGGATGTAACCTACCCAGGTTCAAACGTAATTAAAATAAACTCCTTTGACATTGCTGATTCAAAATGTTTTAAAGGTAGCGCTTGGAAATTCATCTCGAACAACAACAAAGGTAATTTAGAATTAACACAATCTGGTTGTTCAACATTTACGAGCCCAATTGTTTGGAGTATTACCAAAGAAAATGATTTTACACTTAAAATCGTTGACCCAAGTATTAAAGCAAAAAACGTAACACAAGGATATGTTTTAAAGTACCAACCACAATCAGAAACATCGTTTCAATTAATCGACAAAGTTAATGTTGGCGGTAAATTAACCAACGTAGTTTATCAATTTCAAAAAGTAAACGAATAAATTAATAATGATAATTATGAAAAATAGTATAGTTGCATTTTTAGCAGGAACAGTGCTAATCTCAACAGTTTCATCATGTGATGCTGTTAAAAACACCAACAAAACTCAAAGAGGAGCTGCCATAGGTGTTGCTGCTGGAGCGGTTTTAGGAGGCGTTTTAGGTAACAATTTAGGTAAAGGAGGCAACACTGCAATGGGTGCTGTAATAGGCGGTGTTGTTGGTGGTACTGTTGGTGGCGTTATCGGAAATAAAATGGACAAACAAGCCCGTAAAATTGATGAAGTATTACCCGGAGCGGAAGTAAACCGTGTTGGTGAAGGAATCGTTTTAGTTTTAGGAGAAAACTCGGTTCGTTTTGACACATCTAAATCTACTTTAACAGCTGCTGCTAAAGAAAATTTAGACAAGTTAATCCCTGTTTTTAATGAGTATGCAGATACGGACATTAAAATTTATGGATATACTGACAGTACTGGTAAAAAAGAAATGAATCAAACACTTTCTGAAAACAGAGCGGCATCAGTTAAAACGTATTTAGTAAGCAAAGGCATCTCTGCTGCGCGTATTATCACGCAAGGTATGGGAATCAATGATCCTATAGACTCTAACGAAACCGTTGAAGGAAGAGCTAAAAATCGCCGTGTTGAATTTACAATTACTGCAAACGACAAAATGGTTAAAGACGCAGAAAAAGAAGCTGCTGGAAAATAATCTATTGTATTTTAATACAAATACAACATAAAAAAAGAAGCCGTCTCAATACCAAAACATTGAGGCGGTTTTTTTATGCTTTATTTAAAACAACAACACTTTTTAAGTTACTTAAAGTCAGTATTTTATGTTTTTAATGATGATTTTTCGTGATTTTTTTCAAAAAAAATAAAACCGTACCCTTTTTATCTGCGTATGTATATATGAGAAACAAAAAAATCATTAACAAAAAATCTCATTATTATGAAAAAAATGAAAATTATTTTAGGAGTTAGCGTTCTTGCAACAGCTGGTTTCTTTTTGATCGCAGCGGATCATATCGATGCTCCTGCTGTAAAAGGCGGAACAAGTGATATCACTGACTTCTATGCATTTCAAGGACAGGATACTAAAAATTTAGTATTTGTTGCTAACGTTCAAGGTCTTTTAAGCCCTGGTAAAACAGGCGAAGCTAAGTTTGACGAGAATACATTAATCGAATTTAACATTGATACCAATAAGGATAATGTTGAGGATTTAGTAATTCAAGCGATAGCTAAAGATGGTAAGATGTATTTTTTTGGACCAGTAGCTCCAAAAACTACAGGTACATCAAGTGTTATTGAAACTGCTGGTACTAAATCAGAAGTAGCGATCACTAAATACGGTTCAGAGGCTGTTATAGCTAAAAACGGTGGAATGACATTTTTCGCTGGGCCTAGAGATGATCCTTTCTTTTTTGATTTTGCAAAATACTCTGAAATTATTGGAGGTAAAGCAACTGCTTTTAATAATCCAGGGAGCGATACATTTGCTGGTTCAAATGTAATGTCAGTAGTAGTTGAAGTTCCAAAATCAATGATTGGTGGTTCAGGAACTATTAATACTTGGGTTGAGGCGAAAAGAAAACAATAACATTTAAAATATATAATTATGAAAAATATAAAAATAGTAATGGCTGCAGGTTTGTTATCTGTATTCACGATTAGTTGTTCTAAAGATGATGTGCCTACCCCAGTTGTAAATAACGTAGACCCTTTTGCAGGAACATATGTTCAGGCAGATCAAATGGGAAGACCTGCTGTAAACACTGTGTTTGTATCAGCAGATAAAAAAGATATGTTTAATGTGACTGCTCCTTCTAAGCAAGGTGCAGCATTTCAAAGTATGTTTCAAACAAACTTAATGGCTTTAAGTCCTGCTTTTGCTAAAACAGGTGATAAAAATGCTTTAGGTCAAGATGCAGCAGCTTTTACAGGCTTATTAGCTACGGATGTTTTAAACGTTTCTTTAGACGGAAAAACAACTTTTTATGATGGTACCAATGTGTTAACAGGTCGTGCTTTGGCAGATGATGTTATTACAGTGGAGTTATTATTGATTTTCGGAGGAGAAGATTTTAAAGAAAATCCAACCTTATCAGATGATCACGTTAGTAAAAATGATAAAGAATTTTTAACATCTTTTCCTTACCTGGCTAAACCTTGGTAGTATAAAAGTGTTTATAAAAGGGCATGATTTGTTTCTCCATGTCCTTTTATTTTTTTTTAAACCTCAAAAAAAATCCCTATGAAAACAATAAACCAACTTATTTTTTTGAGTATTACATTACTATTAATAGGATGTAATAATTCTGATTCAATTACAAATCAAAACGATTACGAAGCTTATTTATATCAAGAGGATAATACCGATGTCAAAAAAGCGCAAACTGAATTTGATTTTTGGTTCGATAAACTACAAAAAAATCCCACTCAATTTCCTTATTTATTAAAAATGGCAGCAGCAGAATCGCAATTGTTTCAATACACGGGTAATGTAGATTATCTTATTAATCAAGCGATTAGATTAAAAGAGGCGAATGAGAAAATAAATTATATGAATTCAGGTTATTTAAGAGCTTTGGCTCGTAATTATATTTCACAACATAAGTTTAAAGAAGCTTTAGAGCTTTTGCTAAAAGCAGAAAAAAATGGCGATAATTTAATTGCTACTCAAAAAATGTTGTTTGATGTATATCTTGAATTAGGAAATGCAAAACAAGCACAAGTATACTTGTCAACACATAAAAACTTTACGGATTTTGATTATTTAATACGATTATCTAAATGGAGTGACCATAATGGAAATTTAGATTCAGCAATTTCTTTAATGGAAAAAGCAGTCAAAATTTCTGAAAACAATAAAACAGATGATTTAACCCAGTGGGCATACACGAATCTTGCAGATTATTACGGACATGCTGGTAAAATAAAAGAATCGTACAACAATTATTTAAAAGCATTGGCTTTAGACCCAAACGATTCATATGCTTTAAAAGGTATTGCATGGATTGTATATTCTCATGAAAAAAATCCAAAACAAGCACTAAAAATAATTAATCAAATTACTAAAAAACATAATTCTCCAGATTATTTTTTACTGAAAGCAGAAATCGCCGAATACATGGAGGATCTTTCTGAAAAAAATAAAAATTTGGAATTCTATTTTTCTGAAATAAAAAAAGAAAAATACGGAGATATGTATAACAAATACAATGCGATTTTATATTTAGAAGAATTAAAAAAACCTGATTTAGCCGTACAAATTGCATTGAAAGAAGTAGAAAATCGCCCAACAGTACAATCATATGATCTGTTAGCGTGGTCTTATTTTAATCAAGGAAATATGGATTCTGCCCTTGAAATAGCTAAAAATAAATTAGCAGATAAAACAACTGAACCTGAAGTTTTATATCATTTAGCGGTGATTTATAAATCAGACAAACAAACGGATAAAGTATCCGAATTAAAAAAAGAATTGTTAACAGCATCGTATGAGTTAGGTCCTGTAATGGCCAACAAAATTATGAAGCTATAAATCATAAATATGAAAAGCGCGATTTTATATAGCTGTTTCGTATTCATATTTGGGGCAAGTGTACATGCTCAACAGCTAAAAGGAAAAGTTGTTGATAATACAGGCCAACCTATTGAAGGAACTTATATCTATAATCTACAAACAAAATCACATACGCACGCCAATGCAAACGGAGATTTTGAAATTTTAGATTCAAAAGTCGGAGACTCATTACGGGCAGGATGTATGGGATTCAGAACAAAAACAGTTTTAATTGAATTTGTAACTCCTAAAGCTCCATTTAAAATCGTATTAGAAAATAAGATTTTTGAATTAGAAGAGTTAGTAATTTCGGAACAAATAAACCCTCTTAAGAGTTTAGCTCAAATGGATTTAAAAACGGCGCCTGTTAACTCCTCACAAGATCTTTTACGTAAAGTACCCGGATTATTTATTGGGCAACATGCAGGAGGAGGAAAAGCAGAACAACTATTTTTACGGGGTTTTGATGTAGATCATGGTACTGATGTGAGTATATCAGTAGATGGTATGCCTGTAAATATGGTTTCTCATGCACATGGTCAAGGCTATAGTGATTTACATTTTTTAATTCCAGAAACGATTAAAGAAATTGATTTTGGAAAAGGACCTTATTATGGTGAAACAGGTGATTTTAATACCGCAGGTTACGTAAAGTTTAAAACAAAGGAAGCTTTAGAAAATAATTCAGTAAGTATGTCTGTAGGGCAATTTAACTCGATCCGAACGTTAGGGCTTTTTAATCTTTCAGAAAAAAACAGTAAAGATAATGCCTATATGGCGGTAGAGTATATTGAAACAGATGGACCAACCGTATCACCTCAGAATTTTAATCGAATGAATCTGTTTGGTAAATACACCACTTTTTTGAAAGAAAATAGCAAGTTATCCTTAAATGTGTCCCATTTTACAAGTCGTTGGGATGCTTCAGGACAAATACCGCAACGAGCAGTCGATAACGGAAGTATTTCTCGTTTTGGAAGCATTGATGATGCCGAAGGAGGTAATACACAACGTACCAACATCAATATAGAAAACAGTGTGTATTTAGATAATAATGCAGTCTTAAAAACGAATGCATATTATATTAAAAATAATTTTGAGTTGTATTCCAATTTCACCTTCTTTTTAGAAGATCCGATTAATGGAGACCAAATTAAACAAAAAGAAGATCGCTCCATATATGGTGTTAATACTCAATTATCTCAAAACACAGATTTTTTAGGAGTAAAAACACAAGTAACATCAGGAGCGGGTATTCGGCATGATGTAGCCAATGACACAGAGTTATCTCATACAGCAAACCGAAAAACAACGTTAAATACATTAAAATTAGGCGATATCAATCAAACTAATATTTACGCATTTACCAATACAGAGTTTATATTTGGTAAGTTAAAAGTAGCTCCATCATTACGTGTTGATTATTTCAATTTCATGTACAATGACAAATTAGCCACTAAATATCAAACACAAGCAGTAGGTAAAGGAATTGTTAGTCCCAAATTAAATTTTGTATATACTCAAAATCAAAATTTACAATGGTATGTTAAATCAGGGATTGGATTTCACTCGAATGATACTCGAGTAGTAGTAAATAACCCAACTGAAAATGTGTTACCAAAAGCATACGGTGCTGATTTTGGAACTATCTGGAAACCATTTTCTAAATTGGTCATTAAATCAGCGGTATGGTATTTATTTTTAGAACAAGAATTTGTGTACGTTGGTGATGCAGCGGTAGTAGAGCCAAGCGGTAAAACCCAACGGTATGGATTAGATTTAGGATTAAGATATCAATTGATAAAAGGATTGTATTTTGATAGCGATGCTACGTTTACATCTGCAAGAAGTATTGAGGATCCATCAGGTCAAAATTATATTCCATTGGCGCCTTTAGTAACCGTTGCAGGAGGATTATCATTTAGCCTTAATAAATGGAGTGGAGGTATTAGATACCGATATTTAGGTAATCGCCCTGCGAACGAAGATTACAGCTTAACAGCAAAAGGATATTTTGTGTCAGACGCAAATATCAACTATACGCTTAAAAAATGGACTGTCGGCATAGCCGTTGAAAATATATTTAATACACAGTGGAATGAAACCCAATTTGCCACTGAAACAAGATTAAAAAACGAAAGCTCACCTGTGGAAGAAATTCATTTTACCCCAGGTACACCTTTCTTTTTTAAAGGTACAATTACCCATTCCTTTTAACAACAATGGGTTTTTTAGTTTTTTTTGAGGGGAAGAGGCCGTTATGAGAAATCATGCGGTCTTCTTTTTAATATCGAAAAGCGAATTATTGAACTGTTCCTAATGTGTATAACTGATCAAGAGTAGGATTTATACTTCCTCCTTTAGGTTCTAACGTGATACCAAAAGCTTCAGATTCATTTATGTTTGAAAAAGCTATTATTTTATCTGCATCTGTTGTATATGTATCTAATATACCTAAACTTGTAGGTGTTAAAGGGTTTAGTTTTAACGACCATACTTGATACACCATGTCTTTTGGCGGTGTTGGTAATCCCTTAACATCAATATAAACACTTTTTGTTTCTTTATCCCAATATACTTTTGCGTACGCTTCAGGAGAAACAACTTGCCCTGCTAAAGGTATAATTATGATATTTTTATTTCGTATAACCGACAGTACATTTTGCATCTCAACTAATTTATTTTGAGAATTTTGCAAATCCAATTCAATTAATTTATTCTGTATTTCAGCGGTTTGTATTTTCTGTTCTAATTGATTTGTTTTATTTATATACATAAACAAACCTGCTCCGATAACTACCGCGGCCGCCCATCCTGAATACATTGTCCAACTTGTTTTCACTTCAGTATTGATAGGTACGATCTTACCTCCTAATTTGTTTTTTAGATCAGTAAAAGAATAATTCGCATTTGAAGGAGCAACTGATGAAGTTAGGGATACAATAGCTGCTTCGATTTTAATAACTTCTTCTTTTACCTCAGGATATTGGTTGACGACTTGACTCACTTCAATCATTTCTGATTCAGTCAAAGCCCCAGCAATATAAAGCTCTAAAATCCCGGATTCAATATATGATTTAGTATCCATAATTATACGCCTAAATTGTTTCTTAATTCATTAATACAAGCCCTGTTTCTGGTTTTGATTGTTCCTATCGGTATGCCTAACTCTTCCGACAAATCCTTTTGAGTGTACCCTTTAAAATACAAATAATCAATAACTTTTTTACACTTTTCAGATAATTTGGCTACAAATTTTCGGATACCAATAGCATCTGTGATATTATCCAAATTATCACTTGATTCTAGTATATCTACGAAAAAATCAGCATTAAGGTTTTTTTGTGAATTTTTAAATTTTTTAGATCGTGTTTTATCAATCGCTGCATTACGCGCAATGTTAAGCATCCAAGTAAAAAAACGTCCTTTATCTAGGTCGTATGCTTCGGAATTATTCCATGCTTTGATAAAAACATCTTGTAAAATTTCTTCGGCTAATTCTTTGTCTTTTACGATATTAAAAATCACACCTAACATACTACGACGGTACATTTTGTATAATTTTTCAAAAGCCTTGGGATTCTTTTTTTGAAATTCGATAACTAATTGATCTATCATTTATGGCTTTAATTTATGTAAATAAACCGCTTTATTTTTTTTATTCCTAATAGGTCTTATTTTTGTGAAAAATCGTTCATATGAATTTTAAAAAAAGTTTAAAAGTATTAGTTGTAATATCTGTATTATTAAGTTGTTCCGCTTCCAAAACAGTTCTCCTACCAGTGTCTCAAAATGAGGTTGATTTGGTGAAATCAAAATATCCGGATTACACATTAAATAATCTGCAAGAAGGCAAAACACTGTATGAACAAAAATGTAGTACCTGTCACGGTTTAAAAAAGGTGACCTCGCATGATGAAGAGCAATGGAATGAAATAGTACCTTGGATGACAAAAAAAGCAAATAAAAAAAAGCCGCAAATAACAACTGAGCAAGAAGATTTAATTTTAAAGTATTTGGTTACAATGAGTGTTTCCAATCAAGTGACATCACCAACAAAGTAGTAAGTAACATTGTTAAAGCATACATACTATCCTCTACTGGAATTGTACCTATGCGTACACCTAAATGATGAGCTTTATTATACCAAACAACTTCTTCTGATATCCAACTTCCTGTAAGTAAACCATTAACTCCTAAAAAAGGAATTAATATAACCAAAAAAGTCCAGTAAAACTGTTGTAATATTTGTGGCTTATACCAAATAACAAATGATAGAAGTAGTGAGGCATAACCAAAATTAAATAGAGTGTACCATTTTTCAGGATGCAATATTACAGTAATTATAGAAATAAGAATTAAAGCACCACTAATCCAATGGACTGTTTTTAAGGACAAAAGACTGTTAGGGAAAAACGTAACAAGTGCGTGATGAGTAAAAAAGCAAGCATACGGTATGCAAATGAAAAACAACCATTCTTCTATCGGTAAGTTTAATACATAATACCCCGATAAGTACTTGGGATTAAATCCCCAAACATGGTGGGTTGTAAACAAAACATCCCACGATATAAATAGTGCAAGGCTGACCATCATGGCTGGAAATAATTTTTTCCAAGTTTTGTAAAATTGAAGTTTAGTATGAAAACTAAATATCAAAGGTACTAAAATAGAACCTAAATTGATATACAAATACAAGTGTTGCATCTAGCGGGATTATTTAAAATATTTAAAAGGAACCCAAAGCATTCCAAAGCAAGTTCCATTTTCTTTATGAATATTCTTGTGGTGTATTTTATGAGCTCTTCGTAATCCTTTGGCGTATTTGTTTTCTGTATTTTTGAAAATTTTAAAACGTTGATGTATAAATATATCGTGAACGATAAAGTAAGCCAACCCATATAAAAATATACCAATTCCGATAGGCAATCCGATTGATATGATATTGTGTTTCCATACTAAAAAGCAAATGATACTGACCACAGCATAAAAAACAAAAAAAGCATCGTTACGTTCAAACCATGAATCATGATCTTTATGATGGTGGTCTTTATGTAAGGACCACAAAAATCCATGCATGATATATTTATGTGTAAACCACGCCATGAATTCCATAAAGAAAAAAGTGATTGTAATTACAATACACCATAAAACGATTGATGTCATTTTAGTTATAAAAGATTTAATTGATATTTAAAATAAGAACGTGCTAACAATGTAATCTTTTGGTAATCGGGTATACGTATTCGATTTTCTTTTATTTGGTTGGAAGGGATTTGTTTTAGTTTATTTAATAATTTAGAGTAATAACGATACGCTACATAAACACCTAACTTAGCGTCTATTGGTAGTTTATGGATTCCTTCTATGGCAATGGCAAAGTCATTTTCAATATCCGCTATGATTTCGGATTTTGTCGTTTCGTCTAAAAAATTCAAGTTTAAATTCGGAAAGTACGAACGTTCTAAACCTTCTAAATCAGCTTTAAGGTCGCGTAAGAAATTTACTTTCTGAAAGGCTGATCCCAATGCTATTGCGGATGTTTTCAATGATTCATATTTTAGATTATCTCCCTTAACAAAAACTTTAAGACACATTAATCCTACAACATCAGCCGAACCATAAATGTATTTTTTGTATTCGTCATTGGTTAGGTAATTTTTTTTGTCCAAATCCAAACGCATGCTATACATAAAAGCATTAATTAGTGATGTATCAATATCATATTTATGTACGGTATATTGAAATGAATTTAATATAGGATTTAAACTTATTTTATATCTTAAAGCTTCGTCTAAATCTGTCTGAAATTTGTCCAGCAAATAGCGTTTGTCATAATCGTGAAAAGAATCTACGATTTCGTCTGCAAAACGTACAAACCCATAAATATTATAAATATCTTGTCGAATAGATGGGGATAAAATTTTTGTTGCTAACGAAAAAGATGTACTATATTTTTCAGTTACTTGCGTGCTACACGCTTGAGATACTTCGTCAAAAAGTTGTTTCATAATTCGTTGTTTTTGTCGTGTTTTTTAATCAATTCAGCTACTAATTTTCCTGAAATTAAAGAAGGCGGAACTCCTGGTCCAGGTACGGTTAATTGCCCTGTAAAATACAGATTTTGCACTTTTTTACTTTTTAGTTTCGGTCGTAAAAAAGCGGTTTGAAATAATGTATTCGCCATTCCGTATGCATTACCTTTATATGAATTATAATCCGAGATAAAATCGGCAATCCCAAAAGACTCTTTAAATAAAATAGATTCAGAAACGCTTTGTTGTGTGATATTCTCTAAACGTTTGATAAGTAAATTAAAATACCGTTCTCTGATTTCTGGCGAATCGTGTAATCCAGGTGCTAATGGAATCAAAAATATACCGGATTCTTTGCCTATAGGCGCAGCGTGCACGTCAGTAATAGAAGGAAAGCTAGCATAAAACAAAGGTTCTTTAGGCCACATGGGATCATCATAAATGGCGTAAGCATGCGTATCAAAATCTACATCAAAAAACAACGAGTGATGGGATACATTTTTTAATTTTTTATCAAAACCGACATAAAATAATAAAGATGAAGGTGCAAATGTTTTTTTATCCCAATACGCTTCGGAATATTGGCGGTATTTTTTATCCAATAAAGTTTCAGAATGATGGTAGTCTGCGCCAGTCACCACTATGGTTGCATCGTAACGTTGATCCTCAGTTTCAACAGCTATAGCAACACCGTTGTGAACAATTATTTTTTGAACATTTTGATTGGTTTTAATAACTACACCTAAAGATTTTGCCAAGTCTTCGATGCCTTTGACCACACTGTACATTCCTTTGTCGGGATGCCAAGTGCCTAAACCAAAATCGGCGTAATTCATAAAATTGTAAAATGAAGGCGTATCGCTCGGTTTTGCCCCTAAAAACAAAACAGGAAATTCAAGTATTTGAATCAGTTTTTTGCTTTTAAAAGCATTACGTACATCTTTTTTGATGGTGCTAAAAAACTGACCTAATTTAGTCATGGTTTTTAAATTGACTAATTCTAATGGGCTTACGCCAGGTTTATACACCAAATCTTTAATGGCGATATTATAATTGTCTTTAGCGTTTTCAATAAAATGTTTCAGTTTTAAAGCGCTTCCTTTTTCTTCTTTATCAAAAACATCATAAATTTTTTCTAATGAATCGCCAATGGTTATGGTTTCATTTTTTCCAAAAAACACTTCGTACGCTGGCGACAATTTTTTTAAGGAATAGTAGTCGGTTGGTTTTTTATCGAAGTCATTAAAAAAACGTTCAAACACATCGGGCATCCAGTACCACGTTGGTCCCATGTCAAATGTAAAACCTTCTTTTTTGTATTGTCGGGCGCGACCACCAACTGTTGCATTTTTTTCTAATACAACAACTTTATAGCCCATTTTAGCCAAATAGCAGGAAGCTGCTAGTGACGAAAAACCCGATCCTATTATAATTATATGTTTTTTCATTGTTTAACAAACATAAAATAAAGTTAAACAAAAATACATAAAAAATTTAAAATAACCCTAAAAAATCAAATGGAGAATTATATTTTACAATGCTTTCAGGTAAATGGTCAGGTGATAATTGTTTTGCTTGTTCGCCCATAATGTGTAAAATCGGATGTGTTTTGGAAGAAAATGTATTTGAAAATAGGTTTAAATATTCTGAGATTTGATCTGCGGCAGGTTCGACTGTAAAATAAGATACAAATACGATGTTCTGTTTTGATTTTTGTAAGTCAATCAAACTATCAATAGGGATAGTTTGCCCTAAATAAATAGTGGAGTATCCTTTTAATATTAATTCATAATTTAAGTATAACAATCCTAATTCATGTATTTCATTATCTGGAAGATACAATACAAAAGTGAAGTCTTTTTTTGTTGAGTTAGTGGTGATTTTTTCGGTGTTAAAAATAATCTTTTGTTTGATGATATTAGAAACAAAGTGTTCGTGTGCAGGGTTAATAGCTTGTGTTTGCCACATCCAACCTAAATTGTTTAAAAAAGGGATGAAAATAGTCTTAAAAATTTCTCTAAAACTTTTTTCGGATAATAGTTTGTTGTAGGTATCATTAAACATTCGTTGATCAAATGCAAACATAGAAAAAGTAAGTGCGTTGATAACTTGTTGATCCACATAGTTGTGTAAAGTAGTTTCTTTTACCAATGAAATAATTTCGTCGTTGGTGTACGTTGCGATTTTAGAAATTTTAATTCCGCTATCATTTAATAGTTTTATATTTAGCAACTTGTTAAGACTATTGATGTCGTAATAACGGATGTTGGTATCGGTTCGTTGGGGTTCAAATAAGTTATATCTTTTTTCCCAAATGCGTATGGTGTGCGCTTTAATACCTGATATGTTTTCTAAATCTTTAATGCTAAAGACGCTTTTTACGTAAGTCATTTGTTTAGTTTATTTTTTAAAATAATAAACAAATATAAAATAAAAAAGCCTTTGGTCAATGCGACTAAAGGCTTTTTGATAAATGAAAAATTAAATATTTTAAATATGTATTGGTCTGTTGTCCGTTGCGGCTAATGCAGCTTCTTTTACAGCTTCAGCAAATGTTGGGTGAGCATGTGACATTCTAGAAATATCTTCTGCGGATGCTCTGTATTCCATAGCAGTTACAGCTTCTGCGATTAAGTCGGCAACTCTTGCTCCGATCATGTGCACACCTAATACTTCGTCTGTAGTTGCATCAGCTAATATTTTTACAAATCCGTCAGTGTCAGAACTTGCTCTGGCACGTCCTAATGCTTTAAAAGGAAAACTGCCTACTTTATAAGCAACTCCAGCTTCTTTTAATTGTTCTTCGGTTTGGCCAACACCCGATACTTCTGGCCACGTATAAACTACTCCGGGGATTAAATTGTAATTGATGTGCGGTTTTTGTCCTGCTAATGTTTCGGCAACAAATACACCTTCTTCTTCTGCTTTATGTGCTAACATCGGACCTTTTACAACATCACCAATGGCATAGATATTAGATACGGATGTTTGTAGGTGATCGTTGGTTTCGATTTGACCTCTGTCGGTAACTTTAACACCTGCTTTATCAGCAGCTAATCCATCGGTATAAGGTCTTCTTCCAACAGATACTAAACTATAATCGCCTTCGAGAGTTAGAGTTTCTCCTTTTGCATTATCTGCTTCAACAGTAACGGCATTGCCTTTTCTGACTACAGATTTTACTTTGTGAGAAGTGTAAAACTTCATGCCTTGTTTTTTCAACACTTTAGTTAATTCTTTCGATAAAACACTGTCCATCCCTGGTATGATACGATCTAAATATTCAATTACGGAAACTTGTGCTCCTAATCGTAAATAAACTTGACCTAATTCTAACCCAATAACACCACCACCAATGATGATTAAGTGTTTGGGTACTTCTTTTAATTCTAATGCTTCTGTTGATGTTATTATTCGTTCTTTGTCAATAGTTATAAACGGTAAACTGGATGGTTTTGATCCGGTGGCAATGATGGTATATTTTGCTTCAACTATTTCAGAGCTGCCGTCATCCTTGCTTACTTTGATATGTGTAGCATCTTCAAAAGAGCCTAATCCTTGTAGTGTTGTGATTTTATTTTTGTCCATCAAATAATTGATACCTCCTGATGTTTGCGAAACAATGGCTTGTTTGCGTGCAATCATTTTGGATAAATCTAATTTTATTTTTCCTTCGATAGCGATACCGTGTTCTTCCAGATGAGCGATCGAGTCGTGGTATCGGTGTGACGAGTCTAATAATGCTTTTGAGGGGATGCATCCCACATTAAGGCAAGTACCTCCTAAAGTGGAATACTTTTCTATAATTGCAGTTTTAAAACCTAATTGCGCACAACGAATGGCTGCCACGTATCCTCCAGGACCTGAACCGATAACGACTACATCAAATGAACTCATAATATTATATTTTTTGTTTCTGAATCAGAATGAATAATGACGTCAAACTTACGTAATTATACTTAATTTATGAAAGGGAAATTAATTTTGGTTTATTTGTTTTCTTGAATTAAATCTTCAAAATCTAATTTGATTATTTCCCATTATTTATTTCTTAAACAATTATATTAATTGAAGATTTTTTTTTGCAACTATAATAAATAAAAAAAACCGCCTCTAGTTGTGAGACGGTTTCTTTTTAATATTTATGCTAACACATTGCGTGTTGCTGTTGTAATTTATTTTACTTCTTCGTAATCAACGTCTTCAACAGTATCGCCTTCCGCTTTTGTTTGTTGCGCTTGTTGAGCACCAGAAGCTCCTGCTCCGCCTTCTGCTTGTGCTTTATACATTTCCTCAGAAGCATTTTTCCATGATTCGTTGATTTTATCTAAAGCCGGTTGAATTGTCGCTACATCTTTGGTTTCGAAAGCTACTTTTAACTCCGCTAAAGCGTCTTCAATTGGCTTTTTATTTGCATCTGATAATTTATCTCCAAACTCTTTTAATTGATTTTCTGTTTGGAAAATTAATCCGTCAGCTTCGTTGATTTTTTCAACTCTTTCTTTTGCTGCTTTATCAGCATCAGCATTAGCTTCCGCGTCTTTTTTCATTCTTTCGATTTCCTCAGCAGTTAAACCTGAAGAAGCTTCGATACGAATATCATGAGATTTTCCTGTTCCTTTATCTGTTGCAGAAACTTTGATGATACCATTGGCATCGATATCAAATGTTACCTCAATTTGTGGCACCCCTCTTTGAGCTGGCGGAATTCCATCTAAGTGGAAACGACCTATTGTTTTGTTGTCGTTCGCCATTGGTCTTTCTCCTTGTAAAACATGAATTTCAACTGAGGGTTGGTTATCTGCTGCCGTTGAGAATACCTGTGATTTTTTGGTGGGAATTGTCGTGTTAGACTCTATTAATTTAGTCATAACACCTCCCATAGTTTCGATACCTAAAGATAATGGAGTAACGTCTAATAATAATACATCTTTAACATCTCCAGATAAAACCCCTCCTTGTATAGCTGCTCCAATTGCAACAACTTCATCTGGATTTACTCCTTTTGATGCTTTTTTACCGAAGAATTTTTCTACCTGCTCTTGTATAACTGGAATACGTGTAGAACCTCCTACTAGAATAACTTCATCAATATCAGAAGTTGATAACCCAGCATCTTTTAAGGCTTTAGCAACAGGCTCCATAGAACGTTTTACTAAAGTATCTGCTAATTGTTCAAATTTAGCTCTAGTTAATGTTTGTACTAAGTGTTTTGGTCCAGATGCAGTAGCTGTTACATATGGTAAATTGATTTCTGTTTGAGCTGAACCAGATAATTCAATTTTTGCTTTTTCTGCTGCTTCTTTTAAACGTTGTAATGCCATTGGATCTTTTCTTAAATCGATTCCTTCTGCACTATTAAATTCGTTAGCTAACCAATCAATAATTACTTGGTCAAAATCATCACCTCCTAAATGGGTATCTCCATTTGTCGATAATACCTCAAAAACACCATCACCTAATTCTAGGATTGAAATATCAAATGTTCCTCCTCCTAAATCATAAACCGCAATTTTTTGATCTTTACCTTGTTTGTCTAAACCATAAGCTAAAGCTGCTGCTGTTGGCTCATTAATGATACGCATCACTTCTAAACCTGCAATTTGACCTGCTTCTTTAGTTGCCTGACGTTGTGCATCATTAAAATATGCTGGAACTGTGATAACTGCCTGTGTTACAGTTTGCCCTAAATAATCTTCAGCCGTTTTCTTCATTTTTTGAAGTGTCATTGCTGATAATTCTTGCGGTGTATACAAACGACCATCAATATCTACTCGAGGTGTATCGTTGTCACCTTTTACTACTTTATAAGCTACTGTTGAAGCTTCTTTTGCGCTCTCAGAGTATTTATTACCCATAAAACGCTTTACAGATGCAATTGTTTTTGTAGGATTTGTTACCGCTTGACGTTTTGCTGAATCTCCAACTTTAATTTCTCCACCTTCAACAAATGCAATTACTGAAGGGGTGGTTCTTTTACCTTCTGCATTTGCTATTACTACAGGCTCTCCACCTTCCATAACTGAAACACAAGAATTGGTAGTTCCTAAATCGATTCCGATTATTTTACTCATAACTTTTATTTTTTAATTCGTATTATACATATCTACGGTTCGACAAAGTCAATCTTTATGCCAATACGTAACGACGTTACAAATGTCACGCTTAACTCAAAAATACTGACAAAAGCACTGACAAAATGTCTAAAACATTCATTTTAAACTAAATAGCATCCAAGATCTCTTGAACTTCTTCCCATTCAATTAATAACTTATCTAGTTCTTTCTGCTTCTTTTGATATGCTTCAAAAAATGCAGCATCATCAATTTGTTTTACAAATCCATTGGACAATTGTTGATCGTCTTTTTCTATTAATTTTTCAAGAGTCTTGATTTGACTTTCAATTTTACTCAAACGATTTTGAAGGCTTTTTTGTTTTTTTTGATCTTCGTATAATTCTTTGCTTGTAGATTTGTCTTTAGTTGCTTCTTTTTTGAGAACATCTTTTTTCTCCACTTCACGCATGTTTTCGAGATTGCGTTGTTCTAAAAAGTAATTGATGTCGCCTAAGTATTCTTTTATTTTTTGATCTTTAAATTCGTATACTAAATTTGACATTCCTTGTAAAAAATCTCTATCGTGAGAAACTAATAATAATGTGCCTTCAAACTTTTGCAATGCTGCTTTTAATACATTTTTAGATTTTATATCTAAGTGATTGGTCGGCTCATCCATCACCAATACGTTTATTGGTTGTAGTAATAATTTACATAATGCCAATCTGTTTCTTTCTCCTCCGGATAAAACTTTCACTTTCTTTTCTACATCATCCCCCCGAAACAAAAAAGACCCTAACATATCGCGCACCTTAGCTCTATTGGAATCCATCGCAGCTTCTTGCATGGTTTCCAATAAAGTAATTTCGCCATCTAAATATTCTGCTTGATTTTGTGCAAAATATCCTACTTGTACGTTATGTCCTAATTTTATAGTTCCTTCGTATTCAAACTCATTAACTATTGCTTTGATAAAAGTGGATTTACCCTGTCCGTTTTGCCCGACAAATGCAATTTTACTTCCTCTTTCAACCAATAACGAAATGTCTTTTAAAATGGTTTTATCACCATAACTTTTGGTTACATTTTCAGCTTCAACAACTACTTTTCCAGGTACTTTAGAGAGCGGAAACGAAATATTCCTTCACGCCTTAGCATCTTCATCAACTGCGAGGCGTTCAACTTTATCCAATTTCTTGATGAGTGATTGCGCCATAGAAGCCTTAGATGCTTTCGCTCTAAATTTCTCAATTAACTTTTCGGTTTCTTCTATTTTTTTGGCTTGATTTTTTTGAGTAGCTAATTGCTTTTCTCGAATTTCGTGACGCAATTCTAAATACTGTGAATACGGTTTATTGAAATCATATGCCTTACCTAATGAAATCTCAATTGTTCTGTTGGTTACATTGTCTAAAAACATCTTGTCATGCGATACAATAACAACAACACCAGCATATGTTCTTAAAAATTGCTCCAACCATATAATAGATTCGATATCCAAGTGATTGGTAGGTTCATCAAGCAATAAAATATCATTATATTGTAACAATAGTTTAGCCAATTCTATTCGCATACGCCAACCACCAGAAAAAGTTTCGGTCAACTTATCAAAATCTTCTCGTTTAAATCCTAAACCTAATAATATTTTTTCGGTATCTCCAACATAATTATATCCTCCCAATAACTCGTAACGATGGGTGTAATCGCTTAAATCTTCAATCAATTGAGAATACGATTCGCTCTCGTAGTCTGTACGATTAACCAATTCTTTGTTTATATTTTCTAAAGCTAATTCGGTTTTTTTGATTTCAACAAAAGCCTGATAGGCTTCTTCTAAAACAGTTCTCCCTTTTTCAAAATCAATATCCTGACGCAAAAAACCGATAGTAACTTCTTTTTCTGTAGCAATACTGCCCGAGTCAGGCATTAAATCTTTTGATAAAATTTTAAGCATGGTTGATTTACCTGCTCCATTTTTTCCGACCAAACCAACTCTGTCACCTGCTCCCAATCGAAATGTTACTTCTTCAAAAAGGTAAGTCCCTCCAAACGAAACTGATAAATTATGTATATTCAACATCATATGTTACTTTTTTACAACTATATTCTTGATAAAATTTTACTTTTGAGTAAACTTTTGCAAATGTTAAAAAAAGGATCCAAACTATATAGTATTTTAACGGGAAGTTGTCCAAACTGTCACAACGAAAGCATGTTTATCAGTAAAAATCCGTATAAACTCAATCAATTATTTGATATGCACAAAACTTGCTCGCATTGTGGTACTACATATCAAATCGAACCTTCATTTTTTTATGGTGCTATGTATGTGAGTTACGCTATGGGCGTTGCACTAGGTATTATCGTTTTTTTGATTACAAAATTTATTTTTGATACTTCACTCAAAACATCCTTTTTAGCGATATTATCAACTTTAATTATACTACTACCGGTATTAATTCGTTATTCCCGAAATATTTGGATAAATATTTTTATCAATTTTAAAGAAAATAAGTTTGTCAATAAAATCGATTAATTGATACTTCATTATCTAAAGAAATGTCATTTTCTATAAAATCGTATAAAAACTTTGACAAATAAGGACCGAGCATTACTCCTCTCGTTCCTAATCCATTTAATAAATAAAGTTGTTTGTATTCTGGATGTTGACCCACTAAAGGTCTTCTGTCTCTAACCGTGGGACGCACTTCGGCCTCGTGTTTTATGATTTTATACCTACAAGAAATAATACTTTTTAATTTATCTTCTAATTCCATTTTTCCCGAATTTGTAGGAATAGTGTCTTTATTTTTCCAATCGTATGTAGCTCCTACGCGATACAAATGATTTCCTAATGGCAAAATAAAAACACTGCCTTTAATCACTACTTCAATATTTAATTCTTCAGAATAAATTGTAAGTACTTCGCCTTTTGTTCCGTCTAGTGGAAACTGATTAAAATAAGGATTATGATGCAATCCAAACCCTTCCGCGAAAATAATTCTCTTGGCTTTAATCCCTTCGTAAACTATATGGTTTTCTTTAAAAAGGATTTTATCATAATCAAAAGTAGAAAATTGAATTAAATCATTATTTGTTAAATAATCAACATACATATCTAACATAGACGATATCGCAACATATCCAGTATCCAATACCTTACCGAAATGATATGGAGAATCAATAAAGGAAAATTTTTTAGTTACTAAATTTGATTCTAAAAAATCACTTAAGACATTTTTATCCGCATTTACGAACCAATTATTTTGCTCTTCGATAGAATTTAATTTTCTATAAAGAGGGGTTGGAAATACAATTTTTTCAGAAATTCGGTTCTCAATATCGGTATAAAACGTGTACAACAAATCGATTTGTTCTTTTGCATGCCAAATGGATGTAAAACGTTTTAAAACAACTGGATTATACAATCCCGCAGCAACTCTTGATGAATTATATCTTTTGTCTGAAATCACAAAAACAGTTTTATCATTTTGTAAAGCTGTCTCTACAAATGATAATCCTGCTAAACCAAAACCAACTACCAAATAATCATACATAGCATTAAAAAAAAAGCTCTTATCTAAAAATAGATAAGAGCTAATTAAAATATTTCTAATTTATTAGTAATTCCACATATCTTGTTCGAAGTCACGAATAACTTCTTTAATACGATCCGATTCCAACAATTGCATTAAAGCATGTTCTTTAATGTAATCGCTAATTTTACGATCGCCTAACATATTTTCTTCCTTATAAATTGTTGCGTTAAACCTGCGTGAATTAAACAAATGATCGAACGAAAAAGCAGAAGCTGAATTATGTGGATTAAACGATTTTGCCTCGTGCATAATATCACGTATTGACGGATAAAAAATCCAAAACAAAGAAACATAATCTTTTACATCACTATTTAAAGTATATACATCGGGTACAATAGGTGCAATACCTAATATACGGTATTTCATTTCCCCTTGACGCTTATCAAAATACCAGATTCCTTTAATTTTATAATCTGAAACATCATATGCTTTGATATTTTGCTTTGTAATATATTCTTCTGAAATTTCTTCACCAGCATTTAGTTGTTCAATTCCTAAATCCGTTGTATCAATTTTAACCAGATTTTCTTCAATTTGCTTTAAAGTTTTACGTTCAGTAAAATATTCATCAACGTAAACATCTTTAATTTTTCCGTTTTTAACATTTTTAATAATTACATCATATAAAGAACGTCTGTGACTGCCAACATTTAAGGTATCAACAGGAAAATAAAAGGGGAAATTTATTCTTTCGTTTAAATCAATAATTTCATAAACAGTTTTACCCCATAATAAATCACGATCATCAACGTAACCATATTCCATAGGTTTATCATTATCATACTTAATCTGCTGCTCAGATTTAACATTAACCTGATTTGGATTTTTAGCATTGAGCAAATTTGATTGTGCAAATCCTAATGAAGAACATATCAAAAAAACAACCAATAAAAAATGTTTCGTACTCATAAAAATATGATTAAAATTAACCTATAAAATGTAATTAATCTGTTATTTCATAAACAACAGAAGATGTCTGTTTCAATCTGTATGATGAATTCCCTACTATATTCGCTTTAATATCCGAAATAATTACATCATCACCACGTTTAGCTCTATTTAAAGCTGATTTTGCTCTCTCATCCAATTTATTACCCTTAATAACCATAGTAGGTTGTCCTGGGATTTTAAAGTTAAATTGAGATACACCTAAACTTAATTCGAAATCAAAATCTTCTAAAACAGCACTAATAGTTGAAGCAGCTAAACTTGATTTAGGTCCTTTTAGAGTACCTACTTCACCACGTATAGCTCCTTGTGGGCTAGGTATACCTTTTACACGGAATACTTTTTTATCTGAAACTTTACCTCCATCAGGCAAAGTACCTGTAACATTAATCGTAACTTCTCTACCTTGAAGAGTAGTTACATCAATATTATATTGACCTGATTTACTTCCTTTTCTTAAACCAGGAGCAGAAGCATTTACATTATTATCTGATAAGCCAGCAAAAGAAATAGTCATTGGATTTTCAACACCACGGTATAATACATTCATCTTATCCGCAGAAATTGTAGCTGAATTAGGCTTAGGCACCACAACATAATTTCCTTTTATTTCAATAGGAACAGGTTTTCCATCTTCCATAAAAGTAAATTCACCTTTAATATCATGTTCTCCTACATTACCTGCAGAAAAACTAAAATTAACTTGACCATCAATTAAATTTTTAGCCAAATCAACAGATGCACCATTAACTACAACAGAAGTAGGAACCGTGTTTTTATCATAACGACCTAAAACTACTTTACCAGTAACTGCTTCTCCTGAGAAAAATGCAGACTTAGTTGGTATTACAATCGCTTGATAATTTTTCATAGATGCTGCTTGTGCCGTAGTATTACCAATCAAAGCATTAAAAATATCTTGTTCTGTCTTTTTAACATCATTTTGCATAGCTGACAACTTTGTTATCGAAGCAACTGCAGGGAATCCTTTAAAATGATAGTCTAAATATTTTTTCTTAACACCCTCTCTGTCTTTAACATCACTTAAATCAAATGATTCTTTAATGTTATTTTTGATAAATTGATACTTCACATCATTACCAAAAACAGCTAACAAATCAGATTTAAACTTTTCGATAGTAGCTACAATCTCTTTCCCTTTTGGTGAATATCCATCACCACTAAACCAAGACTCATCAATTTTATCTCCTTTATCCATAGCCTCATATGGTAACTTTTTAGTTTCAGGATCTCTTTCAAAACCAGATTCTACATCTTTTTTTAGTGTACCTAAATAGGCATATAATTTTGCAGATATCTCTTTAACTTTTTGAGCCTTTTGATAAGGAACACCAAATTGTGCTGAGTTTTCACTGGCTTTTGAGCCTAATTGAGAAAATAAACTATTATTATATTCCTCCGAAAATTTGTTAACTCCTTCAAATTTTTCATTCATCAATCCAAAAGCAGATAATACTTCTTTTGACATATTTAACGCTAGCATCGCAATGAAAACGAGATACATCAAACTGATCATCTTTTGTCTTGGGGTCATTTCGCCTCCTCCCATAATTTTCTAATTAAATTAAAAGTTAATTAATATTTTAATTGTAAAATAATCTTAAAAAACTAAGATTTTACCCCCATGGCAGACAACATTCCACCATACACACCGTTTAAAGATGATAAATTAGATGATAATGAAATCATTTGATCTTTTAATTTCCCTGCATTATCGGCAACTTCTTGATTGATTGCTGCATTTCTTGATGCGCTTTCTAACTGAATTTTATACAAACTATTCAATGACTCCATTTGAGCTGCTGCCAATGACATTTCTTCACTATACTTTTTAGTAGCACCAACAGAATCAATTGTTGGAGAAATAGATTTAGCTGCAGATTCAAAATTTTTGATACTCGCACCTAAACTCTCCATTAAAGCACCATCAATCTTAGCCTCTTTTAATAAATTATCTAATTTTTTAGACAATAATCCATCCGCATCACCTTCTGATTCTTTAGCTACTGCTTTTTTAGAAGATGATTTAGCTACAACTTCATCATGTGATACTAACTCAGGATAAACATTTTCCCATTTATAATGTACTGGTACTGGTTCAAAAGCAGATAACGCAAAAATCAAAGCCTCTGTTAATAAACCAACAATCAACATCGGACCCGCACCCGGCCAGTGCATCAATTTAAAAAGCGCTCCAACAATTACAACTGCCGCACCCATACCGTAAAGAAATGCCATTTGTTTTTCTCCTAAAATACCCATAAAAAAAAGATTAAAGATTAATTAATAATAGTTATAAAAATTTGTTTGTTTTAAAATTATTTCCCTGTAGTTTGAGTTCCCATATAATCTTGTACCGTACGGAAACCAATGTAACTTCTCGCTGAATCTGAATACTCAAAATCACGTGTACTCACCTGTAAGAAAAAACCCACGTCTTTCCAAGAACCACCGCGTATTACTTTACGCTTGTTTTCTTCAATTGAAACACTTGGGTTCATGGTTGAAACATACTCATATGAATTAGGATCATACGAAGATGCTGTCCATTCAGAAACGTTACCTGCCATATTATACAAACCATAATCATTTGCTTCAAACGATTTCGCTTCTACAGTATATAACGCGCCATCTGCTGCATAATCCCCTCTGTTTGGCTTAAAGTTAGCCAAATAACAACCTCTCTCATTACGAGCATAGATACCTCCCCAAGGATACATTGCAGACGCTAAGCCTCCACGAGCACTATATTCCCATTCTGCCTCTGTTGGTAAACGAAAATAGTTAACGTGCTGTCTTCCTTTTTGTTTTTGATAAATATTTTTATACAATGAACGCCATTCACAAAATGCTTTTGCTTGCATCCAATTCACACCTACTACTGGATAGTCTGAATACGCTTGATGCCATAAGTAATCGTTATGCATCGGTTCATTATACGAGTATGCAAAATCTTTAATCCAAACAGTTGTATCCGGATAAACCTTTACTTTTTCTTTTCGAATAAACTGATCTCTCGACCCTGCTTTTGCTCTTGCAGCCGCCTGAATATCCATCCATGAATAACTAAACTCAATTTTAGTCACATCTACAGTCCGCAATCCATTATATGCTTGATCGATAGGCAAATACATAGAATCCATCACCTCTGTATAATGCTCATCTGGATATTTTGATGTATCCCAAATTAGTTTTACTTTACGATTTAATCGTCTCCCTGAATAAGGGTCATCATCGGAACCTAAACTATAGTAGTTTTCGTACATATATTTATCATATGGAGACATTTTTTCAGGATCCGTATCTTTAAAAGCAAACGCACCAATACCTCCTGAATCACCCACCATACCTAACTCGTCAGCTAATATCGCCAAACGCATTCTAACTACAGAATCTTTTACCCATTCCACAAACTGTAAATACTCCGCATTTGTAATCTCTGTCTCATCCATATAAAAAGAACGAACCGTTACTGTTTTAGTTGGAGCATCTTCTACACTTGCCAAATCATCTTCTGATTTACCCATTATAAAAGCGCCTCCTGGTATTAAAGTCATTCCGTATGGCTTCTGCGGATGCCATTTTTTTCCTTTAACACCTACAACTTCACCTTGGTCACTTGAGCTACCACAACTAGAAACAACAAGCGCTACGAAAGCTATCAATGCAAATAATTTATTCATATTAAGTACCGAATTATTACTATAAATACAATTTTGAAAACGTAAACCTATTTAATTATTTTCGATTTAGCAATTTTTTTTTGCTAATTTTTTTCGTTAGTTTTTGCGAAATGCTTTCCACCATCGTTCAGGAACCTCATTTTCACACGCTTTTAGGTAATCTTTATGCGTGCATGGCAACAGGCTGTTCACCCCTAATTTACTTGGATTATTAAGCACAGACGGTATTTGAATCCACCAACGGTCTGATACATCACTCTTATAAAACACCAATTCCATATCTTCAATCAACACATTATATTTTATAAAATTATCACGTGAACCAAACGGATATTCGTTGGTTCTGCAATTTACTCCTTCGATAAAATACCAAATAATTTGCGCAATTAAAACAGCTTCTGTATCTTGATTATGCTGATTAAATAACCCAAAAACAGTTACTTTATCACTTATACCTGCATATCGTGACAACGTACAAATTTCTTTTCCGTCAAACCCATTTGGCACAAATGGGTTCATGATTCCTGTAGCGGATGATTTTATCGAATTCACATCCAAACTGACCAAATCGGTATCTCGAAAAAGAGGTTCGGAAATTGTTAAATCTGCTGACACTTCTCCTAAACGATAAAAGTCAAAATACAGGTTATCCATCAAATCTACCTCAAATTGAGAGTTGTAATATCCTTGATAACCAATATTGGTGAAATTGAATAAATTATTAGGCTTATCCACAATAATCTTACTCAAATAAGACTTATCCGTATGTCCTTCTTGCTCGTTTCCGATGTCAAACGCGCTATCAATTGTTGTTACATTAACCATCTGATCCATTACATCGTAAGCACGATATAATGCGTATGTTAAATGTTGACCACCTCCGATAACTACAGGGATAATCTTGTTTTTAATCAATTCGGATACTACTGATTTCACCAAAAAATGTGTATCTGTTATAGCATCGCCTGCTAAAACATTACCAATATCGGCTATTTTAGAATGCCAATTACCCGGAAAGAGACTATATAATTCTTGACGGATAGGCATCAAGTCAACCTCAGTCACATTCAAGGCTCCTCGATTATCCAAAACACCCAAAATCGCGATATTAACACCTTCTAAATCTGGAAATTCTTCTTTGGTGTGAAAAGAAACTTTTTGCCCCAATACAGGTGATGAAAAGGTTTGTATCTTTTCTAAAACAGCATCGCTTACAGGTTGTAAAAATTCAAAAACCATAACACGCTACTTTTTTGAGGTTGTTTTTTTAGTTTTACTAGCGACTGCTTTTTTTACAGGTGTCTTTATAGCGGCGGTTTTCTTTGCTGGTGCTTTTTCTTCGATAATTGCTTTTACTTTATCTAATGTTAATGTTTGAGCCTCTATATCTTTACTAAGTTCTATTTTTGTTTTTCCTTTTAAGATAACAGATCTGCCCCATCTTGCTTTCTCTACTCGGATACCATCCTCTTTCCAATCATGTAATATTTTATCTTTTTCTTTCTGAACTTTATCTTCGATCAACTCAATTATATCGGATTGTGATAAGTTATCAAAATCATATTTTTTATTGACGTTGATAAATATATTATTCCACTTTAAGAAAGGCCCAAATCGCCCTACTCCTTTTTGAACTGGCAAACTATCATAGGTTGCTATTGGAGTATCTGCGGCTTCTTTTTCTGCGATTATTTCTTTCGCACGGGCGAAAGTCAAATCCAATGGATCTTCACCTTTAGGCAATGAAATAAAAGTTTTACCATACCGAACATAAGGACCGTATCTACCGTTATTTACTTCTACTTCTTCTCCTTTATATGTCCCTAAATTTTTAGGTAATAAAAATAAATTTAAAGCTTCTTCAAGAGTTATTGTACCTATATTTTGATCCGACATCAAACTGGCAAATTGCTTTTCATCATCGTCTGCTTCTCCTATTTGCGCCATAGGACCAAACTTACCCAAACGAACTAAAATCGTTTTTCCTGATTTAGGATCTTTACCTAAAATTCGTTCACCGCTCTCACGATCGGCATGTTCTTCAACATCTTTTACATTGGGATGAAATTTGTCGTAAAATTCACGCATCATAATCGTCCAATCGATCTTTCCTTCGGCAATTTCGTCAAAATCATGCTCTACTTTAGCCGTAAAATTATAATCTAAAATGGCACTAAAGTTTTTGACCAAAAAGTCATTTACAACAGTTCCGATATCTGTAGGTACTAACTTCCCTTTATCCGAACCTACCTGCTCTCTTAAGACCTGTTTTTTAATATCACTGGATTTCAAAACCATTTGAGTATAGGAACGCTCTTGTCCTTCTGAAGCTCCTTTTTCTATATAATTTCGGTTAATAATTGTCGAGATAGTTGGTGCGTATGTTGACGGCCTTCCGATTCCTAGCTCTTCTAATTTTTTAACTAAAGCAGCTTCCGTATAACGAGCTGGAGGTCTCGAAAAACGTTCGGTTGCCTGAATATAACTGTTGGTTAATTTTTCATTGATTTTAATTGCAGGTAACATACCTTCTTGTTCCTCTTCATCGTCGTCATGACCTTCTAAATATACTTTTAAGAATCCCTCAAATTTGATTACCTCACCACTGGCTGCAAAAATTTCTGAATGATTACTTGCTTCTACTTTTACATTGGTACGTTCTAGTTGCGCTTCACTCATTTGCGAAGCTAACGTTCGTTTCCAAATCAAATCATACAAACGCGCTTGATCACGATCTACACTAACGGTGTGTTTGGTCATGTCGGTAGGTCGAATCGCCTCGTGAGCCTCTTGCGCTCCTTTACTTTTGGAAGTAAACGTACGGGGTTTGCTGTATTCTTTTCCGTATGAACGAATAATTTCATCCTCAGCAGCGCTCATAGCTTCCTTTGATAGATTAACACTATCCGTTCTCATATAGGTAATCAAACCCGCTTCGTACAACCGCTGTGCGATTTGCATCGTAATTCCTACGGGTAAATATAATTTACGAGCCGCCTCCTGCTGTAAAGTGGATGTAGTAAAAGGTGCTGCTGGAGATTTTTTAGTAGGTTTAGTTTCTAAATCCGCTACTTTATAGGTAGAACCTATATTTTTTTTCAAGAAATCTTCTGCCTCCTTTTGGCTGTCAAAATTTTTAGGCAGCTTCGCTTTAAATGATTTTCCATTTTCGGTGCTGAAATCCGCTGTGATGCTGTACGATCCTTTCGCATTAAACTCTTGAATTTCTCGTTCACGCTCCACAATTAAACGTACAGACACGGATTGTACACGACCTGCCGAAAGTCCGCCTTTTACTTTTTTCCAAAGTACTGGCGACAACTCATATCCAACCAATCGATCCAATACACGACGAGCTTGTTGTGCGTTTACTAAATTATAATCTATATCACGAGGATTTTCGATAGCCTTTGTGATAGCTGTTTTAGTAATCTCGTGAAAAACAATTCGTTTTGTTTTGTTTTTGTCTAAATTTAATTCTTCGGCTAAATGCCAAGATATAGCCTCTCCCTCGCGATCCTCATCCGAAGCTAACCAAACCATTTCTGCTTTCTTAGATAAATCCCTTAATTTTTTAACCAATGCTTTTTTATCTGACGACACTTCATACTTAGGCGTAAAATTTTTATCGACATCAACCCCAATTTCCTTTGACGGTAAATCAGCAATATGCCCATAACTGGATTCGACTTGATAATCTATTCCTAAAAACTTTTCGATTGTTTTCGCCTTTGCAGGTGACTCGACTATAACTAGATTTTTTGCCATTTCTTAAAAAAAATTTGGTAACAAAAGTATAGGTTATTTTAATCAACTTGAAATTTAAATAATTTTATTCTGAAAAACATAATAAAAATAAGGCTTTACAGCGAAAACATAACAACATCATATTCGTTTTAAATAAAAAACCTAAGAAATCACTTATTTAAAAGACGCTTTTTATCTTACATATATTCAAGTATATTTGGGCTGTATTAAAGAAATAACTTGATGAATTATTTTTCTTCTGATTTTAAACTAGGCATTTTAGGTGGTGGTCAATTGGGTAAAATGCTCTTATTTGACACTCGAAAATTTGATGTACAAACTTATGTTTTGGACAATAGCGATGACGCGCCCAGTAAAATTGCCTGTAATCATTTTTTTAAAGGCGATTTAATGGATTTTGAAACCGTTTATAATTTTGGAAAAAAAGTAGATGTGTTAACTTTTGAAATTGAACTGGTAAACCTTGAAGCATTAGAAAAATTAGAAGCCGAAGGGTTACCTGTATATCCATCACCAAAAACCCTTCGTTTAATTCAGAACAAAGGGGTACAAAAAGACTTTTATACCCAACATAACATACCAACCGCAGCTTATATTCGTTTTAATACCGCGGTTGATTTACAAAAAGCCGTTGCAAACAACCAAATACAAATCCCTTTTGTGTGGAAATGTACCGAGTTTGGGTACGATGGAAATGGCGTAAAAATTATTCGAAAAGCTACCGATTTAGATAATCTACCCAATGTAGAATGTATTGCCGAAGCCATGATTCCGTTTAAAAATGAATTGGCGGTTATTGTTTGCAGAAATCCATCGGGCGAAATCAAAACGTATCCAGTGGTAGAAATGGAATTCCACCCCGAAGCCAACCAAGTAGAATATGTAATTTGCCCCGCTCGTATTAATGATGCTGTGGCAACAAAGGCAAGAGAAATTGCCTTAAATGTTTCGAAACAATTTAATCACGTAGGGCTTTTAGCTGTTGAAATGTTTCAAACCCATGATGATGAAATTATTGTAAACGAAGTGGCACCGCGTCCACATAATTCGGGTCATTATAGCATCGAAGCCAGTTACACCTCGCAATTTGAAAATCATTTACGTGCCATTTTAAATTTACCTTTAGGAAATACCGACAGTAAAGTCGCTGGAATTATGGTGAATCTTGTAGGTGCCGAAGGACATACTGGAAACGTAGTCTATCAAAATATTGAAACTATTTTAGGATGGAACGGCGTTACGCCACATATATATGGTAAAAAAGAAACCCGTCCGTTTCGAAAAATGGGACATGTAACCATTGTAAATGAAAATATTGCCGAAGCCAGAAAAATTGCTGAAGATGTAAAAAATACAATTCGAGTGATTTCAATTTAAAACGGTTTCAAACATCTTGAAACCTTAAACTTTAAACAAAATAAACATGAGCAAAGTAGCCGTAGTAATGGGAAGCATCTCTGACATGCCCGTAATGCAAGATGCGATTGACATATTAAAAGGATTTGATATTGAGGTAGAAGTTGACATTGTATCGGCACACCGCACACCCGAAAAGTTATTTGATTTTAGTAAAAATGCACACACGCGTGGTATTTCCGTAATTATTGCTGGCGCTGGCGGTGCGGCACATTTACCTGGTATGGTTGCATCCATGTCGCCGTTGCCTGTAATTGGCGTACCTGTAAAATCAAGCAATTCTATTGACGGATGGGATTCCGTTTTGTCTATTTTACAAATGCCAGGTGGTGTTCCCGTAGCAACTGTTGCGTTGAATGGCGCTAAAAACGCAGGGATTTTAGCCGCACAAATTATTGGCAGTCACGACAAATGTGTGTTAGATAAAATTATTTTATATAAAGAAGGTTTAAAACAAACCGTTTTAAAAGCGTCTGAGAATTTAAAGGCTTAAAAACGTGTCTTATAAATCATTAGCTGTTTTCCTTTTAGTAGGAAGTATGTATTCCTGTCAAAGCTTAAAAAACAACCCTTCAAATTCTGAAAAAAATATGTCTGTTCTATTACAAAAATTCAATACCCCATATAACACTGCGCCATTTTCTCAAATAAAAAACGAGGATTACTTACCCGCTTTTAAAAAAGCAATTGCTCAAGCAAAAGCAGAAATTGATGTAATCACTAAAAATCCCGAAGCGCCTAGTTTTGAAAACACCATTGAAGCTTTGGAATTTAGTGGTGAAACCTTAGACAGACTTTCAAGTATATTTTTCAATTTGAATTCTGCAGAAACCAATGACGAAATGCAAAAAATCGCACAAGAAGTTTCGCCATTGTTATCAGAATTCGGAAACGATATTTCGTTAAATCCTGAATTATTTGCCCGAATAAAAGCGGTTTATGAGCAAAAAGACCAACTCAAATTGACTACCGAACAACAAATGTTGTTAGAAAAAAAATACAAAAGTTTTTCACGCAATGGAGCGAATCTTTCTGAAGTCAAAAAAGAAAAATTACGTGAGATTGATAAAAAACTTTCTAAACTCAGTTTACAATTTGGCGAAAATGTTTTGGCAGAAACCAATGCTTTTGAATTACATATCACTAACGAAAAAGACTTAGCCGGATTACCCGAAGGCACAATAGAGGCGGCTCGTGAATTAGCCAAAAGCAAATCTAAAGAAGGTTGGATTTTCACCTTGGATTACCCAAGTTACATCCCTTTTATGACGTATGCTGATAACCGTGAATTACGCAAAAAAATGGCATTGGCTTTTGGGGCGAAAGGTTTCCAAAACAATACCCACGATAATCAAAAAATTGTACTGGAAATTACCAACTTACGTTTTGAAAGAGCCAATTTGTTAGGTTATGAGACCCATGCTGATTTTGTTTTGGAAGAACGCATGGCTAAAAATCCCGCAACGGTTAAAGCATTCTTACACGATTTATTAGATAAAGCCAAACCTGCAGCTCAAAAAGAATTCGCAGAACTTAGTGCATTTGCCAAAAAACTAGACGGTATTGAACAATTAGAAAAATGGGATGGTGCGTATTATTCCGAAAAATTAAAACAACAATTGTTTAATTTGGATGACGAAAAACTAAAACCGTATTTTAAGTTAGAAAATGTATTGCAAGGTGCCTTTACGATTGCAGGCAAATTGTACGGATTACAGTTTAAAGAAATCAATAACATTGACAAATACCACCCAGAAGTTACTACTTATGAAGTCACCGACGAAAACGGAAATTTCATTGCCATTTTTTATGCAGACTTTTTCCCAAGAAAAGGAAAACGAAACGGTGCTTGGATGACTTCGTTTAAAAATCAATACCGTGTAAATGGCGTAAACGAAAGACCTCACATTTCCAATGTGTGTAACTTCACCAAACCAACTGAAACCAAACCATCGTTATTAACCTTTAACGAAGTAACTACCTTGTTTCACGAATTGGGTCATGGCTTACACGGCATGTTAGCCAACACCACCTACCCTAGTTTATCGGGTACCTCAGTGTATTGGGATTTTGTGGAATTACCAAGTCAGATTTTTGAAAATTGGTGTTACGAACCTGAGGCTTTGGCATTGTTCGCCAAACATTACCAAACCGGGGAAGTTATTCCGATGGAATACGTGCAAAAAATTAAAGAAAGTGCGAGTTTTCAAGAAGGAATGGCAACATTGCGTCAGCTAAGTTTTGGTTTATTAGATATGGGTTGGCACGGACAAAATCCAACAAAAATTACCGATTTAAAAGCCTTTGAAATCGAACAATTTTCTGCCACCCAGTTATACCCAGATGTAAAAGAAAATGCGATGAGTACTTCGTTTTCACATATTTTTCAAGGCGGATATTCTTCGGGTTATTACAGTTACAAATGGGCAGAAGTGTTAGATGCGGATGCGTTTGAATTGTTTAAAGAAAAAGGCATTTTTGATAAAGAAACCGCTACTAAATTTAAAGACTTTATTCTTTCACAAGGTGGTACCGAACACCCTATGACTTTGTATAAAAAATTCAGAGGAAGCGAACCAAAACCGGATGCTTTGTTGAAACGTGCGGGGTTGTTGAAATAAATATTAGACTATTTTTGTTTTAAATCCAATACCTACTACTATTATGAATATTGATTTATTAAAAAATTACGTTAAAACAAATAGTACCGTAAATTCTAAGGCAAATTCAAGTGGTATTTATCCTAAATTAGTTAAGAACACTAATGACACTGCCGATTTTTCCTATAAAGGAAATGCTCGATCAGCCTATAAAATTCATATTCAATCAGACGAAAATAGTACAGCAAGCTCATGCAGCTGTCCGTATGATTACGAAGGGATTTGTAAACATCAAATTGCCGCTATTCGTGTATTAATAGAAGGCATAAAAAACGGAGAAATACTAATTTTAGATTCTTCTACACCAAAAAAAACGGAAAAAATACCTTTTAATCATTTTTTTTTACCAAATGGTTTGATTTTAAAACAAATTATGAATGGTAAGTATAATTCTTTTTACAATTCTTTTTATGACTCCAAAATAAAATCCGTTTCAACTGCTCATATTAAAACTGTTTTTGGCGGTTGGTCGAATTACGAACAAGATTTCAGCTTTAATACCGAAACATCTGTTTTAACTGTAAACTGTACTTGCAGCACAAAAAAATCAATTTGCGAACACATCGGTTTCGGACTCCAAAAAATTGTAAGTACGTATGGTGATGATTTTTTTACTCCCGATTATTTAGTTTCTAAAATACAAAGTCATCTTTTAAAATACGACATGAGTCTTGAGGATGACTACGAAAAAATATTTTCTTTTGAACTCACAACAACAGGTCTAAAAGTCGATTCAAAATATAAAAATATTCAATCCGCAGTTACAGAAATAATCCCAATACTGAAAGATGAACAACTAGAAACCAGTGTTAGTATTCCATATTTAAACAGCCCAGAAAATGATTTTGGACTGGGTTTTTGTTTTGATTTTAAAAAGAAACTATTTTTAGAGATTCTTCCCGTTCAAGCAAAATACAACAAAGCTAAAACCGATTTTGCATCTAGTTTTTCCGTTGTCAATTTTAGTAATTTAGAAACTGGTTTAGATTTTTTTGAAAAAAAAGAAGAACAAGACCTGATTTTAAAGACGCTTCAGATTAATAATCTAATCGAAAAGTACGAAATTACCAAAACGCCTAGGGAGCTAAAAAGGGTGTTGTTTTATTTTAAAGAAATCGTTTCGTTACTGCAAAACTATTTTTTGTACAAACACGACTGCAAGGAATCTTTGGTTAGAAAAAACCTCATACCAATAACCATTGAAGAAAAACCTATCAAATTATTTTTCACCTTAACAGAAAGCGAGCTTTTTTATTCGCTAAAAGCAAAAATAACTATTGAAGAAACCAATTATAACATTAATGCCAGTAAAATAATCATTACTCCAGCATTTATAGCTATTGACACGATTATTTATCCTATAAAAACGGCTGAATTATCTATTTATTTAAACCATTTTGTTGCCAATCCTGAAACTAATTATTTTAAGAAAAACTTTGACACCGTATATGAAAAAGTAATTCTTCCACTTTCTAAAAAGTTTGAAATTCAATCACCGATTTTCAAAAAAAGTAAAACTAAAATTGAAGAAACAACCATAGAAAAACACATTTATATTACCGATTTTGAAGGGGAATATATTGTTTTTAAACCCGCTGTTCAATATCAAAACCAACTAATTCCTGTTTTTTCTAATGAAATGCTTCTCGAAGATTCAAAAAAAGAAAATATCAAAAAAAACATTTTATATCAAGAACGAAATCAATCTTTTGAGGATAATTTTATAGAAGAGTTTAGAGGATTACACCCCGCATTTTCCGAGCAAGACGAATTCTTTTTTCTTACGCCAGAACAATTAATGGAAAACTATTGGATGTTGCACGCTACCGATAGAATGCATCAGCAGGACATGAAAGTTTTTGGAGCCAATACCTTAAAATCATTCAAATTCAATATCAATAAACCCGTAATTAAAGTGGGGTTAAAATCAGATCTTGATTGGTTCGATTTAGAAATTGACATTAGTTTTGGCAATCAAAAAGTGGGTTTAAAAGAACTTCAAAAAGCATTTTTAAAGAAAACCAATTATGTCGCTCTTGGCGATGGAACACTTGGGATTTTACCCGAAGAATGGATGAAAAAATTCTCCAACTATTTTAAAGTCGGGGAAATCAAAAAAGACGGCATCAAATTTTCGAATTACCAATTTGGAATTATCGACGAATTGTTTGAAGAAATGGAGAAAAAACCACCATTTTTAGTCGAATTATTAGAAAAAAAGAAACGTTTACAAAACATCTCTAAAATAGAAGAGGTGCCGATTCCGAACGGTATCAAAACCAAATTACGAGATTATCAGCATCACGGATTAAATTGGCTCGCTTTCTTAGATAAAAACCAATTGGGCGGTTGCTTGGCCGATGATATGGGATTAGGTAAAACACTACAAGCTATTACGTTTTTGCAATATTTGAAACTGAAAGACAAAAAATGTTTGCCCTCGTTAATTATCACACCAACTTCCTTGATTTTTAATTGGAAAAATGAAATTTCGAAATTTTGCCCTACGCTAAAAATGTTAGCTTTTGTGGGAGCAAATCGTATCGAGAATAAAGATGATTTTGCAAAATACGATTTGGTTATCTCTACTTACGGCTCATTATTAAACGATGTAGAATTCATGAAAGATTTTAAATTCAATTACATTATTTTGGACGAAAGTCAGGCGATTAAAAATCCGAATTCTAAACGATACAAAGCCGTTTGTTTATTAAATTCATACAATAGATTGGTGCTCACAGGAACTCCTATTGAAAATAACACCTTTGATTTGTATGCCCAAATGAACTTTATCAATCCGGGTCTGTTGGGAAATATGACTCATTTTAAAAAAGAATTTTCAGACGCTATTGACAAAGAAAAAAACCACGAAGCATCACATTTGTTGAGCAAAATGATTGCTCCTTTTTTACTTCGAAGAACCAAAGAACAAGTTGCCAAAGAACTTCCCGAGAAAACAGAAAGCATTATTTATTGCGAAATGGGCAACGAACAACGCAAGGTTTATGATAGTTTCAAAAATAAATACCGTGATTACCTCATCAACAAAATAGACGAAAATGGAGTAGAAAATGCTCAAATGTATATTTTAGAAGGACTGACAAAATTGAGACAAATATGCAATTCGCCCGCCTTAATTTCGGATGATGAAGATTATGGAAGTCAATCAGTAAAATTGGATTTATTGATTGAAAACATCAAAGATAAAACAGGAGGTCATAAAATATTGGTCTTTTCGCAGTTTGTAAAAATGCTGCAACTCATCAAAATCAGATTAGACGACGAGCAAATTCATTACGAATACCTAGATGGTCAAACCTCCAATAGAGAAGAAAAAGTAAATAATTTTCAAATCAACAAAGAAGTTCGTGTATTCTTAATCAGTCTAAAAGCCGGAGGAACTGGACTTAATTTAACCGAAGCCGATTATGTTTTCTTAGTTGACCCTTGGTGGAATCCTGCTGCAGAAAATCAAGCTATTGACCGTTGTTACCGCATCGGACAAAAGCAAAAAGTGATGGCATATCGCATGATTTGTAAAGACACCATCGAAGAAAAAATAGCGTTGTTGCAAGGCAAAAAGAAAGCTGTAGCTTCGAGTATCATAACTGTCGATGAAGAGAAAAAATCTTTTGATGTGGATCAGGTGAAGTCATTTTTTTCTTAACTAGATAAAAAGGGCAGGGTTATTGCGTTAATTCAAAATAGAAAGCTTAATTTAGTGTTAAATTTTTACTTTGTTTATGAATCGAATCATTATTTTATTTCTTTGTCTTGCCTCCACAATTTCATATTCTCAAGAATTACCTCGAGATCTTTTAGATACTAACGCAGCATTTATATATAATCCGACTGTTTCCAAAGAAAATTTTCAGGAAACGATGCAGTTTTTTTGTAATTCGATTGTTAAATCAGGGTTTAATCTTACTGGAAAATATCTTTATACAGATACACAAACTTCTTTAATGGAGATGGAGATGGATATTAGAAATAAAAAAATTAAATATATTTTTCTTCTGATTGATGTTCCGAATAAAAAACCAACGTATAAATTATTTCTTTTTGAACATAATTCTGAAAATCAAAACATTACCAATCCAAAAGAAGGATTATACACTTTTAAGCCCAATACAAAAGAAAAGATTTATGACGAATTATATAAAGTTGCACATAATAATTTAGGGTATGACATTGATAATAAAGCATACAATAATAAGTTGATTAATACATTTGTTCTTAAAGAACAAGACATAAAAATTCTAAAAAAAGTAAATGAAATCAATACTTTCGTTGATGGCTCATTTTTATTTATAGAAAAAACAACGCTACCAACCGATATGGATAAGCACAGTTTAGTTTACATTGCCGTGACCAAAGATGAGTATCGAGGTTATCAAACCATCAATTCGTATTTTAAAAACAAAATGACTAATTATCCTTATGATTTTATATATTACGACTCGTATAAAGATTATAAAAGCGATGGAGGTGATAAAAAGTATAAATACCGCATACAACTGGTTAATAAGGATATTGACTTTATCAATAGCTTAAAAGAAACTATTAAATACGTACATAGTGCCGATGATCTTAAAAACGAATCGCCTGTTCCTTATTTTGGTGGTGTCCCGACCGAAGCACCTCGTGATCATTTTACCATTTTAGTAAAAAACAATTTAACGCAAGAGCGACATGTGGGATCTACATTTGACCACTTAGGGAATTCTATTCGGTATTTTGTTGAACAATTAAAAAAGTAAGTTATATTTATCAAAATATCTTTCAAAATTTGAAATCTAATGGCTACAAAAGTTTTTTATATCCTGTTTTCAGTTTTTAGCTTGACAGTTGCTAATGCTCAAATAAGTAATGATCCTAATAAAAGCATCAATAAAAGTTTACCTATTGAGGTAAACGGCAATAAATTTTACAACAATGAGGTGCGATTAGCGGATTATCAAGTGGTCGAAATATTAGAATCAAACCAAGAGGCTTTTAATTTATCAAAAAAAGCAAAAAAAATTAGAACTTGGGGACAAATATCTATGGGCGCCGGTCTCTTTTTAATTGGTAGTCAGATCGGTCGAGAATTTGCAAATCAAAAGTTTTTATGGGAATTTGCAGGACTTGGCGCAGGATTAGTTGGTTTATCTTTTCCTTTGTTTAAGAGTTCGAAAAACAAAACACAAGAAGCTGTTGAGGTATATAACACCAACCTAAAAAAAACAAGTGCAAATCCTAGTACTTTTCAATACGATTATAATGTCGCATTAAATTCGAATGGTATTGGTATTAGCGTACAGTTTTAATTTTTTCTCTTGAATTTTAAGACCGCTACTTTTTACAATATTTTTATTCATTTTTATGATTTTGTTGATTTCTTTTTTAAACCTCAAAAAGAACGACTAATCACCGAAATTAACCGCTTACAATCGGGAAAATTATTAGATATTGGAGTTGGGAAAGGTTCTTTTCTTACTCGCATCAACAAACATCAATTGGTCGGAGTTGATATTTCGGAAAAAATGTTACAATCGGTTCGAAAAATAGATACTCTCGTAATCAAATTGCATCTAATGGATGGAGCAAATTTAAATTTTGAAAAGGAACAATTTGACTACCTCATCATCTCGCATGTAATTGCGGTTACGAACCATCCCTCTTTAATACTCAAAGAAGCAAAGCGAGTTTTAAAACCAAACGGAAAATTATTTATCCTAAATCATTTTACACCTAATAATTGGTTGCAATACGTCGATAAATGTTTTAACCCAATCGCTCGTATATTTCATTTTCGTTCTTATTTCAAAATCAGTGATTTAGAAATTCCTCCAAATATAATACTCGAGAAAAAAATCTCCTTTGGTTGGTTTGATTACTATAACTTATTAATCTACAGAAAATTGTGACCAAGAGATATTACATCGCCTTATTTTCTTTGTTGATCAGCTTGTTTATCTATTTGTTTTATCGAACAGAAAACACCGTTTGTAATCAAATTTTTATTTGGTTATTCAGTCGTGAAACTTACTTTTTTCTTAAAACCAGTATTCAATCTAACCTACACTTACCCGATAGTTTCGTTTATTCTTTGCCAGAAGGTTTATGGATTTTGAGCATCACGATTACTTCTTTTCCTTTTCAGGTGATTTTAAAAAAACGATCCTTTCGACTTGTTTTTTTACCTTTATTTATCGGTGTATTTTTCGAGATTTTTCAATTATTCCACTTTTCAAAAGGACAATTTGATTGGATTGACCTACTTTTTGCTGTTAATTTTTGGTTTTTGGGCTACTTTTTATCCCAAAAAACCGATTATAACAGCTCCGGATCTCCATCATTTTCTTTTAAAAAAACAACCTGTATTTTTTCATATCTAATTGTATATTTAGCACATGTGATGGGATGATTATAAGCACTCCTTTTTTAATCCTTATCTACAGCTACACGATAGGTTGGATCTTCCATGATGTTTACATCAATAATTTGTTCGGCATTTTTGAGAAGTAGCACACAATCTGGGCTTAAATGCTTGAGATGTAATTTTTTACCTCTTGATAAATATTGATCTGTTAATTTATTTAATGCTTCAATACCTGACATATCAACCACACGACTTTCTTTAAAGTCAATCACTACTTCGTTAGGGTCATTTGCGATATCAAACTTTTCATTAAACGCGGTTACTGATCCAAAAAACAAAGGTCCAAACATTTCGTAATGTTTGGCGCCGTTAGTATCAATGTATTTTCGAGCACGTATCATTTTTGCATTTTCCCAAGCAAAAACCAATGCCGATACAACCACACCAATTAACACAGCTAATGCCAAATTATGCATAAACACCGTGATTAAGGTAACCAAAATCATCACAATCATATCCGACTTAGGCATCCTTTTAAACATTCGTAAACTGGCCCATTCAAACGTAGTGACAGCAATCATAATCATAATACCTGTTAGTGCAGCCATGGGCATATTGTCAATTAATGACGAACCAAACATGATAAAAATTAACAACATCAACGAAGCAAAAATCCCTGATAATCGCGCTCTTGCTCCATTAGCCACATTAATTAAACTTTGACCAACGGTTGCACAACCACCCATTCCCGAAAAAAAACCCGATAAGATATTCGCCGTGCCTTGTGCTATTGCTTCACGATTACTGTTTCCTCTAGTTTGCGTGATTTCGTCTAGAATATTTAAGGTTAGTAAACTCTCTATCAACCCCACTCCTGCCACAACCAAAGCATAAGGAAACACAATAAACAAGGTATCTAAATCCCAGGCAATTTCAGGAATATGAAACGGTGGAAACGCCCCTTGTATGGATCCATTAGCGGCATCGCCAACGGTTTTGGTGTCAATTCCTAAAAAGAAAACCAACCCAAAAACGACTAAAATAGCAGCCAACGACGACGGAATCACTTTAGTTATTTTAGGTAACCCCCAAATGATTAGTATAGAAACTACCACTAAACCCAAAAAAACAAATAAGTCTTCTCCTTGCAACCATTCTAAAGTTCCTGTTAAACCAACAGTCTTAAATTGTACAATTTGCGACATAAAAATTACTACTGCTAAACCATTTACAAAACCCAGCATAGCAGGTTGTGGCACTAATCGTATTAATTTACCCAATTTAAATAAGCCTGCTGTAGCCTGTAAAACCCCTGCTAAAATAACGGTGGCATAAATATATTCTAGTCCGTGTGTTTTTACTAAAGCTACGATTACCACCGCTACAGCCCCAGTTGCCCCTGATATCATCCCCGGTCTTCCGCCAAAAACTGCTGTAATAAAACACATTACAAAACCAGCATACAAACCTGTCAATGGTGATAAACCTGCAATGATAGCAAAAGCTACGGCTTCTGGCACCAAAACAAGTGCGACTGTTAATCCCGATAAAATCTCCGTTTTATAATTTATTTTTTGTGAAAAATCAAATAGATTTAAAATATTCTTCATAATTCGATACACTAATATTAAAAGCCCACAAAGATAGCTTTATTTTAAAAGAGGCTCCTTATTTATAATACGATAGATTAATTCAGTTTTTTTTTAATACAGATTGTTTATTTAATATTTTTTTAAGACTTTTAAGAAAAATTTAACACATGAAAAAAGATACCCCCTTTCAAAAAAACTTTATACAACTTGTTTGTACAGTCGGTTTAACCACTATTTTATGCGCTACTTCAACTGTAGCTCAAGTCACATCAGCGGACTGGGTTATTCAAAAACCAATCGCAAATCGAACTGCTACGGCAATCGCAAAGTCCCATTTGAGTACTAAAATTTCATTACCTGCTTTTTATTCTAAGATGGAAAATAAAGAGCAGTTGATTTCTATTCCTAACCCTGACCAATCATTTGATAATTTTATGATTAAACCGAGTGAAACTGTTGATCCATCGGTAGCACATTTGTACACTATTAAAACGTTTACAGGATATAAAGTAAATGATCCATCGGTGTTAATTGCTTGTGATATTGACGAAAATGGCTTTCACGCGGCTGTATACACCAATGAAAACACGTATTTCATCGAACCTCAATCCAAATCGGGAGACCATATTATTTTTTACAAAAGAGATAAAAATGGAACTCCAATAAGTTGTTCTATGGTGGATCATGATCATGGTGATTCGGTCTTACACAGAGGAGTACAAACACAAGCAACTTTTCAAAAAAGAAATTACAGATTAGCCATAGCTTCTTCCGTTGAATTTTCAAACCAATTTGGAGGTTCTCCATACAACACAACCAACGTTTTAAATGCCTTAGCATCAGGAGTTAATTTAATTAGACCTATTTATCTACGTGATTTAGGTGTTACATTTACCTTAGTCACTTCTGCTAACTTAGTATTTACAACTAAAACATTTGACACGACCGATCAAGACAACATTTTAGATAATATTCATAATAAAATTGTTGAAGTAGTTGGTCAAAACAATTTCGATATTGGTCATTTGGTTATTTGGGCTAATTTGGGTGGCGTTGCTTACAAGGGTGTTGTTTGTAGTCCGAATGCTAAAGGGGGAGGATATTCAGCCTCTGACAATTCAGAATCTACTTTATGGGTGGATTATGTTTCACACGAGATCGGACATCAATTTGGATCTGAGCACAATTTCACATCAAAAGAATGTGGTACGTCTGCAAATAATTTCAGATTTGAACCAGGTGAAGGATCTTCCATCATGTCATATGCTAATGTTTGCGCAACAGAAGCACGATACCAAAGTTTTTCTGACCCTTATTTTCACTATGCTTCGATAAAACAAATTCATGATTATATGGCTACCACTTCATGTGCAACAACTAGCACCAGCGGAAATTCTAGTGACCCAGTTGCAAATGCCCAATCAGACATAACAATCCCAAAACAAACACCGTTTGTATTAGTGGGTAGCGCTACCGATGCTAACGATCCCACTAATCAATTAACCTATGGTTGGCAACAATACGACGGTAGTGGTTCTGCTACTAACGGAAGTCCTAATTGTGCCACAACTAATGCGGCTTTATTTCGATTTAGATCGCCCAGTTCAAACAATTTTAGATCTTTCCCTCAATTAACAGATGTATGGGCAGGAAATAACAACGCTATGGATTGGGAAAAATTACCTTGTGCGGCACGTACCATGAATTTTTCGATGACCGTAAGAGACAACAACACTACTTTTGGTAGAGTTACTGACGATAAAATGATTGTTAATGTAGCCAACACAGGTCCATTTGAAGTTACAAGCCCTAATACTAATATCACATTAACAGGAGGACAAAATGCAACCATCACTTGGAGTGTTAACGGAACAGACGCGCATTGTGCTAAAGTCGACATTTTACTTACTACTGACGCAGGGCAAACCTACACCATATTAAGTGATGGTACAGCTAATGATGGTACCGAATCTGTTGCAATACCTAACGTAAACAGTCAAACTGCGCGTGTTTTAATCCAATGTGATGTTACGGGTAATTTTAAATCGGCGTCCACTTTTTATGACATATCAAATGCTGACTTTTCTATAGACCCAACGCTAGCAATCGACGAATTCGAAAATATTGGCATGACTGTATATCCAAATCCTGCAAATGATTTCTTAACAATTACTACCGAAAACAACGATCAATTCAGTGTTAATTTTTTAAATCTAAATGGAGTTGTATTAATCCAAAAAACACTCACTGGAAAAACAACTATCGATACCAGCTCAATAGATTCGGGTATCTATTTATTAGAAATAACACACACTAAAACAGGAGCTAAATCTGTTAAAAAAATAGCGATACAATAGCGATAATAAGGTTGAGTTTTTATTTTTTTTTTGCAGGTTTAAGAATTCAATATCTTAAGCCTGCTTTTTTTCTAAAAAAAATAAGTATTTTTAGATTTTTAAAATTCATAAAAAATAAATCATGAAAATTCATAAAATAATAGCTTTACTTACCATTATCGGAACTTTCACCTCGTGCTCCAATAAAATGACAACTGTGGTTAGTAATATTAATACAGGTATTTTTGTTTATAAACAAAATAAAGCACAATGTACTACTTGCCCACAATCAGAAATAAAGATATTCCCGAATAAAAATGTTGTTTATAACGGAATCGAAAACACACAACCGATTGGTTTAAAAACATTTACAATGTCCAAAAAAGAATACAAAGCGATTTTGTGCGAACTTGAAAAAAGTCATTTTAATTATTTAGCAACAGATTACATTACAAAATCTCGTGATTTACCTGTAACGGAAATCACCTATAACGGAAAATCTGTACGATTTCAAGAAGAGGTTAAGCCAGAGGCTTTAAACAAAATAAACACTTTAATTCAGAAAATTGTAATCGAGTAATTACTCCTAAAAACGACCAATTGTGCTGTATCTAAAATCATTTTTTTTCGTTAAAACGGTTGTTATTATTGTAGTACTATTTCTTTTTTCTTGCTCAAAAAAAACAAATCCAATAACTCAGCCACCAAAAGATAACATTATCTATTTTAATGTTTATAAAGGAAGATGTCCGAATTGCCCAGTTTATTCAGTCAAAATAGCCCCAAATCAAGATGTCGTCTATGTTGGCAAAGAAAATGTAAAGCCAATGGATACCGTGCGATTTACTATTTCTGAAAAGCATTATAGCGCCATTATTACCGAATTAAACAAGACTGATTTTAATACTTACGAAGACACCTATTTTTCTAAAATTAGAGATATTCCAGTTTCAGAAATTACATATAACGGCAAAACAGTGCAATTTCAGAAAAAAGAATGTCCTGTTTCATTACATCACTTTGTAACACTTGTTGAAGAATTAGTTACAGAATAAATCTCATTTTTATTCATTAAAAAAGATCTCATAACTGTATTTTTGTAAAAAAATCATTTTAGAGATGTTTACACTTCATAACTTTTTTAGATTAGTCGCTCTTTTTGAAGGGATTTCTGCCGTTTTATTACTTTTTGTTGCTGTGCCAATTAAATACATATTTAACGATCCACAATATGTAAAATTATTAGGTATGCCTCATGGCGTGCTTTTTATTTTATACATAATAATTGCTATCGTCTTACATTTTGAAATGAATTGGAACCTTAAAAAAACAAGTTTCATTTTATTCGCGTCTATCATTCCGTTTGGAACTTTTTATATTGATAATAAATACCTCAAAAAACAATAAAACATGATTACTCGTATCGATATTCTATTGGATTATTTATTATCCTTAGGATTAACCGAATCATCCGCAAAATTAGTAAATGTTATAGGGCTATTAATTATCGCTTTTATCATAATTTATATCATTGATTTTATCATTCGGAAATTATTAATCCAAGCTTTCAATCAATTTGCTGAAAAATCCACCACTCATTTTGACGATTTATTAGTAGTAAATCAAGTCCCTCGTAATATTGCTCATATCATCCCATTATTAATTGCTATTGAATTTGTACCAATTGTTTTTAATGATTTTTTACATTTAGAAAGTATTATCCACAAAAGCTTAAATGTTTTTAGTATTGTATTAACTCTGTGGATTGTACGTAGCTTATTACATACACTGAAAGATTATTTTAAAACATTACCGAGTCTTAAAGACAAACCTATTGCTAGTTATATACAAGTCTTTATGATATTTGCGTGGGTGGTTGGTATTATGTCTGCTTTTGCTATTATTACAGATACTTCAATCTGGAAATTCTTTACCGCTTTAGGGGCGGCATCAGCCGTAATCATTTTAGTTTTTAAAGATACCATCATGGGTTTTGTGGCAAGTATACAAGTATCCGTAAATGATATGGTTCGTATCGGTGATTGGATAACTTTTGAAAAATATGGTGCTGATGGCGATGTTTCGGAAATTACATTAACAACGGTTAAAGTTCAGAATTTTGACAAAACCATTACTACAATCCCGACGTATGCTTTGATTTCGGATTCTTTCAAAAACTGGAGAGGTATGACCGAATCAGAAGGAAGAAGAATCAAACGACCACTCTTAATTGTACAAAACAGCGTAAAATTTTTATCGGAAACCGAAGTGCAAAAATTGCAAACCATCCAACTCATTAGCTCGTATTTAAACAAACGTCAAGACGATATTAACTCTCACAACACCGAATATAACGCCGATAAATCCATCGCTATTAACGGGCGTAACATGACTAATTTAGGGGTATTTCGAAAATATGTAGACGAGTATTTAAACCAACATTCTGCCATCAATAAAGACATGATGATTATGGCACGGCAATTAGCCCCCACCCCCGAAGGAATCCCTATCGAAATTTATGCTTTTAGTAGCGACAAGCGTTGGCAAAATTACGAGTATATTATGGCGGATATTTTTGATCATCTGTTAGCCTCTGTTTGTTATTTTGATTTGGTTGTTTTTGAATTACCAAATCATAGTAATTTTAAATCTGAAAAAGTCTCTATATAGAGACTTTTTTTATTCCCTTACTTCTGACTTATCTTTGTAGGTAACAAAATACCGCTGTATGAAATTTCAAGTAGTTTCGGATTACAAACCCAAAGGCGATCAACCACAAGCGATCGAAAAATTAACCAAAGGCGTGTTAGATGGCGAAACCTACCAAACGCTTTTGGGAGTTACAGGATCAGGAAAAACATTTACCGTTGCCAATGTAATTGAACAAGTGCAACGCCCTACCTTGATATTAGCACACAACAAAACCTTGGCAGCGCAATTATATTCTGAATTCAAACAATTTTTCCCGAATAATGCGGTAGAATATTTTGTATCCTACTACGATTATTACCAACCCGAAGCCTATTTACCTGTTTCAGGCACGTACATCGAAAAAGATTTATCCATAAATGAAGAGCTTGAAAAAATGCGACTCAGCACTACCTCTGCCCTCTTATCAGGTCGTCGAGATATTATTGTAGTAGCTTCCGTTTCTTGTTTATACGGTATCGGTAATCCCGTTGAATTTCAAAAAAATGTAATCGAAATCAAACGCGATCAAGTCATCTCACGCACTCAATTGCTCAAACAATTGGTGCAAAGTTTATATTCCAGAACCGAAGCCGAATTTACACCAGGTAATTTTCGGATAAAAGGCGATACGATAGAAGTATATCCCAGTTATGCCGACGATGGATATCGGATTCATTTTTTTGGAGATGAAGTTGAGGAGATCGAATCTTTCGACTTAAAAACTTCTCAAGTCATTGAAAAGTTTGAACAACTAACCATTTATCCCGCCAATATGTTTGTGACATCGCCCGATGTGCTGCAAAACGCCATTTGGGAAATCCAGCAAGATATGGTAAAACAAGTCGATTATTTTAAAGAAATAGGCAAACATCTCGAAGCCAAACGATTGGAAGAACGCACCCTTTTTGATCTCGAAATGATTAAAGAATTAGGCTACTGTTCAGGTATCGAAAACTACTCTCGATATTTAGACGGCCGCCAACCCGGTAGCCGTCCGTTTTGTTTGATTGATTATTTTCCGAAAGATTTTTTGATGGTCGTTGACGAAAGTCACGTCACCATATCACAAGTACACGCGATGTATGGCGGTGACCGTTCTCGTAAAGAAAATTTGGTCGAATACGGATTCCGATTACAAGCCGCGATGGACAACCGACCTTTAAAGTTTGAAGAATTTGAAAGCTTACAAAACCAAGTCATTTACGTTAGCGCCACGCCAGCCGATTATGAATTAGAAAAATGCGAAGGCGTATATGTTGAGCAAATTATTCGCCCCACAGGACTTATAGATCCTGTAATCGAAATCCGAAAAAGCGAAAATCAAATTGATGATTTGGTCGAAGAAATCCAACTACGTTGTGAACTCGACGAGCGCGTACTCGTAACCACTTTAACCAAACGTATGGCTGAAGAACTCGCCAAATATTTAACTAAGATATCGGTACGTTGTCGGTACATACACTCCGATGTGGATACCCTCGAACGGATCGAAATCATGCAAGATTTACGAAAAGGTTTGTTTGATGTATTAATCGGTGTAAACTTATTGCGTGAAGGCTTGGATTTACCCGAAGTATCTTTAGTCGCCATTATTGATGCCGACAAAGAAGGCTTTTTACGAAGCCACCGGTCCTTAACGCAAACCATCGGTCGTGCCGCCCGTAACATCAATGGAAAAGCTATTTTGTATGCCGATAAAATCACAAACAGCATGCAACGCACCATCGACGAAACCGATTACCGACGTAACAAACAAATGGATTATAACACCAAAAACGGTATTGTGCCTCAAGCCTTAAACAAAAAATTAGATTCCGCATTTGGTAAAGGCAAAGAAACCGCTTACGAAACCAACTCCAAACTACTACAAGCCGCCGAGGTAGACACCACTTATTTTAGCAAAGATCAAATCGACAAACTCATCCGTGAAAAACGAAAACTCATGGAAAAAGCAGCCAAAGACCTCGATTTTATGAATGCAGCCAAATTCAGAGATGAAATTAAAGGATTGCAGGAAAAAGTGAAATAGACTGTTATTTGGGCGTACCCCTGCGGGTCATGCCATTCGTTACAATCTTTTAATCAAGTGAAAAAAGCTTGATTAAAAGGATTTCCACTGCTGTCATTAACGCGGACACTTTAAAAATTTCAAGAACTATTTTGTTTATGATTTAAAGTTTTATGTATTTTTGAAAACCTCGTAATTACAACTAATAAACAATAAAATGACAACCTTCCAAGAATCAATTGTAACAGGAATTATTGGCGGAATAGTTTCTGGTCTTCTTATATATATAATTCAAATTATTCTAGAATATATAAAAGAAAAAAAAATTAGTGCCGAAAATAAGAAAGTTGGAAAAAGTGTCGAGAAATATATTACAGAAGATTTCCTATATAATTATGAACCTGGTAAATTAACCATAGAAAAAGTAATTCAAGATTTCGGACAATCTGACGAAAAAACTTTAAGCATTGATGATTTAGAAATAGAAAATCAAAAAAAAGTAGTACTCTATAAATATAATTTCAATAATGCAATAGTAATTTTTTCAACTTTTAAAGACGAATCAACAATTACCTCTATTACAATAAATTCATCTTTCATTAAATCACATCCTGTTAAGTTTAGATTTTCATTTTCCGATACTGATGAATACTTTGGAAAAGCTTTAATATCTCAAGAAATAATTTCTAATAAAATAAACTTAACGACCGAAAAATATGTCAATTGGGTTTATTCTGCTCTCCAAACTAAATGTTTTCATAGAGAAATCAAGCATCTATATTTTTCATATATCGTTTGTGATAATGATATTGAAATAGAAAATGACATGTTGAATAAAAAAATTGACCAAATATGTATAAGCACTATTCAAAATGTATGTCCTGTTATAAATTTTTATGAGATGATATAAATTTTTTCTCGCTAATGCGCCTGCTGGTGCGAGCATCTTGCTCGTATCCAAACATAGAATAAACCCAAACAATAAAAAAATGAGTGATTTAAAATTATTTGAAACCAAAAAAGTACGCAGTCATTGGGATACGGAAAAAGAAACATGGTATTTTTCAATTATTGATGTAGTTGAAATATTAACCGATAGTAGTGTCCCAAAAAGATACTGGAGTGATTTAAAAAATACACTATCGAAAAACGTATCTTAACCGCCAGAAATGCGAATGCTTTACTGCCACACACATTTCCAAGTCGCACTGGTCAACATAAATTTAGCGTAATAGAAATTTCCCGCTTAAAAATTATTTATTACTTTTAATACTATCTATTAAAAATAGGCCGTTTACGTTAATGAAAAGCCAATGCCGTTAGACTACATAAAATTGAGATGAAAGAAACTAAAAATCATACCGATCGAATTGCCAAATTGATTTTTGCATCTGTATATCCGCATTATGTTACGAAGGTTCAGAAAAAAGGAAGAACAGTAGAAGAGTTACACCAAGTCATTAAATGGCTAACAAGTTTTGACGGGGACGAATTACAAAAACTGATTGACGAAAAAGTAACGTTTGAAACATTTTTTCAAAAAGCACAATTAAATCCCAATGCGCCACTAATAACAGGTGTAATTTGCGGATACAGAATAGAAGATATTGAAAATCCGTTAACAAAACAAGTGAGGTATTTAGACAAGTTAATAGACGAATTGGCAAAGGGAAGAAAAATGGAAAAAATTTTACGAAAATGAACGAAGTTGAAACATATATAAAACAGTTTCCTGATAGCGTTCAAGAAATTTTAAGATCCATTAGAAAATTGATTAAAGACAATGCTCCTGATTCTGAAGAGTTATTTGCTTACGGGATGCCTGCTTATAAAACAAACCGAAAACCTTTGGTGTATTTTGCTGCTTATAAAAATCATATCGGATTTTACGCAACACCGTCAGGTCATCATGAGTTTCAACACGAACTTTCAATGTATAAACAAGGTAAAGGTTCGGTTCAATTTCCACTCAATCAAACCATACCATACTTACTAATTGAAAAAATAGTAAAATTTAGGATAAAGGAAAATAACAAAATGTAACAGCATAAAAGTCAATTATAAAAACCACATTATTCACGAATGACGATCATCGAAAGATTTAAAACAAATTATTGGATTCAATGTATTTTAAACAGCTATAGTTTAGTGTTTTTTTCGTTAAATAATGTTTTTGCCTTATGTATTTTGGCAGTTACTTTTTTTACGCCTTTTGTTGGACTTTGTGGATTTTTGGCTGTTTTGTTGATTAACTCGATAGCCCACTCGATTGGTTTTGATAAAGACGAAATCAAAATGGGAATGTTCGGTTTTAACGCTTTGTTTTTAGGAATGTCAATCGGATATGAGTTTAATTTTAACCTCTCTTTTGCGGTTTTATTTGTTTCTGCTATTATCATTTTACTTTTAATAACCGTTGCTTTTAAAAGCTTTTTGGCGATTTACGGACTTCCTTTTTTAGTGTTCCCTTTTATTATAACGTATTGGATTGTTTCCCTTTCGGCGGCTAACTTTACCAATATTACTTTAGATGAATCTCATATTTATTTGATCAATGAATCGGTTCGGAATCAATCTTCTGGATTTTACCTATTCACCCATTCACTAGATCATATTGAGCTACACCCTTTTGTACTTACGTTTTTAAAAACACTGGCAGGAACCTTTTTTCAAACAAGTATTATGAGCGGAATATTGGTTGCTTTTGGCTTGTTATATTTTTCGAGAATCGCATTTTCGTTGGCTTTTTTAGGATTTACTTGCGCTTATTTATATTACTATATTTTTGGAGCTGATGTAAGCGATTTAAACCATAATTTATTGGGTGCTAATTTTATTTTTATGGGAATTGCTGTTGGATGTTTTTTTATCATTCCTAATATGTACAGCTACCTTACGGTAATTATTTTAACCCCTATCGTTTTGTTGACCTCGTTGGCGTTGACTAAAATTTTATTGGTATTTCAGATCAAACCGTATTCATTTTCGTTTAGCTTAATTACTATTGGTTTTTTGTTTGCCTTAAATCAACGGTTGTTTACCAACTATTTACACGTTGTGACTCATCAATATTTTTCGGCAGAAAAAACCATTTATAAATACATCAATTCGTTACAGCGATTTAAAAACGAACATCTATATAAGCTTGCTTTGCCTTTTACGGGCGAATGGAATGTAAGTCAAGGCTACGATGGTACCATAACACACCTAGGAAAATGGAGTAAAGCATTGGATTTTGTAATTAAAGACTCGTTAGATAATACCTATCGAATCCCTGTAAGTGCAAGAGAAGGTTTCGGGCGTGAAAATTTTTATTGTTATAACAAAGAAGTTGTGGCACCTTATGATGGTTATGTGTATGAAATCACCAATACCATTGCAGATAACGATATTGGAGATATGGACACCCAAAATAATTGGGGTAATACCATTGTTATCAATCACCTCAACGGTTTGTTTTCTCAAATTAGTCACATCAAACGAGATTCATTTGGCGTATATGTTGGGCAATATGTAACCAAAGGAACGTATTTGGCTTTGTGCGGAAATTCAGGGCGATCGCCTGAGCCTCATATTCATTTTCAGTTACAAACAAGTCCTACGATAGGTGCGGTTACGTACCCTTATCCGATTTCTTATTTTATTGAAAGAAAAGAAGACAAACAAATTTTACGCATCTCAGAAGTACCTAACGAAAATAGTTTTATCAGCAACGTAACGGTTAACGAATTGCTGGTCGTTGCTTTTGCATTAACGCCTGGGCAAAAAATAAGTTTAACAAACGAATCTAACGGCAAATCGGAACAATGGGAGGTTTTGACCGACGCCTATAACCGAACACACGTACATTGTGCAGCTACAAATTCCTACGCTTATTTTGTAAATGATGGGGTGATGTTTTATTTTACAGATTTTGAAGGCAATAAATCATCCTTGTTATTTTACTTTTATTTAGCCGCTTACCGCCAATTATTAGGCTATTATGAATCGATTACGGTAGAAGACAAAGTGCCTTTAATTCATTTTAACGGATTTTTAGTTCAGTTTTTTCAAGACTTTTTAGCACCGTTTTATTTGTTTACTAAGGCTAATTATCGATCTAAATTTACCTATACAGATAATGCGTACGCGCCTCAAAAAGTAATTATTCAGACCGAAATCAAAGCCAAATTAATTAACTATACCTTCAAAAAAATAAATTTTGAATTTGAGTTAACCGATTATAAAATCAAACGCTTTACAATTCATCACAAAAACAAATCGGAATCTTATTCTTACGTTATAAAATAAAAACTTTAACAATCCTTAATTCACAAACACATACCTATGAAAAATTTAAAAAACGCCCTTGCAATCGGACTATTTTTGATTGCAATTTCTGCACAAGCTCAAAATAAACAAATTGCTACTGCTTTTGAACAATCATACATTGACGAAGCTGCTGCAAAATACGACAAAGCCATTGCTAATTTTAGCGCTGTTTACGTGGATACATCTTACGAAATGAATTTGCGTTTGGGTTGGCTCAATTACTTATCCGGAAATTCTAAAAAAGCCATTCAGTATTACGAAAAAGCTTCACAACTTATGCCTGCTGCAACTGAACCAAAATGGGCTGTAATTACCGTTTACACATTATTAGAAAACTGGACGGCTATCGAAAAAACATACCAATCTATCCTAAAATTAGATCCTAAAAATGCAACCGCAAATTATCAATTGGGCTATATTTATTATTATAGAAAAGACTATGTTACCGCTAAAAAATATTTTGATGTGTCATTAAACTTAGCACCATTCGGATATAACAATATGTTGATGAGCGCTTGGACAAATTATTTTTTAGGCAACAAAAACAATGCTTCTATTTTATTTAACAAAGTATTATTATTCAGCCCTAAAGATGCATCCGCATTAGAAGGTTTATCGTTAATTAAATAATTTCACCTGCTTCTATTATGAATAACAAACGACGGTTAAATCTTCCTAACTCTTACTTATTTTATTACGCAACAATCACTTGTACCTTATTATTTGGGATATCAACGATAAACGCACAAGAAGATTTAACCTCGTCAACAATTGACTCCAAATCGTATCAATTATATACTGATAAAAATTGGTCTGAATTAGCAACCTTCGGAAACGAAGCCGTACAACAAGGTTATGATTATTTTTATATCCGAATGCGAACAGGAATAGCTTATTTTGAAATGAAAAACTACCGACTCGCGGAAAATCATTTTAAAAAAGCGATTGAGTTTAACTCAACGGATGATTTGGCTCAAGAATATTTATATTTCTGTTATGTTTTTACAGGAAAAAGTGAAGATGCTCGTAACCTAAGTACCACATTTTCGACTGAATTATCAAAAAAACTAGGGATTGAGTCCCAATCATGGATTGATTTTATATTGCTAGAAAGTGCTTTAAAGCTTACCGACAAAGACTACGTCTATCCCTTTAATCAAACCCGTTACTTTGAACCTGCAAAGTATATTCAATTGGGTTTAAAACATACGGTTAAAAATCGATTTTCGATGTTTCACGCACTTACTTATTTTAACCAAAATGGCGCTTTTGGAGAAGTAAAACAGAAACAATATTATGTAAATGCGGCTATTCCGTTAAAAAATAAATGGAGTATTTCGCCCGCCATACATTTGGTTAATACCAATTTTAAGGGTTTCACAACGATTGACGACACTTATTTTGTAGGTTCTTTAAGTGTGGGCAAACGTCTCAATAAATTTGATTATTTATTGGGGGCTACTTTTTCCAACATTGCCAACGGAAATCAATACAATCATTTCGCAACGGCGTCTTACTCCGTATTCGGGAATAGTAAACTTATCGTTGGATTTACGGGATATTTACAAACCAGCGACAGCTACAATACGTTAAACGGATCCAGTGCGCCGTTTGTATATTTTCAGCCATTTAAAGCCACTTCGGTCAAATTAAGTTATCTAAAAAATAATTCTAAAAACATCATTGAAGACAATGGTAGTTTGGTAAACAACTCCAACGACCTTACAAAATCACGTATTGGTATATTGGCTGATTATCAATTGAGTACTCGCATTACGATACACGCTTTATATCAATACGAAGCTAAAGAATACGTTCAAACCACGACTTCATTTAATTATAACTATAATTTATTCTTAGTAGGACTTAAATTTAGTCCGAGGTAGAAATGGAGTTGCTTTTTAAATTTTCAAACGTTTCTTTCCCTTCTTTTAGCCATTCATAATATTCATTTGCAGTAGCTGTGCCTGATGGTTTGTTTAGTATTTCTAAATTTGGACTTAATAACACATAATACGGCTGAGAGGCTGTATTAAAATTAACCGCCTGAAAAGTCGCCCACTTATCTCCTATTGTTTTGATTTTTTTGGTTTTTCCGTTTGGTTTTTTAAACTCAAATTGATCTTGTTTGGGTAATTCCTTACGATCATCTACATACAATGAGATTAAGACATAGTCGTCTTTTAGCAATTTACTAATTTGAGGTACTGTCCACACGTTTTCTTCCATTTTACGACAATTCACACACGCCCAACCTGTAAAATCTAACAAAATTGGTTTATCGTGTTTTTTCGCGTAAGCTAAACCAGATTCAAAATCATTAAACGTATGGAGTTCTGTGGTGTGTTCGTAATAACTATAAAATAGCGGTGGCGGAAACCCACTCAACACTTTTAAATTAGCATAGGGCGTATTGGTTACTCCTGGTAATAAATACAAAACAAACAAAAAACTTAAACTGGCTAATGTTTTACGTGTGAGACTTAATTTTATAATTGGCGCATCATGTGGAAAACGTATTTTACCGAAAAGATACAAAGTCAATCCGGTGAATAAAACAATCCAAATCCCTATAAATAATTCTCTTTTTAAGAAACCCCAGTGCGAAACCAAATCCGCATTGGATAAAAATTTAAGTGCTAAAGCCAATTCTAAAAACCCTAATACAACTTTAGTGGTTGTTAACCATCCGCCTGATTTAGGCAACGCACTTAACATACTCGGGAATAAAGCGAATAAGGCAAACGGTAAAGCTAAAGCAAAACCAAATCCTGCCATACCCATGGTTAATTGCATGGCTCCTCCATCTGCCGTTAATGAACCTGCCAATAAAGAACCTAAAATAGGTCCTGTACACGAGAACGAAACAATCGATAAGGTGACTGCCATAAAGAAGATCCCAATCAGTCCGCCGATACTGGATGCCGAATCCATTTTATTACCCCATGAACTGGGTAAGGTTAACTCATAATAACCAAAAAACGAAAAGGCAAAAAATAAAAAGATGACAAAAAAGAATACATTTAACCAAACATTAGTCGATACGTTGTTTAAAATTTCGGGATCTAAACTATCTAAAAAATGAAACGGAACGCTCAATAAAACATAAATAGTAACGATAAATATACCGTACAAAATGGCATTCATAATCCCATTTTTACGGTCACTTGATTGTTTGGTAAAAAACGAAACCGTTAACGGAATCATCGGAAATACACATGGTGTTAACAAGGCTAATAATCCTCCTAAAAAACCAAGAAAAAATAAATCCCAATGGGAACTTTTTGCCAATTGAACATTCGCTTCGTTTGTTAAATTATTTTGTTTGATATTTAATTTTAGTGTTTTTGCTATTTGTATGCTTGTGGTATCTTCAATTTTTTCAACTACTTGTTCCGTTTCAGAATCAGTAATTAGCGACGTTTCTGTAACTAGAGAATCATTGATTTGAAAGGTTAAATCGTCGCTGTCCATTACGCAACTGGTATCATCACAAGTTTGATATTCTAATAGTACTTCTACCGTACGTGTTGCTGGATTAACAATCTCTATATTTTGAATAAATTGTGCTTTTCCTTTAAAGTAATTTATTTCTACTTCAAAAATGGGATCCATTTTAACGACTGCACCAACTTCTTTCGTTTTTCCTTTTAACTTAAAATCTTTTCCTGCTTTTTCGAAAATAATACTAGTGGGAAACGCGCTATTTTCAGGTAAATACTGCGAATATAAATACCTACCTTTTTCAATTGTTCCGTTGATAATCAACTGGTATTCGGTTGCCGAAACTTTGTTTACAGATGTTGTCCATTTTACATATGATTTTGTCGCTGTTGTGGGCAAACCAAATTGAGCTTGTGCAAAAAAGCCCAATAATACGATTAATAAAAGGAGAATTCTTTTCATTATTTTTTCAATTTATCTTTAAATGCTTTTTGCACTTTTTCGATTTTTGGCGCGATCACCAACTGACAATACGGTTGACTTTTATTTTGATTATAATAATTTTGATGATACTCTTCCGCTTTATAAAAAGCACCCAACGGAGCTACTTCTGTTACTATTTTTCCATCAAAAACATCCGATTGATTTAATACTGAAATCACTTTATCAATTATGGATTTTTGATTTTCTGTGACATAATATATCGCCGAACGATATTGTGACCCAACATCCGCACCTTGCTTATTTAAAGTGGTGGGATCGTGTACTACAAAAAACACCTCTAATAGTTCTTCTAATAATATTTTTTCAGAGTCATACGTTACCTCAATAACCTCAGCATGTCCTGTACGCCCAGTGGTTACTTCGCGATAAGCAGGATTTTTGATCGTCCCGCCAGAATAACCCGACACTACTTTTTCTACGCCTTTTAATTCCAGAAAAGCAGCTTCTACACACCAAAAACAACCACCACCAAATACAATTTTTTGTTTTTTATCTTCTGCATGCGTAGTCTGTTCTTTAAAATTTAACGAAACCGAATTAACACAATAACGCTGTTGTGTTTTGGTTGAACCGTCATAAAACAAATGACCTAAATGACCATCACACTTAGCACATGTAATCTCTGTGCGTGTCATACCGTGGGATTTATCAACGTGTTTTGTGATTTTCCCCCCTTCTATTTCAGCATCAAAACTGGGCCAACCCGTGCCTGAATTAAACTTCATTTCATCCGAAAACAATTCGTTTCCGCAACCAGCACAGGTATAAATTCCTTTTTTCTTATTATCTAACAAATCACCTGTAAAGGCGTATTCAGTACCTTTTTCTCGTAAAACCCGATATTCTTCTGGTGTTAGGATTTCTTTCCACTCTTGCGCTGTTTTATCTATTTTTTCCATAGTTGTCGTATTTTCAGATTGTTTTAAAGTTGGTGTTGCTTGTTTTTGCCCGCATGCATTTACTACAAATAACAGCAATACTAAATGATATATTTTAACGATATTATTTTTCATACACTGTAAATTTTAATATTCGATTGGTATTTTTATCAACGCTAAATCGATGATCGGCTCTTTGCCCTATTATCCATACAATTTCATTACCCGAACACAATAACCAAATGGCTTCTTTTTCAAAAAGAGATAATTTTTCGTCTTTAAAAAATTTGCTCAATTTCTTTTTTTTGCCTTTCATCCCATAGGGTTGAAAAACATCTCCTTCTTCCCATTTTCGTAATGTCAATTTTTTCAATTTATCCGCATCCACATAAATCGATTTTTGAGACGTTCTTTTTATACTTTCTTCTTGCTCCCATCTTACGATTATCGGATCATTAATTTCTTGACTTTCGAGAGTGATATCATATGTTTGATACGAAATCGTATCTCTTCTTAAACGAATTAAAAATGTGTTTCGGTCTTTGACTATATGGTATTGGTCGGAGTAAATCTGCTTTCCTGACTGAGAATGCATCAAATCGTGAATATCTTTCCAAGAAGTAAAACCGTAAGGTTTTAATAATGGATATAAATACGCAGTGGGATTCGAATATTTTTGTAGTTTTTTGAGGTCAATTTTTATGCAATCGCTTTGTATTTCAACCACTTGGTCGATTACATTTGCAAGGGCATCTGTAACTATGTCTTGACTTTCTTTAAGATGTTTTATGGTTTCTTGAAAAGAGGGTAATAACGTTAAATTCAATTCTTTTAAAATTGGAATAACATCGTGTCGTAATTTATTACGTAAATATTTAGTCGAAACATTACTGCTGTCTTCTCGCCATTTGATTTTATTTGCAATAGCAAACAATTCGATCTGTTCACGACTAAAAGGCAATAAAGGACGTATCAAATCGTTGGTAATTTCTGGGATACCTTGCATGCCTTCCAAACCTGTGCCTCTGATGATATTGATTAAAAAAGTCTCTAAATTATCATCCGCATGATGTCCTGTAACAATGTAATCATACCCGTGCTCATTTACCAATTGCCTAAACCAATCGTATCGCAACTTTCGGGCTGCCATTTGGATGGATAACTTTTCTTGAACAGCTATTTTTTTTGTTTCAAAATGAATATCATAAAAAGGAACTCCGACCTGTTGCGCTAATTGAATTACAAACTGGTAATCCCCGTCGCTTTCTACTCCGCGTAATTGAAAATTACAGTGTGCAATGCCAAAATCAAATTTTAATTCCTTCATCAAATGAACCAAAACGACACTGTCTACTCCTCCACTTACGGTGAGTAGCATCTTTTTTTCTTTCAAAAAAGAAAAGTTGTTTTTGATATGATTTTGAAATTCTTGAAGCATATTCAAAAATAAGTATTTACAACTAAAAAGACCTATCAAATAGGAAATTCATTATTCCATTTGATAGGTCTTTTTTTATTCTTTTGAAAATTATTTTACACCTCTGGAGCTAATGTAACTTTTAGTCCTTCAAGTTTGGCAGTGATTGGCATTTGACAACCTAATCGGCTATTTTCTTTCACATGAAAAGCTTCTGATAACATAGCTTCTTCATCTTCATTTCGTTCTCCAAAATGCTCTGGTGTTTCTACATAACACTGACAAGAAGCACACATGGCCATTCCGCCACAAGTCCCTTCAACAGGTAATTCATAACTTTTACAAACTTCCATCAAATTCATATTCATGTCTGTCGGAGCTACTAGCACATGCTCTACTCCTTCTCTGTCTATAATGGTAATATTAATATCGCTCATTGTTTTCTTTTTAATTGATATTTTATAAAGCTTGAATCCCTTGAACTGTAGTGTATTTCATTGTAAATTTTTTATTTGGATGCACAAGCTTGTATGCCGTTTGTACCGCCATAGTAGCCTCGTGAAAACCACATAAAATCAACTTCAATTTACCTGGATATGTATTTACATCACCTACTGCAAAAACACCTGGTATGTTGGTTTGATAATCTAAGGTGTTATCTACTTTAATAGCATTTTTTTCAATTTCAAAACCCCAATCTCCAATAGGTCCTAATTTTGGAGACAATCCAAATAAAGGCAACCAGTAATCTGTTGATTTGATTATCTTTTCTGTACCACCGATAGTTATGGTTACTTTTTTAAGTGCATCTGTACCTTGTAACCCAGTGATTTCGGCATTGGTTAAAAAACTAATTTTACCTGAATCTCTTAATTTAAACGCTTTATCTACCGAATCTTTATGTGCTCTAAACATTTCCGTACGATGCACTAAAGTAACTGATTTAGCTACGCCTTCTGCCAAGAAAATAGCCCAATCTAAGGCTGAATCTCCTCCTCCTGAAATAATAACATCTTTACCTCTGAATGTTTCCGGATCTTTAACCATATACTCGATTCCTTTTCGTTCAAAATCAGCCAGATTTTCTATCAAAGGTCTTCTGGGTTCAAAACTTCCTAAACCACCTGCTATAATTACAGCGGGTGCATTATGTTTTACGCCATCTAAAGTAGTTACTATAAAAGTACCATCCTCTTGTTTTTCAATGGTTTCGGCACGATCGCCTAAGGTAAAACCTGGTTGAAATGGTTTTGCTTGTTCCATCAAATTATCCACTAAATCTCCTGCTAAAACAGACGGAAACCCAGGAATATCATAGATAGGTTTTTTAGGATAAATCTCTGACAATTGCCCTCCGACTTGTGGTAACGCATCAATTAAATGGCAACGCAATTTCATTAAACCTGCTTCAAAAATGGTAAACAATCCAACGGGACCTGCTCCTACGATGATGATATCTGTTTTAATCATTGTTATGGTATTGAAATACACTTTCGTGTAAATGTTATGTTTATTTTAATTGTTCTTCTCTTGTGGTTTTCACCCAAGTTGTAATCGCTTTTGCTTGTGCAATGTATGCTGTTGCAAATGCTTTTGAGGGTTCATTTTGGTTAATTTGATTGATTGCTTTTTGAAACGTAATTCCAAAATCAGCCTCAAACTGAGCAAAATGCCCATCAAATCCATCAATTATTGAGGCATGTGAATTGGTTTTTGCTTTTGCTGTTAACAATAATGCTTTACCTGCGTTAATAGCTGCCGCATAAGCTTGATAAATACTATCGGAATAATTACCCCCTTCAAGGTTTTCTTCTGCAAAAGTAATTTTCTCTTCGCCTTCTGCAATCAACGTCAACACTAAATCAACGGCTACGCCAGCACACTCTCCTACTCCGATCGCCATTTCATATTCTTCAGTATTACCCCAATCGATAAAATCTGACGGTTGTAGATTGTCTGTATCTCCAAAGTGTTTTAAGGCTTGATAGAAATAATCACTCCCTTTTACATCATAGTAAGACAAAAATTGTTGACCAGATTCTTTGTTTGCTTTAAAATCATTCAACAACCAACGTAACACGTCTGGTGTACGTTTTGACGGTACTTTTAAAACTTTATCTGCAAAACGTCCTTCTCCGTTTCCTAAAATCCCACCACCTAATAATACTTGTGTTGCTGGTGCTATTAATTTACCAGATTTGATGGTCATCCCTTGAAATCCGATGTTTCCGATGGTATGTTGTCCGCAAGCGTTCATACAACCACTGATTTTAATCGATAAATCTTCGTTTTCGATTACATCTGGAAATTCTTGCTCAATAACTTGTTTAAGTTTTGAACCTAATCCCATACTGCTTGCAATTCCTAAGTTACAGGTATCCGTACCAGGACAAGTTACAATATCATTTACTTTATGAAATCCTACTTGCACCAATTCTAGCTCTTTTAAAGCATTATATAACGCTGGTAAATTTTGCTCGGGTACGTGACGTAATAAAATACTTTGACTAGCTGTTAAACGTGTATCGTTACCTGTAAAAGTTTCGATTACTTTAGCTAACAAACGTGCTTTTTTACTGCTAATATCTCCGTTTTGAATTGGAATACCCACGGCGAAAAGACCGGCTTGTTTTTGGGCGTACGTATTTATTTTTTTCCAAGTTTCAAAGGCTTTTTGATCTTCCGATGTTAAAGCGAAAGGCGTTATACTTGGCAATACAATTTCAGAAATTGCTGTATTTATTTTGAATGAATGTGTTGAAAGTGCTTTTCTTTCTTTTTCGATTAATTCTAAAAAAGCTTCTACTCCGATGTCTGCAATCAGGTATTTAAGACGTGCTTTGTTACGACGGTTACGTTCGCCATATCGATCAAACACACGCAAAACTGATTCAGTAAATGGAATAATCTCATCTTCGTGTAAAAAATCAAAAACAGGATGCGCTAAATATGGTTGAGAACCGATACCGCCACCAATCACAATTTTAAAACCTCTTTTTCCGTCTTTTATTTTGGGTAAATATCCAATATCGTGCACAAATGAAATACCTGCATCTTCATTACTGGATGAAAATGCGAATTTTATTTTTCGTCCCATTTCATTACACACAGGATTTCTTAAAAAATATTCAAATACCGCTTGCGCATACGGACTTACATCAAAAGGCTCATTAACATCTATCCCTGAATATACTGATGCAGTAACGTTACGTACGGTATTACCACACGCTTCACGCAAGGTAATACTATCTTTTTCTAACTCAGACCACAGCTCGGGTGTACGATCTAAAGACACGTAATGAATTTGAATATCCTGACGAGTTGTTATGTGTAAGTTACCACGTGAATATTCATCCGAAACATCCGCAATACGCACCAATTGTTTGGCTGATAATTTACCGTACGGTATTTTGATACGAATCATCTGTACCCCTTCTTGACGCTGACCGTAAACCCCACGTGCTAAACGTAAGCTTTTAAAACGATCTTCGTCCATTTCGTGATTTTTGAAAGCAGCAATTTTAGTTGCTAACTCCAAAATATCTTTATGAACAATAGGATTTTCTATTTCTGATCTAAAACTTTCCATACTACTAATTTAAGAAACCGACTCCTGCGGTGTTATTCGTAACTTCGTCTATCAAAATAAACGCTCCTGTTTTGGGGTTGTTTTTGTACGATTCTGATAATATCGGATTGGATAATTGAATCTCTACATTTCCAATATCATTTAGGTGTAACTCGTTGGTTGGTGTAGTCTCTAACGTTTCTAAGTTTAACTTATTGGTTACGTTTTTAACTTTCGCAATCACACGGTGAATCCCTTGTTGTACCGTTATTTTTTTACCCGGTGTTAATGATTCTGGATTCATCCAACATACGTTTGCCGTGATTAATTTTGAACTTTCGATTACGGTTTTTGAAGTCAAAATGGTATCGCCACGGGAGATATCAATTTCATCCTCTAACAAAATAGTTCCGTTTTCGTTTTGAGCTAATTTTGTAATCGGATCGCCGTACTTTTCTATAGATTTTACTTTTGAAGTTCGACCTGATGCCAACACTTTTATTTCATCCCCTACTGAAATACTACCGCTTCGAACTTTTCCTGCAAATCCTCTGTAATCATGTAATTCGGCTGTACGTGGTCGGATTACGTATTGCACCTGAAACACATCTTGGTGTAATGGTTTTTCTTGCGAATCAATTTCTTCTAACAATCTCAATAAAGGTTTCCCTGAATACCAAGGTGTTTTAGCTGAAAGTGCAACAATATTATCACCATCTAGGGCTGATATTGGTGTAAAACTAATATCTAAATCAGCACTTCCAAAAGAAGTTACTAATTGCTGAAAATCACTTTTTATGGTATTAAAAACAGTCTGGTCAAAATCAACCAAATCCATTTTATTTATAGCTACTACAATGTGTTTTATTCCTAACAATTGTGTGATAAAAAAATGTCTTTTAGTTTGTTTGATAACACCCTTACGAGCGTCTAACAAAATAATTGCCGCTTGTGAAGTTGAAGCACCTGTAACCATATTACGGGTATATTCTTCGTGACCTGGTGAATCGGCTATAATAAAACGTCGTACTGATGTAGAAAAATAAATATTGGAAACATCAATCGTAATACCCTGTTCTCTCTCGGTTAACAAGCCATCGGTTGCTAACGAAAAATCTAAATAATCGTATCCTTTTGCTTTACTCTTTGCTTCTATATGTTCTAGCTGATCGTCTTTTAATGATTTTGTTTCGTATAAAATTCGACCGATTAAGGTACTCTTACCATCATCTACACTGCCTGCTGTTGCTATTTTTAATATATCCATTTATTTTGAGATTTGAGATTTGAGATTTGAGATTTGAGATTTGAGAAAAATTCTTAATCTACAACAATCAGATCTGTTCTTATTTTTTTCTGAAAAGAATAAATCATTTTTTGAATTTCAATTATCAATTCAATAATGGGTTCTATCTTTTCTTTATTAATCATTCCTAACTCGTAACTTAAAATTAACTGTGTTTGTAATTCATAGGAAGAACCTTTTGATATTCCTAAAAAATGCAAAAACTCTTTGTTTGAATTTCTTCCTGCTCCTTCTGCAATGTTTGACGAAACTGAAATAACACTTCTTCTTATTTGATCAGACAAACCAAATCGTTCTTCTTTTGGTAATTTTGGCAAAATCTGATAAGTCATTTTTGCTAACTCAATTGATTTTTGCCAAACTTTTAAATCTGACACATTATGCATCTTTGTATTTTCTAAAATCTAACATCTAAAGTCTAATATCTATAACTCTAAAAATATCCTGCTTTTTTACGTTCTTCCATGGCGCCTTCAGAACGTTTATCATCTACTCGCGCGCCTCTTTCGGAAATTGACGACCCTCCAATTTCTTGAATAATATCATCTAGCAATGTAGCGTTTGACTGAACAGCAGAAGTACATGTCATATCTCCAACGGTGCGGAAACGAACACTTTCTGTAAAAATCTTTTCGTCACCCATCATCGTAATGTAATCCGACACAGGAGTTAATTGACCGTCTCTCACAAAAACTTCTCTCTCGTGTGCATAATATACACTTGGTATTTCTAATTTTTCTTGACGAATATAGTTCCAGATATCTAACTCCGTAAAATTGCTTATCGGAAAAATACGTACATTTTCACCGTTGTGAATTTTACCGTTATACATATCAAACAACTCCGGGCGTTGTAATTTTTCGTTCCATTGTCCGAAATCATCACGTACTGAAAATACGCGTTCTTTTGCACGTGCTTTTTCTTCGTCGCGACGAGCACCACCAATACAAGCATCAAATTTCAACTCTTCAATCGCATCTAATAAAGTTACGGTTTGCAAGGCGTTACGACTGGCGTACTTACCTGTTTCTTCTTTTGCCTTACCTTGATTGATACTATCTTGTACATTTCTAACGATTAATTGCACGCCTAATTTAGCGGCTAGATCATCTCTAAATTTTATAGTTTCAGGAAAATTATGCCCCGTATCGATATGCAACAACGGGAAAGGTATTTTTGATGGTGCAAAGGCTTTAACTGCCAAATGGACTAAGGTTATAGAATCTTTTCCTCCTGAGAAAAGAATCGCTGGGTTATTAAATTGCCCCGCAACTTCTCTCATGATATATATCGCTTCTTCTTCTAAATTTTTTAATACCGTACTCTTCATTGTCAATAATTAAATTCTTTTATACTAAATTATCCGTGCAAACCACATTCTTTGTGGCTCAACTCCCACCACCATCTACCTGCTCTTAAATCTTCTCCTTCGGCAATCGCTCGGGTACAAGGCGCACAACCAATGCTAACAAAGCCTTGTTTGTGTAATGCATTTTGAGGAATTTTATTTTCGGTCAAATATACTTCAACATCTTGTAAAGACCAATTGATTAAAGGATTAAACTTCACCATTCCAAAATTTTCATCCCACTCAAATAATTGCATATTTTGACGGTTATCACTTTGTGAGGCCCGTAAACCTGTGATCCAAACCTGCGTATCTTTCAAAGCTCTTTTTAAAGGTTCTATTTTACGTATTCCGCAACATTGTTTTCTGTTTTCGACTGATTTATAAAAACTATTTGGCCCTTTTTCAGTCACTAATTGCTGAACAGCTTCTGTATTCGGAAAATAAACCTGTATCTCTTTTTTGTATTTGTTAACGGTTGAACTTAACACGTCGTATGTTTCCTGAAACAATCGACCTGTATCCAACGTAAAAACTTCAATAGGTAAATCTTGCGTAAATATCGCATGAGTGATTATTTGATCCTCTTGCCCTAAAGAAGTCGAGAAAGAAACTTTACCCTCAGACTGTTTTGCAACATATACCAACGACTCCTCTAAGGTCATTGATTTTGTAGCTTCTATCCATTCATTTATCTTCGTTTTCATACTTCTAAAAATGTAATATTCTTGCAATTAGGCGACAAAGATAACAAATAGTATTCATATAAAAAAATAAATCCTATCGACTTTATATAGATTAAAACTTTATATTTGTTCTTCAAAAATTTCACACATAATGATTACTCAAAAATGTAAATATGCTATCAAGGCAATTTTATATATCGCCAAACACCAAACAGACGAAAAATTAGTATTCGCTTCTGAAATTGCAGAAAAAGAAAAAATCCCAAAAAAATTTTTAGAGACTATACTAAGAGATCTTCGCAATCATGGAATTATCAACAGCAAGCGAGGTAAATTTGGAGGCTATCACCTACTTAAAAAAGCGGAAAACATCAACTTTACAGATATTATTCGCATCGTTGATGGGCCCATCGCAATGCTGCCCTGTGTATCTTTAAACTATTATCAAACATGCGATGATTGCGACGAAAATTGTTGTCAGATTAAAAATGTATTTGAAAAAGTACGAAACGCAACATTAGACGTTTTAAACAACAGCTCTATCGATAAGCTAGTGTAACACATGACAATTATCATTATCTGTAAATAAACCATATTATAACTTTGCAGTTATAATTAATATTTACACGATAATGACAAACCAATCATTGGTACAGAAATACAATGTCCCTGGTCCAAGATATACCAGCTACCCAACTGTACCGTATTGGGAAACGGATGCTTTTGAATACAACAACTGGATTGATACCTGTCATCAAGCTTTTTCTGAATCTAATACCACCGAAGGTATTAGTTTATATATTCATCTCCCCTTTTGTGAAAGCTTGTGCACTTTTTGTGGATGCAACAAACGTATTACCAAACAACATAATGTTGAAGATCCTTACATTACTGCTCTTTTAAAAGAATGGAACATCTATTGTGATCTATTTGGTGAAAAACCGCTAATCAAAGAAATTCATTTAGGCGGCGGCACACCTACTTTTTTCTCTACCGAAAATCTTAGCCGTTTAATTAACGGTATTTTAGACAAAGCTACTAAAGCTGACAATCATGAGTTTAGTTTTGAAGGTCACCCAAATAATACGACTCGTGAACATTTACAAACCTTATATGATTTAGGATTTAATCGTGTGAGCTTTGGCGTACAGGATTATGATCCTGAGGTGCAAAAAGCAATACACCGCGTACAACCATTTAAAAACGTAGCTCAAGTTACACTTTGGGCTAAAGAAATCGGATATACCTCTGTAGGGCATGATTTAATTTTTGGATTGCCTTTTCAAACAGAAGCGAATGTGATTGACACCATCGAAAAAACAAAATCATTAAACCCGGATCGATTGGCATTTTACAGCTACGCTCATGTCCCTTGGATTAAAGGAAACGGACAACGTGGTTTTAAAGACGAAGACATTCCAAAAGATGATCAAAAAAGAAAACTGTATGAAATTGGGAGACAATTACTCTACAAAAACGAATATCAAGAGATCGGAATGGATCATTTTGCGTTAAAAAATGATAGTTTATCCACCGCTTTTAATCAAGGGAAATTACATCGTAATTTTATGGGATATTCCGCCTCTAAAACACAATTAATGATTGGATTAGGCGTTTCATCGATTAGTGATAGTTGGTATAGTTTTGCCCAAAACGAAAAATCTATTGAAAAATACTACGTGGCAATCGAGCAAAACAAACTCCCAATTTATCGCGGTCATTTATTAAACCACGAAGATTTAACCATTCGCAAACACATCTTAAATCTAATGTGTCAGTTTGAAACGAAGTGGTCAACAACAGCCGATTACATAAACGAAATCCCTGAGATTTTAATTCAGTTGCAAGAAATGGAAAAAGACGGTTTGCTTATCTTAGAAAAACAAAAAATAAAAGTTACCGAAAAGGGGAAACCTTATGTTCGAAATATTTGTATGGCTTTTGATCTGAGACTCAAAAGAAAACAACCCGAAACTCAATTGTTTTCTATGACGATATAAAAAAGCCTCCAAATTAACATTTGGAGGCTTTTAGTTTTTTTTGTAAACCGTTTTATTTGATAATTCTTTCGTAAACTGTTTTAACTGTTTTTGATGTTGTACCAACTGTAACATTTTCAAACGTTACCAATTGCGTATCATAATAATTGAAAGTAGTATACAAATAGGTTTGCGACCCTCCAGCTGGAGTTAATTTATATTTGTTTGAAAATTCTCTTACATAATTTCCATTTACAGCTGTGCAACCAGCTGTAGTTCCATAAGAATACTCATAAGTACCTGAAGCTCCAAACTGCAACTTTTTATTCATCTCGCAAGTAGATAACGGATTTGCCGAAGTTGGCGTCTGCAAGACATAAGGATTATCCACTTTTTTAGTTTCTGGATTAACAACTTCTTCTGTTGAACCGTCGTTGTTTTTAGTGTATTTTGATGAAAATTTCCATTCACCAACTAACGGGTCTGCTAATTTTAACGGTTCTGCTTCATCTTTGGTACAACCTACATATAATGCACTTGATGTTATCACGATTAGCAAAAGAATAATTTTTTTCATTTTGAGTATTTTTACGTTTATATTTTTTGTTTTTTGGTTAACAAATATAACAACTAAATTTCAAATTATGGAACAACACAAGCGGGAGTATCTGTTATTAACAAATTATTAAGAGATGGCGATAGATACGGAATTCCTACTCCTAAGCCGCGTAAAATAAATAGCATCCCGATGCAAACCCCTATAATTGGAATAAATTTCTGAATAAAATTTCTTGCAGAAGTCGGAATTATCTGATCTACATACGCTACAAATGTTAAAAAAGGAACAGTTCCTAAACCAAATAAAATCATATACAAAACGCTTTCAATTTGGGTTGACATCGCAATTGCCCCAAATAACGCTACATAAACCATCCCACAAGGCAAATAACCGTTTAACAATCCAATGGTAAATAATGACAAAAATGTTTTCTTTTTGAATTGTTTGCCCAAACCAGATTTGATTGTAGCGATCGCTTTATATACGGGTTTAGAAAAGTTATAACGCATTAATATCCGTTCAGGAACCATCACAAATACAATCATTAAAACTCCAACAATTATAGATAATTGCTGTTGATATCCTGCTAAAAAAAATCCTTTACCGACTACACTAAACAATAATCCAATACTGGCATAGGAGGTTATTTTTCCGAAATGATAGACGAATAATTGAACGGCTTTTTTATACGGATTGTGTCGATCTGTGGGTAACATAATAGAAATCGCCCCACACATCCCTACGCAGTGAAAACTACTAATCAATCCAAATAAAAACGCTGTATATAACACTATTTAACCCGTTGGGTGTAATTATTTATAGATAGAAATATGGATTAGATATTGGTAAATATGCTGAAAATCAGTATCTGTGAAGTCACATAACTAATCAATATCCATGTCAAATATAATTAAAAATTATTTTAGAGTTTTAGAAGTTATAAGATCTTTGAATAGAAAACGTGAATACAAACCAAGCGCTAGTCGTAAGGCTAAAATGTCTGATATAGAGATTATTGCATTGAGTTTAACGGCTGAATTTATGTCTATTGATAGTGAAAATTCATTGTTCAAACAAATTAACCAATCAGAAATTCCAAACTTAATAGAACAAAGTCAGTTCAATAAAAGAAGACGGAAGTTGTTTTACTTTTTGGAAGAAGTTCGGATAAAATTAGCGTCTTATTTTCTTGAATTTGAGGACTATTTTATTGTTGATAGTATGCACCAGCGGAGTCTTTTTTAAGATTCATAAGTTATTCTTTTTGATTTAACAATTTTTCAAGTTTAGCTAAACGTTCTTCTTGTGATTTAATTTCTTTTTCTTGTTGGATAGTATACAATGTTAACTCTTCAATTTTTTCTAGTAGCTTAGCGTTCATTTCTCCAAGATTAATACCTTCTTTTAAAACTTCGTTTGCAGACGGTATATTTTGTAAGTGACCTTTTTCTTTGATGTGATTTTCAACATCTACTAATGCAGGTAGTTTATATTCTTTTTCAAAAACATAATCAGGCCAACTACCATCTAATTTTCGTAATTGAACATTTACTTCTTCCGCGATCATTTTGCCGCCAACAGCTAATTTATGTTTATCGGATGTAAGGGCTCCAATACTAACATTTCCGTTGGTGTCAATTCTCATTTTTATGTTGTCAGGAGTATTTGCTATGTCATTAGCTGTTACATTTCCATTTTTACCAAAAAAATCAATAACGCCATTTTGACCAATTTTTATTCCTGAGTAGCCTTTCCCTACATAAGTCTGTCCAACTCTGGCAATAAGGTTGTCAGCTTCGCCGTCATATCTAGCGTAGATGTTGTATCCCAAAACTAATCCACCATCAGATCTTGTACTACCAATTCCGGCATATCCTTTTCCTCCTCCCAGAAAAACCATACCATTAACTGTACTGTTACCTACCTGCAAATCCCCATCAACATTTGTAGATCCGATATTAACACCTAGTTTTCCAGCATAATAACCGTCTCCTAATTTATTTACCCAAAATTTATCAACTAAGTTAACCCCTGTTTGTAATCTAAAGGCTTTCCATTTTAAATCATTACTCGTATTAGAGTCCTCAAAAGGAAAAATAGAAGAGAAATGCGCATTATTGTCTAATCCATTTAAGTAATTATTGCTGTTTAAAACAGTAAAACCACTTCTGCCGGATGTGGTTTTTACTAAGGCTCCTAGGTAGATATCTTTATTATTAATAACAGTCGGGAGTACCGCACCAGGTATGATTGTTAATTTTGACTCGGGAGTAAAAGTTCCAACGCCAACATTACCCGATGGCTTAATAGCCAATTTAATGTTTTTGTAACCGGTAGGATCTGAAACTATATCAAAGCCAGCGCTTATAAAGGCAGTGCCGTCATAAGCTCCAAAAGCTGTGTTACTAGCATTAATATTATCGATTGTTCTTGCTTCTTCGTTTCTTATTCGAAAAGATCTTGCCCATCCTCCACTAGGTACTTTAACTGTTATTTCTGAACCGTAATCATATGTTTTAAAATCATAAGCAGATGCTTTTACATGTAATTTATGAGCGGGTTCATAGGTTCCAATACCAAAATTACCTAAAACACCACTTTTTCCGGAAATACGAACGTCTCCATTTTCGGTTAAAAGTAAAACATTTCTATATTTATTGGGATGACTTTCATCATGCACTCTAAAAAAATACCCCCCACCATAATATTTGCTACTTGTGTTGTCTGCAATAATATAGTCGTTTACGTCTTTTCCAATATTGATAAATGAATAATCAGAATTTTCATTCGTCACCTTTAATCTATTTGTTAAAGTCGTTCCTAAAACAGTTAAATTTAGCTTTGAAGTGATTTGGTTTTTAACTTCTAATTCCCCACCAATAGTTAATTTACTAGTTAAAGCGTTCAGTGTCATTGGGTAGTAATTCATTAGATTTGCAGGGTCTGAATTTCTTTTACCCCAATAAAAATTACCATTACGATGAAAACCAAACATTAATTCCGTAGGAAGATTGGTATCAAAAACAATAGCGCTACTATAGCCAGTTAAGTTAATTTGATTGCCAAATCCGTTTACACTACTGGTAGGGTTAAAACCTGTCAAATTAAGTGATTGTGCCGTTAACGGAGTTGTTTGCGCGATTGATTGTGTTCCTGATACGAAAAATAAAAGTAGCACAAGGTAAATAAATTTTTTCATGATATTTTTTTTTGCAAAGAAAACACAATATTTTTCGTTTAATGTTAATTAAAACTTAAAGTAAGCTGATAAAATAAAATTATGATTGCTAATGAGTCAAATACACTTCAAAAGTATTAACACAAAATTGTGATTTTTGATAATTAGTTATTAATTATAAGGCGTTAGTTTTACATAAAAAATCAGCTATCAATCAATCAGGTTTTTTTGTGTTGATTTCAATAATAAATAAAAGAAAATATGATAAAATTCAAAAATGCAATTATAATATTGTTTTTGTTAACTAGTATAGGATACGCACAAGTGGGTATTGAAAGAACAGGTGTTAATAATGTAACATCAGTAGCTAAACCCTACGACAATAATTCAGTGGGATTAGGGGTGTTAAATTTGGTAACTCCCACAGGTGAAAAAAATTCAGGTTTTGGTTTTAGGGCTTTGTTCAATAATACCGATGGTCAACTTAATACAGCCATGGGACATGTGTCTCTGTATTCTAATATAAACGGAATTGGCAATACAGCTGTTGGAGCAGAAGCAGGGAAAAATGTAGGGAAAATAATATTGGGTGTCGATCCAGTACCAACAAGTTTTAATACTTTTATTGGATTTAGAGCAGGTTTAGAGATGCATCAAGGTAGAAATAACACAATTATCGGTGCAAATGTAGCAAGTGTTTATCTTACCGGTAATGTTATACCAAATGTTACAACAATCAATAATCATGTGATTATTGGAGATGGCACAGGTAACCCACGTATTTTTATTAATGATAAAGGTAACATGGGGCTTGGCACAATTGCTCCAAACACAAGGTTAGAAATTGCAAGTGGTGCACCTGGAAAATCAGGACTACGTTTTACAAATTTACTATCAACTTCAACACCTTCTTTGGCTAATGGTAAAGCTTTAACAGTAGACGAATCAGGAAATGTGATTTTAGCGCCTATGGTTATAACTAATGATTGGACAAGTATAGGTAATACAGGTACAAATCCTTCTACTAATTTTATTGGCACCACAGATTTAAAAGGTCTGGCATTTAGAACAAATAGTTTGGAAAGGTTTAGGATAACAGAAACAGGAAACATAGGTATTGGGATAGCTAATCCAATAACAAAGCTCCATGTGTCGGGTGATGGTGAAAATTGTGCGATTCTAATTCAGAACAAAAACACATTAGGTAGTTTACAATTAGCACATGCTGGGGGAGATTATTTTTATTCGAATCAATCAAAAAAAGGTGATGTGATTTTAAGAGGAGCTACTCAGGGGAGTTTAATTATTACAAACGAAGGTGCTCCTGGAGGTGTAAACGACATCAAATTTGCCACTCAAAATACAGAATCTACTTCACAAGTTCGAATGATGATAAACAAAGCGGGGAAAGTTTCTATCGGAACAACAAATACACCCGCTTTTGTTGGTGAATTTAATATTAGTGCTTATACATTGTTTGTAAAAGGAGGCGTTTTAACGGACGAGTTACGTGTTCGTACAGGTTGGGCTGATTATGTATTTGCAAATAACTATGCTTTAAAACCGTTAGAAGAAGTTGAAAAATACATTTCACAAAACAACCATTTACCTAATATGCCTTCTGCAAAAAAAGTTGAAAATGAAGGCGTAAGTGTAGGTGATATGTTACGTTTACAGCAAGAAAAGATAGAAGAGTTAACATTGTATTTAATACAACAAAATAAAGAAATACAAGCGTTAAAAGAGTTGTCTAAAGATAAATAATCAGTCTTTGTTTGATTAGAAACACAGTCAATCGACGCGAATATCAAAGTAGAAACTACGGGATTTGAATAAGCTAAAGATTTGTTAAATAAATAATTAGACAAAAATAAAAGGTTAGTTTTGCCCCAAATTAATTTTTTTATGAAAAGTTGGGTTTTATTTTTTAGTTTATTTTTTAGTTCAGTTACGGTCTTTTCTCAGCGAAAAGTGATTCAAACAGCCTCTTCTAAAGAGGTGTGTAATGTAACGGATAAAAAAATAAAACCAGAAATAAACACGACGTATTATTGGTATAAATCCAATGAAATACACCAATCTCGAGGCGATTTTAACGGAGAGTTATTAGATGGCGAATACACAAAATCGTTCTACACCAATGAGTTGTCCGAAAAAGGAGATTTTGAATTAGGAGTAAAAAAAGGCGAATGGAAATCATGGCATACCAACGGCAAATTAAAAACCGTTAGTTACTGGCAAGATGGAAAACTAAGCGGTCGTTTTTACCATTTAGACCCGAACGGAAAATTGGTACAACAAGGCAAATATTCCAATGGTTTAAAAAAAGGAACTTGGATAGAAAACGCCACAGATACAATCAAATACAGAAGAGGAAAGATCATTCCTAAAAAAGAAAAAAAATGCAAAAAGGAGAAAAGAAACAAGAATAAACCATCTCTTTTAAAACGTATTTTTAAAAAGAAATCTTCAAAAGAAGCACAAACTGAAACAAATCCAGAACAGCCAAAGCGTAAAAAATCTGAAAAAGTCAAAGTAAATAAATCTTCAAAAAAGGCTGAGAAAAAAAACAAAGAAATTAAAACAGACGAAAAGCAAAAAGAGTCGTTTTTGAAACGCATTTTTAAAACCAAAAAAGACAAGAATGATGCTCAAGGCTAGTTCATTATTGTATGCTATTTTTGTTTGTATGATTGTTTCGTTGTTGTGTGGTAGTTTAATTTTTATTTCAACGTCTCAACTGCAACTAAGAGATTATTATTTTATGCAAGAAGAGTTAATCGACGTAGCAAATAACGATTTTGTAAAAGTGATTAGCGAGCAAGGAAATAATCAACAAGGTGCGATGGGTAATTATTCTTCCAAAGACGAGCGATTTAATACAACTTATTCCATAACCAAATGGGGTTTTTATAATTTGGTTAAAACCGCTACTTCATTTAAAAAAGATACCGTTTATAAAGCAGCTCTTTCAGGAGGGATAGCTAAAAAAAGCAAATTAGCATTGTATGTTGTCGAAAGAGATAAATCACTTAATATCGGAGGTAAAACTGAAATTATAGGCGATGCAATGATCTCAAGTAGAGGAGCTGTACCCACTTATGTAGATAATCAAACCATCGTAAAAAGTAAGTTGATTGACGGAAATGTGTACACCTCCGAAAGAGAATTGCCCAAACTACAAGAGTCTGTGACCGAAAATATTAATCAATCCGGAACAGCTGTTTTGTTAGAAGATTTATCAGGTCGATCGATATCAAATAGTTTTCATAAACAATCGTTGATTGTACATACGGGTGCTTTATTGTCGGTAGATAATATCACACTTAGCGGTAATGTTGTTATTGTATCAAAGGATTCTATAACCATAAAAAAAACGGCTATTTTAAAAGACGTTTTAATTCAGGCACCATCGGTTACTTTTGAAACGGGATTCAGGGGGTCGGTTCAAGTATTTTCAAAAAAAGGTGTGTATTTACAACAAGGAGCAGAATTACTTTACCCCTCCAGTATTTACATAAAAAATGACACTACAGATAAAGTTGATGTCGTTTTGGAAGAAAAAAGCAAGATAGGTGGCGGAATCGTCTTAACGGGTGATTCGTATGAAAGTTCGTTAAATAAATTAGTCACGATTAATGAAAATGCACTAGTTGTTGGAGATGTGTATTGTTACGGAAAAACACAATTAAAAGGAAAAGTTATAGGCACGATATATACCACACTATTTTATTTAAAAACAACATCTTCAATTTATGAAAATTATATATTAGGAGGTGTCGTTAATAGATTGGATTTACCCGTAAATTTTATAGGATTGCCTTTGTTTGATCACAAAAATACAAGTTATGCTGTCGTCAAAGAACTTTAATTTAAAAGCAAGTTCGCTAATGGAATCCGTTATGGCGATTGCTATAATTTCCGTTTGTTTATTTATAGCGACGCTGATTTATATCAGAGTTTTAGATTCAGAACATGATGTGAGTTATTATAGAGCAAAACAAGAGATTTCGATGTTGTATTTTAAAGCGGTAAAAGAACAAGATTTTGAAGATAACACCTATGATTACGAAGCATTTAAAATAACAAAAGAGGTTGTGGATTATAATTCAGAAACAAAACAAATTCAATTTGAGGTCGAAGATCATTCTGTGAAGCAAAAGTATACTTATTTAGTTAATCCAGTAGTACGTGAATAATTCATATCACATAAAGGCATTTACCATTTTGGAAATTGTTATCAGTTTAGCGATAATGAGTATCATAATCGCGATTGTATATTCCATTTATGTGATGATGGCAGAGCAATTATTTGGGTATTCACGCACCACAGATCAAATCAACGATTACAACCAAACACATTATATGATTAAAAGTGATTTGTTTTATTCGAATCAGTTGTTAAAGTTGCAAGACGGACTTCGGTTGATAACCTCAAAAGATACTGTGGATTATCACTTGATTGATTCCAAATTGGTTCGCGCGACATCCAAAGTTGTTGATACATTTTCGGTGCCAATCCAAAGTTTTAAATTAGAAACGGAGCAAGAAGGAATAACTCAAAAAACGAAAGCAGTATTTGTCAATTACGAGTTATTAGGCGTACCAATAGAAGCGGTATATTTTAAAAATTACGGGATTTCAGAAGATATTAATACGTTATTTTTTGCAAATGGGAATTGATTTAACAACATACAAAAGTCCCGCTAAAAAAGTAATCGCTACAACAACAGAATCAACCAGTTGGTTTCAGAAAGATTTTAGCCTCACGACAACGTTTTCAAACAAAAACAAAGAACGCTTTTACAAAGAATTAGCCGTATTAATCCAGTCCGGAATTGATTTTAAAAAAGCATTAGAGATTTTGATAGGGCAATATACCAAACCCAAAGACATCGAAATCGTAACGCAAATAAAAGATCAAGTTATAAAAGGAAAGTCGATGCACGAGGCCATGGCGCAAACAGGGCATTTTTCGGCATATGAAACCTATAGCGTTAAAATTGGTGAAGAAACCAGAAAATTAGACCAAGTATTGGTTGAGTTACAAAAGTATTTTGATCGTAAGATTAAAATGAAAAGACAATTGATTTCCGTTTTTACCTATCCAGCATTTGTACTTTCTGTAACTTTTGGGGTGCTTTATTTTATGATGAAAAGTGTAGTGCCTATGTTTGCCTCTGTTTTTAAACAATTTGGTGCAGAGTTACCCGCTTTAACGCAAAAAATAATATTTATATCAAATAATTTTACACTGATTTCGATTTTTTTTGGGAGTGTATTAGCAGCAGCGGTAGGGTATCATATCGTAAATAAATCAAAAGACAATTACCGATACATGATGTCCAGACTCGTTTTAAAAACACCATTTTTTGGCAGTTTAATCCGAAAGATATATATCTCTCGATTTTGTCAGTCATTAAGCTTGTTGTTGTCTGCCAAAACGCCTTTGGTAATTTCGTTAGAGTTAACTCAAAAAATGATAGATTTTTATCCTATAGAATCCAGCTTGGAAAAAATAAAAGCCGATATATTAAAAGGAGCTTCTTTAGGAGATAGCTTATCCAAATATGAGGTATACGATCACAAATTAGTATCAATGGTAAAAGTAGCCGAACAGATCAATAAATTAGACGAAATGTTTGAACGGTTAACAGAACAATATAACGAAGAAGTAGAGCATCAAACCAAAATGATAGGTGTGGTTTTAGAACCCATGATTATAATGATTATCGGAATGATTGTCGGTATTATTATGATAGCGATGTATTCACCGATGTTTGATTTAAGTAAAATAATTAAATAGTACAGCAAATAAAACGGAAAGCTATGAAGTTTAATAAAAAGAATAAACAGTATTTAAAAGCCTATTCATTAACCGAAATATTAATCGTATTGTGTATCATCGCTATTTTATTGATGATGGTTTTACCCAATCAAACCTCAGTTGTAGCACAAGCCAGAAGTATAGAAGCACAAAAAATGCTCAATCATTTATATGGTTTAGAAAAAGCATACAGCTTTAAATACTCTAAATATTCCAGCAGTTTTGAAGACATCGGATTTCAACCCGAAGCAACAATCGATCAAGGCGGTCAGGCCGTTTATAAAATAGATATTGTAGAAGCAAGTGTAAACACATTTAAAGCACAAGCCGTATCGGTTAAGGATTTTGATGGAGATGGTAATTTTAATACCTGGGTGATAGACGACCGAAAAATATTAACAGAAACCGTAAAAGATTAATTTTTGATAACCACAATAAACATAGCATTATTAATGGTGTTATTTTTTGTAGTGATACAAGATATAAAATATAGAGCCATACATTTTACCCTGCCTTTGGGTATATTAGTATTAGCTCTTGTTCGGTTTTTTGTATTAGGGAAAGATTATCATGAATTGCTTCAAAGCTTGTTTTTTTTAGTTATTGTATTGATCGGTTTGTTTCTGTATTTATCTCTAAAATTTAAAAAAATAATAAACCCTATCGATCATTTTATTGGATTGGGCGATTTGGTGTTTTTTATAGCCGTTTTACCTTTGTTTTATAAATCAACCTACGTGCTTTTTTTTATAACAGGAATGTTATTTTCAATTATAAGCCATCTGTTATTTACAAAAGACAAAGAAGCACATGTGCCTTTAGCAGGTTATTTATCAATTTATTTGGGACTAATACAATTGGTGGCTTTTTATTTAGATAAAGAACTTTTTTATACCAACGAATTATTTTGAGTACGATAAACGACATACAGATCACCGTTGAATTGCAACAACTCATCAATGCCGAAATTGCGCAACATTACGAGGTAATTCCATTTGCTTATGACTCGGATAAAATAGCGTTATATACCAAACAAAATTTTTCAGTAGCTATAGCCGAAGAGTTAGAAATGCTGTTGGGTAGATCCATAGATTGGCAACCGATCGATTCGCAAGTTATCGATAAAGCGTTAGCGGTTTATTATCGTAAAAACGAATACCAGATAGAAGAAACTAGCGTCAATCTAAACAACGATAATTTTTTAGAAAAACTAATATTTGAGTCCAAAGCCATATCAAGTAGTGATATTCATTTTGAAGTATATGAAGAAGAAGCTCGAGTACGCCTTCGAATCGATGGTTTATTGATTGAAAAATACCGAATAGAAAAAGAAAATTACCTAGAGTTGGTCAACAAAGTGAAGATCAAATCCAATTTAGACATTACCGAAAAACGATTACCACAAGACGGAAGGATTCAATACGATGATTTTGATATCAGGGTTTCCATATTACCGACGTTACATGGCGAAAAAATCGTAATGCGTATTTTAGGCAAAGACGCTTCGAGTATTGATTTAGATTCGTTAGGTTTTGAAGCAGATGAAAAAAATATTTATTTAGAAGGAGTCAAAAAAACCAACGGTATTGTTTTAATCAGTGGACCAACAGGATCCGGAAAAACAACCACATTGTACGCCACGCTTAAATTGTTAAATAAAATAAAAAGCAATATCGTAACCGTTGAAGATCCTATCGAATACACCCTAAAAGGAATCAATCAAGTTCAGTTAAAAGAAAGTATCGGATTAACATTTACCAGTGCATTACGCTCTTTTTTACGTCAAGATCCAGACATCATTATGTTAGGAGAAATACGGGATGCCGAAACCGCAAAAATGGCAATCCGAGCTTCATTAACAGGGCATTTGGTACTCTCAACCATACACACCAATTCAGCATTGGGTACAGTATCTCGATTGGTTGATATGGGCGTTCCCGCTTTTTTAATCGCAGAAACCCTAAATGTATCGGTAGCTCAACGATTGATACGCAAACTATGCCCGAAGTGCAAAACAGAAAGCACGTTTAATGCGACTGATTTACCCCGAAATTTCAGAGCACCTTTTGAGATAACAAAACACTATTTACCTCAAGGTTGCGAATCGTGTCATTATACAGGCTACAAAGGACGAAGAGCTATTTATGAAGTAATACCAATAGACTATGATTTATCGGTACGGATAAAACAAGACGCCCAAAATTTAGAGCACGAAGGCGTAAATAATATAGAAAAATTATCAACCAAAGCATACAAACTCCTTGCAGAAGGAGAAACATCGTTAGAAGAAGCGTATGCCATATTGATTAACGGATAATTAAATTATGAAAAAAGCAGTAGTTGTATTTTTATTGTTATTTGTTGCAACAATTCATGCACAAGACGTTAACAATGACGTAAAAAGCAGGTTAGAATTGTTAAGCAAAGAAAAACCAGGTCTTAACGATATCATGGCATCCGAAGTCTCAGGATTAAACCTGTACACCTTTATCAGTTCAATCGCGTTAGAGCATCAGTTAAACATTGATGTAGATCCCTCGTTAACCGTTGTGTTAGAGGGCAATTATTTTAACCTACCCGTAAAAGAAGTTTTGATGTTTTTGATACAAAAATACGACTTAGAGGTTTCGTTTATCAATTCATTTATCGTGTTTAAAAAGAAAACACCAAAGATTGAACTTCCAGAAAAAATACAACCCAAAATTCCGGATATTACCTACCGAAAAGAAAATGATTTTTTATCCGTTAACTTAAAAAGGGATTCTTTGTCGGTCGTAGCCGAATATATTACGCAAAAATCAGAAAAAAATATAGTCGTTTCTCCCGAGATTAGAGGGTTAGAAGTGTCAGGATATTTTCAAAACAGACCATTACCCGAAATATTAGAGATGTTAGGGCAAGCCAACGGATTAAGTATAGTGCCCAACGATAATGGCTCCTTTTTAATAGAGAGAAGCATTGTCGAAAAAAACACCAATTTTAACAACCAATCTAACGGCAACCAGTCCAATAGAAGAAGTATAAAGCGACAAGAAAAACAAGGCGAAAAAGGCTATTTTGACATCACAATTTCGGAAAAAGGCTATCTCTCCATCAATGCGTTTGAGGTGCCCGTTTCGGAAATCATTTTAGATGCTGCCGAAAAATTACATATCAATTATTATATGTATTCGATTCCAACAGAAATTTCAACCACGATAGTTGCCAAAGGAATCACATTTGATGATTTACTATCAACAGCCTTTAAAGGAAAAGATTACACCTACACCAGTGACGAAAAAGGATTTTATTACATCGGAAAAAGAAGCGAAGAAGGCTTGCGTCATACCGAGTTGATCCAACTCGAAAACCGAACAATTGAAACCGTATTAAATTCCATTCCGTCGGAGATAAAAAAAGATGTTGATATCAAAGAATTTCCAGAATTAAACGGATTAATTGTATCGGGTTCTAAACCTAAAATAAAAGAATTACGACTTTTTTTAAGAGAAATCGACAAAGTCGTTCCGATGGTACAGTTAGAGGTTTTTATCGTGCAGTACAACAAAACACACGACATACAAACGGGGATGCAATCGGGATTAAAAAAAGACAATCCTGCAACCTCGGGTATTTTGTTCCCGAGTACCGATGTTAATTTAAATGCACAATCCGTTAATGGATTAATTGATTTGTTTAATGGGTATGGTATTTTTAATTTAGGAAAAGTAACCGAACAGTTTTATTTAAATCTAAAATTTTTAGAAAACAATTCCATCGTACAATTAGAGTCAACACCTAAAATCGCTACACTAAGCGGGCATGATGCCACACTAAAAATAGGCGAAACCAACTATTATTTTGAGCAACAAAATAATTTTATTCCTGTAGGAAACAATAACACGGTAACTCAATCGGGAACATGGAAACCTACAGAGGCTAATTTGAATATAAAAATCAATCCATTCGTATCCAAAGACGAACAAATCACCCTAAAACTTACGGTTGAAAAAAGTGCCTTTTTAGGACGAGCAGGAGAAAATGCCCCTCCAGGGAAAGCCACCCAATCATTTGATTCATTTATCCGAGTAAAAAATAATGAAATGGTTTTACTCGGTGGATTAGACGAATTAAACAACGAAAATTCAGGAACGGGCACACCCGTACTTTCACGTATTCCGATACTAAAATGGTTTTTTAGCGGTCGTTTAAAAAAGAAGAAAAAATCAAAATTACATTTGTTTGTTAAACCAACCATTACGTATTAGGCAATGATACCAACTTTTAAAGATTATTTCTTAAAAGAAAAAAACATTCAGGTTGTAGGCATTCGCCTAGATACTGATGCGGTGTATCAGTATCTAAAAGTTGCGTATAAAAACAACCAACTTGAAATTGTTTCGCGTGAGTCCAATTTAGATTTTGAAACCTTACAAACCAAGCTAGACAAAAACAGTCCCGTAGCACTTCATTTTTCAGGCAAAGGCATTTTACACAAAAAAACAAAAGCAATACCCGATTATAAATCAAAGGTGTTGATGAATGTTGCTGTAAGTGATTTTTATTTTTACGAATTAATACAAGACAAAGATGTTTTTTTGTCGGTTATCCGAAAAACAATTTTGGATGCCGAATTTAAAAAAATGGCAGAGGCAAATGCGCTGGTAATAGATTACAGCATCGGTTCGTTCGTAGCCAGTAGTTTAAAATCTTTTTTGGAAGATCAAAATATACCGTCGAATGACATCAATTTAGAGTTCGAAAACACAAGCTTGGTCGATTTTACCCCCCTAAATTCATCACCTTCAATCACAATAGGCGCGCAACAATTATCATCGTACGAGGTTTCGTTATTTGCTACAGCCTTAAATTATTATATCCAAAATGACGATTTTATATACGATAAAACGATACTAGAAAGTAACCGTTCCGAAAATAAATTCCGAAAATATTTTAACGCACTCGGTGTGGTTGGTTTGGCTTTTTTCTTCCTCACTTTATTGGGCAGTTATTTGTTGTTGGATTATTATAATACAAAAATCGTAGAAACAAACATGCACTTGTCAATGGTACAAGATAGTTTTTCACGAATTCAAGAATTGGAAGAAGAACGTAATGAAAAACGAAAAATATTAAACGAATCAGGTGTATTTACCCATCATTTTTTATCCTATTACACCAACGAATTAACCCATGAATTACCTCCCTCGATTGTGTTAAATCAGTTGGATATTTTTCCAAATGTTAAAAAAATAAAACCCGAAGAAAAAATTGAATTTACCGCACAAACCATCATTATGGCAGGAGTGTCTGGCTCAAACGATGCGTTTAATCAGTGGTACAAAAGATTAAAAGACATTTCGTGGATCCAAAAAATAGACATCGACAAATACCAAACCAATAAAGAAGAATCGTACGATTTTGAAATAAAAATTGTAATCAAAAAATAATGTTTGAAAATTTAACCTATAAACAAAAGTTTCTTGCGCTAATCGTCATTTTTATGATGCTAGCAGTAGCCGCTTATCGGCGGTCGTTTAGTTTAACACTTACTTCGTATTCCGAAAGTGAAGAGCTAAAAAGCAAATTAGAAATGTTTCAGCAAAACACAAGCAACATACAAGACCTCGATGCCGAGATTTTATTTTTAGACCAACTCATCGGAAAAGAAAAAACAGCCCCCGAATTGGTGCAGTTAGAAATTTTAAACTTTGTAACAAACCGAAACAAAAACGTTGAGGTCGTTAGTTTGGAAGAAATACACAACGCCACCGACAACGGCTTTTTGATCTATACCAATCAGTTAATACTCGAAGGTAGTTTTGACGATTTGTTAGAGACCGTTTATACGTACGAAAAAGAATTTCCGTACTCCAGAGTAATTAACGTTTCGTACTTCACCAAAAAAGAATTTAAAACAGAAAAAACAAAATTATATACTAAAATTATCTTTCAAAATTATGAAAAAACTAATGTGTAATTTCGCTATAAAAACCTTATTTTCAGCAGTGTGTTCTTTATTTTTGATCTCACTAATAAGCTGTGAAGATGTTTTTGAAAACAACATCTCAGACCGTAATATCGTAGTCGTTTCGCCAATATCAGGTGATACCATAAAAACCAGAAATGTGGTTTTTAATTGGAAAGAAGTTGTCGGAGCAGACAAATACAGGCTACAAATTAACGAGAGTAGAAAAGGAATTTTGTTAGATACATTGGTCGAAAGTACCATCTATACTTTTGGGTTAGAAACGGGTAATTATACATGGCGCGTAAGAGGCGAAAATTTCGCTTATAAGTCGGAATATATTTTTCCTGTAGCTTTTAGAGTAGAAGCAATAGACGACCTAACCACACAAAAAGTAACGTTAACATCACCATCAGATAAAATATTTTTAAACAGCGCTGCGGGGATTATCGTATCGTGGGATAAATTAAAATATGCCCTGTCATACACTTTAGTTATCGACAAGAAAAAAACAAGCGGTACCAAAACACTCGGTCAAGTAACGGGTATAACCGAAGGCAGCGCGGTTATAGATGCTACTTATTTGGATGAAGATGCCGAGTATATATGGAAGGTAAAAGCAGTAGGCGAAACCTCCGAATCCATCTTTTTTGCGCATTCGATTTTTCTGGATACACAAGTACCCGTAACACCTGTACAATCAGCACCTGTAACGGATTCAAAATTACAATTAGGCACAATAAACTTTAATTGGGTTAAAGTAACCGATATCGGAGCCATACAATCACCTGTATTGAGCGTGTTGGAGATCGCATCAGATGCCGCTTTTACAGTGCCGATCAAAAAATATGAAGTCGGTACAAACAATCAATCGCATACTTTTGATAGTGCAGGTAGGTATTTTTGGAGAATAAAAAATAAAGATCAAGCAGGTAATGAAAGTCCGTATTCGGAGGTTCGTAATTTCACGATAGAATAATGTCAAAAAAGCTAATAAATAGCATACTGTTGTTGTGTGTGTTGGTTTTGTGGGGTATTTTGGGCTATAAGTTTATCTATGGCAACAAACCCACCGAGACAGCTGTGGTATTTGATCCCGAAAACGAAAGCATTCGGTTACCGATTAGCTTTAAAAAAGATACTTTTGATTTAAAACCCCGTCTTCGGGATCCGTTTTTGGGTAAAGTCGTTTCAAGAACAACGCCCAAAGTGGATCCTGAAAATAAAAGCACCGTTGTTAAACCGGCACCAATTGTTTCAGCTCCCAAAATGGTGTATTGGCCTAAGATTGAATATTTGGGATATTTAAAAAAAGACAAAGATGTCGCACCTTTATTATTAATCAAGGTAGATGATAAATTGTACCGCAAAAAGAGTAAAGACCAAATTATAGAAGGTCTACAAGTGGTTAAATTTTATGCGGATTCTATCCGCGTAAAATTTAATGGATTAGAAAAAACAATCCGTAAGTAGTCTGTTTAGATAATCTTTTAACATTTCATTAATACAGTTTCGTTATTAAAGGGGGTATTTTTGCAACTTCAAAATTTACCTATGAAAAAAGTTGGTGTATTCTACAGTATAATATTTGCATGTTTTTTTGGTTTTGGACAAAACTCAAGTTATTTGAATGCCTTACGAGCATATTATCCAACCTATCCGGAATCGCCATCCACAGCAGAGTTTGCAAGATACGGGTCAATTAATAATAGTGAATATACTGGGGCAAATTCGCCTGTGATTAATTTATTTTCGATTTCTGAAGGAGGTATTAATATCCCAATCAATCTTGTTTATACTTCGGGTAATGGAATTAAAGTGAATCAAGAAGCAAGTTTGGTTGGTTTAGGATGGTCACTTCCATTACCTACCATAACACAAACTGTGATGGGGTTTGATGATTTTGATGCAAAAAGAAAAAAAATAAAATTTGATTTTTATCATTCAGTAACTCCTTATATGAGAGATTTTCCTGTATGTTATGATGGTCAAAATCAGACGGGCTTTGGGACATCGTTTAATCCTAAGTGCAATGCTCCAACTGGTTTTAACGCATCTCCTTCATTTGATACTTTTGGGTTTGTGAATGCTTATGATTGTGCTTTTCCGATGAACGGAGTTTTTAATACGTATCCATTTGCTGGTTCAGGGACTGTACCTTTACTAGACGGTGAACCGGATATATTTGTGGTTAATCTGTTTGGTGAAAAAATTGAATTTATAATGAATAATTTTCCAAATTCTGAGGGTCATGGATTTGAAGTTACCCCTCTGTTATATGGTTTTAGAGTTTTAAATAATAGTGGTTATAGAATTTATTATTTTAACGATCAGTTTACAATTACAGACGCTAATGGTACTAGCTATGTTTTTTCAGATATTGAAAAAGTAAAAACATATGATTATTCGATTGTTAAACATAGAAATTTTCTGCTTTCTAAAATTATAACCTACAATGGAAAAACTGTGTGTTTTAGTTATTTTAATTGGCAAGATGTATATAATCGATTTAATGAAAGTGAGCACACATATTATACTTTGAATAATAACGCAACTGATGGGGACGGTTTTTTAGAAAATTGTCCAATGGGTAATTTTGATGAAAAAACAAATGAGAGGTTTGATGGGGTCCCGTTTAGATATTACAGGTATAAAAAAGTTAACGGTACAATTCAAAATTATAAATCCATTGCGGAGATTAGTGGGGATTTTGGAAAATTAGTATTTGATTATTCTGCCAATTCTGGATACTTTTCACAAAAAATAGATACAATAAAGTTATACGATTACAATAACCAATTGATTAGCACTCAATTATTTCAATATGATTATTTTGATACTTTTCAAGATACACCTGAACGCTTAAAATTAGTGTCTGTGTTAAAAAATGGTTTTGAATCTCATGTTTTTTCTTATAATTCAACTCCATTTAGTAAAAAGGGCAGTTTTGCGATGGATTATTGGGGCTATTCAAATGGAGGGTATAATAATGTTAGTTATTGTTTGAATCCTACCGATTTTAATGGAGGTGTTATAAAAACCTATATACCATTAAATAAAGATTTTACAAATAATTTTAAGAAATCAAGTTTTGAACACCTTAAAGCTGGTATTTTAGAAAAAATAACGTATCCTACTAAAGGTTATTCTGTTTTTGAGTATGAGGAAAATGAATCGAATAATTTATTTGTAGACGCTGATTTTAGTTCACTAACAAAGGGTAATGGGTTACGTTTAAAAAGTCAGAAAAACTATGATAAAAATCAACAGTTTATTAATGGTGTTGAATTTGAATATTTTTTAGGTAAATCGATGCGTCCTTTAGCTTTAGCACATAGAATGATTTATCGTTATGAGGATAGAAAATATAACACAGATGGTTCGTTGTCAGGTGATTTATATGTGAAAACAGGTGATTATATTCAACTCAGTTCACACAATGTTATGGGTTTTTCACCTCTTTCTGACGGTGATTATGTGGGGTATTCTAAAGTGATTAAAAAACAGATTAATTCAATAGGAAACAGTAATGGTAAAATTGAAACAATATATACTAACGAATTAGGACATTACGTTACGCCTAATAACAATATACCATTATTACAAATTCCTGCAGTAAAAGGGAATAAGGATGAAAACGGTTTAGTTTTGAATCAAAAAGTCTTTGATGCCTCAAATGAATTGAAAACGGAAACCAATAATCAATATCTAACTAAACAGTCAAATTTTACTTATGGAGTTATTATTAAACATGGAGTACAATATAGAAACTGGTATGAATCAGTTTGGGGTGCAGGCACAAAAAAATTGAGTATAACAACAAGTGATGTTACTCAATTAGGTTATTATCCTATCTATTCGTCAAACTCAAAATTGTTGTCCAGTAAAACAACGAATTACTTGCCTTCAGGGAATTCAATATCAGAAACTTATTATAAATACGATTCACAATATCAAAAAGAATGTGAAATAACATTAGGTAAAGATGCGAAAAGTTATAGTAAGAAGTATTTGTATCCTTATTCAGGAGGGTATATTGGAAAATCTAAATTAGAACCTCATTTTTTAAATAAAAATAGAATATCAGAGGTTGTACAAACTGAAGAATACGTAGGGAGTAAATTAGTAAATCAAGTTTGGAAAAACTATAAAACACAAGGGGATATAGCTGTACCAGAGACTGTATTTTCACAACGAGGAAATGTATCAACAGCAGACGTAAGAAAAGTACATTTTAATCGTTATGATGATAAAGCAAATATATTACAGATTACCGAAGATAATGGAATGTCGAGAGTGATCCTTTACGGCTACAACAAAACCCTAACAATCGCCAAAATAGAAAATGCAACGTATGAAGAAGTAAACGCCCAATTAGCATCAAGCGGATTAACGATCGAAACCATAAACGAAACCCACCTAGGGATAATCAACAACCTTCGGTCACAATTGCCCCAAGCAATGATTACCACCTATACCCACAAACCCCTTATAGGCGTAGCAACCATTACCGATCCTCGAGGTAGAACCGTCACATATATTTACGACCAAAACAACCGCCTTAAAGAAATCCGAGATCACGAAGGAAAATTAATAAGCGAACACCAATACAATTATAAAAACTAATCCGATGAAAAAGCAACACACCTCATTAGTTATAATTGTACTGTTATTACTCACAATAATAAAAAGCAGCGCCCAAGTCACCTATCCCGAAACTATCGAAAAAGGAGCAGGATACACAATAGGCACGGCAATAGTACCCCTATTAGCCAAACAAAGTATCGTGTTAAAATCAGGCGTATGGATCCAAAAAGGAGCCGTATTTACCGCAAAAATAGAAGCAGGAAGTTACGATATCGTAAGCCCTGATACCAATCAAAACTACATATACACCCGTAGTTACCAAACAGCTCTAAACAATTATACCGAAGTAAGCCAAAATAAAGACCTTATAGAGCAAATTACCTATGTAGATGGATTAGGCAGATCCATACAACAAATAAACATCAAACAAGGACCACAAGCACAAGACATCGTAACCCGTATAGAATATGATGATTACGGCAGACAAGCCCTAAATTACCTCCCTTATCCTAAAAATACCATCAAAAAAGGCAGTTTTAACAACGGATCATGGTTAGAAACGCGCGAGTATTACCGCGACCAGTACCCGACGGAAATGAATCCATCATTCCCAAATCCCTATACCGAAAACGAGTACGACGGAAGCCCCTTAAACCGAATCACCAAACAAGCCTTTCCTGGTGAAACATGGAAAATAGGAAGCGGTCATGAAATCAAACACGAACAAGACGTGAATACGTTAAATGAAGTATATAAATTTGAGTTAATCAATGGGATAGATCAAGTTCAGATTTTAAATTTATCAACGCAATTGGATCAAAAATATTATCCAGCAGGAAGTTTATTTAAAACCATAGTCAAAGACGAAAACCACAGCGGAACAACAAAAAACAATACTACCGAAGAGTTTGCCAATAGTTTGGGACAAGTAGTCCTAAAACGTACCTATGCCGATACGCAAACCCAACAAGAAGTGCCTCATGACACTTATTATGTGTACGATGATTTCGGGAATTTAACATACGTAATTCCACCATTAGTAAACATAGAAGAATTGATTCAAGATGAACAAGAGATATTTCAATTAGAAAATAATAATCAATTCACTCAAGAAGTAGACTTTAACTCAATAGTAAATGTTCCTGGTGTGAAATGGTTTGAAATAAGTAAATTAAATAATGTATTGAGAATATATATTAGTGGTTATTTTTCGAATATTATTATACCAGAGTCAGTGATACAAATCAATAAGAGTTCATGTCAATTATTAAATTTTGATTTAGGGTATATACCAACATTACTTGATGGTATAAACAATACGGGAGCTTATAGTGCTATTATTGAAGATGGTTTATTCAAGATAATACGAAATGAAAATATTGAAGTAGATGAGATACATTTTGATATCAGTCTACCTATACCAAATACTTGTGAAATAGTAATATACCCCGTTAACCAACAACTCCTAAACGACCTCTGTTACCAATACAAATACGACGCTAAAAACCGTTTAATCGAAAAAAAAATACCCGGTAAAGACAAAGAGTACATCGTGTACGACCGATTAGACCGCCCCGTATTAACCCAAGATGCCAAACAACGCGCTACCAATCAGTGGCAATACGTAAAATACGACATCTTTAACCGCCCTATAGAAACAGGAACCTACACCGACAATACCAACCTAACATTAGCATCACAACAAACCAACGTAAATACACAAACCATCCACACAGGAGCAGGTAGCTACCCCACAATCAACATTGAACCGCAAAGTAAAACCTATTACGACACCTACGGATTTAGTACCGTAAACATCCAAGTCCCACAAGACAGCTACGGAGTCGCTATCGTAGATAATACCAAAGGATTAGTAACAGGAAGTAAAACCAAAATACTCGGCACCAACCAATGGATTACCACCGTCAATTATTACGATAAATACGGACGCGTAATCTATAACTACAGCCAAAATGATTACCTACAAACCTTAGATAAAACCCAAACCCAATACGACTTTGTAGGCAAACCATTAAAAACGAAAAAAAATCACTATAAAACAGGACAAGCCCCTGTAATAATAGAAGATACCTACACCTACGATCACGCAGGACGACTAACAACACAATACCAACAAATCAATAGCGAGCCCCAACAACTCATCACCAACAACACCTACGACGCATTAGGGCAACTACAAAACAAAAAAGTAGGAAACACCCCACAAAGCCCCCTACAAACCATCGACTACAAATACAACATCCGAGGCTGGCTCACCCATATCAACAACCCCGTAGCACCCACCCCCGACGACCTGTTTAACTTCGAGATCAAATACGACAAACCCACAGCAGGAGGCACAGCACTATACAATGGCAACATCAGCCAAACCCATTGGAGAACAGCCAATCAAGACAACAACGTAAAACAATACAACTACAGTTACGACGCACTAAATCGCCTAAAAACTGCCGATTTCAGAAACCCCGTAGCCCCACAAGACAACAAAAGCTACTCCGAAAAACTACAATACGACAAAAACGGAAACATCACCTTTTTACACCGAAGCGGCGACGTAGCCCAAAACCCCACCCTCGAGTGGATGGACTACATGACCTATACCTACAACGGCAACCAATTACAGCGGATATCCGATGCAGGACACAATCTGGAAGGCTTCACCACCAGCATCCCCTCCACCAGTACACTGGCGCAATACAGCTATGACAGTAACGGAAACCTCACCAAAGACACCAATAAAAACATTACCAACATCAGCTACAACCACCTGAACCTGCCCCAAACCATAGCCTTTGCAAACGGATCACAAATCAATTATACCTACGATGCCAGCGGGATCAAACAACAAAAGCAAGTAACAACAAACGGAACCACCACCACCACCCAATACGCAGGAGCCTACACCTACAAAAACACCAATAACACCCCCGTAGTGTTAGAATACATTACCCACCCCGAAGGTTATATCACCCGAGAAAACAACATCTACCAATACGTATATCAATACAAAGACCATTTGGGCAACATCCGACTCTCTTACGCCGATAACGACAAAGACGGCAAGATAGACCTCCTACGGGGCAACATCGACATCGATGGCGACAAGGATTACAACCACGAAATCATTGAAGAAAACAATTATTACCCTTTCGGGATGAAGCACAAGGGGTATAATAATGTGGTTACAGGGAAACAAAATAAATTCATGACCTTTAACGGAAAAGAGTATGAAGGTTCTTTAGGATTGAATGTTGTTGAAATGGATTTTAGGCAATACGACCCCGCGATCGGTAGATTTAGTGGAATAGATAGATTAACAGAGTTAGTGCCAGGAATGACACCTTATAGATTTGCATTTAATAATCCCGTTAAATTTGGTGATCCAACAGGATTGTTTGAACAAGTAAATGGGGAAAGTGTTGGTGCAGACGGATTGACTAATAGTCAATGGATTAATTCATCAAGACCAGGTAGAAATAACCAGTTAGCGAACACTTATAGAGCACAAAACAGAGAGGAATTATCAGATAGAAGCCGAGATTTTAAATTTCCAGAAGGAAAAGTAGATTGGAATGCACCGGGTAATTCAGATGAATCTGAGGATAAAGAGATTTTTAGGATTTATGATAAAAACAACAAAAATGTAGCGCATGCTTTTTACGCAAGTTTTTTTGCGGGTAAAAGGTTTGAAGTGAGTGTGGGGTTGGAGAACGGAATAAGAGATAATAATCGAATTGATAAGGGATTAGAATGGACAGGTAGATTTAATGATATAATGGATTCTGCTGGAAAAGTTTCGATGACAGCAACAGGGAAAGCTGTAACACGATATACAGGGCCTGCTGGGGTTGCTATAGGAGTGGCTCAAATAGGTAGAGGGTATAATAAGGACAAGAAGACGTTTGGTTATCACACACAAAAAGCATCTGCTAGTTTTGTAGGCGGTTTAGCGGGAGCTTGGTTAGGATTTGAGGCAGGTTCAGTTGTGGGTTTTGAGGGGGGCTTTGTTTTAGGTGCTGCTTTTGGTGGTGTTGGTGCTATACCGGGTGCAGTCTTAGGTGGTGTTGTAGGCGGTTTTGTAGGTGGCTTTGGGGGAGCGTATTATGGAGGTCAATTTGGTGAAAGTTTAATTGAAAAATAATATAGGATGAAAAAAATTGAGTTATTCTGGAATATTGTTTATTACGGCATATATGTATTCGATGTTTTCTTAAGAAATTTATTAGGGTATTTAAATCCTTTTATCTTGATAAATAGGATTAAAGGCGTAAAGCAATTTCATTCAGATCAAGGTGTAACTGATATAAATAAATTTAAAAATATCATTTTTAACAATCCTAGAACAGGAATTAGCAGTGTAAGAAGCGGTGCAATTATAGGAGGGGTATTAGTTTTAGTTGAGTATGGACTATTTAATATTTTTCAAGCGATAAGTGGAAATGATCTAGTGGTAGACTTATGGGAAAACAGTACTAATTTTAGTGTATATCTTATTATTTTTGTTTTACCAGTTGTTTTTATTAATAATCTACTGTTGTTTAAAAATGATAAATACCTGAATTATTTTAATAAGTTTGAGAAACTTGAAGCAGGAAAAAAAAGGAACTATATTTTAGTAAGCTTAATGAGTTTATGTTTAATTATATCGTTTTTCTTTTTAAGTTTCTTATTATTATAAAAATAACCAGATAGCGCGGAAATGTTTTCCGTGCCCACAACCCCAGATAGCGCGGATTTGTAATCCGTGCCCACAACGCAAAGCCACAACAATAAGCAAATAAACTACAGCCTTAAAAGTTGTAGTTTTGTTATTTAAAACCCAATCATGTCCACAAAATACAAAGCGACAACCACAGACGAAGCTTACTTTATAAACCAGATAGCGCGGAAATGTTTTCCGTGCCCACAACGCAAAGCCACAACAATAAGCAAATAAACTACAGCCTTAAAAGTTGTAGTTTTGTTATTTAAAACCCAATCATGTCCACAAAATACAAAGCGACAACCACAGACGAAGCTTACTTTATAACCCTAACTACCGTAGGTTGGATAGATGTATTTACTCGAATAAATCAAAAAAACAACATCATTCAAGCATTAAATTATTGTCAGCAAAACAAAGGGTTGGAAATATATGCTTATTGTATCATGCACAGTCATATCCATATATTATGCAAAGGCACAAATGATGTGATTTTATCAGATATTATAAGAGATTTCAAAAAGCACACATCCAAAAAAATAATACAAACCATAATCGAAAAACCAGAAAGCAGGCGAGAATGGATGTTAGACTATTTTAAAAAGTCTTGTGAACACTTAAAACGCAATCAAGTATATAAAGTATGGCAAACGGGTTATCATGCCGAAATAGTGAATAGTAACAATTTTATAAAACAAAAGATAGATTACATACACAACAACCCCGTAAAAGATAAAATCGTAACACAACCAGAGGATTATTATTTTAGTTCAGCCCGAAATTACGCTCAATTAAGTAATGATTTAGAAGTTGTTTTGTTAGATTTGTTTTAGCATTGTTGCGGGCACGGATTGCAAATCCGCGCTATCGGGTTATAAGTGATTGATTATCACATAAATATACGAAAAATCAATATAAATTACAAGGTAATTCGTTGTAAATCAATTGTTTAAAACCTTAACTTAATGACATTGATTGCGCGCGAGCGTCTCGCTCGTGTTCCAACATTCCAAAGTTAATCATTCAAGTTAACCTATACACTACCGAAAAACTTATAAAATAAACACCCTCCTTATCTCCAAATTTATACTTCCTGCTCATAGTTCAAAAGTAAAAAACCACTCTAATTTTTAGAATGATTTTGCCTATTATTATGAAGGAAACGAGCAAGGGATTAATCCAAATAAAAACGCTTTATATAACACTATTTAATGTAAATAGTTTGTTGATTTAAATAACTTTTATTTTCGTAAGTCCAATCTATTGAAATGTCCCAACGACCGCTAACCAAATCACTTTTAGGTATGAGCAAATGAGAAGTAGATAATGAAATTGTTTTTTCAAAATCCAGCTTTTGGTTAGACGGCCGATATAGGGACATTTTTCCTTTTATTTTAGAAACATCCAAATCCTTTGGAAATTCGATTATTATACCCTCTGGATTGGTAGATATTTTTAATTTTTCCGTTAGGTTTGCTGCGTTTTGTTTTTTATCAATTGATTCTTGAAATTCAATTTCTTGTTTATAATAATCTTCGGCAACCAACTCGTTATCATACGTTGAGTCGGTTTGTACCCGAATAACGAAAAACAAGATAAACCCCATAAAACTAACTATTGCCAACGTGATACTCCAACCCCAATTTATTTTCATAATCGTTTATTTTTAATTTTAAAACACACGTGGTCCTAAAAAATTAGTTTTGTTTGTTTCTATTAATTTTTCGCCTGCATATACTCCGATTTTAATCGTTGTTTTGTCGCCTTTTAATAACGACTCATTGATTTCAATAAAAAAAGTGCCTTGTGTCATGCCTTGTTCTGGTAATTCGATCAACGGATTACCGACCATTTTTACTTTGCCTTCGGCATCTATCAGTTTAAAAGAAATATTGTCGTAACTAATATTGGTTTTGTTAATGATTTTGTAGGTAAATACATTACTGATTGCTTCTCCTTTATGTTGAAATAATTGACCTGGTAAACGTAATATGGTTGCATCTATATCACTTCGTAAAAACAACATCCCAATCATTAGTCCGATTAAAATCGTTAGTACGGCAGTGTAGCCTTTCATCCGAAGTGTAAAAACAAAAGGTGCTTTTTTAGTGATTTCATCCTCTGAGGTATAGCGAATCAAGCCTTTGGGTAATCCCACATTTTCCATTATGGTATCGCACTCATCAATACACGCGGTGCAATTAATACACTCTAATTGTGTACCGTTACGGATGTCTATATTGGTTGGGCAAACGTGTACACATTGTTTGCAATCGATACAATCTCCCTTTCCTGCTTCGACTCTGTCTTCTCGTTTATCAAATTTGGCTCTGCCGTTTTCTTTTTCGCCTCTGACATGATCGTAAGCTACGATTATTGATTTGTTATCTAATAATGCGCCTTGTAAACGACCATACGGACAGGCGATTATACAAACTTGCTCTCTAAACCATGCAAAAACAAAATAAAATACGGCTGTAAAAATCAGTAGCGCAATCAGATTACTGGTGTGGTTGGTTGGCCCGTCTTCAATCATGCGGAATAATTCATCCCCTCCTATTAAATAGGCTAAAAAGACATTCGCTATTAAAAACGATACAATAAAAAACACGATGGCTTTTAGTGTTTTTTTTCTGATTTTTTCGGCGTCCCATTTTTGTTTTGCCAACCGCATTTGCGCTCCTCGATCGCCTTCGATCCAATATTCGATACGGCGAAAAACCATTTCCATAAAAATAGTTTGCGGGCAAATCCACCCACAAAAAATTCGACCAAAGGCTACTGTAAATAACGCAAGACCTACAACTCCGATTATCATCGAAACCACAAAAAGGTAAAAGTCTTGTGGCCAAAAAGGAAAACCAAAAATATTAAAGCGTCGTTCTAAAACATTAAACAATAAAAATTGATTGCCGTTTATTTTTATGAAAGGACTCGACATTAAAAAGAGTAACAAAAGGTAGCTTACGTACTTTCTGTAATTATACCACTTTCCTTTAGGCTTTTTAGGAAAAACATATGCTCTTTTTCCTTTTTCGTCTAAGGTACTTATGGTATCTCTAAATGATTCGTCTACCTTTTTGGACATTTTTTATTTTTTAAAACCTAATTTTCTTTCCAAACATCTCCTTCTGGTGCTTTGGCATCGGCTGGATTTGATCCTGATAACGACAAAACATAACTGGCTACTTGTTGTATTTCGGATGGTTTTAATGTTCCTTTCCAAGATACCATTCCTTTTCCGTCTCGACCCCCTTCTGAAACGGTTGTAAATACATTTTTGATTCCTCCGCCTAAAATCCAATGTTCATCTGTTAAATTAGGTCCGATACCACCGCCTCCATCGGCACGGTGACAGGCTACACAATTTTCTTGAAAAACAATTTTACCCGCTCCTAAATCGGATGCATCGTTTAATAAGGTAACGGTTGATGCGTCAATTAAATCTTTAGCTGTTTTTTTGTATTCTTCAACCGCTATACGAGCGGCTTCCATTTCTTTATTAAATTCCGTAGTTTGATCATCGTAATCCATTACGTGATATCGCACCATATATACTACCGCAAAAACAATCGAGATGTAAAACATCCATTTCCACCAAGGTGGTAAGTTGTTGTCCAACTCTTTGATCCCATCATAATCGTGATCCAATAATATTGATGCTTCATCTTCAAGAGGAGCTGTATCCACCATTTTTTGAAAAAAACTGCTTTCAAAAAAACTTTTGTTTTCTTCAATTTCTAATTGTTTTCGTTGCTCTTCCGTTAGTAACGCTTGGGTTACTTTGTGCACCGCGCTAAGAGTGATTTCTATGGCTATTAAAAGAAATAAGAAAACCATTAAAAAAACCGAAACCATCGGGAATTGTATAAATGCGGGTTTGGCTCCTGAATCTATTAAATATTCCATACCGAAAAAAACGGTAAAGAAAAAAACGGGTACTCTGATATAGGATGGAAAGTACTTTTTCATAATTAATTTTCGTTTAATGGTAAATTACTCAACTCGTTTATTTTTTCTTTTTTGTATGTAAAAACCCATAAGCCTAAACCCACAAAAAACGAAAAGAAAATAACTAATGATATCACAGGATATATTTCTATACCTGCAATTGTGTCCATATGATGTTTGATGAATTTTAGCATGACTTTTTATTTAACAACGGTTAAATCTTTTACTTTAATATCTGTACCCAAACGTTGTAAGTATGCTATCATCGCGATAATTTCACGTTCGTTCATGGGTACAAATTGTTCTCCTTGAGCTTGCGCTTTCTTTTTACTATTTTCGTAACTTTTTACAAAATCCGGATCGTTACTTAGATTTTTTTCAATAGCTAAGGATTGATTTTTTATGCTTTGTTGTGCATTGGCGATTTCTTTATCTGTGTAAGGAACGCCTAATGTTTGCATCGCACTCATTTTTTCAGTTGTTTTAGAAATATCCAATTTAGTTGTTGTTAACCATTGATACGCAGGCATAATAGATCCTGGCGAAGTACTTTGTGGGTTATACATGTGATTAAAATGCCAATTATCTGAATACTTGCTGCCGATACGGGCTAAATCGGGTCCTGTTCGTTTTGATCCCCATAAAAACGGATGATCGTACACAAATTCTCCTGCTTTAGAATATTCGCCATAACGCTCCACTTCGGAACGGAATGGTCTCACCATTTGTGAGTGACATCCCACACAACCTTCTCTAATATATAAATCACGACCTTCTAACTCTAACGGAGTATAAGGTTTTACACTTGATATGGTTGGTATGTTTGATTTCACCAATAATGTTGGCACAATCTGTATAATCCCTCCAATCAATACTGCGACTGTAGCTAAAATGGTTAGTTGAATAGGTTTTCGCTCTAACCACGGGTGAAAATCTTCGCCTTTAAATCGACCGCTTTTTATTTTTTGTAACGCTGGCGCTTCGGCTAACTCATCTTCTATGGTTTCTCCTGCAGCTACTGTTTTGATAATATTATAAACCAAAACCAATAACCCAATTACGAACAATGATCCTCCGATGGCACGCATCCAATACATCGGCATAATTTGGGTAACGGTTTCTAAAAAGTTACCATATACTAACGAACCGTCTGGGTTAAACTGTTTCCACATGGAAGCTTGTGTAAAACCTGCTACATATAACGGAAGTGCATATAAAATAATACCTAATGTACCGATCCAAAAATGGAAATTGGCTAATTTTTCTGAATACAATTTGGTTTTTGCCATACGCGGAATCAACCAATAGATCAATCCAAAGGTCATAAATCCATTCCAGGCTAAAGCGCCTACGTGTACGTGTGCAATAATCCAATCGGTAAAGTGCGCTATGGCATTTACATTTTTAAGAGATAACATTGGCCCTTCAAACGTTGCCATACCATAACCTGTAATCGCTACTACAAAAAACTTTAAAACGGCACTTTCGCGAACTTTATCCCAAACACCTCTTAATGTTAATAAACCATTAATCATACCACCCCAAGACGGTGCCAATAACATAATTGAAAAAGCAACACCCAAATTTTGAGCCCAATCAGGTAAAGCGGTGTATAATAAGTGATGTGGCCCTGCCCAGATATAAATAAAGATCAACGACCAAAAGTGTACAATCGATAAACGGTAAGAATATACGGGACGATTAGCTGCTTTAGGTATAAAATAATACATCAATCCTAAAAATGGCGTGGTTAAGAAAAAGGCGACCGCATTATGTCCGTACCACCATTGTACCAATGCATCTTGTACCCCTGCATAAACCGAATAGCTCTTTAAAAAACCTACCGGCAATGCCAAACTATTAAAGATATGAAGTATGGCAACGGTAATAAAAGTGGCTAAATAAAACCAGATCGCTACATATAAATGGCGTTCTCTTCTTTTAAGAATTGTACCAATCATATTTACACCAAAAGCAACCCAAACCAAAGCGATTGCGATATCAATAGGCCACTCTAACTCCGCATATTCTTTTGATGAAGTATAACCTAAAGGCAACGTTATAGCCGCTGCTACAATGATTAATTGCCATCCCCAAAAATTCACATTACTCAAAAAATCGCTAAACATACGTGCTTTCAGCAAACGTTGTAACGAATAATATACTCCAGCAAACAACGCATTACCCACAAAAGCAAAAATTACGGCATTGGTATGTAAAGGACGTAACCTACCAAAACTCAACCATGAAATACCATCGGTTAAATTCGGAAATATAAACATGAAGGCTAACAAAAGCCCGACAACCATACCCACTACACCAAATATGATGGTCGCGTAAAGAAATTTCTTTACAATCTGATTGTCATAATAAAATTGCTGTTTTTCCATAATAATTATTGTTTATCGTCTGTTGTTTTTTCTGAAACTTTTTTTAATTCATCATCAAATAGCATCCGTACGGATGGCGTATAATCGTCGTCGTACTGACCGCTTTTTACCGCTTTTACAAATGCGATAAAAAAAGCTATCGCAACAACTATACTAATTGATATTAATAAATAGATAACACTCATACCTCTATAATGTTAAAACAAATGTACCGTGACCTAAAAGGATAAAATATGACATTTATCATGTTATTGAATTTGATGTTAATTTTCGTGCAAACCAATTGCTCATTACCGTCACAAACACAACAACAGTGATCGAACTTAACGGCATTATAATCGCTGCTACAATCGGAGAAAGTGTTCCTGAAATCGCATACGACAATCCGACTAGGTTGTATAGGATTGATAAGCCAAAACTCATATATATAATTCGCATTCCTTTTTTAGATAAGGCTATAATCTCATCTATTTGATTAAAATGAGTCGCATCCAAAATCGCATCGCAGGCTGGCGAAAACACATTAATATTTTCAGAAATAGAAACACCCACATCACTTTGTACCAAAGCGCCCGCGTCGTTAAGTCCGTCACCAATCATCATCACACGATGTCCTTGATCTTGTAAATCTTTGATATAAGCTAACTTTTCGTCTGGTTTTTTGTTAAAAACCAATTTGGTATTAAGCGGCACCAATTGACTAAGAATTTCTTTATCGCCTTCATTATCACCTGACAAAACCACCAATGCATGTGTCGCACTTAATTTATTAAACAAAGAAGTGATCCCTGATCTAAAGGTATTATGCAATAAATATCTTCCTTTATACACCTCATCAACCGAAATATGAATCGACGTTGCATTATCCTGAGTTGTTAAAGACATTCCCACAAAAGAGGCAGAACCTAACTGGTATTTTTTAGTATTGAAAAAAGCGATTAGCCCACCCCCTATTACTTCCTTAAAATCGGTAATCGGCAAACGTTCTTCCTCCTTTAAATCATCGTACAACAAACGACTCAACGGATGATTAGATCCTCGTAACATACTTTTTAAAACCTGTAAATCCATTGAAGATAATTTTTCACCTTCGTACTCGATTCGTGATTTTTGATTGGTGGTTATGGTGCCTGTTTTATCAAATACGATGGTATCAACCGCACTCATTTGTTCGATTACTTGTGCATTTTTGAGGTAACATTTTTCACGTCCCATGATGCGTAATATGTTACCCAATGTAAACGGAGCAGTCAATGCAATAGCGCACGGACAAGCGACTATAAGTACTGCCGTAAAAACATTAAAGGCGATATTCCAATCTACAAAAGCCCATACTGCACTTGAAAAAAAAGCCAAAACCAATAAAATAGGCGTAAAATAACGGCTTACTTTATCGGTGATGGTTTTGTGTTTTTGATCTGTTTTTTTCTGAAAGGCCACGTTACTCCACAATTGGGTTAGATAACTTTGCGATACCGAAAAAAGTACTTCCATCTCGATCACGTTACCCAAAACTTTTCCGCCTGCAAAAACTTTTTCTCCTGATTTTTTTTGAATTTGAACCGCTTCGCCTGTTACAAAACTATAATCAATCGCGGTATTTTCTGAAATTAAAATACCGTCAACAGGGATTAACTCTTGATTTCGGATAAGTAGTCGGTCTCCTTTTTGGATGTCGTAAACCTGTATTGTTGATTCGGTTTTATCTGCGGCTATTTTGGTTGAAGCGATCGGGAAATAGGATTTATAATCCCTTTCAAAAGACAAATAATTGTATGTTTTTTGTTGAAAAAATTTGCCCAACAACATAAAAAAGATCAATCCTGTTAGGCTATCAAAATACCCTGGTCCATAATCGTAAAACATATCATACACACTCCGTACAAACATCACAATAATCCCCAAGGCTATCGGAATATCTATGCTTGGTATTTTGGTTTTTATGCTTTTAAAAGCCGCAACATAATACGTGCTTGCTCCGTAAAAAAAAGAGGGTAAGGCCAACGCAAAAATCAAACTCCTAAAAAAACCTTTGTTTTGATCCAACCAAGATTCGTTTACATCAAAATATTCGGGAAAAGAGAGCAACATTATATTTCCAAAAGAGAAAAATGCAATTCCCAATTGGTATATTAATTTACGACTAACAGGTTTTTGTTGGGCTTGATAATTTTCTAAACTGATATACGGTTCGTATCCAATTGAACATAATAGATTAACAATTTCTTTTAACGAAGATTTGGATTTTAAAAACGTAATCCGAACCTTTTTTTCATTAAAATTTACTTGAGAATATTTAATGCCTTCTTGTAAGCGTTGTAAGTTTTCTAATATCCAAATACACGAACTGCAATGGATATGCGGGATCGACAAATTAACAACCCGTAGATCGTCTTCATCAAACTCTAACAACTTAAGCACCACTTCTTCGTTATCTAAATAATCGTATTTGCGTACGTTATCAATAGGAGTCGCTCCAGGGTGTTTTTCAAAATCGTAATAGCACGACAAATCGTTTTGACTAAATATTTCGTAAACGGTTTTACAACCGTTACAACAAAATAATTTGTTTTCAAATACAATTTCTTGTGCGATCACAACATCATTACCACAGTGGAAACAATTTTGTAATTCCATAAATTTGCTCATTATACCTGATGCAAAGTACCTTAAACTAATAACGGATTTCAATGATATTTGTCATGTTTTAAATATCTTTACACTCTATATTTTTTAGATTATGGGAAATTGCGAACAATGTATTGTTAGAAAACTGAGCTCTTTAAAAGCCTTGACTAAAGATGAATTGGTAAAGGTTGCCGACTGCAAAACAGCCTACACCATTAAAAAAGGCGAACATATTTTTGAAGAAGGCGAAAACATCAACGGTATTTACTGTATTAAAGATGGCGTTTGTAAATTGACCAAATTAAGTTCAAACGGTAAAGATCAAATCGTTAAACTGGTTCAGAAGGGAGAATTACTCGGACAACGCTCTATGATTAGTGAAGAAACGGCTAATCTTTCGGCCGTTGCGTTAGAGGATATGAGTGTTTGTTTTATTCCTAAAACAGAAATCGCTGCCTTTTTCGAAAAAAACAACGAATTTTCCATGTCGGTAATGAAAGAAATCTGTAGCAACTTAAAAGAAGCGGATCAAATCATCGTTAACATGGCGCAAAAAAACATGAAAAGCCGTTTAGCGCATGTACTGATTTATTTACACGACACTTTTGGGGTTGATACAACAGATAATACACTTTCGCTTATTTTATCTCGGGATGAATATGCGGGTATGATTGGTGTTGCCACCGAATCTTGTATCCGAATCTTATCTGAATTCAACAAAAACAAATGGATTTCACTCCACGGAAAAAAAGTATCTATTTTAGATTATAACCAACTTAAAAAAATTGCGGATTAATTGGTTGTAATTATCGTTTCAGCAGATATTTTATCCGCTGGATCTCTATAATTAGGCGTTCCATTTTTGTTGGTATCGTAATCTAACCAATTTTTTGTACCATTAAGCAACAATTTGTATTCGTATTTTGTTAAAATACCATCGCCGTCATCATCGCCGTCTAAAAAATCAGGCACACCATCACCATCAGTATCATCATCGTAATAATCGTTATTTTTTTTTACATCCTCATCTTTTGTTAATACGCCATCCAGATCATGGTCTCTGCTTTTCATCAAATGCAAATTAAACTTTAAGATAAATGGAGAATACTCAGGTAAAAGTTTTTGTGAAGTCTCGAAATACCCTAGTCCTGAGGGTATAAACATAACACCTACTCCTACTCCTTTAAACGTAGTTGTTCCGTCATCATTTGAAGAAATAACACTTCCTGTTTTAAATTCGGTTATGATTTGTTGCGGTCCTTCTAAACTAAATAAATCACCCGATGTTTTTATTGCTTTTGGTGTACTCCACGACGCATTAGGTCTGTAATCAAATAAATCACCCTGTAACGATGTACCTTTGTATGATACCAATAAAGAATCGTATCGAGTTGGGTTTTCTTTTTCTCCCTCGCTTATTTTTAAATAATATAGCTTGTATTTTACACCATATTTAGAAATTACTTTTTGTTGTAGCGGATAATCTTTTTGTTCCATTATACTTAACGTTGTACTTCCTTTTTCAATCAAATCCATCTTAACATTATCACCATCCACAACCAATGAGTGTGTTTTTAAAAAATGATCAATAGCAATACTATCAGTAACATACTGTGCTTTTGCATCTCTCAAAACAACGGTTGACTTTGGGGTATCTTTGCTACACGAAAACAACACGATCCCCAATCCTATCAATACAAAAAACTGCTTTATCATGATTTTGTTTTTTTCTTTATTTTAGAAGGCGCAAGATACAAATTTGATTTATTTTTGTAGAGACAATTAACCTTTGTTTTACGTTATACTATGCGGATTGATAAATACCTATGGAGTGTTCGATATTACAAGACCCGAAGCATTGCTACACAAGCTTGTAACAAAGGGCAAGTGACCATCAATAGTCAAAAAGTAAAACCGTCAAAAAACATTACCAACGGAGACTCTTTAACTATTAAAAAAAATCAAATCACCTATACGTTAAAAGTCCTTGACATACCGCCAAGCCGTGTGGGTGCTAAACTCGTAGATTTGTACCGCATAGACACCACATCAGCTGAAGAGTTACAAAAATTACAACTCTTACGAGAAGCATCTAATTACTATCGAGAAAAAGGAATCGGCAGACCCACCAAAAAAGATCGCCGTGATATTGATGCCTACAACGATGATTTGTTTGATGATGACGATGATGAATTGTAATATCAAGAGTCTTTAAGTATATTTGATAAAAAAAGTATTTTTTATTTTGGAAAAAAACATCATTCTCACGCACCAACAGATCGAAAACAAAATCAAACGAATCGCCTATCAGATTTACGAAACGTTTGTAGATGATACAGATATTGTAATCGCAGGCATATCGCCTAACGGCTTTACATTTGCAAATAAAATTGCCGACGAATTAGCTAAAATATCCGATATCACCATCTCAAAATGTGAAGTTTTTATTGATAAACAAACCCCTTCAAACCCTGTATCCACTTCGTTATCTCCAAAAGAATACCAAAACAAAGGTTTGGTTTTGGTTGATGATGTATTAAACTCAGGTCAAGTTTTGATTTATGGTGTAAAACATTTTTTAGACACCCCTACCACTAAATTTAAAACCGCTGTATTGGTTGATCGTAATCACAAGAGATACCCGATTAAAACGGATTTTAAAGGGATTTCGCTATCCACTTCAATGCAAGAAAATGTAACCGTGTTTTTTGATGAAAAAGAAAGCTACGTTTCTTTAGTCTAAAATTTGTTTAATCGATTCGACGATTTGTTGCGGTGATTGGTTATTAACATCTACAATGTGTTTACTTTGTCGGTAAAATACATTTCTTTCAAAAAGATGTTTTGCTATAAACTCCATTAAATCTGTATCAGACAAAGATGCTAATAGCGGTCTTTTACTTTTTTCGGTATGTAAACGATTGTACAATTCTGTTACAGAGGCATTTAAATAAACCGAATCTACACTACTCGCCAATATCCGCATCATATTATCGCCATAACAAGGCGTACCACCACCCAAACTTAAAATAAAACTTTCATTATTATCTAAAAATTGAGATAAGGCAATACTTTCTTGTTTTCTAAAAAACACTTCTCCTTTATTTTTAAAAATATCTACGATAGAAGCATTACAATTTTTTTCAATTACATCATCTAAGTCAAACGACGCCACGTCAAGCTCTTTTGCTAACAAACGAGCAATTGTTGACTTGCCCGACCCCATATATCCAATTAAAATAATTCTGACCATACTAAACCACTATAAATAAGCCCTTTATATATTTCAAAGGCAAAAAAGACAAATTTAAAACAAAAATGCCTTGAAAAATAGAATATAAGATTATATATTTGCACTCGCATTCTGAAAATGAATTGACTCGATAGCTCAGTTGGTAGAGCACAACACTTTTAATGTTGGGGTCCTGGGTTCGAGCCCCAGTCGGGTCACTTTTTTTATTTTCAAAATGTTTTTTTAAAGACTCGATAGCTCAGTTGGTAGAGCACAACACTTTTAATGTTGGGGTCCTGGGTT
>CAYQSQ010000002.1:0-175705 GCA_964420215.1 uncultured Flavobacterium sp. | reverse complement strand
TGGTGCCTAATAGGAATGGTAAGTCTGAAACTGCTTATAGGTATGGCTTCCAAGGACAGGAAAAAGATGATGAGATTAAGGGCGAAGGGAACTCTTTGAATTATACCTTTAGGATGCATGATCCGAGAGTAGGTAGGTTTTTTGCGGTGGATCCGTTGGCTAAGCAATACCCACATAATAGTCCTTATGCGTTTTCGGAGAATTCTGTAATAGCTTTTATTGAACTTGAAGGATTAGAGAAGGCGGGACCAAAGTATACTTTGAAAAATGTGAATTTCATTACATTATTTAATCCTTGGGTTAGTCCAGTATTGAGAAAAGATGGAACCACATTCACAGAAACAGCATTAGGAGGAAACAATGCAAATAATATAGATTATACGATTAATGCTCAACAATATGAGAGAACATCAACATTTTCAAATTTCTTAACTCCCTCAGCTAGGGCAGATTGGAAGTCACAAGGGCAGACAATTCAGAAAGCTAAAGTTATTACAGGTCGATCTTCTGTGGGAACATTTTATATTGCTAACGATGGAAAAACATGGTCTTTTGGAGCTGGAGATCCTCCGTCAGATTCAAGACTTGCAATAGGTGGAGGCATCCCAATAATTATTAACGGATTACCATATGGCCCTACAAATAAATACTCAGAAGATGCTCCAAATAATTTACCAAAATATGGAGATCCTGGAAGAGGAAATGATAAGTATTTAACTCAAAGAAGTAATACTGGCTTTGCTAGGCAAGACACAAATGATCTTGGAAAGACAATATTAGCTTATAATAGCAAAGACAATTCTTTTCTTCTTATTGTGCAACAAGACGGAACTAATGGTATGAATCTACAAGAAATAAGAGATCATTTAATATCTAAAGGTTACGACAATGCAATCTCTTTTGATGGTTCTAATTCTTCTACTTTAGTTAAGGATAACAGTATTATTGTAGAACCAGGAACGATAAAAAATAATACGATTCCAAGCGGAATCAAGTTTAGTGTTGAAGGAAGTAAAAAAACTAAATAATTGTTTTTATGAGAGTTATATTGATTTTTTTGTTTGTGTTAATGATTATAGTGACATTATTGGGTTTTTCGGATTCAATATGTCGATTTACATTTGCTGGCGGTAGTGATAGTATGATGTTGATGTTTGAAAGTTCAATGTGGATAAAAATTGTTTTATTGTTAATATTTGGCTTTTTGTTAAAATTTCATCCTAAATATTTTTCTTTTGGACTTATTCTGTTTGTATTTTGGTTTTTAAGTGGAAGAACATTGGGATTTTTTCCTGATGGTAAAATTATTTCAGGATGGTTTTATCTTGAATCAGACAAAATTAATATATGTGAGGAAGAAATTGATTGTGAAAATGTAATGTACTATCAACTAAAATTCGAAAAGTTAAATTTCTGGAGGATTCGAGTAGTAACTAGAAAGATAGATGAAGTTATTTTTTTAGGACCGTTTATTTGGAAAGACGTGTTAAATAATATAGAAAATAACTATCCAAATAGTTTGCAAACATCAACTCCCCCAGCTCCTCAGAGCACAAGTAAATAAAAGGGGCTGGCGCGACGCTTCAAGCTCGTGCCCACAACGCAAGGCATATCCCGATAGCTCGGATATACCCTCGCAACGATAGAGCGGATTTTTAATCCGTTCCCGCAACGTATAAGCCACAAAAAAGCAACAAACATTTTAGTCCTACTTTGTTGGTTTACAACAGTAGGACTTTCTACCTTTGGTACAATTCTAAAAAAAATAACAAATTGAAAGTTACGATTGCTTGGTTTTATGTTGGTATGCTATTTTTGGTAGTTTGCGGGTACGCCCAAAAACAATCGGATACAAATCCATCAAATGACGTGATGTTGCAAGGATTTTGGAGGAGCAGTTATGCGGATCCAGAAGTGATAAAAGCAGGAGGTTTGTATGTGTTTTTGCAAAACCAGGCAGAAGAGTTTAGTAACGCAGGATTTGATTTGGTTTGGACACCACCACCGAGTAAAGGTGATGGATTAGCGTATTTTCCGACGGAGTTATACAATTTTAACAATGCACACGGTACCGAGTTGCAGTTGCGGTCGATGTTAAGCGAGTTCAAAAAAAGAGGGATCCATGGTATGGCGGATGTTGTTGCGAATCACCGTAACGGTACCACAATGTGGTCTGATTTTACCAACCCCGATTGGGGATGTGAAGTAATTGTTGCCAATGACGAAGTCGACGGTCAGTTGGGGCAAGTACAACCCTGTGGCGATATTGATGAGGGCGAAGGTTTTGAAGGAGCAAGAGATATGAATCACCAATCGCTAATCGTACAAGAAGGCTATAAAACGTATTTAAATAAACTAAAAGAAATGGGGTTTGATAGTTGGCGATGGGATTTTACCAAGGGATTTCCTGCAAAATATGTCGGAACATACAACGCTTCCTCGACACCTTATTTTTCAGTAGGAGAAAATTGGGAAGGCAATCCCAGTGTTTTAAAAAATTGGGTCAATGCATCGGGATATTCATTAGACGGTCTTGTTAAAAAATCGGCAACATTAGATTTTGCATTGTATTATCATTTGGTACGTGCAGTTACAAATAACCATTGGTCTGAATTGCAAAATGCAGGATTAATAGGTCAAAATGGATTTTCGCAATACGCTGTTACTTTTGCCCAAAATCACGATGTGGATGATATAAAAGGCAATTCAGCGATAATGAAAGCGAATGCCTATATCTTAACCCATAATGGTATTCCGATGGTTTTTTTAAAGCATTGGATAGCGAATACTCAAAAGATAAATGAATTAATAGCCGTAAGAAAACAAAATCAAATTAACGCATCAAGTAATGTTCGAGTGGTTGAGGCAAACGACAAATACGTCGCTTATATCGACGAAAAAGTAGTGGTTAAAATTGGAGCAGATCAATGGTCTCCGGGTAATGGATGGATCTTAAATACTTTTGGTGATGGCTATGCTGTTTGGTCTAAAATTGTACTAAAAAAATAAAAATAATGACACAAATACGTTTTACAATTGTGGTAATGCTGGTGTTTTGTTTAACTAGTTTTGCGCAAACATTTAAAGAGGATTTTGGTACAGGCTATGATACGGTAGCATATGACTGGATAACGGAGGGTTTTAAACCTTTATTAACGATCTACCATTGTCCGCCGGGCAAGCCCAATGATGGTGTTTTTGTGATAACGTCTAATTCGGGTCAAATGTTTCAAGAATCTTCTTGTTTGGATAGAAAGGAAGGCGACTTATTATACTCGGGTTGGCATCAGGATATTAAAGATCACACGCCTAATGATAAAAACGGACGTTTTTTATTGGTGAATGCGGTATCGTTTCATAATAAAATTTATCAAAAAACAATTTCGAATTTGTCAGTTGATACTAAATATGAGGTGTCTCTTTGGTTGGCAAATATCTTTAATTCGGGACACCAAAATAAATGTCATCCCGATTCTCCTTTAGATTTGATTATTGGGATATATGATGGGGATCAATTGATAGAAAAAAATTTGTTAGTTCAATTAAAAACGGGTCGTATTTTATCACAGGATTCGGTCGTGGATTTATGGAGAAATTTCAAATCAACATTTCATTCTCGATCCACAACAATCACACTTCTTATTCAAAACATCTCATCAGGAGGTTGTGGTAATGATATGGCAATTGACGATATAACGATTTTGCCAATTAATAAAAGACAATAAAAAGCAGGAAACGCTATCAAAGGTTTATTTGAAACCAAAAACTCCTTTTTTGCAATTATCTAATTTGTGTATAGGTTAATTTTTTACAAAACGTAAAACATTTCCATCATCAAGTCGAATAAAATAAATTCCGTTGGAGAGGGAATTGATATTAATAATATTATTTGAATTGATTGAACCGTTTGAAACGGTATTTCCAGAAGTATTTAAAATGGCATAACTAGCTCCTGAAGAAACCCCTGTTACAGTTATTGAATCTGAACTTGGATTAGGATAAATAGATATACTGTTATTATACTCGAAATTTTCTGCAGACAGTGTATTGCCACAATCTAAACTTAAAAAGTATAATAAATCAATTCCTTTATAGTTAGTGGTGCCTGTAAGCGTGGTTGGTAAAGCATTTTTAAATGGGTGTGGAGCACTAAAATAAATGCTGTTTGTTGCATTTACATTCATATCGCTGTTGTAGTTACTCTTGTTGCTCGGCTCATATACAGAAACTATCCAGTAATCTCCTGCAGGCAATAGTGTCTCTGGAACAGGTAGCGACACAATGCCCTCTTCTACAATTCCTATTTCAGTTTGCGCTATGAGTTTATTTGGTTTTCCTGCATTATCGCTGTAAACGGCCATTTTAAATCGTACTTTAGTGTTGTTGCCAATCATGTTAATGGCGCGTAAGGTAGCTTGTTCAGATAATTTTTTTTTAATTCCCATTAAAAAGTCAATTCCAAATTCAGAATCCTTTCCAAAGGCAGCGGTTTTGTTTTGGTTTCCGATGTTACAATTTTGAGCATAAGTAACGCCAAAAAGTAAACATGATAATAATGCAATAGTAAATTTTTTAGTCATTTGAGAGGATTTGTTTTAGTTAATAAATTCAAAAATAATTAAAAGGAATAAAAATATTATAAGGATTTGCAGTTTTTATTTTGCGTTAGGGGGTGCAGTGGCATCCTTTGGTGTAGTGGTAACAAAACCAAAGATATAGCGGAAAACCCGACCCGTAGGGAAACGCCCAAAATTTTAAATGATTGATTTCCCAACAATACTCATTCCTGCCCAAACGGCTAATAATCCAAAAATTATACTAGCGGTGATGTTAAGCATGGCGGTTAGTGTTTGACCAGATTGTAATAAACTGATGTTTTCTGATGAAAAGGTGGAAAAAGTAGTGAATCCGCCACAAAATCCTGTGATAAAAAGTAATCTTAATTCGGGTGAAGCAACGTTTTGTTTGTCTAAAATACCCATTAATAACCCGATAATTAAACAGCCCAAAATGTTTACCATAAAGGTGGCTAATGGAAATTGAGTTTGAAAATATTTGGCGACCAGTAAGGAATTTACATACCTAAGTATGCTTCCAATAGCACCTCCTATGCCGACAAGTAAGATGGCTTTTGTCATTTTATGAGGATTGAAATAATTTATTCATACAATATTATTGATTTTTTAAAATAAAAAAAGCCTACTTCTATTTTTGTTGCTATTTTTGAAGACATTTTACTAAAACAACAAATCATTGCACATGCAACATAACGTACTTATTCTCGATTTTGGATCTCAATATACACAGTTAATTGCCCGTAAAGTAAGGGAGTTGAATATCTTTTGTGAGATTTTTCCGTACAATAATGCTCCGACCGATTTGTCGAGCTACAAAGCGGTTATTTTGTCAGGAAGTCCGTTTTCGGTTCGTGCCGAAGATGCGCCACATCCTGATTTATCTGAAATTCGTGGTAAATTACCCTTGTTAGCCGTTTGTTATGGTGCACAATATTTGGCGCATTTTAATTTCGGGGAAGTAGCGCCGTCCAACATCAGAGAATATGGTCGTGCCCATTTAACTTATATCAAAGAAGGGGAATTGTTTTTTGAAGGAATTTCGCAAGGAAGTCAAGTGTGGATGAGCCATTCTGATACCATTAAAACATTGCCAACTAATGGCGTGCGTTTGGCGAGTACCGCGGATGTTGAAAATGCGGCTTATAAAATTGAAGAGGAAACTACTTATGCGATTCAATACCACCCAGAAGTATATCATTCTACCGATGGGAAACAAATGTTAGAAAACTTTTTAGTGAAAATTGCAGAAGTTCCTCAAAACTTTACGCCAAATTCATTTGTGGAAGAAATTGTAGCCGAGTTAAAAGAAAAATTAAAAGACGATAAAGTTGTTTTAGGATTGTCTGGCGGAGTAGATTCTACGGTTGCTGCGGTGTTGTTAAACAAAGCCATTGGTAAAAATTTATATTGCATATTCGTTAATAACGGTTTGTTGCGTAAAAATGAATTTCAGAGCGTTTTAGATCAATACCAAGGAATGGGCTTAAATGTTAAAGGGGTTGATGCTTCACAACGTTTTTATGATGCTTTGGCGGGGGTTACTGATCCCGAGAAAAAAAGAAAAGCTATTGGAAATGCTTTTATCGAAGTTTTTGATGCAGAATCGCATCTTATAGAAGATGTTACTTGGTTGGCTCAAGGAACTATTTATCCGGATGTTATTGAATCGATTTCGGTTAAAGGTCCATCGGCAACCATTAAGTCGCACCATAACGTAGGCGGATTGCCTGATTATATGAAGTTAAAAGTAGTCGAACCTTTACGTATGTTGTTTAAAGATGAGGTACGCAGAGTAGGGGCAACTTTGGGTATTGATTCTGAATTGTTGGGGAGACATCCTTTTCCTGGGCCGGGATTATCAATCCGTATTTTAGGTGATATAACTTTAGAAAAAGTTCGTATATTGCAGGAAGTTGACTATGTTTTTATTCAGGGATTAAAGGATTGGGGGTTGTATGATAAGGTATGGCAAGCAGGTGCGATTTTACTTCCGGTAAACAGTGTAGGAGTAATGGGTGATGAGCGTACCTACGAAAAAGTAGTAGCGCTTAGAGCGGTAGAATCTACCGATGGAATGACGGCCGACTGGGTACATTTACCATATGATTTTTTACAGAAAATATCCAACGAAATAATTAATAAAGTAAAAGGAGTTAACCGCGTGGTGTACGACATCAGTTCAAAACCACCAGCAACAATTGAGTGGGAATAATTTGAAAAAATAATTTTTGAAACAATACTTATGAAGAGGTTTAAATTATTGTTGTGTTTATTATTTGTGTTGCATAACACAACAGCATACACATTTCAAAATCAAGATGATGAAGCCTTTATAAAACATACCGTTACAAAAGGGCAAAATGTATATCAGATCGGAAGAATCTATGGAGCTTCTCCGCAAGAGATTTTAAGGATAAATCCCAATGCACAAGACGGTATTGAGGTGGATGAGGTGTTATTAATTCCGAAATCTGGAAAATCGTTATTGGATATTGAAAAATCTAAAACTTTAGAAGAAAATTGGAAACCCATCGTAGGCAAACCACTTTCTTCTGAAGGTACGCATATGGTTAAACCGCAAGAGACCGTGTATAGTTTAGCAAAAACGTACGGTTTAACGTTAAGCGAATTGGTAGATGCCAATCCACATTTGGCGTACGGTTTAAAAATAGGTCAAGTATTGACGATTCCTGTTCCTTTTAAAGGGAAGAAATCGGATAGCACCACACCTTCTGAAACTCCAAAAGAAGTTAAGTCAAAACAAGAAATTGCTCCTGTGGTTAAAAAAGAGGTTACTGCAACCAATTCAAAACCATTAGATAAAGGTTCTTATATTGAACATATTGTTGAAGAGAAAGAAACCAAATGGAGTATTTCTCAAAAATATGGAATAACGGTTCAAGATATAGAGGAAAACAACCCCGATTCAGATATACTATCTATTGGTGAAGTTATGCGTATTCCGAAGGAGAAAGGAGTGGTAGTTGCTAAAGAGAACAATGTTGTTTCTAAAGAAAAAGCAATAATTACACAGCCTGCTCAGGAAGAAGTTAAAAAAGAAGTTGCTAAAGAAAAACAACAAGTTACTGAAACAAAAGTAAAAGAATCGAAAGCCATACAAGAACCAAAATCACCAACGTCAAACACAAAAACTGTAACTCCAACGCCACAAGCGACAAAACAGCAACAAGAAAATTTCATTAAAACAATTAACGGTAAAGAAAATACGTCTTCGGAATTGGATTTACCTTCAAAATCGAATTTGTTTGATAAGATTATTAACAGACCTGTTTATGCGGATTTGTCGAGTACGGTTAATAAAGAATCTCAAAAAGAGTTGGTGTTGTTGTTACCGTTTAATTTAGCGCAAATTAAATCGGACACTTTAAGTACAGTAAAAACACAATTAAAAAACAATCGTTTTTTAAACATGACCTTAGATTTTTATTCGGGAGCGTTAATGGCGATTGATTCTGCCAGTAGGATGGGGTTAAAGATTAATGTACGAATTTTGGACTCAGACGAATCAAAAGAAAATTCAAATATTGAATCCGTAATTGCAAAACATGATTTTACAAATGTAAATGCAGTAATCGGACCCTTTAAGAGTGTAAATATTGGTAAAACAACAAAGGTACTTTCCAGATATAATGTGCCTGTTATTTCGCCTTTGTCTAAAGAATCTATAAAATTGGATTACGAATATTTATACAATTCAATCCCCCCAAAAGAAGTTACACAAAAAGCGCTTTTAGATTATTTCAAAACCAAAGATGTTAATGTGATTGCTTTAGTAGATAACAAACAAGTTCGCGCTAAAAACTTTTTAATCAAAAATTACGATCAAATTAAATTCGCTACAATAGACAGTACGGGTACCCTTGGCGAAAGTACTATAAGTGCGATGTTAATTAAAAACAAGAAAAACATTGTAGTTTTAGAAACCGAAAGACCGCGCGTTATCCTAAGAGCGATCGAGTACTTAAACAAACAAAAGGAGTTAGGATATATGGTTGATTTAGCAACTATGGATATGAACGGTGCTTTTGATAATCCCGAAATTCCATTGGTTAAATTGGTCAAGTTAAATCTACATTACCCATCTTTAACCAGAGAAGATGGTGATAGAAATCAAACCACATTTGCTAAAAAATATAAATCTCAAAATAATGTATTTCCAAATCAATATGCAATAAGAGGTTTTGATTTGACGTTTGATGTTATTCTTCGTTTGGCTCAAGATATTTCGTTTAAAGAAACGATGATTAAATATGAAACAGAGTACGTAGAAAATCGTTTTAGTTATGACAAAGACGCTGAAGGCGGTTATTTTAACCGAGGTGTTTATGTTTTGCGTTACGACGAAGATTTTACAATTAAAAAACTGAAATAATAGATATTACCTCATAATTTAAGAAAGAGCGGCGCGATATAATTCGCGCCGTTTTAACTTACATTTGTTCCATATTTATTGTATTTTTGCGCCTATTATTAAGCAAACACAACAATGAATCAAACGAAATATGTTTTTGTGACAGGAGGAGTAACCTCTTCTTTAGGAAAAGGAATTATAGCAGCTTCTTTAGCTAAATTGTTGCAATCTCGTGGTTATAGAACCACTATTCAAAAGTTTGATCCATATATAAACGTTGATCCAGGTACGTTAAATCCTTATGAACATGGCGAATGTTATGTAACCGACGATGGTGCAGAAACGGATTTGGATTTAGGTCACTACGAACGTTTCTTAAATGTTCCAACATCACAAGCCAATAATGTTACAACAGGTAGTGTATATCTTTCTGTTATTGAAAAAGAGCGACGAGGCGAGTTTTTGGGTAAAACAGTTCAAGTTGTGCCTCATATTACTAATGAAATCAAACAACGGATGCAGTTGTTGGGTAATACAGGCGATTATGACATCGTAATTACTGAAATAGGAGGTACTGTAGGTGATATTGAATCTTTACCGTATATCGAGTCAGTACGTCAGTTATTATGGGATCTGGGAGATGCCAATGCTATTGTGGTTCATCTTACATTGGTGCCTTATTTAGCCGCCGCAAAAGAATTAAAAACCAAACCTACACAACATTCCGTAAAAACGCTAATGGAGAGTGGTATAAAGGCGGATATTTTAGTTTGCCGTACAGAGCACGAAATTTCAGATGAAATCCGTCAAAAGTTGGCTTCGTTTTGTAATGTTCGTAAAGAAGCCGTAATACAATCCATTGACGCCAAAACGATTTACGATGTGCCTAATTTAATGTTAGAAGAAGGGTTGGATAAAGTTGCGTTAAAAAAACTAGATTTACCCTTAAAAGCTACCCCGAAATTAGAAGAGTGGAATAATTTTTTACAACGTTTAAAAAACCCAAAATCAGTTGTTAATATTGGATTAATTGGTAAGTACGTAGAGTTGCAAGATTCGTATAAATCAATATTGGAAGCTTTTATACATGCAGGTGCTGCCAATGAAGTAAAAGTTAATATAGTAAGTATTCATTCGGAGTATTTAACCAAAGATAACGTTGCAGATAAGTTCGGTAATTTAGATGGTATTTTGGTTGCTCCAGGATTTGGAGAAAGAGGAGTTTTAGGAAAAGTAGAAGCGGTACGTTATGCTCGTGAAAATAAAATTCCATTTTTAGGGATTTGTTTAGGAATGCAAATTGCCGTTATAGAATTTGCCAGAAATGTTTTAGGTTGGGAAGATGCCGATTCAACAGAAATGAATGTTGGGACTTCATATCCAGTAATCAACATCATGGAAAACCAGAAAAACGTTACAAATAAAGGAGGAACCATGCGTTTGGGTGCGTGGAAATGTAGTATAAAAGAAAGTAGTGTAGCATATTCCGTTTACGGAAAAACGGAAATAGAAGAACGTCACCGACACCGTTACGAATTTAATAGCAAGTATTTAGAGTCGTTTGTTAATGCGGGTTTACAAGCCTCAGGAGTTAATCCCGATACGGGTTTGGTAGAGATTGTAGAGATTAATGATCATCCGTTTTTTGTAGGTGTTCAATACCATCCAGAGTACAAAAGTACGGTGTTAAACCCACACCCTTTATTCGTCAAATTTATCGCCGCTATAGCGGAAAACAAACAAAAATAAACGTCTATAAAAGACACTTTTAACAAAACATGGAAGAGAAAAAAGTAGATTTAAATTCGATAATAGGATTTGTATTAATATTTATCATTCTGTTATGGGTGATGTACAACAACCAACCAACCGAAGAAGCTGTTAAAGAAAAACAGCAGACAGAAAAAACAGTTGAAAAACAAGCGTCTACATCAACTGCCACAGCTGATGTTTCGTCGTTACCAGCTGCTACTACAGACTCTTTAGCTTTTGCAAAAGCACAACAAACGTTAGGGGCTTTTGCTTACAGTAGCACCATCGGAAAAGAAGGCGAAACGGTTTTAGAAAATGAAGTTTTACGATTAAAGATTTCTAACAAAGGCGGATATATCACTGAGGCGACAGTTAAAGGATTTGAGCGTTTTAAAAAAGGATCAAAAGAAATTGTAACCTTAATCAAAGACAACAACGCCCAGTTAGGATTGACGCTAAAAACAAAAACGAATCAATTATTAGACACCAAAAATCTATTATTTGAGCCAACTCTTACAAAAGTTGATGGAAATCAAGTGTTGAGTTTAAAGTTAAAGGCGGATAATAATAAATATTTAGAATACAATTATGTGTTGAAACCCAACGAGTATATGTTGGATTTTTCGATAAGAACACAAGGATTGCAAGATGTATTAGATAGTAGTGCACCTGTGCCGTTGGATTGGCAGTTACAAGCCTTTAGAAACGAAAAAAGTATATCTTCAGAAAACAGATATACCGAGTTAGTTTTCGAATACGAAGATGGAAAAGACGATTATTTAAATCAAAGTAAACTAGATCAAGACGAAGCAAATAAAGTAACCTATGTAGCGTTTAAGCAACAGTTTTTTACTTCCGTATTATTGACCGAAACACCTTTTGATAACGTAAAATTACAATCAGAAAATTTAGTTGTTGATGAAAAAATCGACACGATCTCAACAAAACGATTTAAAGCCTTGATACCTTTAGCTTTTAAAGGTGGCGAAATCAATTATGCAATGAATTGGTATTACGGACCGTCGGACTACAAAATATTAAATAAGTACGATCGTAATTTAGACGAAATCATTTCGTTAGGTTGGGGTATTTTCGGATGGATTAACAGGTATTTATTTATACCGTTGTACGGATTTATTAGTGCGATGATTTCAAATGGTTTCGCGATTATAATATTTACGATTCTTATCCGTATTCTGATGTCGCCAGTAACGTATAAATCATATTTGTCTCAGGCTAAGATGAAAATCATTAAACCCGAAATAACGGAGTTAAATGAAAAGTTCAAAAAAGACCCAATGAAGAAACAACAAGAAATGATGAAGTTGTATTCCAAAGCGGGTGTAAATCCTATGGCGGGCTGTATACCGGCCTTGATGCAAATTCCTGTTTTTTATGCGTTATTTCAGTTGTTTCCTTCAGCAATAGCTTTACGTCAGACAGGGTTTTTGTGGGCGGATGATTTATCATCGTATGACTCTATTTTAGAGTTGCCATTTAGTATACCATTTTATGGAAATCATGTGAGTTTATTCCCGATTTTGGCATCAGTAGCGATTTTCTTTTACATGAAAATGACAACAGGCGACCAAGCTATGGCACAACCCCAACAAGAAGGTATGCCAGATATGGCGAGTATCATGAAGATTATGATTTACATTTCACCAATAATGATGTTATTGTTCTTTAACAGTTATGCCTCAGGATTAAGTTTGTATTACTTTGTATCCAATTTAATTACAATTGGTATTATGCTTGTAATTAAAAATTATATCATTGATGAAGCTAAAATTCATGCAGAAATTGAGGTAAACAAAACCAAACCTAAAAAAACAGGTCGTTTCCAAAAGAAAATGCAAGAACTAATGGAAGAAGCCGAAAAACAGAAGAAAAATAAAAATTAACCCAAGATTCGATTGACAATGAAATTAAAATCAATAGGATGCATTTTAGTTTTATTTTTGACAACAAATGTTTTGTTGTCACAAGAAGTCTACAACCAAACTGATGCTGAGGGTAAACGTCATGGGAAATGGAAGGGAACCTATCCTGATAGTAATAAATTAAGGTACATCGGACAATTTGAACACGGTAAAGAAATAGGTCGATTTACTTATTACGATAAACTAAATTCTAAAATTGTGATTGCAACTCGTGAATTTAGTACGGATGGGTCTTGTTTTGTCGTTTTTTATAACGGAAAAAACAAAGTGAGTGAAGGCATGATGAAAGATAAAATGTATATCGGTGAATGGCGTTATTTTCATAAAAACTCACCAGCCTTAATGACCTTAGAAAATTACACAGCAGGGAAATTAAATGGTGTTCGAAAAGTTTTTTATGAAGACGGAGTTATTGCAGAGATCGCCCTATATAAAGATGGATTAAAAGAAGGTGTAACCAAAGTATATAATAAAAAAGGGGTTTTGATTGAAGAAGCCAATTATTTAAAAGGGATGCTTGATGGTTCGATTACGTATTATGAAAGCGATGGAACATTATCGATACAAGGACATTATAAAGAAGATTTAGCCGTTGGAGTTTGGTCATATTATCGAAATGCACAAAAATATAAAGAAGAAAAAAAAGGCTCTCGATACAAAAAAAGAAACTAAATCATGAAACGTGTTGTAGTAGGTCTTTCAGGAGGTGTAGATTCAAGCGTTGCAGCCTATTTGTTACAAAAACAAGGCTATGAGGTGATTGGTCTTTTTATGAAAAATTGGCACGATGATTCAGTAACCATATCCAGCGAATGTCCTTGGTTAGAGGATAGTAACGATGCCCTTTTGGTAGCCGAAAAACTAGGAATTCCCTTTCAAACTGTTGATTTAAGCGAACAATACAAAGAGCGTATCGTTGATTATATGTTTAACGAATACGAACAAGGACGAACACCTAATCCCGACGTGTTGTGCAATCGCGAGATTAAATATGATGTTTTTATGAAAATTGCATTGGATTTGGGCGCAGATTATGTCGCTACAGGTCATTATTGCCGAAAAGGTATCTTAAAAAATCTTGAAAAAACCACCTATCAATTATTAGCAGGAGTAGATAACAATAAAGATCAATCGTATTTTTTGTGTCAACTCTCACAAGAGCAATTAGCTAAAGCACTATTTCCAATCGGAGAATTGACCAAACCCCAAGTTAGAGAAATTGCGACACAATTAGATTTAGTTACAGCAGAAAAAAAGGATTCTCAAGGATTGTGTTTTATAGGTAAAGTCCGATTACCCGAATTTTTACAACAAAAATTACAACCAAAGTCAGGAGATATCATTGAAATTCCTGTAGATCATAGCATATATAATCAGCCTAAAACAACATGTGAATCCACAACCGAATCTTATTTAGTTCAGTTGTCACAACCGTATCATTACAAACCCGAATTGGGTAAGAATATGGGGCAACACCAAGGCGCACATTATTTTACCAACGGACAACGTAAAGGATTAAATGTTGGTGGCACCAAAGAACCTTTGTTTATAATAGCTACTGATGTTATAGATAATATTGTATATGTAGGACAAGGATCAAATCATTTGGGATTGTATCGAAATGTATTACAAGTTCAAAACACAGAGGTACATTGGATACGACAAGATTTGGTTTTAAACACTAATGAATCACGATCTGTAATGGCTCGAATTCGGTACCGACAAGAGTTGCAATCCGCAACTTTATATCAATACGAGTCGGGTTTGTATGTGGTATTTGATGAACCGCAATCCGCAATAACAGCAGGTCAATTTGTCGCGTGGTATGATAAAGACGAATTACTCGGTTCGGGCGTTATTTATAAATAAATCATTTGTATGAAAAATAGTCTTTTACTTGTGGTGTTATTAAATCTTTTTAGTGTAAACGCTCAAGTAGAAGATGCGTGGGTGTATTTTAAAGACAAGCCTTTATCGGAGCAATATATGGCTAATCCACTAAGTATGCTTTCTCAGAAAGCTTTGGAAAGAAGATCCAATCAAAATATACAGATAGATTTAACAGATGTACCCTTACACCAAGATTACGTAAATCAATTAAAACAACAGCAAAATATAAGTATAAAAGCACAATCTAAGTGGTTTAATGCGGTGCACATCATTGGTGACATTTCAATGATACAAGCCCTTTCAAAGATGTCTTTCGTAGATAAAATAGTTTATGCCAACAAATCCAGAAATTCTCAAAATAAAAAAGAAACACCAACAGTTGTATTAGATAAAAAAACAAGAGTCCAAAAGAATTTGCAATCACCTTACGGAGCAAGTTATAATCAAATCCAGATGCTAAATGGCGATAATTTACATCAAAGTGGTTATACAGGAAAAGGTATTACGATAGCTATAATCGACACGGGTTTTTTAGGAGTAGATACGGCAATACCTTTTAGAAGAATTAGAGATAATGCACAGATAAAAGGGGGGTATGATTTTGTAAATAGATCTATAAATTTTTATACACAACACGACCACGGAACCCAAGTATTATCATGTATTGCAGGTTATGTTACCGATCAGTTAGTCGGTACGGCACCCGATGCTGATTTTTATTTGTTTATCACAGAAGATGTAGATAACGAAATACCGTTAGAAGAATCACTTTGGGTTGAAGCCGCAGAACGGGCGGATAGTTTAGGTGTAGATATCATTAACACATCATTGGGATATTCAACATTTGATAATGCGGCGTACGATTACACGTATCAAGATATGGATGGTAAAACTTCTTTTATAGCCAAAGGGGTGGATATCGCATTTTCAAAAGGTATGTTTTGTGTTGTGTCAGCTGGCAACGAAGGCGCTATGAGTTGGAAATATATTAGTACCCCTGCCGATGCTAAAGGAGCTTTGACCGTAGGTGCTGTAGATGCATTTGCGAATTATGCAAAGTTTAGCTCTATAGGTCCGAGTTCAGACGGTAGAATAAAACCCGATGTTGTCGCTCAAGGACAAAATAGCGTTGTATCATCTTCTTTAGGTGCGGTTGAATTTTCAAACGGGACTTCATTTTCGTCTCCGATTATGGCAGGCGCTGTTGCCTGTGCATGGCAAGCATTACCACAATTAACCAATCAACAATTAAAAGATAAAATTATTCAAAATGCAAGTTTGTACCCATCCTCCAGTCCGTTTTTAGGATATGGAGTGCCAAATTTTAAAAAAACAGTAACAGATGAGTTGTCTGTTTTAAATGATGTAATTAAAGAAGCGATTTATTTTTCTAATCCAGTTGGCGATTATTTACATATAGATATAAATAATAAGATTAATGACACGTTAGTTTCTGTTCAGATCTATGATATAAACGGAAGGTTAATTGTTAATAAAGATATAAAAGATACAGTATTAAATCTAGAAATGAACACTTTAAGAAAAGGAATTTATTTTATACAGCTTCATTTTATAAACAGTTTAGTTGTTGATAAGTTTTCTAAGTTGTGACCTTTATAAGTAATTATAAAGCTACCAAAGGATTTATTTTTAATTTTTATTGTTAATAAGTGGTTTTTATTAAGAAATATTTTTTAGATTTGGAGTTAATTAAATGTTAAGTAAAATTAAAACAAAAATACATATGGGATTTTTTACATTTTTTGACAGACAAAGGTTAGTGTTGTCTGCTCTTGTTTTCCTATCAAGTATGACTTCGGTATGGGCGCAATGTCCGGTATTGCCGGCTCCGACAACCAATAACCCGACATGGGGTTTGTGTCGAACTTCTCCATCAGTTGTGGTGACTTTGCAAGATGGTATCGATCGAGATATTTTTGACGGAGATGATGCTGCCTTGGTTTATTATAACAAAAAGACAGGTGGAGTTAAATTAGCTGTTACTGACCCTTTAGTCGATGCTACTGACGTGTATGCGGCAACTGTCGATATAAATGGTTGTGAATCTGCTGTTCGAACTGGTGTTCGTGTCGTTTTCTTAAATGGATTTAAACCAGTAGGAGATGCAGAACAATCTTTTTGTACAGATATCGCGGGGGGGGTAATACCTACCGTTAGTAGTATCGTTACGGATACAGGTAATACATATTATAGTACAAATATAAGTGTGCAAGCCTTACCAGATGATACTCCTTTGGTGAGTGGATTTACTTATTTTGTTAGTAACGAATCTGGTATATGTATAAGTGAAAGATTACCAGTGAAAGTAATTGTGGATCCATTAACGCCACCAGTAACAAGTAATCCATTGGATTTTTGCATCAATAAAATGCCAACAGATCCGATAGTATTGTTTGATCAATTTATAGTTAAGCCAAATAATACAGGGGTTTGGACAACAACAGCTCCAGTTGCGGCACCAGCAACTTTTGATGGTGCGGTTAATTTATCAACACTACCAGTGGGTGCTCATACCTATAGTTATACTGTAAAATCAACAAATAAATGTCCGGATCAAGTCAATACGGTTACAGTTACGGTGTTGAAATTACCAGAAGTAGGTTCTCCTGGTAAAGTTACATTTTGTTCAGCGGGCACAGGAGGTGATTTATTTGATTCTATTGGGAAAGATAAACCAACTGATGTAGGTGGGATTTGGTCGCCTGCGTTAAATAGCGGTACGGGTGTTTATACGCCAGGTGTAGATAAACCAGGAGTGTATACATATACTGTTAATTCACTACCATGTGATCCAGTTTCTACAACAGTTGAAGTAACAGAAGAGATAAAATTATTTGCAGGAGCAGACAAAACAATTACAATTTGTGAAGATGATATTGCAAATCAAAATATAATAACCTTATTTAATGAGTTAGGACCAACGGCTAATTTAGGAGGGGTTTGGACAACAACAACAGGGGTAGCTATCGGAGATGGTAACCAAGGAACGATAGATCCGCGTACATTTAGTGTAGCAAATAGTCCGTATGTATTCACATATACAGTGCCTGCAGGTGTGTTGTGTGTGCCAGGTGAGTCAAAAGAAATAACTATTGTTGTTGAGCCTTTTCAAAAAGCAGGTGTCGGTGGGAATTTACCTGTTTGTTCTAATGAGCCACCAGTAGATTTGTTAACTAAGTTAACAGGTTCAACAACAGGTGGTGTTTGGAAATTTAATAACGTAGAAGTTAGTAATATGTTTGATCCAGCAACGGATCCAGAAGGTGTTTATACATATGAAGTGGATAATGATGGTTGTGTAGATAGCTCTTCAAGTTTGAACGTTACAATTGTACCATTTATCGATCCAGGAGTTGGTAAAACAATTAACTATTGTGAAGCTACGGTTGCGACCGAAGTAGATATTAATTTATTTGATGAATTAACTGGTACGCCAGATCCAAGCGGTACTTGGTCAGGGCCACAAGGTCCAATTGCAGGAGGAAATAATCCTACCTTAAAAGTGAGTGATTTAACAACAGTTGGTGTTTATGATTACGTGTATACTGTGCCATCAGGTGTGGGATGTCCGAACACAGCAACAATTTCAATATCTGTTGATACAGATAATCCTAATGCAGGTACAAGTGTTGTCAATCCAATTGCGGTATGTTCAGCCGATGGAACATTTGATTTGATGGCTCAAATAGGAGTAGCGGATCAAAATGGACAATGGACAGATAAAGACAATAAAGCAGTAAGTGCTAATTTAGATTTAGCAACCGCGGTTTCTGGAGTATATACCTATACGGTAAGATCTATTGGATGTAATAAAACAGCTACAAGCACGTTAACTTTAGATATAACTCCTGCTAAAAAAACAGGAACAAGTCCTGCTGATACAGAGTATTGTGATGCTTCAATTGCTGTAGGAGATAAATTAAGTTTGTTTTCAAAATTATTAGATAATCCAGATGTAGGCGGAACATGGGCAATACCTCAAGGTGCAAATGTTACAATAACAGATGGTCATGTAGGTACGATAAATTTAAAATCCTTAGCTGTTGGTTCGTATGACTTCTTTTACTCTATTGCGGGTAATTGTAGTACGCCTCCAACCAAAGTAACAGTAATTATTAAAAAACAATTAAGTGCAGGAGATGCCTCTGTTTCAATTACATTATGTACAGGAGATGCTCCAATTAGTTTGTTACAACAATTGAAAAATGCTGATGCAGGAGGTGTGTGGAAATTTAATGGAAATCCAGTTTCGGAAACATTTAACCCAGCAGTACAATCTGAGGGTGCTTATGTCTATGAAATATCATCAAGCGTTTGTACGTTTCAAACAAAAACAGTTACCATTAAATTAAATCAATCGCCTAAACCAGGGATTAGTGGTTCACGTAATTTTTGTGTGACTGATCTAGGCACAATACCTTCTTTTGATTTATTTAATGAATTAACAGGAACTAAAGAAAATAACGGTACTTGGCAAGGTCCAGTATTAACTTCAAATGGTAATTTAGGTACAGTTGATGTAAATAGTTTATCGCAAGGTAGTCATGTATTTACTTATACGGTACCTGCAAATGCAAATTGTTCTGCTCAATCAGCAACAGTAACAGTGACTATAGATCCAGAACCGGAAGCAGGATCACCTGTAATTGCTCCAAAAACGGTTTGTCGATCAGAATTAACTTTAGATTTGAACTCGTTACTTGATGCTACCGCTCAATCGGGAGGTCAATGGTCATTAAACGGTGGGGGTAACGTGCCAAGTATATTAAATTTGGCAAATGCAGTATCAGGAACATATACATACACAGTAACATCAAAAGGTTGTGCTGGAAGAACAGATACAGCAACTGTTGACATAACTATTGATACTCCTCCTAATGCTGGTGAAAAATCAATCACAAATATTTGTATTGATAATGTAAATACAACTCCAGATCTTAACTTGTTTAGCTTGTTAAAAGGTTCGCCTGAAATAGGAGGTACTTGGAGAGATCCTCAAGGACAGGTAATTGCTGGGGGTCATTTAGCAACGTTAAGTGTAGCTGGATTTACCGTAGGTCAATACGATTATTCATATACTATAAATTCATCCAATACAACTTGTGTTGATGATGTTGAAATCTTAACGGTTTCTATCGATGCTCAACCAAATTCAGGAACTGTTACTTTAGCTCAAAATTCATACTGTACGTCTGACGGACAAGTAGATTTAAATAAATTGCTAAGTGGTCAACAATCAGGGGGTGTTTGGACTCAAGATTCTACAGGATTAGTAGTTACTGGAGGATTAATTAATACGAATATTGGTGCGGGTAAACACGGGTATACTTATACTGTAACTTCTATAGGATGTGGTACTTATGATGAAACTAAATTATCGATAGATATTAAACAGGGACCTAAAGCAGGTCAAGATGCTACAGCAACATTTTGTATTGCTAATATTACCAGCGGAACAACTACAACCGTAAATTTATTCGATAGATTAGGTGCTACTGCTGATGCAGGCGGAACTTGGAATGTTACAACTTTAACAGGTGGAGATAAAGGAACTTTAGATTTAAGAACTTTAGCTGTAGGTACAACAACCTATACGTACACAGTAACATCGTCTAACGGATGTCAACCTGATAGTAAAACAGTAACTGTTATTGTACAAGGTGTACCAGAAGCAGGTTTAGCGGTGTTACCAAATGTAAGTGTTTGTAATACAGAAGCATCATTTAACTTATTTGACTTACTTGTCGCTGATAATGGTAAAGCACCATTAGCGGGGGGTGTTTGGACAAACAAAGCTACTGGGGCGGTAATTGCAAATGGCATTTTTAATCCGTCAAGTAACGTATCAGGGACTTATACATACACAGTAACTTCTACATCTTGTTCAGTAACTCAAGAAGCTACAGATGTTACAATTACGGTTAAATCTCCAGCAGTTTTAACTTCTTTTACTAGTGCAGGAGAGATTTGTTCAGGAGCAAAAGGTGTTGTTAATTTTACGGGTACTCCAGGTGCTGTGGTAACATTTGATTACACAGGTAATACAAGTGGCGCGCAAACAGTGACATTAAATGCTACGGGAACAGCTACATATACCACAGCAAATAATTTAGTAGCAAATACAGAATTTACATTAAGTAGTATTGGTTATGCAGGTCCAAAAGGTTGTTCTCAAGCTATAGCCAACAAAGCAACAGTGTTAGTTGAGCAAATTAAAGCTACAACGGTTACGGGTACAGCAACAATTTGTGTGGGTACAACAACAGACTTATCCATCACAGGACCATCAAATGGTATATTACGATACAATATAAATGGAGGGGCAACTCAACAAATTCAGTTAAATGCTGATGAAACAATTCCGACATTATTACCAACAGGTACAGGCTTAGCAAAAGGGAAAACTACTTATAACTTTGTAAGTATGACAGCTGCAACAGCTAAAGCATGTGTACAATCTTTAACCTTGTCACCAATTGAGATAACAGTTATAGATAAACCAACAGCTTCAATTACTACTGTACCATCAGTATGTAATGGGCAAACGGCTAAGGTTCGAATTACAGGTACCGCAGGTGCTACGGTAACGTATGAGTTTGGTACTTTAGGTAATCAAACCTTTGTTATGCCAGCAGCTGGTAGTATAGATATTGATACACCTACTTTGGTAAATGCCCAAAGTGGTATTGCTATATCATTAAAAAGTGCAGCGACTACAAGTTGTTCGACTGTATTAACAGACTCAAAAACAATTACTGTTACGGATTTACCTATTGTTAATAATTTTAATGTTTCGACAACTCAGGTTTGTTCTGGTAGTTCGGTTAATTTATTAATAACAGGAGGTCCATCTAACGCATTGTTAAATTATGAGGTTGTAACAAACGGAAACACAACTACTGGCACAATAACACTTGACAGTACAGGTAATGGGACTAAGGGCGTTGTAATTAATGCAGCATCAACAATTCGTTTAACATCGATTGTTGCAGGGTGTACTAATAGCAATCCAACTAATGCGGTGTTAAATATTGGTATAACAACTGCGCCAAATGTAGCGGGAGCGGTAGTAAGTGTTCAAAATAGAACATCAGTTTGTTACGAGTCTAATGCAACGGTAACCATTACAGGGGCAAATTCTTTAGCTGATGGATCGTATGATATTATCTATAATTTAACAGGGTCAAATGTGGCATCAAAGGTTGCTGCTACAATTACTATTGATAAAGGCGCTGCTAGTTTTGATATTCCTGCATCTCTTTTAACTAATAGTGGATCAACTACAGTATCTGTTGAGGATATAAAAATACCGAATATTAATTGTACTGTTTCAGGAGCTTCATTTACAAATAGCGATTCATTTACCATTAATCCTAAAATTAATAATGTAACATATTCTGATGCATCAAATAAGTACTATTTATGTCAAGAAGAGAGTCCTGTTAAAGCAACTTTTTCGGATTTAACGAATAAATTTAATTTAAATTCTGGATTTGATATTAAGTGGATAAATACAGCAACAGGTTTAGAATCAAAAGGTATTCTTACCTCAGGATCATATCAGGCAGAAGTATATAACACAGTTACATCTTGTACTAGCTCAACAGTTAATAGATTAGTTATTGACGTTATAGCAGACGAATGTTATATAGTTACAGAAGTTGTTACACCAAATGTACCAGGAAATCCAGGTACACCAGGCGGAACTACGAGCGAAGTATTTACAATAAGCAATATAGATAAGTTGTACCCAGCTTATACTTTTGAAATCTTTAATAGATATGGTGTGAAATTGTTTGATGGTAATAAACAAAATCCATCATGGGACGGTCGATCATCTCACGGAAGATTAGGATCGGATGAAGTTGCGCCAACAGGTGTGTACTTTTATATTCTGAATTTTAATAAGGGTGATAAGGCACCAGTACAGAAATACTTTTATTTACGTAGATAATAATGATGTTTAAACAATTAATTAATATGAAAAATTGTAACCTAAAGAATATATTTTCTTTTGTGATTCTATTTGTTTCCATAAATAGTTTTGCGCAACAGGACGCACTTTTTACACAGTATATGTATAATATGAGTGTAATAAATCCGGGTTATGCTACTAACGATGTCGGAACGATTAACGTTGGAGGAATCTATAGAACACAGTGGGTTGGTGTTACTGGTGCTCCAGACTCAGGGTCTTTCTTTGCACATTCGGCATTAACAGATAAAGTAGAAGTAGGTCTATCTTTTGTTAATGATAAAATTGGCGAGGGTGTTTGGAATAGTAACAGAATATCAGGTGATTTTGCTTATGTATTACCAGTTTCTGATCGCAATAAATTATCATTTGGTATTAAGGCGGGTGTTTCTTTATTTAATTCAAATGCATCTTCGTTACGAGGAGGTAATTTGATTGCAAATGAAAGTTACGCATTGCCTAACATTGGGGTTGGAGCGTTTTATTTTGGCGATAAATATTACATAGGTTTATCTTCTCCAAATTTATTAAAGACGAACAAATCTACGGTTGTTTCAAATATTAAAACCTCTACGGAACTTCAGAGCATTCATTATTACTTGACTGGTGGTTATGTGTTTGATTTGTCATCAAGTTTGAAATACAAACCCTCTTTTATGTTAAGAGCAGAACCTTCGGTTCCGATGTCTTTTGATATAACCAATAGTTTCTTGATTAACGAGAAAGTAGAGTTAGGTATTTCTTACCGTTTAAAATCTGATATCACAGGTAACGTTCTTTTTAGCGTTTCTCCTAAATTACGTATCGGTTATGCATACGATTACGCAGCTTTCAATAAGCTGAATACGTTTAGTTCTGGATCTCATGAAATTATGGTGTTGTTTGATCTGGGTGGAGTAGGTAATTCAATTAGTTATGACAAATCACCAAGATTTTATTAAAATATAAAGTATCAATACGATGAAAAAATTATTTAGTATTTTACTGATTTCTTTAGTTTCATTTTCTGTTTTTTCACAGGATAAATCTTTAGAAAAAGCGGATAAATTATTCAAAAAAAGAGCTTTTCTTGAAGCAGCAGCTTTGTACGAAAAAAGTGGTTTAACAAGTAAAGAAGTTTTACAAAACAACGGGGATTGTTATTTTTATAATAATCAAATGAAAAAAGCGTCTGACGTTTATGAAAAGTTGTTTACCAAATATAAAATCGAACAGATTGCACCGGCTTACGTGGATCGCTATTCGCAAGCTTTAAAGGCAACTTCAAATTTTTCTAAATACGACGAGTTAATGAAAAAGTCACAAGGCAGTAAAGATGGGATTAAAAATATCCTTGCTGCTTTAGATAAAGATTTGAAGTATGAGTTTAAAGTAGCGCCTTTATTGTATGATATTGAAGGTTCTAATTTTGGTGCAAATTATTTCGGGAGCGATAAAATTGTATTTGCAACAACTTCTAATATGGATCGTCCTACTTATGCATGGAATGGTAAACCGTATTTAGATTTAGTTACTGCAAAAGTGGAAGATGATAAGTTATCTGAAATAACCTTTTTAGACGATGCTATAAATACAAATACACACGAGGCTTCGGCAGTTTTATCTAAAGATGGTAAGACGATGTATTTCAGTAGAACAAGCAAAAAGAAAGTGAAAGAAAATGGTATAAAAGTACATAATGTACAGATTTACAAAACTACTTTGGTAGATGGTAAATGGTCTAAGCCAGAAATGACATCATTTTCTTCACCTAAATATTCAACACAGCATCCTACTTTAAGTTCGGACAATAAAAAAATGTTTTTTGCAAGTAATATGCCTGGTAGTGTTGGTGATTTTGATATCTATGAAGTTGATATCAATGAAGATGGAACTTTCGGGAGTCCTCGTAACTTAGGTCCAACGATTAATACTGAGCAAAGAGAACAATTTCCTTTTGTAAGTTCGGTGGGTAATTTATATTTTTCATCTAACGGTTATATAGGTTTTGGTGGATTGGATTTATTTTATGCTCCAAGCGTTGATGGAACTTTTCAAACTCCCGTTAATTTAGGAGAGTCTATTAATAGTGGTTTAGATGATTTTTCAATGGTATTGGATGAAGAAAAAAGCCGTGGGTATTATTCATCCGATAAAACAGGAGATGATAAGTTGTATTCATTTATCCGTTTGGAAAAAGAATTGGGTAAATTAGTGGTACAAGGTGTGGTTAAAGATCTTTTTACAGGAAAATTAGTTCCTGGTACAGTAGTTTCAATTTTAAAAGATAAACAAATACCAGTAGCGAGTCAAATCGTTGGTCTTGATGGAGCTTATAAATTAGTGGTGCCAGAATATAACAATTATACTGTTAAGGCAGCCCATAAAGATTATGATGTACAGGAACGTCAGTTGGTTGTTGATGAGAATTACAACGGAGAGCCTTTTAATATTATGTTAGAGCCAGTTAACAAAGATGTAGATTTTAAATCACCTAATTTTTCTAGAGGTACTGTGAAAAGCAACGCAACAGGTGAGCCTTTGTTAGGTACATTAGTTTCCTTATATGATGATAAAGGGATGTTAATTGACTCAAAAGTTGTTGATGAAGCAGGTCGTTATACATTTGATATCAAGTCTAATAAAAATTATGTTTTAACTGCTCATAACGATAAATTTGATGTTTTTGAGAAAAGTTTTTCTGTAAACGATACAGATAATAAAGAGTTTTCTTATGATATCTTTATGATACCTTCAACCATTAAGAAAGAAGAAGTTGCGGAATACAAAGTCAAAAACATTCTTTTTGATTATGACAAATCAAACATCCGTCCGGATGCGGCAATTATTCTAGATGAGTTGGTAACTTATTTAACAGCGAATGAAAACAAAAAGGTTAGTTTAGAAATTGCAGGACATGCTGATGCATATGGTTTTAGTGAGTATAATATTCAATTATCACAACGTAGAGCAAATTCAACTGCTAAATATTTAATACAAAGAGGTATCAATAGAAACAGAATTAACACATCTTATTTTGGTGAGAAATTACCATTAAACGGATGTATTAAAGAGGATATTTGTACACAAGAAGAGTATGCGATTAACCGTAGATGCGAGTTTACATTGATCTATTAATTTTTTAGAGATTACAATCACAAAACCACCAATAGTAGTATTGGTGGTTTTTGTTTTAAATCCAGTTTATGAAAAATATTATTATTACAGGTTCGAGCAGGGGAATAGGTTTTGAGTCGGTTCGATTATTGGCTCAGCAAGGACATCAATTATTAGCGTTGTCACGAACCTTAAATCCAAAGTTATTATCTATAACGAATGTTACTAACCTAGAAGTTGATTTAACAAAAGAATCTGATCTTGATAAAGTAGCGGTTTGGTTACAATCGAATTGGAAAAATGTAGATATTTTAATCCATAATGCAGGAGCTTTGATATTAAAGCCATTTAAGGATTTACAAAAATCTGATTTTGAGTATATCTATAATGTAAATGTTTTTGCAGTTGCGTCTTTAACACAAATTGTTTTACCATTTATGCAATCAGGAAGCCATGTGGTTACCATTAGTAGTATGGGCGGTATACAAGGTAGTATGAAGTTTGCTGGTTTGGCGGCGTATAGCTCGAGTAAGGGAGCGATTATTACGATGTCAGAGTTACTAGCTGAAGAGTACCGCGAAAAAGGAATTACATTTAATGTATTGGCTTTAGGTGCCGTACAAACGGAAATGTTAGAGGAAGCTTTTCCTGGTTACCAAGCCAATATTTCGGCATTAGGTATGGCAAACTATATCGTAGATTTTTCATTAACAGGTAATAAATATTATAACGGAAAGGTGTTACAAGTATCATCAAGTACTCCTTAAATTTATTTATGAAAGATGTTTTAGCACCATATTTACCCGAACATGCTTTAGACATGGCTTTTGAGTTGATTAAATTAAATCGTGTTCAGCTTAAAATTGTTAACGAACGTTTGACACGTCATGGTGATTACCGTCGAAATCCAAACGGTTCACATACGATAACTGTTAATTCGTCATTAAATAAATATAAATTTTTGATGACGTTAATTCACGAGATTGCACATTTGGTTGCCTATAAAAAGTACGGCACTTCAATTAAACCTCACGGAAATGAATGGAAATTTACCTTTCAACAATTGATGTTGCCATTTATTAGACCCGAAATATTTCCTAATCAAATTTTACCTTTGTTATTAAGGCATTTTAAGAGCCCTACAGCGAGTAGTGATACAGACGTTAGACTTTCTTTTGCAATGAAACAATTTGATCGTAAAAACGATTTAAATTGTATACACGAGTTACCAATGGGTTGTTTCTTCAGGCTTAAAAATGGTAAAATATTCCAGAAAGGACCGTTACGCATTAAACGATTCGAATGTACAGAAGTTAGAACGCAACTTAAATATGCATTTAATCCTAATGCAGAGGTAGAATTGCTACCATCTTGATTAGTCTTTGTTGTAAGCTTCTCGTACCTTTTTGAACAGATTGGAAGAATACACAAACTCAACAACTGCTTCGTTATCGGTTTTGAAAATTTGGTTTTTATTACCGTTCCAAGCCTCTAATCCATCTTTTAGAAAAAGGATATTATCGCCAATTTCCATCACCGAATTCATATCATGTGTATTGATTACTGTAGTGATATTGTATTCTTTGGATATTTCTTGTAATAAATTGTCAATTACAATTGAAGTACGCGGATCTAATCCCGAGTTAGGTTCGTCACAAAAAAGGTATTTGGGGTTGTTGACAATTGCTCTGCCAATGGCTACGCGTTTTTGCATACCTCCTGAAATCTCAGAAGGGAGCCTGTCTTTTGCTTCGGTTAATTTTACCCGTTCGATCACAAAATCAACGCGTTCTTTTATCTCAGAATTGGATTTAGTGGTAAACATCTTTAATGGGAAAGCAATGTTTTCAGCAACAGTCATGGAATCGAATAAAGCATTTCCTTGAAATACCATACCGATTTCAGTGCGAAGTTCTCTTTTTTCAGCCTCTTTTAATTGAGCATAAATTCGACCATCAAACGATATAGTACCTTTACTTGGTTCGTGAATTCCTAATAATGATTTAAGTAACACTGTTTTTCCTGATCCACTTTGACCAATTATTAAATTGGTCTTACCTTCTTCAAAAACATAATTTACACCCTTAAGGACGTGATTATTTTTAAAGTGTTTGTGTAAGTTTTCTATCGTAATCATTAGCTTAAAAGTAATTGGGTGAGTACATAATTAATTATGATAATCACAACACTTGTCCATACAAAGGCAACAGTGCTGGCACGACCAACTTCGAGCGCACCACCTTTCATATAATACCCATGAAATGAAGGTATTGTTGCAATCACTAATCCAAATACGAATGTTTTAATAAATGCATATGCGACATGAAATGGGATAAAATCCAGTTGAACGCCCTCAATAAAATCTCCATTGGATGCAAACCCTCCATAAACCGTAGCGACCCAACCTCCTAATACACCCAAAAATATACTGATACAAATTACAAAAGGGTAGAGCGTTATCGCTACTATTTTAGGAAAAATCAAATAATTTCGTGAGTTTACACCCATTACCTCTAATGCATCAATCTGCTCGGTAACACGCATAGTACCAATACTTGAAGTGATAAATGATCCTACTTTACCCGCCATAATTATAGAGATAAATGTAGGTGCAAATTCTAATAAAATGGATTGACGCGTAGCAAATCCAATTAAGTTTTTGGGAATTATTGGGTTGGTTAAATTTAGAGCTGTTTGTATGGCAATTACACCTCCCACAAAAAAAGATATAAATGCAACAATCCCTAATGAATTTAAAATCAAGTCATCAATTTCTTTAAAAATCAGGTTTTTCATCACCGACCATTTAGTTGGTTTGATGAAAATTTCTTTTAGCATTAAAAAATACTTTCCTATTTGTTTTAAATATGTCATTATAAGCTATGTCAAATAAAATGCTAAAATAAGTATTCTTCGTTATACTATCTTGGTCTGTAAGATTTAATATTTGTTCAAGCCTTTTTATTTACTTACAAATAAAACCTTAAACCCGCTGTAAGATTAATATTTGTTAAACTTTCACGAGATTGACTGCTAAGATCTTTTATAGATTTAGTTTGCGTTTGCCCATTGCTGGTTATATTAATTTTAGAGATGTTACCTGAAACATATTTTGCCCCTGCGCCAACAGCGACACTTTTGCTGATAAAGAAATCGTAATTTAAACCAATCGTCAATCCCAGTGTAGCTCCCGTAAATTCAATTTTATTTGTACCAATCTCTGCGTTATTTCTATAGCCCAAATACCCCAAACCAACAGCTGATATAAAGCTGTGTTTTTGATTTGAAGAGATCAAACGACGCATAAACTGAGGACACCAATAAATGAAATTTTTAAATTATCATTCACCTGTACCAATGCATTATTAACCGTCTCTCTCATAATACGGCTATTTTTTGAAGAAAATTGGTTGTAATACACACCTAATCCCCAGTCTTCTTTTATAAAATAACCCGCATGTAAATCAAACGAAAATCCATTTTGTAAATCTTTAATGTACTCTTTTTCTTCGTTAGATAATTGGTCAGAAACCTTTCCAAGCCTATAACCATAACCACCTGATAGATCTATCCGAAGATTAGACACCTTTTCTTCGTCTTGGGCATACAACCCACAGACCAATAGTAGTAAAATACCCGTAAATACTTTTTTAAAATCCAATTTCATTGTTTTAATTTGCTTGTCGATATAGTGCCATAACCTTTTTCGCCGTTATAATTTATCGTAAAATTATTTTTTTTGCAATTCATTAAAAGTATTGACTTATAGTTTGTGTTTTTTTAGGATTTTATTAAAATTATCAGATTTAATATAATTTCTTTTTTTCTTATTTACCTGTATTACATCTACAAATCCTAATTCAACTAAAGATTTTAAATCAGCTCTTGCGGTGAAGCTTGAAATATTAAATCTAGTTTCTACTTCTTTAGTATTTAGTACTCTGTCCCCATCATCATATAATAGTTTAAGCACTTGAGCAGTCCTTTCATTAATTTGTGGTATTTTCATAAATTTAGCCGCTTGAACTACCTCTTTTTGTTTTCTATTTATATATTCTTTTAGTGCATCATATGCTTTTTCCATTGTTTTTATATGATATGTAATAAAGTAGCTTAAATCATTGTCATCTGATTCAGTATATAAATAAGCTTTTTCATATTGATTTTTTGTGTCTTGAATTATTCTAGAGATTGACAAATATTCGGTAAGCCAATATCCTTTTTTTAGCATATACCAATAAAACAAAGCTCTTGCTGTTCTTCCATTTCCATCTGTAAAAGGATGTATCCACCCAATCATAAAATGTATTATGCACCCTTTTATTATAGGATGTATAAAATCCTTGGAGTCATTATTGAAGAATAAGCATAATTCATCAATCAATTTTGTTAAATCCTTTTTTAAAGGGGGAGTATGGACTATTTCGCCTTTTGAGTAATCAACAACATGAACATCATCACTTTGCCTAAAGCAACCTTCTTCATTTGAAGAATCCAAAGTTCCGTTGGATATTAGTTTATGAACATATAGTATGTTTTCTGGAGTTAGCTCTTTTTCTTTGTTTTGAACTATATATTTCATTGTAATGAAATTGTTCATTATCATTAGTTCAGACTTGTTTTTTGGTTTTTTTTCTAGCTGAATCATTTCTTTAGCCTTTTTTCTTGTAGTATTAGCTCCTTCTATTTGACTACTTGAAATTGATTCTTCTATCAATGAACTTATTATATATTTTGTTTTATCTGTTTCAGCTATACCAATATTACTTCCTAAAGTTCCACCAATATGCATATCAAATAGATGCAAAGCTCTTTGCATAAAATCAGTAACCACAAACATGAAAGAGTAATTTCCAAAGTCAATTCGATTTGATTTTAGTATTCTATGTAGTTTGACTACATTCCATAGTTCATTTGGTGAAATATTTTTTGATTTGTATTTTATTTTATCCCAATAAAGATATTCATCTTGGATACTCTTTAATGTTCCATTTGTTTGAAGTTCCACCATTAATGGAATGGTGTCTTTATGTTCTTTTTTGTATTTTGGTGCTCGCTCAATCATAATAATACAAATATATAAAAATAGCGAGATTATTGGATAATCTCGCTATTTTGCTTTTTATAAATTATACCCAACAACGGGATACGAGCAAGATGCTCGCACCAACTGAAGGAACAACACTTCGGTAACCAAACCCCTGAATATCGTTCCATAATGATACGCTTTTGTATAAACCTACTTCAGAACAAGACAATTGTTAATATAGCTTGGATTTCTGGTTTAAAACAAACTCAAAATTACGGGATAAAATTATTTACAGAACTTGGTTTATTTGCAAATTCTTTAAATTTATAGGTCTGATTAGGATAAGTAACCTCGGTTTGTTGGCCATTTACTAAACGATATTGCTTCTTAACAAGAAAAGTACTATCACTTACTATTTCACATTCATGTGAAAAAACCTTATAAACACTTCCAAAAGATTTAGGTTTCCATCGTTCATAATAAAGAGAATTACCTTCAATTTGGAAAAGTCCCCAACCTGATTTATGATTCTAGCCTTTATTTACTATTTCAGTAATACAATCTGTAAAATCTGTGTTATAATCACAACCAAAAGTTAAATATTTGCCATCGTTATAAAAAAAAGTAGGACTAGATAATTTAAGACCATTGCACAACTCAGCAATCTTCCTTTTTGTTGATTTTTCATTTTTTTTGCTGGTAAAATTTAAAAAAATGTCATTTTCATAGCTGATTTGGTATATATACAAGCGTTTTCTAACGCCTTTTTTAGAATGTGATTTTTTAATTTTTTCGATTTTAATAGGACTGTGTTTTTTTCTGATTGGTATCCTTTGTCTGCTTTTAAGGGGATGTTCTCGGGTAAATCTGCTGCCTCTAATACTTCTTCTAAATTGGTGATTTCATTTACACTGGCTTTGGTGGTTACAACTCCTAAAACAAATCCTTCTGGGTCGGTTACAACGTGTTTTTTTTATCTGTATCGATACTTGGTTTGTTTGTGCTTTTTGGATAACTTTGCGTAAATCGTTATTCTATGCAACACATTGGTAAAAACATAAAAAAATAAGGGAAGAAAAGGGTTTAACGCAGCAATCTATCGCTGACCTTATTGCAATGCACCGCTCTAACTACTCAAGAGTAGAGACGGGTGATAGGGATTTGTCTATTGATCAATTGGTTAATTTTGAAGGAGATATTCCGCAAGAAATAACGATAGAGGATAAGTCTTTGGCTGAACAGGTTTAATTAATTCAAGGGTTGGAACTCGAGGAGAAGAATATGGTTTTTAAAATGGTCGATACTTTTTTAACTCAAAAGAAATTTAAAGATTTCTTTCAGAAAAATATAGCAACACTTTAAATCAAATCGTTATGAACATACAACAATTGCAAAGTGATAAATTAAGTATTATCAACTGGATTACCCAGTTACAGGATTATTCTTTGGTAGAAAAAGTAAAATCCATAATGAGTTCGTCGGATGCTTGTTTGTTGTCTAATGAGCAAAAAAGAGCCATAGACGCGGCTTTACAATCCATAGAAGTCAAAGGAACTACTCCTCATAATGACGTAATGGAGGAAACTAAAAAGCGTTTTCCGCATCTTTTTAATCGTTAATTTATGATGGCTATTTCTTGGTCTGAACTTGCGAAAATCGATTATTGGGACAATATTGAATATTTGGAAAATGAATGGTCGCTAACCGAGGTTTATATTTTTATGGATAAGGTAATGAACTTATTGATTTGCTTTCCAAAGAAAACGTAACTTTTAAACCCACAGCTTACAAAAACACTTATCAAGTTCCTGTTTTAAAACAAATTACCCTGTATTATCGTTTTGAAAATAATTCCATCGAACTCTTACGATTTTGGAATAATTATAAGGATTTAAATAAACTCTCTTTATAAAACTAAAAAAGCAACTCTCAGTTGGTACTGAAAGTTGCTTTTTTATCTTATTTGTTGTGGCTTACTCGAATATGGAAAAACTTCTATTCCAACTTGGTTATACTGGATCAAACCACTCTTTACGCTTTGCTACTTCTATCATATGACCTATTGTTATTGGCGGTTTTGACGGGTATTTTTCTTGTTCAAAAAACAAACGTATAATAAACAAACTCTTCCATGAATAATTGGGATATTGAAAATATTTTTCGGACACAAAACCAGAGTAATCTATATTATATTTTTTAAAAAACTCATGCATAACATGTTCAGCATCTAAATCAAATAATCCAATTTTTTCACTTCCAATATTAGATTTTAAATCTATATTTTTTATACCTATTTCTTTTTTAAAAAAAGCTAAAATTTCATTTTCTAAATTCATTCTATTACTGATTTAAGATATTATATCCGCTATGAAACATCATTCCGCCTCCAATTATTGGTGAATTTCTTCCTAGAAAAGTGCCCCACGTAGCAGCAGGTTTGTATAAAGTAGGATATTTACCCGTATATTTTAAAAATGGTAATGATTTACTGCCAATATGTTTTGTAAAAAACACTGATGATCTTAAAGTGCCTGACGAAGCTCCGAATGCTTTCATTGCTCTTATAGATGTTATACTAGATTTAAAAGTTGTTGTAAGCCCCATTTTTACTAAACCAGCTCCTGAAAGTAATTCAGCTGAATTTAAAGTCAAATCTGTTAATCCCATTCCCATTGGTTTTACACCTCGTGGTAATTTTATAGAAAACGAGAATCCTTCTTCTTCTAATAAAGGTCCTGCCACCCCTTTTTGCATTGCCATAACCTCTTTCCCGTCAACAAAAATACGGTCGTAATCATCTGATGTTCTTTCTATTGTTGCTGATTTATCTTTTGAGTTAATTCTGATAATATCATCATTGTCATGAAAACTATGATTCAACGCAGAAACCATAAAACCTTGCGCGGCTCCCATCCAAAAATTACCACCGGTTAACTCTGAGGCAACACCACCTGATACGGTAGCAAAGGCAATTGCACCCTCTTTACTAGATCTAAATCCATCTGCCCAACCTAAACCTTCCTCACATTTACCGTTATAATCAAACTGAAATGCACTGGCTACTAAACTACTTATTGCACCACTGGCAAAACCACTGATAAATTTACCTCCCATCATCTCACTTGATACGCCTTGTAATATCGGGCTACTTGTTCAATTTTACGGGAACGGATTATAAATTAGGTCGATCGGAAACTTACTACTTGAAATACAAATAATCATCTTGTATATTATTATCTATATTCAAGTACAAATAATAATTACCTATTGTTAATTCTTCAAAACTTAACTCAAGATTTATTTCTATAGATGGTGTTTCAATAAATAAATGATTAATTACTAAACTAATAGATTTATTGATAATTGAACAATTATTTAACAACCTTATTTCTTTGTCACCATCTAACTCGACTTTGTATAAATTTTTCTTTGCTAGCTGATAGTATTCTTCTGAAGATTTTAAATCTAAATTATTAATTTTATTCATAATTAATGACCAGTTATATGACTAAAAACAAAATGTCCATTATCCAATTGGTTTCCATAAATTCTCAAATCCCCACCTTTTCCGAGTATTTTTAACTTATACGAATATTTACTACCTAATGATTGTGCTTCACTCGCTGTAAGCTTGACAATTCCTTGTTTTCCAGTTGGAGCAACAACGCCCTTACCTATTGCCTGCACAAATTTAGTTCTAATTGCAGGATCTAATTTACTATATACATTTCTACTAATCCATCCTGTTGTTTTTGCGGCACTTGGCACAACTCTCTTCGCAAAAGCTCCTATAGCCAAATGCGCAGCGACCGCCTCTCCTGATGGTATTGTTGCTATGTCAAAGATAGTCATTCCTACATCCGCAACTCCTAAAGCCATTTCAAAAGGCCCTATTTTTCCATCTCCATTATAATCAAAATAATCTTCGACTACATTTAATTTTTCTTCAGGATCAGGATCCCCATGCTCAAAAGTATGATTTAAAAACGCAACCATAAACCCTTGCGCGGCTCCCATCCAAAAATTACCACCGGTTAACTCTGAGGCAACACCACCTGATACGGTAGCAAAGGCAATTGCACCCTCTTTACTAGATCTAAATCCATCTGCCCAACCTAAACCTTCCTCACATTTACCGTTATAATCAAACTGAAATGCACTGGCTACTAAACTACTTATTGCACCACTGGCAAAACCACTGATAAATTTACCTCCCATCATCTCACTTGATACGCCTTGTATTGTACCGTGTGCTACGGCTTGTATGCCTGCTGCTGCAAATTGATTTATACCTTGTACGGCTGCGCCAACTCCCATTGTTGCTATCGAGCTAATTGCGGCTATAAATGCGGTTTGGACTAAGCCTTCTGTAGTAAACATACTGTGCCCAAAATAGGCGTTAGCGGTGTAGGCTACTATAGCTACGCCGACTGCAATGGCTATTGCGACTAACTCGGGACTTTCGCCGCTGGTATCGGTATATTTTAACGGATTGTTAAAAACGTATGCGTATCGATTGTAACTTTGGGTATTGGTGGGATCGTGTACGTAATTATCAGGGCCTAAAAAGCGGTGTAATTTGGCATCGTACAGGCGGCCGTTCATGTGGATTAATGCGACACCTTGTAGGTGCTCGTGACCTGTGTAACCACGATCTAATACGGTGAGTTTGGTCAGATTATTACCTTGCCCGTCTTTGATGATGGTGGTGTTGCCCCATGCGTCAAATAATCTAAATTCTATCACGGATTTGTTTTGATCGGTGATTGATAGTATACTGCCTTGGTAATCTCGGTGTAGGTATAGGTTTGCTTGGGTGTCGCCATTACCTTTTATGACTAATGGGGCCGAGTAGGCGTCTCCGCCTATGTAGGTAAAAAAGGTGCTGGTTCCTGTTTGGGTATCAAAGATGATTTCGGTTGATCCGTCTTGTGAGTAATATTTGCGTAGTTTTTTCTTTAGCTTGTCTTCTTGTAAATCGCCATAGTACTGTATATTTCGTTGTTCGAATCCGTTATAACTAAAAAATAGGGTTTCTTTATTTTTTTGATGGATTCGTATAGGTGATTTAAACGCGTTATAGGTTATCTCTTGGGTGTTGGTAATGTCGGGATCTTGCTGTGCTGCGTTTAGGGTTATAGCAGTTAATTGAAAGGGTTTGCTGGTGTTGCTGTATCTGTAATCGCCTGTTTTGCTGGTATTGGTTATACGCCCTTGATTGTCAATGGTATAGGATTGCATTATGCCGTTTAGTGTGCTTGTACGTAATCGGTCTTGATTATCATAGGTAAAAACTTCGGTTTGACTGTACTTGCCTTGGGTTTTTCGATTGTCTAAATTACCTGTAATCGGATTAAATGTGTATGATAATACAAATTTGTAATCGTTATTTTCACCTGCTGTTGAGGGGTCTGGTATACCGCCTTGTTCGCCATGACTTATTGTTACTGGAAATCCATAGCTGTCGTAACTGTTTGATAGTTTAATTCCGTTACCAAAGGTGCCTTCTGTCAATTGCCCTCGGGCGTTATATTGGTTGTTACTCCAAAGTATTTCTCCTGTTAAATTGTTTTTTAAAATATAGTTATACCCATTTTTATAGATGGATCTTGTGCTTGTTGTTTGGGTTTTGTTGTTGACTTTAAGTGTTGCCTTTTTTGTTTCTTTATATAATCGTCCAAAATCATCATAGGTGATTTCTTGACTAAATTGCACGTTTGGCGTGTTTTCTGTTTTATTAATTGGTCTCTCAAAACTATCGTAAGTAAACTCATACTGTGATGTTTGCCCCTCGCTTGACTCTGTTATTTTGGCTAACAAATTTGTTTTGGGATCGTAACTATAATCACTGGTTACGCCTACGCCTGACCCTGCATTTTGTTTACGTTGGATACGACCGTAATTATCTAATGTATAAATTGTGGTTCCTAATGGGGTGTTTTCTTGTAATGTTTCGCCAAAGGCATTGTACTTGTACGTGTACTCGCCTGCTGAGGGGTCTACTAATTTAATTTTTCGTCCCCAATCATCATAGGTAACACTTTGGGTTACACCTGCATAAGTGCTGGTTTTTAGTTGTCCATTGGCATTGTATGTATAGGTGATGGTTCCGCCTGGGTCGGTGCTGCTGATTTTATGACCGTTGGCATTGGTGATTACACTGGTGATTTTTATCCCGTCATCTACGGTCATGGTTAATCCCTTGTAGTCGTATATTATTGTTTTACCCGTTGCTAATCGTTGTTCTATAATTTGGCCATAGATATTTGATTTTGTTTCGTTCCAGAGGGTTGGGGATTCTTGGTAGGGTTCGCTCTCTTTTGTTTTTTCACCCTGAAAATCATATTTATACGAAATCTTATTCCACCTACCATTTTGATCCATCTCTGCCTTGGTTACTATTTGACCAACTATGTTAGCGGTTATTTTACTTTGGCTACCATCTTGACTGATTTTAGTAGTAGATATTTCACTTCCGTTACGGGTTTTAATAAAAAGGGTTTTGTTGCCTAAATAATCTTCGGTCTCGACGAGATCTCCCCAACTATTATATACTGATTTTTGAATGTGTTTTGGGTTGTTGCCTGTTTGTTGGGTTACCAATCCATATAAAGGGTGATAACTATCATTGGTTGTTGTTTCGCCTAAATTATTGGTTACGGTCTTAACAAATCGCCCTGTTAAATCATAGGTATATTGCGTGGTACGCGGGGTAACAGATGGTATTGCACCGGGAACGCTTGTGGTTTCTTTTTTTACGTTACCAAAAGTATCGTATTGATAATCTTTGGTTATGTAAATATTGTCTGCATTATTTGCTTTGGTTTGTATTTTGATGACTTGATTTTTATCATACGTATATTTTGCTTCGCTTTTTTGGGTATCATCGTAAGCTTCTGTGGTTGTTTGGGTACTTTTTATCCTACCGATATAATAATTTTGTTCAGCACCACTTGGATTATTTTCGTATTCGGTTGTTTCGGTTGATTTACTTTGGAGGCTACTTCCTAAATATGTTTGTGTAATATTTTTTACAACATGGTTGTACGTTCCGTCATAAAATAAAACCGTTTCTTTTTTAATATCATTTAAATAGTCTTTAAATGTTTTAACATTAAGCACCAAGCTGTATACTTTTCCGATGTAGCGCTGATAGTATAAATTGGTGCTGCAACTTATCAAATCGGGGATTTTATCCGCATCTTCTGTTAGGGGGTAAAAAGTAAAATTTGTTCCGTTTAGGAGTTGAACATATGTTCTTGCGGTCATTCCTCTGAGCAAAGGATCGTTTTCGGTAACATTCCATTTTCTAATAGTATTTTCATCCTGATACCATTCGCTTCTGGCGATTTTATTAAATCCTAATACACCTAATCCTCGCATATTTACCGTATAGCCATGGTATCTAAAATCTTGGTATTTTGTGATTCCCAAACTCGTGTTTTTTAATCGACTTACAACTTTCATCGTTGGTAGTCGTTGGATTTCTACATTGGGAAATACCATTTTTCCAGAGATCGAGTAAATAGGATCATTTAAAGCTCCGTTGCCTGTTTTTGCGTTTTTGGGAGCTAAAGGTGCATATTCGATTTCGCTTACGATTTGACCTCCTGAACTCATTACTTTGGTTAATGTTGCATCTCGGGATACATCTTTAGAAAAATTAATACGTGCTAATTCTTGTGTTGTGTTACGAACCACGAATATCTCACTCGACATACCTCTATAATCATATGGAGCTATTATAAACTTTGGTATTTCTTCTGAAAAGCTATAATCATACAACCAACTCATATTGGAAGGGAAAAATGTACTTGGTGTCGATCCCTCTCCTTTAAATCCTATTCTATTAATATACGTTTGTACAATCCATGTTGTATCAATATTATTAAATGTTTTTGGCCTTTTGTCAGAATTGGTCCAAGTCATTACTATATCCGATTTCCCGTCTTTATTAACATCCATAGCGTAGTAGCTATACGAATCTGATGATGGTATTTTTTCTGATAAAAAGGGCACAATATAATGCAATTGTTTTTCAAATATTTCAGTTGTGTTAGAAAACGTATTTTTAGGATTACTGGTATAAATAGTCCACCAACTTGTCAGGTGAAAATACGGTGTAATAAAATCTGTTTTTCCGTCTCCATTAAAATCCCCTAATATTATTTTTTCACTTAAATAGTAATTTTCTATAAATCCTTTTCCGATTATATTTAGTCGAGCGAGATTTGTTTCTCGTAATATTTCGGCTATCGTGTAATTTCCATAAACGTCTATGAAAAAGATATCTGTTATTCCGTTACCGTTAAAATCGCCTAAGTGTTTCTTTATATTCGGATGCATTAAATTAAGAGGGTCATCTATTTTTAAATACCCCTCGTACCCAAAAGCAGTTGATACCGATTGGTTTAAATCCAATATAAAATGTTCTTTTTGTATTTCTTGTGTTGGAACTAGTTCGCAACAACTAGAGGCTACTTTTCCTGTTTTACCCGTTGTACAGCCATTAGTGGTTGCTTTTAAAGTGATTGGGGTTGTTTTGTCAATACTAAATATCATCTCGGTAATACCGTCTCCATTAAAATCTCCTGGCAAAACAATTGGTTTTGACTTCCATATTTTGGTTGTTGCAAAATCAAAATTACATCCATAAGCTTCCCCATCTTGTTTAAGTACTTCTAAAACAGGAATTACCCTAAAATCTAAAGGGAATGGTTTTTTATACGATAACTCAACTTTACCGTTAACGATATCATATATTTGAAACTCTGAATTAACAGAATTGATGATTTTTAATGCTACAAGTGATTGGTGTTGATTAACTATACCGTCTTTTGCTGTAGTGGCAGCGTATTCAACATATTCATCGGTAGACAGCGGAATTATAGCATTACTCGCTGTAAAATCAGCAAACAAACCTGAATGTAGGTAATTATTATTGCTTACAAAATCTAATTTTCCATCTCCATCAAAATCTCCAGAGAATTTAATTTCTTCGTAATTTAAATAATTAACATACAAGCATTTCTCTACTGTATGAAATAACTTGTCTTCTGTTGTGTCGTATTTAAAAACAACTGGATTGGCTGTTTTTCCTGATCCGTTAGATTCTTGTATTTCGGTTACGGTTTCGTACCCATTTAAAGCATCTACAGTGTGTTTTAAGTCATATTTTCTAAATAGTTTACTGTTTGTTAGGACTTCAATATTTTTAAGCGTTTTATCTTTTATTACTTTTAATTGATTTATATAAGCAACTTCTTCTCGCTTGGCATCATCGTAATTAAATTTAATGGTATTTATTGGGGCTGATGCTTGATTTTTGTTTGCGCTAAATTGTATTTCATCTATGTACAAGGTATTTGTACTAACACCATTTTTATTAGGTTTGATATAATTGTACAAAATATAATTACCATTTACATCTTCTTGTCGAACGATGTAATACGCGGAAACACTATAGCCATCTGTACCTCCCCATAAATTTTTACCGTACCAATACCGCATCCCATCAGCTGTAGTCACAATAACAGAAAGGTTAGTTCCGCTTCCTTTCAGTTCAATTTTCGTGTTGGATTGAATTTCTGTCTCATACGTTGAACCATCTTGCCAATATTCCCCTGTTTTGAGTATGAGCCGCTGCCCATCTAACGCTAATTTATCCGTAATATCAAAATTGACACCTCTATTTTCGTTATCAATATCTTTACGTGTTGATATACGCTGGATAACTGATAGACCGCTAATATTCCAACCCATACCTGCAACACCTCCTATTTGACCGCTACTATAAATCAAATTTATTGTTGGCCCCAAATTTTGTATACTCGGCGGTAAGGCTATTGGTAGTTTATAAGTCGAATTACCCGAATTAGAAATGTTGAGTTCTCCCTGCGTATCTGTTACGCCATTACTATATAAGCCTCCCATACTTTCTGCCATAGCATAAAGTTCTGTTTGGGTAAGGCTTGGTTTTTCTTCTGCATCTCTTATTTGGGCTTTAACATTGCTTCCACTCTTTAGCCATACATTAGGCTTTAATGTAATAGATTTTGTGGCGTAAAGATTAGTTGATTCACTTTGTGGGCTTACGGTATATTCTAAATCTTTTTGTATCGTTGTTGGGTAACTATTTTGAGAAAATACAGTTTCGCTAAGTAGCACTATTATTGCAATAGTGTACAATATTTTATTTATTGGATTCATAACTGGGTATTACTGCTTTAAAATCTTGATGTCTTTTGTGCTTCCGTCGGTATATCCTATTATAAGTATATACATCCCTTTGGGTTGGGTACTAAAATCAATCGTGGTTTCTACTTGGTCTTCTTTGGGGTCTGTTGTAAAGATTTGTTGCCCTACGTTGTTGTACACGGTTATGGTTTGGGCTTGATGGGTAGGTTTGTTTAACCACTTGATGTGGAGTTGTTCTTGTACGGGATTGGGGTAGTAAGAGATCTCGGGTACGCCGTCTAATGCTGTAAATTCGTTGGGAATTTCGTCTTCTTCAATTGCGGTTTGGGAAGCGGGTCTGCTGGATAATACAATGCCTTTAAAAGTTTGATTGCCTGCTGCGTCGTAGGTAAATACAAGGTCTTGAGAATAACTGGTGCTCGCTACTAAAAGTGTAACGCAAACGAAGATGAATCGATTCATATCAGGTGGGTATTGATTTTTTGCGAAATTAATCGCTTGTAATTAATACTCAACTATCCTAAATCACAATGTTGTGTTAATAATTCTTAATGAAATCTTAAAAAAAAGGAGTGGTAGGCTAAAAACCCTCATTAATAATCATTCCTAAAAAATTATCAAAAATAAACCACATTTATTTTTGTTGCCAAAAAACACCTTACTTTTGTCTAAATTTATAATATCCGATGATTAAAATAGGCCCGATTGAATTACCCGAGTTTCCGTTGTTGTTAGCTCCTATGGAGGATGTGAGTGATCCGCCATTTCGTAGGTTGTGTAAAATTCATGGGGCTGATTTGGTGTATAGCGAATTTATTTCGTCCGAAGGGTTGATCCGTGACGCGATAAAGAGCAAACAAAAACTCGATATTTTTGACTACGAACGACCTGTGGGGATTCAAATATTTGGCGGTGACGAGGAGGCTATGGCACTATCTGCCCGAATCGTCGAAACGGTAAAACCCGATATCGTAGACATTAATTTTGGTTGTCCAGTCAAAAAAGTAGTTTCCAAAGGCGCAGGCGCAGGTGTTTTAAAAGATGTTGATTTAATGATCAAGCTGACCAAAGCCGTTGTACAAAGCACTTCATTACCGGTTACTGTAAAAACCCGTTTGGGTTGGGATACCGACATGATTAATATTGACGAAGTTGCCGAACGTTTGCAAGATGTGGGTGTAAAAGCATTATCGATACACGGACGTACGCGAGCTCAAATGTATAAAGGCGAAGCCGATTGGTCGCACATTGCACGGGTAAAAAACAACCCGCGGATTACGATGCCAATTTTCGGGAATGGGGATATTGATTCCCCACAAAAAGCGTTAGAATATAAAAACAGATACGGCGTTGATGGCGTGATGATTGGTCGCGCAGCCATAGGTTATCCTTGGATTTTTGAAGAAATTAAACATTTTGTAAAAACAGGTAAAACACTTCCTGTTCCATCGATTGAAGATCGTGTTACAGCTACAGAAAATCATTTAAAATGGTCGTTAGAATGGAAAGGCGACAAAGTTGGGGTAGTAGAGATGCGACGTCATTATACCAATTATTTTAAGAACATTCCTAATTTTAAAGAATTTCGTCAAAAGTTAGTCACCCACGACGAGCCTGAATTATTATTTGAGACATTAGCCAGTATCAGAAGTCATTTTAAAGGGTACGAATTCTAAATTTAAATTTTATCTTTACAAGAATTGCAAAAAATAATTCTTTAATGAAATCTAAAATTACCGTACTCTATTTGCTTTTATTTATTAGTAGTATCGGCTATTCACAAAGTGATTTATGGACGCCTATTTCTAAAAATAAAATTGCAAAACGTAACATACAAAAAAGAGATTCTGAACCTAAAATCTATCAACTTTATCAACTTAATTTAGATCAATTACAGGCTAAATTAGCTCGTATAAACAATCGAAATCGAACTAAAACCAAAACGGATTCTATACAATTTCCTGATAGTGACGGCAATTTAATTGCGTATCATGTACAAGAAACGGCAACGATGCATCCTGATTTGGCTGCTAAATATCCAGATATCAAAACTTACAAAGGAACGGATAACAACGGTAACTCAATCTCTTTTAGTGTAACCGTGTTTGGATTACACGCCATGCAATTTTCGCCAACAGGCACACATTACATCGACCCACATACTACAGATTTAAGTACATACATCGTGTACCACCGTGACCAACTAAAAATATCCTCAACACGTCGTTGTTTTAGTAAACACGTAGCAAAACATTCTGAACCTGAACCACAAAAAAGATCAACAGCCACTACGGTTACCACACGGTTATATCGTATAGCGATTACTTCAACTACGGAATATTCTAGTTTTCATATCCGAAGGGTTAATGCGCAAAATAAATCTGATGCCATTAAAAAAGGTGTGGTACTCGCCGCTATGAATGTAACGCTTACTCGTGTAAATGCGATTTATAACCGTGAATTAGCCATCACAATGCAATTGGTTGCGGATAACGATAAGTTGATTTTTATAGACTCAGACAACTACATAAATGACGACTCGGATCAATTGTTAGTGAGTTCTCAGTCTACCATTAATTCGATCATTGGGTATAGTAATTATGACATCGGACATCTGGTAAGCACAGGTGGCGGTGGTGTGGCGTTTATAGAAAGTGTTTGTACCAATGACAAGGCAAAAGGGGTTACAGGATCCAGCTCTCCTGTTGGAGATCCATACGACATTGATTTTGTAGCGCATGAAATCGGGCATCAATTTGGGGCTTACCACACATTTAATAACTCTTGCTCAGGAAATATTTCGCGCGAAACAGCTTATGAACCCGGAAGTGGATCAACTATAATGGGCTATGCAGGTGTTTGTCCTACAGAAGTAACCAGTGAGAGTACCAACTATAACATTCAAAAAAATTCAGACGATTATTTTCATGCAATAACATTACAACAAATCAACAGTTTTGTGAGTAAAGTAGCAACATGTGCAAAATCAACAATTAGTAATAATACACCTCCATCAGTTGAGGCCGGTAGTAATTATATCATCCCACACAGTACTCCATTTAAATTAACAGGATCGGCTACTGATACCGACACCAATTTAACTTATTGTTGGGAACAATGGGATATCGGACAAGTGAGCGGAAAACCAACATCTACACGTACTACAGCAGCTAATTTTAGATCTTTATTACCAACCACGAGCCCCGTTCGTTATTTTCCAAAGCACGAATCTGTACTTACGAATAAAAATGACGACTGGGAAGTGTTACCAAGTGTTGCCCGAAATATGAATTTTATGCTCACCGTACGGGATAATAACAACACAGAAGGAGGAGCTACAGGACAAGATCAAACAACCGTAACCACAATTGCCAAAGGTCCTTTTAATATCACCTCACAAGCTGCGGCAAATACGTGCTTGGTACAAGATATAGCGTACCGAATCAGCTGGAATGTGGCTGGGACAACGGCTAATGGCATTAATACAACAGCAGTAAATATCAAATTATCCAAAGATAATGGGCAAACATTTGATATCGTTTTAGCAAACGACACCCCTAATGATGGGGAAGAAAGTGTTGTGATGCCACAAATATTTTGTGATGCCTGCCGTATTTTGATCGAACCAACAAACAGCATTTATTATGCAGTTAATGAGCAGCCTTTTTCAATAGGTCGGGACGAAAGTTGTTTGGTTACTGATTTTGTTTTATTTCAGGAAAAAGTTAACACCATCGAATTCAAATACAAACCTGTTACTCAAAATCCAATTGAGATTTTTATCTACGATTCGATTGGACGTTTAATTATTACAGAAACCTACGCTACTAGTCCGTTTTTGGACAAAGGAATCAGTTCCGAAGCGTTACAAAATGGCGTTTATATTTTTAAATTAAAAGAATCGGGGATTACTTTCACTAAAAAAATTATTGTTTCTAACAAAAATCTTTAAAATGGTAGAAATCGAACGTAAATTTTTGGTAAAAAATAACCAATACCAAACAGTATATACCACAAAATATCAAATCGCTCAAGGCTACTTAAATACAGATCCACACCGAACCGTTAGGGTTCGGATTAAAGGTGACAAAGGTTATATTACCGTCAAAGGCATTAGCGACACGGCAGGAGTTACTCGATTTGAATGGGAAAAAGAAATTCCTGTAAACGAAGCGCAATCTTTGTTAGAAATGTGTGAAGAAGGCATCATTGACAAAATTAGATATGAAGTTTTACACGAAGGACATATGTATGAAATTGATGAATTTAGCGGCAACAATGCCGGTTTAGTCATTGGAGAAATTGAATTAAATGCCGAAGACGAACATTTTACAAAACCCGATTGGCTCGGCGAAGAAGTTACAGGTAATAACAAATATTATAATTCGTACCTAAGTCAAAAACCTTATAAAAATTGGTAATTATGACCGAATTTTCTAAATCAGAAACCATTAAAAACTTAGGTATACAGCCCATCAATAAAGGAACATCTACAGGTGAGCAATGGTTTACTTCTGAAAAAAAGTTAATCTCCTACTCGCCTACTAACGACCAACCCATCGCTGAGGTACAACTTACCGATACCGAACAATACCAACACGTAATTACAACGGCATCTGCTGCTTTTTTAACGTTTAAAAAAATGCCCGCACCACAACGAGGCGAAATCGTACGTCAGTTTGGGAACAAATTACGCGAAAACAAAACCGCTTTAGGACAATTAGTCTCTTACGAAATGGGAAAATCCCTGCAAGAAGGATTGGGCGAAGTGCAAGAAATGATCGATATCTGTGATTTTGCTGTTGGATTATCCCGCCAATTGCACGGATTAACGATGCATTCCGAAAGATCGGAACACCGCATGTACGAACAGTACCATCCGTTGGGAATTGTCGGAGTGATTTCTGCCTTTAATTTCCCAGTAGCCGTTTGGGCTTGGAATGCTGCCCTATCTTGGGTTTGTGGTAATGTTGTGGTTTGGAAACCCAGTGAAAAAACACCACTTTGCGCGATTGCTTGTCAACAACTGTTTAGTGCTGTCGCTAAAGAAAATAAGTTACCCGAGGGAATTTCTAACCTCATCATTGGAGACGCTCAATTAGGCGAATTAATGAGTACCGATATATCTATCAGTTTATTATCTGCCACAGGATCAACCCGAATGGGTAAAGCCGTCGCTCAAAAAGTAGCTGCACGTTTAGGAAAAGTCTTACTCGAGCTTGGGGGCAATAACGCTATAATTATAACACCATCTGCTGATCTTAAACTCACCATTACGGGTGCTGTTTTTGGCGCTGTTGGTACAGCTGGGCAACGGTGCACGTCTACCCGTCGATTAATTATTCATGAAGAAGTTTATGAAACCGTAAAACAAGCACTTATATCTGCGTATAAGCAAATCCGAATTGGAGATCCTTTAGACGAGAAAAATCACATGGGACCACTTATTGATGCCGATGCTGTAAACAGTTATTTATTAGCCATTGATCGAGCAATAACACAAGGAGGTACTATTTTAAGTGATTTTGGTGCCCGAACTGATTTAGGAGCTTGTTATGTAAAACCTGTGCTTATCGAAGCCCAAAATAATTTTGAAGTTGTACAAACCGAAACGTTTGCTCCTATTATGTATTTAATCAAGTATAGTGGCAACATCCAAAACGCGATTGATATACAAAATAATGTACCTCAAGGATTATCCTCGGCGATTATGACCAATAATTTAAAAGAGGCGGAATACTTTTTGTCGGTTAACGGATCAGATTGCGGGATAGCCAATGTAAATATCGGTACCTCAGGTGCTGAAATTGGCGGTGCTTTTGGCGGTGAAAAGGAAACTGGTGGTGGTCGCGAATCGGGATCGGATGCATGGAAACAATACATGCGTCGTCAAACCAATACTATTAATTACTCGGATAAATTACCGTTGGCGCAAGGCATTCAATTTGATTTGTAAACATGTTTATAAAAACCAAAGCGATTGTTTTAAAGGCACTCAAATACCAAGAAAAAAGTTTGATTGTCACGTGTTATACCCAATCGCATGGTGTAAAATCATTTTTTGTTCCTACAGCTTTTTCTGCTAAAAAAAACAATCAAAAAATTGCATATTTTCAGCCGTTAACCTTGTTAGAAATTGAATTTAATCATAAAAACAAAGGTACGCTCGAACATTTTAAGGAAATTAAAATCAGTGAACCTTACTATACGATTTCCACATCCATTCACAAAAATGCAATTGTTTTATTTTTATCGGAAACATTATATCACGCTTTAAATGAAAACACCTCTAACGAATCTCTTTTTGAATTTTTAGAAACCTCATTGTTGTGGTTGGATCATCATGATGAGGTCGCTAATTTTCACATCATGCTGTTGCTTAAAATCACTAAATTTTTAGGTTTTTTTCCTGATTTATCAACAAACGGTACTTATTTTGATTTGCTAAATGGGTCATTTTCGGGATATAAAAACACACATTGTACAACCGAATCCGAATGTATTCTTCTGAAAAAAGCACTACAAACCGACTTTGGTAATTTGTCACAAATATTGTCTGGTACGGAACGACAGATGGTGCTCCAAATTGTCTTAAAATACTATCAAATTCATATCGAAAACTTTAAAATTCCGCAATCTTTATCTATTCTTAAAGAAGTTTTTGCCTAATACCCGTTGCTTTTATAATAATGATGTCATAAAAAAAGCAAAAAACACTATCTTTACCCGTTAAAATTTTTAATAAAAGCGTACATCGTGTTTTACACGATTCAATATATATAGATATGGGTTGTACAAGTTGCTCAACAGGTGGTGGAAATTCTCCGAAAGGATGTAAAAATAATGGAACATGCGGAACAGATAGTTGTAACAAACTAACAGTTTTTGACTGGTTATCTAATATGAAAACTGCCGACGGAAAATCTAATTTTGATTGTGTAGAAGTGCGTTTTAAAAACGGTAGAAAAGAATTTTATAGAAACACCGATAATTTGTCTTTAACCATCGGTGATATTGTAGCTACCGAAGCACAAAGTGGTCATGATGTCGGAATCGTTTCATTAACTGGAGAGTTGGTTAAAATCCAGATGAAACGCAAAAAAATAAGCCCTAACAGTAAAGAAATTCAAAAAATTTACCGTAAGGCAAGCCAAAAAGACATTGATACGTGGCAAGATGCTCGTTCTAGGGAAGAGGCAATAAAAATAAAAGCGCGTGAAATTGCGTTAACAGTAAACCTCGAAATGAAAATTTCAGATATTGAATTTCAGGGGGACGGATCAAAAGCTTCGTTTTATTATACTTCTACCGAAAGAGTTGATTTTAGGCAATTAATAAAAGAGTTTGCTAAAGAATTCGGTATCCGAATCGACATGAAACAAATTGGATCACGTCAAGAGGCTTCTCGTTTAGGCGGTATCGGATCTTGCGGTAGAGAGTTGTGTTGTTCGACTTGGTTAACGGATTTCAGAAGTGTAAATACCTCCGCTGCACGTTACCAACAATTGTCATTGAATCCCCAAAAATTAGCAGGACAATGTGGCAAACTAAAATGTTGCCTTAATTACGAATTGGACTCATACCAAGATGCATTAAAAGAATTTCCGAGCATGGAAACAGTTATCGCTACCGAAAAAGGAGACGCTGTTTGCCATAAAATAGATATTTTTAAAGGATTGATGTGGTTTTCTTACAAAAATGACTTCTCAAATTGGCACATGATTAAAATCGAAGAAGTCAAAAAAATGATCCAATTAAACAAAGAGAAAAAAACAGTCGCCGCTCTTGAAGAATATATACAAGAAGTTTTTGTCGCGCCGACAAAAGAGTTCCGAGGTAAAGTTTCAGAAGATAGTTTAACGCGATTTGATCAACCTAAAAAGAAATCAAAAAACCGAAATAAAAAGAACAAACCTCGAAATAAAAAGCCAAGTGTTACAAAATAAAAAACTCCTTTATCCCGTAGTATTAGCATTACTTTCGTTAAGTTTTATTGCTTGTGATGACCAAAGGTTATATGACGAATATTTTGTTTTTGAAAATGGTTGGAAAGCCGATAAAAAAATCCAGTTCTCTTTCCAAAAACCAACAACAACACAAAATTGTAATTTGTTTTTAAATATCATCAGTAATGATGATTATCCTTATAGTAACCTTTTTTTAATTGTAAAGTTAGAAGCTCCTACAGGATTAACCAAAATAGATACTTTGGAATATCAAATGGCGGATCATATGGGTAAATTATTAGGGCAAGGTGTAACCGAATTCAAAGAAAATAAACTTTGGTATAAAGAAAATGTTGGATTTCCTGAAAAAGGAGTGTACACCGTATCGGTCGAGCAAGCGGTAAGAGAGCACAATAAAACCAAAGGGGTTATTAAATTAGAAGGAATTTCTAAAATCGGACTCCGAATAGAATCAGTAAAATAATAGTTAATCAAAAGTACGCTTCGTAATGGGTAAACAAGATAATTTCATAAAATATACCATCCGAATATGGATTTTATTTATTATGTTGATGGGGTCAATCGCCCTGTTTTTTCTAAGCGCCTCTATGGGGTGGTTTGGAGACTTACCAACATTTGATGAATTAGAAAATCCCGAATCCAACTTAGCCACCGAAATCATTTCTTCTGATGGAGTGACTATTGGTAAATTTTTCAGAGAAAATCGTACCCCCATAAAATTTAAAGATATACCTCCTCATTTAATACAAGCTTTAGTTGCTACAGAAGACGAACGTTTTTACGAACATTCAGGTATAGATGCCCGAGGTACGTTAAGAGCTGTAGTTCGATTAGGTTCAAAAGGTGGAGCTAGTACCATATCGCAACAGTTATCAAAATTATTATTTCATGGTGAAGGATCTAAAAATATTTTTGAACGGATAAAACAAAAAGCCAAAGAATGGATTATAGCTATTCGACTTGAAAGGCAATATACTAAAAACGAAATACTTACGATGTATCTTAACAAAGTCGATTTTGTTAATAATGCCGTAGGGATACGATCTGCTGCGCGTATTTATTTTTCAAAAGAACCAAAGGATTTAACGATTGAAGAAGCGGCCGTTTTTGTAGGAATGTTAACCAACCCTTCGCTATATAATCCAGTAAAAAGAATAGAAAAAGCAAAAATCCGACGCGATGTAGTATTAAAACAAATGTATCGTAACGATTTTATTACCGAAAAAGTAAAAGACTCTCTACAAAAATTACCGATTATATTAAATTATTCTCCCGATTCGCATACCGAAGGTTTGGCGACATATTACCGCGAATATTTAAGAGATTATCTTCGAAAATGGATTGATGAAAATCCAAAAGCAGACGGTACTAAATATAATCTGTATCGTGATGGTTTAAAAATTTATACCACAATTGATTCGCGTATGCAAAAACATGCCGAAGATGCCATGAAAATGCACATGAGTAACCTACAAAAGGTGTTTTTTGAAGAATCCAAAAAGAATAAAACAGCCCCATTTAGAGACTTGGATACCGAACAAATAGATGGGATTTATAACCGCGCCATGAAAAGCTCAGAACGTTGGCGTTTAATGAAAGAGCAAGGCAAAAGCACCGAAGAAATTACCCGATCATTTAAAGTAAAAACCCGTATGCAAATCTTTGATTGGAAAGGCGAAAAAGATACCATCATGACGCCAATGGATTCCATCAAATATTACAAACACTTTTTGCATACAGGTATGATGGCTATGGAACCACAAACAGGGCATATAAAAGTTTGGATTGGTGGTATTAACCAAAAACATTTTAAATACGATCACGTTAATCAAGGCGCCAGACAAGTAGGATCAACCTTTAAACCTTTTGTGTATGCCGCTGCCATTGACCAATTAAAATACTCGCCTTGCGACTCGATTATTGATTCTAAATTTACAATGCCCCAAGGACGTTATGGTATTTTAGAACCTTGGACGCCTAGTAATTCCGATGGAAAATATACTGGATTTCAAACTCTAAAATCTGCATTAGCTAAATCCATTAATACCGTTTCCGCTAAATTAATTGATCGTGTTGGTCCTAAAACCGTAGTGCAGTTGACTCAAAAATTAGGTATAAAAGCGGTGATAGAACCGCGTCCGTCTATTGCATTAGGGGCAACCGAAATTACAGTACATGATATGGTTGGGGCTTACAGTACTTTTGCTAATCAGGGGATTTATGTGCAACCACAATTTATTACCGAGATTCAAAATAAAAATGGCGTGGTTCTCTTTAAAGCCGCTCAAAAATCCAAAGATGTTTTAAACAAAGAAGTAGCCTATGCTGTTGTTAAATTGATGGAAGGAGTTACCCAGTTTGGATCAGGTGTACGTTTGCGAACCAGTTGGAATCCAGGAGAATCCTACAAAGCCGTTACAGGACATCCATATTTATTTACCAATCCTATTGCAGGAAAAACAGGTACAACACAAAACCAATCCGACGGTTGGTTTATCGGTATGGTACCTAATTTAGTCGCGGGAGTTTGGGTCGGTGGCGACGATAGAGCGACGCACTTCAGAGGTATCCTTAACGGACAAGGTGCTACAATGGCTTTACCAATATGGGCTTTATTTATGAAAAATTGCTACGCTGACACACAGCTAAAAGTATCTAAAGAAAGTTTTAAAGTTCCTGAAAACTTATCCATTCGCGTCGATTGTTCCAAAAGTGGGGAGATTGTAAGCGATAAAGAAGAAATCCCAGACGAATTTCAATAATAAATTCATTGCACTTAAAAACTAAAGCCTAATTTTTTGTAATTTGATTCAAAAAAATTAGGCTTTATGATTTCTAAAAAAGTAAATTCTGTACAAGAAGCATTACAAACACTCACCGATGGTATGACCCTGTTAGTAGGCGGATTTGGTTTGTGTGGTATTCCCGAAAATTGCATTACCGAAATGGTCAATAAAAATGTACAACAACTCACTTGTATATCCAATAATGCAGGCGTTGATGATTTTGGATTGGGTTTGTTACTCCAAAAAAAACAAATCAAAAAAATGATTTCATCTTACGTAGGAGAAAATGCCGAATTTGAACGTCAAATGCTTAACGAAGAATTGGAGGTTGAACTTATACCTCAAGGCACGCTAGCAGAACGTTGTCGTGCCGCACAAATGGGAATCCCCGCATTTTATACACCCGCAGGATACGGTACTGAAGTCGCTATCGGCAAAGAATCTCGAGTTTTTGACGGTAAAAGTTATATTTTAGAAAAAGCTTTTAAAGCCGATTATGCACTTATAAAAGCATGGAAAGGAGATGAAGCAGGAAATTTGATTTTTAAAGGGACATCGCGCAATTTTAATCCTGTAATGTGTGGTGCGGCAACTATTACCGTTGTAGAAGTTGAAGAATTAGTACCTGTTGGCACACTCGACCCCAATCAAATTCATATACCAGGCATATTTGTAAATGCTATTTTTGAAGGAAAAAATTATGAGAAACGTATTGAACAACGGACTACTCAAAAAAGATAAATTATGCTTAAAAATTGACCTTAAAAAAAACTTAAAATTATTTATATTTGTCGTTTTTTTATAAGGGTTTATGACATTTAATTTTTCAGCTAAAATAATTATAAGTAACATCCTATTTATGATGGTACTTTTAGTTTTTTGTTTAAAAATGCATTCTCTTGAAAAACCCTTTCTAAAAAAATCGGCACCTCTACAAATAGATTTAGAATATACAGAAGTAAATTCAGATACAATGAATGATGTCAGTAGTGATAATGAAACTTCAGATTATGATGTTACATTGTCAATGATGAACAATTTCTTCTTTATAGAAAAAAAAGTTTCTATACACGCCTTTCAGGTTATAAATCAGGTGAATTGGCTTCGGGTTTTTAGCCCACCTCCCGAAATTCTATAAAACATAATTAAGAATCCTATTTATATGCCTCTTACGACTTTCGTATTTCGGGCACTTTATCAATTACCCTTATTTTATATACTATGAAGAAAATTTCATTCTATACCGTTATATTTATTGTTTTGCTAACCTCTTGCCAAAAAACAGAAAAAATAATTCCCAAAGCAGAATCATATCCTGTACTTCAAGTTACAACTATTGATACAATGGGTTATACAGATTATGTAGCTGAAATATCAGCCGAACAAAATGTAGAAATACGAGCTCGAATAAATGGATATCTCGAAAAAATACATATTGACGAAGGACAATATGTAAAACAAGGGCAATTATTATTTTCGATCAGTAATGGCGAGTATAAAGAGGAGCTTGCAAAAGCAAAAGCCATACATAGGATCGCATTAGCAGAAGCGAAAGCAGCGGCTCTTGAGGTGAAAAACAACCAACAATTATTTGATAAAAATATTGTATCAAAAACCGAATTAGAAATTGCTGAAAATAAATTGGAGGCTTCTAATGCTAAAGTGGAAGAAACTTTTGCAAATCAAACCAGTTTTGCGCACAAGTTATCTTATACTGTTGTTAAAGCTCCATTTAATGGTATTGTAAACCGAATCCCTCATAAAATCGGAAGCTTAATTGAAGAAGGTTCGTTATTAACAAGTATATCCGAAAATGACGAAGTGTTCGCGTATTTTGATGTTTCAGAAAAAGAGTACCTCAATTATGCTATAGGTGTAAAAAATGATTCCGTAGCAACTAAAACGGTTTCGTTATTATTAGCTGACGGTAAAGAGCATACAACAAAAGGAACAATTGAAACCATCGAGGCTGAAATCGAAAAAAAGACAGGTAATATTGCTTTTAGAGCACGATTTAACAATCGTGACAAAATTTTAAAACACGGTGCCAGTGGAAAAATACGATTAGAGAAAAAGTATTCTAACGTAATCTTAGTTCCTCAAAAATCTACTTTTGATTTACAAGAGCGCTTGTATGTATATGTAATTGATCAAAACAATAAAATTGAATCTCGGAATATTGTATCAAACAATAGAATTCCTCATTTTTTTATTATTGAAAAAGGGCTGAAAAAAGGTGAAAAAATTCTATATGAGGGTCTTCAAAACGTACGGCACGGTGATAGTATAGCTCCTAGAGTCGTTACAATGAAAACAATTTTGAAAGAAATTAATACCAAATAGTATGTTGCGTATTTTCATTCATAGACCCGTAACTGCTTTTGTTATCTCTATATTCATCACTTTATTAGGTTTACTAGCCCTACAAAGTTTACCAATTACACAATATCCTGATATTGCCCCACCTGCGGTATCTGTTACCACAAAATATACAGGTGCAAATGCTGAGGTTTGTGCTAAAGCAGTAGTCACTCAGGTTGAGAGAGCCGTTAACGGTGTATCAGGTATGAGTTACATGAACTCTGTATCAGGTAATGACGGAACAAGTGTAACCACAATTTATTTTGAAGTAGGAACCGACCCTGATTTAGCAGCTGTTAATGTTCAAAACAGAGTAGCAACTATTTTAGACGAACTGCCTGAAGAAGTAGTGAAATCAGGTGTATCTACCGAAAAAGAAGTTAACAGTATGCTAATGTATCTGAACATCATTAGTGATGATCCTACCATGGATGAAAAGTTCATTTACAATTTTGCTGATATTAATGTACTAGCAGAGCTAAAACGAATTGACGGTGTAGGATATGCAACTATTATGGGGCAACGGCAATATGCAATGCGTGTATGGCTAAAGCCTCAACAAATGGATGCTTACAAAATATCAGCAGAAGATGTAATTCTGGCACTAAGATCTCAAAACATTGAAGCTGCACCAGGTAAAGTCGGAGAGAGTTCTGGTCGTAAAGCACAATCTTTACAGTACGTACTACGATATACGGGAAAACTTACACAAGAGGAACAATATGAAAAAATTGTAGTCAAAGTTAATGAAAGCGGTGAGATGGTTCGCCTTAAAGACATCGCGGAAATTGAATTTGGATCACTTGATTACGATGTGTTATCTAAAGAAAACGGAAAACCATCTGCGGCAATAATCCTTAAACAACGCCCAGGATCAAACGCAAAGCAGGTTATTGAAAATATTAAAGAACGTATGGAGTTTTTAAAAGAAACACAATTTCCACCAGGTATAAAATACACAATCGGATACGATGTTTCTCGATTTTTAGACGCATCCATTCACGAAGTTTTAAAGACTTTATTAGAGGCGTTTTTACTAGTAGGTTTAGTTGTCTTTTTGTTTTTACAAGATTGGCGTTCTACTTTGATACCTATTATTGCTGTTCCAGTTTCGTTAATCGGAACATTTACATTTATGCAATTAATGGGTTTTTCGATAAATATGTTAACACTTTTTGCGTTAGTTCTAGCCATAGGTATTGTGGTAGATAATGCAATTGTAGTTGTGGAAGCAGTACATACTAAAATGGAAGAAAATCACTCCGATCCTAAAACAGCTACTTTTCAGGCATTGAATGAAATCGGAGGACCAATAATCTCTATTACATTAGTAATGGCGGCTGTATTTATACCTGTGGCATTTTTAAGTGGTCCCGTAGGTGTTTTTTATAGGCAGTTTTCGATAACTATGGCTATTTCAATTATTATTTCCGGAATCAATGCTTTAACGCTTGCTCCAGCACTATGTTCATTACTTTTAAAAAGACACAATCCTAATAAACAAAATAAAAGTCTTATTGGTCGGTTTTTTATTCAGTTTAATCATAAATATGAAGGACTATCCAATGCTTATAAAGATTTTTTACGATCGATTATTACAAGACGCCTACTCACTTTTGGAGTTTTAATTGCATTTATTTTAGGCACATGGGGAGTTAGTTTTGTGTTACCCACGGGGTTTATACCTACCGAAGATCAAGGTACAATTTATGCTAACGTAACAACTCCAGCAGGTGCTACTATTGAAAGAACGGAGGGTGTGATGAATGAAATTGACAAGGTCGCTCTTAAATTAGATGCTGTAGAGAACACTTCTACGTTGGCTGGTTACAGTTTGATTACAGAAGGTTCGGGAGCATCTTTTGGTATGAGTACCATTAGTTTAAAACCGTGGAAGGAAAGAGAAACGACGGCGGATGAAATAATAGAAATTCTAAAAGAGAAAACAAGTCACATAAAAGGAGCCGATATTCAATTTTTACCACCTCCTGCAGTACCCGGTTTTGGAAATGCAAGCGGTTTTGAAATGCGTCTATTGGATAAAAGTGGTACTGGAGATTTAAATAAATTAGATCAAGTGTCACAATCATTTTTGGATGACTTAAGAAAACGTCCCGAGATTAAAAATGTATTTACCAGTTTTGATCCAAAATTCCCTCAATATCTTATTCATATTGATCAAGATGTAGCTGCCAAAAAAGGAATTACAGCTGAATCAGCAATGACTAATTTACAATCTATGATTGGAAGTTTTTATGCTACAAATTTTATTCGGTTTAATAAAATGTACAAAGTTATGGTACAAGCAGATCCAAGTTACCGAGCATTACCTGATGATGTATTAAAACTCCGTATTAAAAATAAGGACGGCGAAATGGTACCATACTCTATTTTTAGTAGTATCGAACGGGTATACGGACCTGAGCAACTAACCAGATATAACATGTATTATTCTGCAATGATTAATGGGGAGGCCGCCGATGGATATAGTAGTGGTGATGCAATAAAAGCGATTGAAGAAACAGTCAAAAAATCACTTCCAAGAGGTTATATTCATGAGTACTCAGGAATGACCCGAGAAGAAATTTTATCAGGGAATCAAGTGATGGTTATATTTAGTATTTGTTTACTTTTTGTTTATTTATTGCTATCTGCTCAATATGAAAGTTTTATACTACCTTTTTCGGTATTATTATCCCTACCCATCGGTATTTTTGGATCCTTGTTTTTATTGTATTTGTCAGGTTTAGAAAACAATATCTACGCACAAGTAGCCATGGTTATGTTAATAGGATTATTGGGTAAAAATGCCATCTTAATTATTGAATTTGCTTTATTAAAACAAAAAGAAGGAAGAACAATAATACAAGCCGCTACCGAAGGAGCCATTGCGCGACTCAGACCGATCTTAATGACTTCATTCGCATTTATTGCTGGATTAATTCCTTTAATGATGGCAAGCGGAGCAGGTGCTATCGGAAACAAAACAATTGGTGTCGCAGCTGCAGGAGGGATGTTGTTAGGGACGGTTTTTGGAGTACTTATTATTCCAGGACTGTATGTCGTATTTGCTGGGCTAGAAATGAAAATTAGTAGAAAAAAAATGTCAAAAGCTAGAAAAGGTTCATATGTTTAATATAAAATCAACAACAATTATACTCATTTCTTTTGCTGTTTTAAGTTGTAAAACAGCAAAAGATGTGCAATCTGAAATTACAACCCAATTGCCTAAAAAATTTCAGGAACAAATAGATTCTAAAACAACGGTACTCCCAAATTGGAATGTTTTTTTTGGGGATAGTACCTTAACAAGTTTAATTAATACCTCGCTTGAGCATAATTTTGAGGTACAATCCGCTATGCAGCGTGTTTTGCAATTCCGCTTTGACGTTGTTTTAAATAAAGGAATCCGATTACCCGATGTCAATTTTAATGGTATAGTTGGGCAACAAAAATTTGGTAAATACACGATGGATGGTGTAGGGAATTACGATACAAATTTCTCAAATAATATTACTCCAAATCAAAAGATGACTAATCCGTTACCTCAATATTACTTGGGATTAAACTCACAATGGGAAATTGATATTTGGGGAAAATTAAATCAGCGAAAAAAAGCGGCAATCTCCAAATTTGTTGCATCAGAATACGCTAAGCAATTTGTACAAACACAAGTAATTGAAAATGTAGCTACATTATATTACGAACTTTTAGCTTTGGATGCAGAAAAAGAAATTTTGATTGACAATATTGAGTTACAAGAAGAATCTCTAAATATTGTAATCATTCAAAAGCAGGTTGGTCGAGCCAATGAACTTGCTATCGAGATCATGAGGGGGCGTCAGTTAAGCTCAAAAGGACGTTTAATCGAGTTAGAACAAAAAATCATTGTAGTAGAAAATCAGATTAATTTTCTATTAGCCCGTTATCCACAGTCTATTGATCGAAAAACACACCTTTTTCAACAAAAACAAAACCAACTGTTGCAAGAAGGTGTGCCCTCAGATTTACTTCGAAACAGACCAGATATCAAACAAGCAGAATTGGAATTAATTGCAGCTAAGGCGGATGTGAAATCTGCAAGAAAAGCATTTTATCCGTCTTTGATAATTAATAGTTCAGTTGGCTATCAAGCGTTTAATGCGGCATTATTATTTGATCCTTCCTCTTTAGCAAATTCTGTGATGGGAGGATTAACCGCCCCTTTACTTAACAGAAGGCATATAAAGTCGCAGTTAATGCTGTCAAAAGCAGAACACCAGTTAGCATATATCAATTATCAAAAAAGTGTGATTACGGGTTTTACAGAGGTTTATAATGATTTAAATCAACTTACTAATGTGGGTAAAATGGAAGATTTAAAAAAGCAAGAAGTTGCTGTGTTTAAAACATCTATTGTTACATCTACAGAGCTTTTTAAAACAGGAAAAGCGACTTATTTAGAGATTATAACCGCACAAAAAAATTATCTTGAATCTCAACTCGAATTAATAGAGTTAAAAAAACAACGACTACAGTCTAACGTAAATTTATATAAATCTTTAGGTGGAGGTTGGCAATAATTTTGTACTTTAGAATATGCTAGACAAAATCGGAATCGCCAAACGTATCGCGCAAGAATTAAAAGACGGGTACTATGTCAATCTTGGTATTGGCATCCCAACGCTTGTGGCCAATTACGTACCTAAAAACATCAATATAGAAATACAAAGCGAAAACGGTGTTTTGGGTATGGGACCTTTCCCCTTTGAAGGTGAAGAAGATGCCGATATCATCAATGCAGGCAAGCAAACCATCACCACTTTACCTGGAGCTTCTTTTTTTGACTCGGCAATGAGTTTTGGAATGATACGAGGTAAACATGTACACCTTACCGTTTTGGGCGCGATGGAAGTTTCTGAAAACGGAGATATAGCCAATTGGAAGATTCCTGGTAAAATGGTTAAAGGTATGGGAGGAGCAATGGATTTGGTCGCTTCCGCAGAAAACATTATTGTTGCTATGATGCACGTAAACAAAGCAGGTGAATCCAAAATATTAAAAAAATGCACGCTGCCTTTAACAGGTGTTTCTTGTGTTAAAAAAATAGTTACCGAACTTGCAGTTATTGAGGTAACCAAAAACGGCTTACAACTTCTTGAAAGAGCTCCAGGCGTAACATTGGAACAGATTATTCAAGCTACAGAAGCTAATTTATTCATTGAAGGCGAAATCCCAGAAATGAAGATTGACTAACATGAAAGACCTTTTACGCAAAAAATATCAAGAGCAACGTAATCAACTCAGCAATAAACAAGTCGAAGAGCAAAGTATGGCAATTGCCAATCAACTTTTACAATTAGATATTTGGGATAAAACGTATTACCATCTTTTTTTACCTATTGAGAAAAAGAAAGAAATTAACACCGAGTACATTTTGCAAATCTTACATGGTAAAGATAAAGAAGTTGTTATCCCCAAAAGTAATTTCGAAACCCACACAATTACAAGTATCTTACTCACCGATAACACTAAGATTTTGGTTAACACCTACGGAATACCCGAACCTACCAACGGATTACAAGTCCCTCCAACAACTATTGATGTTGTATTTTTACCTTTATTAGCTTTTGACCAAATAGGCAATCGAGTAGGGTATGGCAAAGGATTTTATGACCGTTTTTTAGAACAATGCAGAGCTGATGTAATTAAAATCGGACTGTCTTTTTTTGAGTCCGAATTATACTCTATTGAAACAATACCTACCGACATGAGATTGGATTATTGTGTTACACCAAATCGAATTTATAAATTTTAAGTAAAAAAAATGCCAAACATACGTCTGGCATTTTTAGTGTCAATAAATTTTTAAACTCTAATACAGTATTTTTCTTGTGGCTGTATGACCATCTTCAAATGTGACTTTAACAATAATCACTTGGTTCATTCGCTTGACATCCGAAATTACGACTTTAGAACTTGGATCAAAATTACGAGTTGCAATTTTGCTTCCTAAGGTCGAGTAGAATTCTACTTTATTTATTAAGTCTTTTTCTTTTATAATTTCAATACCGTTGATTCCATCCGCAATTCGAAGCGTTAAGTCAGAGATTTCATCAGAATCTGAAAAAACAGGTTCTGGCTTGCGTTCTTTATCTCGGATAATCAATTCAAAACGGTCATCATACACCCCAGAGTTTGTTTTAAAGATATACGGTTTATCTGATAATTTGTGTATGGTGTCAGATACTTTATCATTTAAATAGATCCATTTTTTGTCAAAATCACCATCAAAATTATCTAAGCTGATTTGATAGTCATCTTGGTTTTTTACATCAATCCCTAATGGTAAAGTTTCATTGGCGTCTAATAACTCCTCTGGCCTACCTTCAATAGCTAATTTATTTCCGTCATTTATAGTATAAATTACAGCTTTACTAACTGAATAATTTTCAGAATCCAACAAACGATCAAGTCCTTTAGTGGTGGCACCGCGCATATAGGCTATCGCCATTTGTTTAAAGGCACCTTTACCATTACTTATATTTAACCACACGCGACTCTTTTTTAGCTCTTCGGTATCATTTTTACGATAAGAGGTTGCTAAGTTTGTTGTAGTACTACGCATACTATTGTTAAAATAAGCATTACCAGGTGATAGTACCCGTACAAAAAATCCTGTACCAGACGGTATAAATTTAGTTGGCGCTACGTTATTTCCTACTATTGTATCATTTGTAGTGTCTCTTGTCGAAGATGCAGCGGTACCTGTACCTGCTGCTAAATTCCACGAAGCGTAATCTGCAGGATTGTAATCTTTTGCATTATAATCCCCATAGCCAGATGCACTTCCGTCTTTTAGGCGCGAGTTGCTGCTCCAATAGTACAAAGTACCGCTTATGTGGGCGTTATTAGCATGTGTAAGGAACAGTTCTCCATTTACTGCGCAAGGATATGGATTACCTAACAACGCATAATTACTTGACTTTGTTACATCACTATCTACGTTGCTTACTGCTGTTGATACGACTCCGTTTTTAGCTGTTCCTGCAAAAATATTAGAAGAAACCTTGATGTTAGGTGATTTGCTCCAAGCGATAAATCCTTTACCACTTTTGTTTACTGTGGTTGATATGGTTGTCCAACCTCCTGCAGCACCACTGGTCCACTCAAACATTCTTCCCATACCAGCGGTCTCAACCATCGGTATTGCATTTTCGACTATAGGTGATGATAAATACGCGTAATCGTATTGTGCTAATAAACGCGTTTTTTTGGTATGTACAATGTTAGCAGTACTTGACTGTAAATCACATCGTTGTACAAAATTTGCGGATGATGGCACCACTATTTTCGCTTTAGTAGCTCCTGATCCTAATGTGGTAGCAGCACGCAACACCTCGATATAACTATCATCATTTAAAGTAATAGTGACACCATCAGCTACGGTTAAATTGATACATGAAAATCCTTGACCTGCTGGGATTGTTAAATTAGAGTTTACAAATACATCATGATAACTTTGTGGCAATGTTGCCCCTGTTACTGACCATGTTGTACCGTTCCAAGTATTTGGCGCGCCGTTATCTATAATGTTAATCTCTTGTGTATAAAAATATTCGTGTCCTTTTATCGTATTACCTGGAGAATTTGGTGGTAAATCAATTGAGTTTGGATGGTGCGGATTTAAAGCTACGCCATTATGAACTTTATTTTGATTGATATCCCTGTGGTAGTAGTATGATGTTGCATCGGAACAATTACCCGTACTACTTGCCCAACATAATCCAGCAACAGCAACATAGTAAGATCCTCCACAAGTTGGACAAGATACTAAATTAACAGGTGTGTTTACGCTTGTGGTAGTCGCTCCGTTAGTGAAATCTTTCCAACGATATAGTGTAGTTGTAGAAAACATTAGACTACCTGAACTGATATTAAACAATATAGTATAATTTCCCTCTGCTGGCGATGTTATGTTAGCACCCGGACTCACAGCATTACTGTTAGGAAATGTCCAAGGCCCACCCCAGTTTGCACCCGTCCATCCTCCGTTTTGTCTGATTTTAAACCAACTCGCAGCTTCTGCCGCAGTGATGTATCGGTCGTATATCATTCTCTCATTAGCACCATAAGTACCTCCGCTAGAATTATCAAAACCATTAACATTGGTGAAATATTGATCCACAGTACTACCGTTAAAATAGATAGAATACGTTGATGCTGGAGGGTGTGGTGCCGTGCCAGTATGATTATATCCTTGAATATTAAATCCTTTTATTAAATTTTGATAAGCAAGTCCAAGTGCTGTACCTGTATTTACGGTGCTTGTAAAAGCTCCTGATCCGTTACCACTTGTATTTACATTGTTTAATGGTATAGGAGTATGGCTTACCCCAGATATGGCTTTTGATGAGTTCATTAGGGTAAATAATCCATTCTTTTGTGAAGTGTACTCTGATCCGCTTGCGGGCAAAGGAAAATCCGATGCTGTAGGCGGTGTACCTGCTTTGTCATATACATAAAACCAACTGCTACATCCGCACATTTTATGTTTTCCTTTAGCCCACGCTTTAACCTCTAGTCCGATTTTAAAGTTAACACCAGGGTAATGACTGCCTAGGTACAAGTTACTCGTATTTGCTGAACCGTAAGCCCCATCTAAATTATATACTTTATTTGCTACAATTGCGCCTTGTGCATCTAAAATTAATAATCCCATATAACTTTCGTATAAACCAGTACATTGCGTGCACCCAGGGTCTGTAGTTCCATCTGTAAATCCAAAACTACCATCTGATGTATCTTTATTTGTGTTGTCAGTAATATCTACTACTTTAATACGTGCTTTATAATTAGCACCTGTTGCGTTATTATAATACGTTGCAGCCAAAGGGGTAGAAAAACTATAAGCATCGGTACTGCTATTGTAAGCAACCGCGTATGTAGCTGCTGTTGCTGTTATGTTAGACGCTCCATTGGCTGTACCAGAAGGAAACGCACCCCCCGCACCTTTCCATGTACCAGTTGTACCTCCTGTATTAAATTTAAAATCAACTCCAGGCATCGGAAAATCATACAAATGTTTCCAATTAGAGTTTGGTACTACCGCCATATAATAACCTGTTGCCCCCCAATTTGATAAACTAGCATGGTTTCCTGTAACATTCCATGTTGATGTACTATATCCATTTCTGTATGTAGCATCACGACCTGTAGTAGATCCACCTGCCTGAAAATAAACTTCTACTATGTAATTACCCGCTGTGGATAATGTAATTGTTGATCCTGACGAGGCTGTTTTTAAAAATTGAGCTCCGTTGGTACCCCCAGTATCATTACATCCAGCTGCTGGCATATTACTTGTATAGTCCAAAACTCGAGTAGTATAAGCCCCTGGCGTATCTCCATCTAAATAATACCTGTAATGCATTACAACAGGTATGGCTTTGTCTACATTTATGTTGTTGGTTAAGGCTTCGCCACCAATTTTCAGGGTTGAGTTTTTGGTTACTGTTTCTGTAAATTCACTGTTATCTCTGTTGAAATCCCCTCTTTCTCCGCCATTAATATGACAGGTTGTTGTAGGTTGTGCTCCTAATAAATTGTACCAATAACTCGTACCGTTGACCTGCATATTTACTTTTGCAGTTTTTATCTTTTGTACAGCGGTAACGTCTAATGTGAAAGTAAAAACCCTTGTTGTTTTATTAAACGAAAGACTGTATTTACCAGTAGCCATTGACGTAATTTTAACTGTAGCAGGCGATGTGGTATATTTTGTTGTTGTATTTCCGCTTACCCAAGTGGTGTTACCCCAACTTTCTGTACCTGCCCCATTTTTAAAATAAGAACTTGCTGTTGAATTTATGGTGATGTTTTGAGCAGTATACGTTACCTCATCATTTGTTGATAACAAATGTTCAGTACCTGATCCATCCACAAAATAAATAGGCTCGGAATCCACAACAAGATAAAATTTTGCCCAAGCCTTAACGTCTGTATTACTTGTGTTTGAAATTTGATACTCAACGGTATAAGTCCCACCCACCGATGGTAAAGTTATGGATTGGTCACCATTTAGTTCTGATCGGTTACTACCACCTGATCCTCCACAACCAAAATTACCTGAATTCGTGTTTGAAAGGTTTACACTTTTGGCAAATGTAGTTGGGTATGGATCTACTCCTTCTCTAAAAAGAGTTCTAACCAACATCCTTAAGTCGGTTACTCCGTTTGGATTAAATGACACATCGGTTTGTGTGGATTTAAAGGTTATTGTTGCACCTGGTCGAACCCCTGTAAAAGTTCTTCCATCCAAATTACCATCTGGGGCATCACTACATCCGTTTTTTGAAGTGTAGTACTCTTTTGTGGTTCCGTTTACGGTTAGTTTGACATGGGCGTCATACACGTCCTGTGCAAATGAGAAAACAGAAAACAACAATAATAATATTGTAAACATCTGTGATCTTGTTAAACCATACAACTCCCGAAAGGAGCTACAATGATTTTTTTTCTGATTGAAGTAGAGTTTTTTCATGATTACTAAATTTAAATGTTAATAATTTATTAAAAGTACAATTTTTTTTTAAAAAAAACATATATCTATATTATTTTTATGTATCGTTGAATCTGTTGTTTTATTTAGGAATAAATATTGTTTATTGTTTTTAAACAAATACTAAACAAAATATGTATCTTTGAAGTAAATTAAGTAAATTATGGAAAAGCAAAAAAAGATAACAGATACGATTATTAGTGCTTATATGGATTTTCTTTCAGAAAATCATCAGGTTCCAGTTTCGATACAATCTTTTTGTAAAACGATAGGAATCAATGAAGCGGAGTTTTATGAATATTTCACCTCTTTTGAAAGTATAGAAAAAAGGATTTATGTTTTGTTTTTTGAAAACACAATTAATTTGTTAGACAAAAATGAATCTTATAAAACCTACACAGCTCAAAATAAACTATTGAGTTTTTACTATACTTTTTTTGAAAATCTAACAGCAAACCGTTCGTATGTGGTTTTTAATTTAGAAGGTGACAAGCATAAATTAAAATCGATTGCCAAATTATCCGAGTTGCGATTGGTGTTTAAAAAATACATCGCAACTCTCGAAATTGAAAAAATAGATTTGATGCACGAAAAAGCAAATCAATTTCAGGAAAAAAGTACTGAAGAATTTTTTTGGTTCCAGTTTTTATTCACTTTAAAATTTTGGTTAGACGACACCTCACTAAAGTTTGAAAAAACAGATGTTTTTATCGAAAAATCAATCAATACGACTTTTGATGTTATGGATACCAAACCATTAAAAAGCATCATTGATTTGGGTAAATTTATTTTTAAAGAAAAAATGAATTTTTAAAATATTAAAAAACAAGAGCGATGAAAACGATAGATAAAATACCTGTTTCTAAAATTCAAAGAGCAGGAAAGCTCTTGCAAACGGGTGCAAAAGTTGGAGTTAACTATGTAAAATATTACGGAGATAAACTTATCAATGATGAAAGCGAAGCAAAAGATCGATTAAATCAATCCAACGCGGAAGATATTTATGACGGGCTTAAAACGTTAAAAGGCAGTGCTTTAAAGGTGGCTCAGATGTTAAGTATGGAAAAAAATATTTTGCCCAAAGCGTACGTCGAGCAGTTTTCGTTATCTCAATTTTCGGTGCCGCCCTTATCACCGCCCTTAGTTGTAAAAACATTTAAAAGCTATTTTGGTAAAAATCCAACTGACATTTTTGATGCATTTTCAACCGAATCGCATAACGCAGCAAGTATTGGTCAAGTACATCGAGCTTCCAAAAACGGACAGCAATTGGCGGTTAAAATCCAATACCCGGGTGTTGCCGATAGTATTTCATCGGATTTGGCTTTGGTAAAACCAATTGCTATAAAGATGTTTAATATCAAAGGGAAAGATTCGGATAAATATTTTAAAGAAGTCGAAAACAAACTAATAGAAGAAACAAATTACAGTTTAGAACTACAACAAAGCGAAGAGGTGGCAAACGCTTGTCGCCATATTCCAAATCTGAAATTTCCGAAGTATTATTCGGCACTTTCTTCCGATCGGATTTTAACGATGGATTGGATGGATGGGGTGCACCTTTCTGAATTTACCACAAATGACACTGCTGTTGCTACACAATTAGGTCAGGCGTTGTGGGATTTTTATATGTATCAAATTCATGTGTTAAAAAAAGTACACGCCGATCCACATCCGGGAAATTTTTTGATTTCAAACACGCACGATTTAATAGCGATTGATTTTGGTTGTATGAAGTCGATACCAGAGGATTTTTATATTCCTTATTTTGAATTGGTTAATCCTGCGGTTATAAACGATCCGATTGCTTTTAATCTAAAGTTGATCGAGTTAGAAATCTTACGTTCAGACGATAGCGAGGAGGAGAAAGTGTTTTTTAAATCGTTGTTTTATGAATTATTAAGTCTTTTTACGTTGCCATTTCAGCAAGAAACGTTTGATTTTTCAGACTCCAATTTCTTTGATAAAATTGCTGATTTAGGTCAAAAGTATTCCAAAAGTACCGAGTTACGTAATATGAATGGTAATCGTGGATCCAAACACTTTATATACATCAACCGTACCTTTTTTGGATTGTATAATTTGATGTATGATCTTAAAGCTCAAAACGTTAAGATTAATAATTTTAAAAATTTATAGATGAGGTTTACCAAAGAGGATATTCTTAATTTAGATCATATTTATAAAATTAATTTGGTTAACAGTATTTCAGGATTTAAATCCGCCAATTTAATAGCCACTCAATCAACCGAAGGAATTGCCAATGTAGGCGTATTTAGTTCGGTAGTACACTTGGGATCCGAACCTCCATTGTTTGGTTTTGTGTTACGACCAACAACTGTAAAAAGAGATACCTACAACAACATTAAGGCAACAGGCTTTTATACCATCAATCACATCACAACGTTAATGGCGGAAGACGCCCATCATACCTCGGCGAGTTACGATGCACTGATTTCTGAATTTGATAAAACAGATTTAGAAGCCGTTTATATATCCGATTTTAAAGCTCCTTTTGTAAAACAAAGTCCCGTAAAAATCGCTTTACGATACGTGAACGAATATCCCATTCAAGAAAACGGAACGATATTGATCATCGGTGAGTTGGTAGAGTTTCATGTACAAGATGATTTAGTACAAGATGATGGTTTTATTGATTTATCAAAAGGAAACATCGTAGCTATAAATAGTTTAGACGGTTATGTTGTAACAAAAAGTGCTGTTCGGTTTCCGTACCAACGTCCAAACCGTTAAAACTATAAAGCCTACTTATAGTTATATAATCAATTAAAATCTATTTTGTTTAATATAAATTTAAAATTATTAAACATTTTGTATTTTTAACAAATCAATAGATTTTAATATTTTAAAATTATTTATTATGAAAGATATACCCGTATTACAACCCAAAACTAAAGTTTTTTCTCATTTAACGATAGATGATATTGGAGACGATCATCTTTATACAGGTTTAGCGACGCCGATGAAAAAAAATGCGTTTGCTATGTCAGACACAGAAAAAAAAGAACGTATTGCATTTTTATTTTCTGAGATTATGGATACACTTGGTTTGGATTTAACCGATGATTCTTTAAAAGGTACGCCTAAACGTGTAGCAAAAATGTATGTAGATGAAATCTTTTCAGGATTAAATCCAGCAAATAAACCCGCTATAGCTTTGTTTGATAATAAGTATAATTACAATCAAATGTTGATTGAAAAAGATATTACGTTTTATTCTAATTGCGAACATCATTTTGTACCAATTATCGGTAAGGCACACGTCGCCTATATTTCTTCTGGAAAAGTAATTGGATTATCAAAACTCAACCGAATCGTTCAATTTTATGCAAAACGACCTCAAGTACAAGAGCGATTAAACAATCAAATTGGCGAGGAGTTAAAAGCGTTATTAAATACTAATGATGTGGCTGTTATTATAGAGGCGAAACATTTGTGTGTTTCTTCGCGCGGGATAAAAGATGACACATCGTCTACTACAACTTGTTTTTATAGTGGTAAATTTATTACTGCTGAAAAAATCACGGAATTACAAAATTATATCAAATGAAACAATTATTGGTAATAGGAGGAAGTAAGGGTATTGGTAAAGAAGTCATGATAAAGGCTTTGCCAACGATGAAAGTGGTGAGTATAAGTAGAACACCTTCAGGATTACATCATGAAAATCTTACAGAATATCATCTGGATGTGCTAACAGATCAATTACCCGATCTCGAAGCTCTAGATTATTTGGTTTATTGCCCTGGATCGATTAATTTAAAACCGATTACCCGTTTATCTATTGACGACTTTAAAAATGATTTTGAAATAAATGTAATAGGGGCTATAAAAACCATTCAAAAATATATACCACTACTCAAACAATCTAATAATTCAAGTGTGGTGTTATTTAGTACTGTGGCAAGTAAATTAGGTATGCCTTTTCATAGTAGTATTGCGGTGTCTAAGTCTGGGGTAGAAGGTTTGACGAAATCGTTAGCAGCGGAATATGCTTCCGTTATTCGGTTTAATGCTATTGCGCCAACAATTACTAATACGGCTTTGTCGTCAAAAATATTACGTAACGAATCTATGATCTCATTAATGAAAGAAAGACACCCGTTAAAAAAAATATTAGAACCTGAAGAAGTGGCCGCGATGACACATTTTTTACTTAGTGATGCCGCGAGTGGGTTATCGGGTCAGATTTTTCAAATGGATTGCGGCATTACAACTCTCAAAATTTAGATAATGACAAAAATAAAAACCATACTTATGCTAACCCCTATTATGTTATTCTTTTCGGCTCAAGCCCAAAAATCAATTTATGATATTTCAATCAAAGATATTAACGGTAAGCCTATTGATTTAGCCTCTTTTAAAGGAAAAAATATACTTTTTGTTAATGTTGCTTCGGAGTGTGGGTTTACGCCTCAGTATACGGATTTACAAAAATTGTACGAAACGTATCAAGATAATTTAATGATAATCGGAGTTCCGTGTAATCAATTTGGTGCGCAAGAACCGGGATCGTCAAAGCAAATAGAATCTTTTTGTAAAATTAATTATGGCGTAACGTTTTTGATTACAGAAAAGATTGATGTAAAAGGTGATCAACAGCATCCGTTATATCAATGGTTAACTCAAAAAGCAAAAAATAAAAAGAGCAGCTCAACAGTACGGTGGAATTTTCAAAAATATTTAGTTGATAAAAAGGGCAATTTGGTAGATTATTTTTATTCCATTACCAAACCACTAAGTTCAAAAATAACCAAACATTTATGATACGATTTGAAGATTCGGGATTATTACATCGTTTAATTGCGACGCAAGAACTCTCTATTTCAAAAAAAGAAGCGTGGGAGTTTTTATCAAATCCTAATAATTTAAAAATAATCACACCTCCTTCGATGGGATTTGTGGTTAAAACCAAATCAGATATTGATAAAATGTACGCTGGTCAGATTATTGAATATACAGTAACGCCTTTATTGGGGATTAAAACTTCTTGGGTAACGGAGATTACCCATGTTAAGGAACAAAATTATTTTGTTGATGAACAACGTTTTGGACCATATGCGTTATGGCATCATAAGCATTTTATAGAAGAGTCCTCAAAAGGAGTTCTTATGCGTGATATTATTGACTACCGTGTGCCTTTAGGATTTTTAGGTAAACTATTAAATTCACTTTTGATTAGAAATCAATTAAAAGCAATTTTTGAGTATAGAAAAAAAACTTTGGAAAGGCTTTTTAATTAGAAGAAAGTTTATTAATTTAGGATTTAATTAACATTTTTAAAAAAAATCACCCTATGAAAAAAATGCGCTTATTGAGTTATTCAATGATTTTGGGATCATTAATTACTTTTTCATCGTGCTCTAAAGACGATGATGCTACAGTAAACACGATTGTTACCCCTCCCGTAACAACTGCAGCCACTAATGGTGCTTTGATAGACGGTGCTCCAGCAACTTCTACTGAAACACCTGCAATGTCCGACAAAACAGCCGTATTAAAAACAGCTTCAGGTACTTTTGAAATGGAATTCGCAAGTAAACCTACCGAAAGTGGTACTTATACGGTAAAATCTGCATTTTCCGCAACAAGAAGTGTAGCGGTTGCGACTAAGGAAGTTATTTTTAAATACACCAACAAAGATAATTTGATATACAAAGCTACTGATGGTGTAGGTGGTTCTGTTACTGTAACTATTAAAGATGGAAAAATTGTAATTGACGTAGCAAACATTTCTGTTTGTAATGGTAACACATGTAAGAAAGTATCTGTAAAATATGATTTTTCGTATACGCCACCTGTAGTAGTAAATCCTGATCCAAACCCTAATCCAAATCCAAATCCAAACCCAACAACTGGTACGTCTGGTACAGGATATGTTGATGGAGTTGCGAGTACTTCTACTTTCGGAACAGGTATTTGGGTAGGTAATTCTATAGTTTTTAACACTTCTACTGGAAGCTTTCAGGTTTGGTTTAAAGCAAAACCAACTACAAGTGGAAAATACACTGTAAAAAGTTTTATGGCTGTTATAGGGGCTCAGACCGGAGCTACAGATGCAGGTTTTGCATATGTTCCGACAGGCGGAGGGTCTCAGCATTGGTCAACGGACACATCTGGTGGTACTATTGAAGTTAAAGACGACGGTGCCAACTGGGTAATTGAAGCTAAAAACATCAATGCTTGTATAAATGGTACAAATACCTGCAAAACATTTTCCGCTTTTTACAAAGTGGCTAAATAATTTCTTTGCTCATATATAAAAAAAATCTCCAATATCGAAAGGTATTGGAGATTTTTTTATTAGTTATGATTTCTAATCATTCAACTTCAATACCGCCATAAAGGCTTCTTGCGGAATTTCCACATTTCCTACTTGGCGCATACGTTTTTTACCTTTTTTCTGTTTTTCTAACAATTTACGTTTACGAGAAATATCCCCTCCATAACATTTAGCGGTAACGTCTTTACGGAGCGCTTTTACGGTTTCACGTGCAATGATTTTTGCGCCAATCGCTGCTTGGATCGGAATATCAAATTGTTGTCTTGGAATCAATTCACGTAATTTTTCGGTCATTTTTTTACCGATATTATAGGCATTGTCCTCATGGATTAAAGCGGATAAAGCATCTACTGTTTGTGCGTTTAGCAATACGTCTAATCGCACTAATTTTGAAGTACGCATACCAATAGGGGTATAATCAAATGATGCATATCCTTTGGAAACGGTTTTTAAACGATCATAAAAATCAAATACAATTTCTGCCAAAGGCATATCAAAATTCAATTCGACACGCTCGGTAGTTAAGTACGTTTGATTGGTGATTTGCCCGCGTTTTTCGATACATAAACTCATTATGTTTCCCACAAAATCTGCTTTGGTTATAATGGTCGCTTTGATGAATGGTTCTTCAACCCGATCTAGTTTAGATGGTTCGGGCAAATCGGACGGGTTGTTTACGATTAATCCGTCTTCAGGATATTTTTTGGTATAAGCTAAATATGAAACGTTGGGTACAGTTGTAATTACAGTCATATCAAACTCACGTTCTAAACGCTCCTGAATGATTTCCATGTGTAACATACCCAAAAATCCGCAACGGAAACCAAAACCTAAAGCAGCAGAACTTTCTGCCACAAACACTAAGGATGCATCGTTTAATTGCAGTTTTTCCATTGAAGCACGTAAATCCTCATAATCTTCAGTATCTACAGGATAAATACCAGCAAATACCATCGGCTTTACATTTTCGAACCCTTCAATCATGTTGGATGTTGGTGTTTTTGCGTCAGTAATTGTATCTCCAACTTTTACTTCTTTGGCTTCTTTTATTCCTGAAATTAAATAACCCACATCGCCTGTTGAAATGCCGTTTTTAGGAACTTGATTTAATTTAAGTGTACCTACTTCATCCGCAAAATATTCATGACCTGTTGCCATGAATTTTATTTTTTGCCCTTTTTTAATTTCTCCATTTAAAACTCTAAAAATAACTTCAATACCACGGAATGGATTGTAATGTGAATCAAAAATTAAGGCTTGTAAAGGTTCGTCTACATTGCCTTTAGGAGCTGGGATTTTTTCTATTATGGCAGCTAAGATGTTTTCAACCCCAAAACCTGTTTTACCCGAAGCATGAATAATATCTTCTAAATCACATCCTAATAAATCAATAATATCGTCGCTTACTTCTTCGGGGTTTGCACTTGGTAAATCTACTTTGTTTAATACGGGTATGATTTCTAAATCATTATCAAGGGCTAAATATAGATTAGAAATCGTTTGAGCCTGTATACTTTGTGCGGCATCTACAATCAACAAAGCGCCTTCACAAGCGGCAATAGAACGTGAAACCTCGTACGAAAAATCCACGTGACCCGGAGTATCAATCAGATTCAAAATATACTTTTCGCCTTTGTACATATACTCCATTTGGATCGCGTGACTTTTAATGGTAATGCCTCGCTCGCGCTCCAAATCCATATTGTCTAACAACTGTGCTTTTTCCTCACGAGCTGTTACAGTTTGAGTTGCGCCCAAAAGTCGGTCTGCAAGGGTGCTTTTTCCGTGGTCAATATGTGCAATGATGCAGAAGTTTCTAATGTTTTTCATTTGAATGTATTGCTTGTTGTAAATCGAGCCGATTTTTGACTCTTGCAAATATAAGTCAATTCTTTGGTTCGTTGGTAACCTCTTTATATTTCTGAAATTTGTAATGAAATAAAAAACCTCCTAATATTTTGTTAAAGTGATTTAAATAGTTGAATAATTAATCGAGATAATTAAATTTGTAAGATTAAATTTAATTTTTTTGACATGAAAATATCAATTCTTGCGTTTTTACTGGGTTCTATAATAGTTGTTAGTTGTTCAGATGATAACACATTAAGAAGCACTACTGTAGCTCCTGTAACGTATGATTATTCAGACTCAAAAATTACAATCAATAAAGCGAAATACATTCCAACGGTTGTTTCTGTTATAGAGCAAAAAACAACAAATATTAAGCGTAAAAAGAGAACATTTTTCTTAAATAACGCGCAAAAACAATCGTTTGCTGTACAATTTAATTTTGCAACATCTTTAGAAAAAATTAATGGAGTGTACTCGACAGACACTACAAAAGTTGACCATGCCTATGTAACATACTATGAGGATGGACGGTATGCTTTCAACGCAATTGCAGGAGATGTTTCAATCAGAGAGTTGGGAGATGGTAAATACACAATTGGATTTGTTAATGTTGAAGTGTATAACCCAAAATATACAGCTGCTATATCAACGGACACTATTCCTAAAGGTTCTACTTCTACAAATTCGGCATTACAAACCGTTTTAAATAGTAATATGACTGTTACCGATCCAAAATTGATTAATCAAGCTATTACTGAATTTAACAACCAGCAAACTATAGATACTACTACAACCCCAGATCCGATTATCACAGATCCTAAAAAACGTTTGATTAATGGATCTATTACCGCTAAATTTGATAAGAAGAAGTAGTTAAACTTCTTTAACAGAAATAATATGCACTGGGCAGGCTTTGGCCGCAGCTTCGCAATTTTCGGTAATGGTGTGGTCATGTGATTTTAGGGTATGAAATCCCTTGTTGTCTTGTGACTTGATTAAAACCGTTTTCCCGTCTTTTTTAGACATTTGAAATTGCTTAGGGGCTAATTCTACACAGTAATTACAGCCGATACATTTATTACGTTGCAAGGTAACAATTACCATAATTTAGGCCTCTACTATTTTATACATTTTGTCGGATAATCGAATTCTAAAAGGAACTTTTAAAGTACAACTGTCTCCTTTGGTCGCTTTTTCGGAAGCTACATCATTCACAAACATATCTTCTAAAACTAATTCTTGGGCGCCTGTGCTTGGGCCTGTAATTAATATTTTATCGCCTTTTTTAATGTCATAAGCTTCAATTTTAAATTCGGCTATGCTTGATTTTGGAAAGTAATGCATGCCTTTACCTACATATACTTTCTTTTGAGTAGCACTAGAACCTGGTATGTCACTCCATTCACCTAGTTTTTGACCCAAATAATAGCCACTCCAAAATCCCCGGTTGTACACGGTACTTAAATCTTCCATCCAGCCGTTTATTTTTTCTTTGGTGAATGTTCCTGCATAATACGCATCAATAGCTTCGCGGTAAGTTTTGGTTACGGTAGCTACATATTCAGGAGCACGTCCGCGTCCTTCTAACTTTAAAACTTGTACCCCCGCATCAATAACTTGATCTAAAAAGTCTAAGGTGCATAAGTCTTTAGGCGACATCATGTATTCGTTATCTATTTCGATTTCAAATCCAGTTTCTTGATCGATTACCGTGTATTTTTTACGGCAATTTTGCTTACAAGCGCCACGGTTTGCTGATGAATTGTAAGAGTGTAAACTCAAATAACACTTCCCTGAAACAGCCATACATAAAGCGCCGTGTCCGAAAATTTCTATTTCTACCAAACGTCCTGAAGGTCCTTTGACTTGTTCTTTTTCAATTTGTTCAGTAATCATTTTTACCTGACGCAAACTCAATTCTCTGCTCAAAACCATGGTGTCAGCAAATAAGCTGTAAAACTTTACGGTTTCAATATTGGTTACGTTTAATTGAGTAGAAATATGCACTTCTATGCCTAAACTTCTGGCGGATGCAATTACAGCTTGGTCTGAAGCGATTACGGCAGTGATTCCTGCATCTTTGGCTTTGGTTAATAGGGTTTTAACAACCGATAAATCGTGGTCGTAAATAATAGTATTTAAAGTCAAATAGGTGCGTATGTTTTTAGTGCCACAACGTTTGGCGATTTCTGGTAAATCATCCATCGTAAAATTGATGGAAGCACGGGCACGCATATTTAATTGCTCTACGCCAAAATATACTGAATCCGCTCCGTTGTCGATAGCAGCTTGTAATGATTCAAAGTTTCCGGCCGGAGCCATAAGTTCTATTTTTCCTGATGGTGTCATGAAAATATATTTTATTTATTCGGTTTGAATTTTAAAGCTTCAGACCTTCCTTTCTTAAAAATTTTATTACTGTTTTTGGTGTTTCTGCGCAGTTCTTTTTGTGTTTCTTCGGGTAAATGAATGATGTCTACACAAGCATCAGAACAACAGCCTTCCATTTTTTGGGCACATTCCTCGCATTGGATAAACAACAAATGGCAAGCTTCGTTGATGCAATTGGTGTGCGTATCGCAAGGTTTACCGCATTGGTGGCATTGTGCGATAACATCTTCGGTAATACGTTCACCCAAACGGTGGTCAAACACGAAGTTTTTACCGATGAATTTACTTTCTAACCCTTGTTCTTTTACTTGTCGGGTGTATTCGATAATGCCGCCTTCTAACTGAAATACTTTTTGAAACCCTTTGTGTTTAAAATAAGCACTGGCTTTTTCGCATCGTATACCGCCTGTGCAGTACATTAATACATTTTTATCTTCTTTATGCGGAGCCAGTTGTTCTTCAATAATCGGCAAGGAATCTCTAAAAGTGTCCACGTCGGGTGTAATGGCATTTTTAAAATGACCGATTTCACTTTCGTAATGATTACGCATATCCACTACAATGGTGTTGGGATCTTCTAACAATTCATTGAATGATTGGGCGTTTAAATGAATTCCTTTGTTGGTTACATCAAAAGTTTCATCATTCAAACCATCAGCCACAATTTTATCCCGAACTTTTATGGTCAGTTTTAAGAATGATTTATCGAATTGTTCCACCGCAATATTTAATCGAATGCCATTTAAAAATGAAATACTATCTAAATGAGCTTTAAATTCATGAAAACGATCGGCAGGCAACGATAATTGAGCATTAATGCCTTCGGTGGCTACATAAATTCTGCCTAAAACCTCTAGGGGGTTCCAGGCTAAAAACAACGAATCTCTGAATTCTTTCGGATGAGGTAAATGCGCATAAGCGTAAAACGATAAAGTCAAACGGGTTTTCCCCGCTTCATCAATCAGTTTGGCTCGCTCTTCTGCGCTTAAGGTATTGTACAGTTGCATGCTATAACAATATTAAGGTTAGAAAATTTTGGGCAAAGATAACAGATTATGTTTTTAAAATTTGAGATTCGATATTTGAAATTGTTTTAATCTTGAATTGAATCACTTCATATTCGGATAAAATTCAGGTCTTATGGAGTTTAATAGATGATTATAAGGATTGATGTTTTTATTTAACGCTATTTCTGGGTCAATTTCAATAATAGATACATGAGATTTATCTAATGGTGCAGACGACAAAATATCTCCGTTTGGAGCGGTAATTTGACTGGCTCCTGTAAAAGTAAAATTATCTTCACCTCTTACTTCATTCCCTATGCGGTTAGCGGTGATGGCAAAAATCCGATTTTCCAAACAGCGGGTTACCATTGCTTTTTGGCAATAAGGCAATACTAAATTTGACGGATGAGCCAATATTTGCATGCCTTGTAAGGTCAATTCACGGCATACTTCGGGAAAAAACCAATCAAAACATATCATTACGCCTAACTTAATGCCTTTAATGTCATACACTTTTAGGGGATTGTTACTTACATCAAACCATAGTGTTTCACGGTTAAACAAATGGATTTTTTGATAGGTGTCTACCACAGAATTTTTGTCAATGATAATTGAACTGTTATATACTTTTTCATTTTCTTTTTCAATGAATCCCGCAACAATGGTAGCGCCCGTATCAATAGAAAGTTGTTTTAAAAACTGGGCGGTTTCTCCGTCAGCGGTTTCGGCTAAGGCTTTAGCTTCTGCTTTTGAGGTAAAAGTATATCCTGTGGCAAATAATTCCGATAATACTAAAACATCCGCTTTCACACCAGCAGTTAATTGTCTGATTTCTTCAAAGTTTTTTTCTTTTTCACCAAACAACGGGTTGTTTTGCACGTATCCTATTTTCATTTTAGTTTGATTTTTTATGATGTACTAATATAGGGTTTTATTACGTTTTTTATAAATAAATACCCTTGTTATGAATAAGTTATTCCTATTTGATCGATCGAAACAAAGTATCGTATAAAGTCAATTTTTCGTTGATAATTATTATGAATTGATGTTTAAGGAGGTGACATAAAAATTAATTAGCATTGAAAATTGGTAGGAATAATACGAGGAAATCCAACGAGTTTTGATGAATACCTAGCATTGAAATAATTTAGGAATTCTTATACTATTGTAATTTTCTTCCTGTTAAATATATAATTTTTCCACCTCTTCCGTTGTCATTCTTTCCTGCTTTCCATTCGTAATTTTTAGTATTTAGTGATGCCGTCAATTCTAATAAATCACTCGGGTTATATAGTTTTAATAATGAAATACATCCGTCAATTATAATGACTATAGGCAGTATAGGTATTAGATAGGTAAATATGATTCGAGAAATTCTGAATGGTTTCACAAAAGGAGCTGTCGCAAGTACCGTTAATGGGACAAATACTGTCATTCCTATAATTTGCCAAAGATTATCATTGTTTCCTTCTACAACTACAACTGGATTTTCACTATCCGCAATTTGATGTAAGATCTTTTTTGCTTCAAAGATCTGTAACTGATGAAATGCGTTAACAAAAAGATAAACACCTTTTTCGGTGGTGTTAAATTTTGTAACAGAAATTGACTCAATTGTAATATCATCTTTTAAAAATGGTTTTACAGTTTCAACTCCTGCACCAATGTTAAATTCAATATTTAAAACTTTTTTAGTTTGTGTTTTATCTAAAATTTCTTCAATAACTGGTAAAAAGGGTTTTGACGCATTGACTTTCAAAACAAACCAACTTAGAAATTCAGCGATTAATTTTTTGAAGAGTTTAGGAAACATACCCAAATTTATTATTTGTGTAACTTGTTTTCGCTTCATGTATTAATTCATTTAAATTGATTAATTTAGTCCAAATGTACTAAATAATTTTACCACATGGACTAGTTTATGGAGGATATTAAATTAAAAATTTTAGATAAAGCGAAAGAACTCTTTAATAATAAAGGCGTTTCGAATGTTTCTATCCGCGAAATTTCAAGAGAAGTTGGCATTAGTCACAGTAATATTATTTATCATTTTAAGGATAAAAATGTCATACTGAATAGTTTGCATCAACAAATTTTAATTACTGCTATTGAATTAAATCAGGAAATTAGTAAAGAAGAAAACACCTTAAAAAGCTTGTTCATTAGTACGTTTAAAGGTTTCGATATTGTTTATGATTTTCGATTTTTTATGATTGATTTTAATCTTATTATGAAAGAGAATCGGGAGTTACACCAACAAATTAAAGAGGTTGAAATATTGCGTTTAAAAATGTATAAAGAGAAAATCACTAAAATGATTACAGAAAAAACTCTTCGAAATGAAATATACAAAAATGAATACGAAGATTTAATCATCCAATTACGTGTTTTTAGTGACTATTGGGTTTCGTCTTCGCAAGTCTACGAAGTAAATCCTCAATTGAGTATAAAAAAATACGCAAGACTTTTTCTTAGGCATTTTTATCCTTATTTAACTCAAAATGGAAGAAAAAAATTCGATAAATTAATTGATATGTAAGATTATTTAAATAATTTCACCAAGGGTTTTTGATAATAAAACTGAAGATGTCCTTTTTTAATAAAGGAATTTTCTTTAAAATCAGTATAACTACTGTCGCATAACAATACCAAAATTTATATATTTTCCGACACCAAAAAACCCGTAGTCCATGCGTTTTGAAAATTAAAACCACCTGTGATGGCATCTACATTAATCGTTTCGCCCGCAAAGTAGAGTGTAGGGTGTAGTTTGCTTTCCATCGTTTTAAAATTGATTTCCTTTAAATCAATACCGCCAGCGGTGACAAACTCCTCTTTAAAAGTGCTTTTTCCGTGAATTTTAAACGTGTGTTGCGTAAGTAGTAAAGCAAGTGTTTGCATTTCTTTTTTAGAAATTTCAGCCCATTTTTTATCTGATGGAATAGCCGAATGTTCAAAAATACGTTCCCACAAACGATTGGGTATATCGTACGGTTTTTGGTTTACAATATTTTTTTTAGCGAAATCTTGTTTCCATTTTTGAAGTTGCTCGATCGCACTTTCGGAACTTTCGTGAATCCAATTGATTGTTATGCTAAATTGATGGTTTTTATCCGCTAAAATACGAGCACCCCAAGCTGATAATTTTAAAATAGCAGGGCCACTAAACCCCCAATGCGTAATTAATACAGGGCCTTCGCTTTCGAGTTTAGTGTTGTTAACTGCTACGATGCCGTGTGTTGCAATACCCGCTAAATCTGTAATAAAAGCATCTTTGGTATTAAACGTAAATAGGGAAGGGACAGGCTCGATTACCGTGTGTCCTAAATTTGTGATCATTTCCCAAATCTTAGGATTGCTCCCTGTGGCGATAACAATTTTATCCGCCGTGTAGGACTTGTTTTGCGTGATGATTTGCCAGTGGTTTTCCTTTTTATAAATTTCTTGAACGCTTTGTTGTGTTAGTACCGAAATTTTATTCGCGTCTGCATTTTTAAGAAAACAATCAATTATAGTGGCTGAGGTATTACTTTCTGGAAACATCCGACCGTCCTTTTCAATTTTTAAAGCAACGCCGTGTTTCTCAAACCATTCAATAGTGTCGCCGCTACAAAATTGATGAAAAGGACCTCGTAACTCTTTTTCCCCTCGCGGGTAAAATTTAGTAAGTTCGTTAGGTTCAAAACATGCGTGCGTAACATTGCAACGCCCACCACCAGAAATACGGACTTTGGTTAACACGTCGCTACCCCTCTCGAGGATGGCAATAGCGTAGTTTGGATTTTTTTCTGCAGTAGCAATGGCGGTGAAAAAGCCTGAAGCTCCACCGCCAATAATGAGTACATCGTAATGTGTTTTCATTAGTTTAATTCCAAAACCAACACACTTTTTCCGTCGATGGTGATCGGAGCTTTGATTTGATATTGTGTGTTATCAAAAATATTTTTACCGCTGGTGTAATTTTGAGTGCTTTCGGTAAATCGTTCTGGGTTAACGGTTTGAGTTTCGTTGCTGTTGTTTATAATTACCATTACGGATTCTTTTTCGTTGTGACGGAAATACACATATACATTATTTTCTGGGATGTAATGGGTTAATTTACCCGTATGGATTACTGTTTTGTTTTTTCTCCAATTAAATAATTTGGAACTAAAATCATAGTATGTTTTTTGCGTTTCTGTACGCCCCGAATTGGTAAAAGCATTATTAGTATCGCCATCCCATCCACCAGGGAAATCTTGTCGTATCGCTGCATCACCGCCTTTGTCTTTATCGCCCGCCATACCAATTTCACTACCGTAATAAATTTGAGGAATACCGCGTGTAGTCGCAATCAAGGTTGTCGCCATTTTGTACCCGTTAAAATCATAAATCTCATTAATACGCGGTGTATCGTGATTTTCGGTAAATAGCAATAGGTTGTTCGTGTTGGCGTATAAAAAGTCGTTGTTGAAGTTTTCATACACTTTAATCATTCCGTCAGCCCAACTTGCTTTATCTTCTTTAAACGCCTTTATAATCGCATCGTGTAAGGTAAAATCCATTACACTTGGTAAATTAGAGTTGTAACTCTGAATTCTACTGATCGGGCTGTCTTTTTGCCAGTAGGAGATTTGTGCTTGATCGTGCATCCAAACTTCTCCAACGATATTAAATTTTGGATATTCATCGGTGATTGCTTTCGTCCATTTGGCGATGCCTACTTTATCGTTGTAAGAATACGTATCTACTCTAAATCCATCTAAATCAGCATATTCAATCCACCAAATTGCATTTTGAATCAGGTATTTTAAAGTTAAGGGATTGGATTGGTTGAGATCGGGCATCGATTTTACAAACCATCCATCCATACAATATTTACCATCGCGTTTTGAGGCATTTGGATCAAATTGCGTTGACATGATATAATTTGTTTGCGCATAGCCAGGGAATTGATGAAACCAATCGTAGGTCGGCATATCTTTAAACATCCAATGTTCAGCTCCCCAATGGTTGGTTACGTAGTCCATTATGAGTTTTAAATCACGTTTTTTCATTTCTGCAGAAAGACGAACATAATCTTCATTAGTTCCGTACCGGGGGTCAATTTTGTAAACATCTGACTGTCCGTAGGTGTGGTATGAATAGGTTTTGTCATTATCTTCACACAGAGGCGTTGGCCATAAAGCCGTTACGCCTAAGTCTTTGATATAATCTAAATTTTTTATAATTCCCTCAATATCACCACCGTGTCTGCCGCCAGGATTGCTGCGATCTCCTTTTTCGGTAACATCTTTGTGACTATCATTTTTAGGATTTCCGTTAGAAAAACGATCAGGCATAAGTAAATACATCACATCTGAAGCGTCAAAACTTTCGCGATTAGCTGAGTTCGGTTGTCTTTTTTTGATTTCGTACGAATGTGTAAAAGCTACTTTTTTACCTTTTTTGAATGAAAAAACAAGGGTTTTTGCCACAATATTTTTTGTATCAATTGTGATAAACAAATAATTTGGGTTTTCTGTTTTTGTTATATTGGTAATTACAACATTCTCAGAAACAGAAGTTTCGTATTGATTGATATCTTTTCCGTAAAATAGGATTTGCACTTCAGGGTTGTTCATTCCGCTCCACCAAAATGGAGGTTCTACCCTTTGAATTTGTGCATTAAGGGTAAAAATAAACCCGATGAAAAAGAGTGTTAAAAAGTGTTTTTTGCTCATGATACATTTTGGTATAAAAAAAATGGTCTTAAGATTATCTCAAGACCATTTAAAAGTAAGAAAATATTTTTAGTTATACTAAAACACCAGCTTTTACGCTTGTTTCTTTTCCGTTTAATACAACAGTAGTCTCTTCTCCGTTGGCTAAACTAAGTTTAGCGCCATCATGAGATACTTTAATTTGTACGATTTGATTTCTAAAATTAACTTTGAAAGAGTACGATTTCCACTCTTTAGGGATGCGAGGTGTAAAATGTAATTGGTCATTTTTAACACGCATACCTCCAAAGCCTTCTACGATACTCATCCAAGTACCAGCCATACTGGTGATGTGTAAGCCTTCTTCAACTTCTTTGTTATAATCATCTAAATCCAAACGAGAAGTTCTTAAATAGAATGTATATGCTTGATCCATTCGGCCTAATTTTGCTGCTTGGATGGAGTGAACACAAGGGGATAAAGAAGATTCATGAACGGTAAACGGTTCATAAAAGTCAAAATGTTTCTCTAATTGTTCGTCTGTAAAGTCATCTTCGAAAAAGTAAAATCCTTGTAAAACATCAGCTTGTTTGATGTATGGCGAACGTAACACGCGATCCCAAGACCATTTTTGGTTAATAGGGCGTTGACTTCTATCCAAATCCGCTACTTTTACTAATTCTTTGTCTAAGAAACCATCTTGTTGTAAGTAAATTCCTAATTCTTCTGATTTAGGAAAGTACATGTTGCCAGATACCTTTTTCCATTCTGCAATTTCGGCTTTATTTAAGCTTACTTTAGTCATGATTCGTGTATAATCGGAAGCGTATTCTTTTTCTACGCGGTCGATTTGTGCTGCTGCATAATCAATACACCATTTAGCAATGTAGTTAGTGTAAAAATTATTATTTACGTTGTTTTCATATTCATTAGGTCCTGTAACGCCTAAAATCATGTATTGATTTTTGTTTTTTGAGAACGAAGCTCTTTGATGCCAAAAACGAGCAATTCCGATTAAAACCTCTAATCCTTTTTCAGGTACATACGAATAATCTCCAGTAAAACGGTAATAGTTATATATAGCGAAAGCGATAGCTCCATTTCTGTGAATTTCTTCATGCGTGATTTCCCACTCATTATGACATTCTTCTCCATTCATGGTAACCATTGGGTATAAAGCGGCACCGTTTTTAAAACCTAAGTTTTTCTCTGCATTTTCAATGGCTTTATCCAATTGGTTGTAACGGTAAGCTAATAAGTTACGCGCCACTTGTTGGTCTTTGGTAGCCATGTAAAATGGAATACAGTAAGCCTCGGTGTCCCAATAGGTACTTCCGCCGTACTTTTCTCCAGTGAATCCTTTTGGTCCAATATTTAAACGCGAATCTTTTCCTAAATAGGTTTGATTTAAGTGGAAAATATTAAAACGAATCCCTTGTTGTGCTTTTACATCGCCTTCGATCGTAATGTCTGCCATTTCCCAAATACCAGCCCAAGCTTCGATTTGTTCTTGTAATAAAGCGTTGTATCCTTTAGCAGTTGCTTTTTTAATAACTTCTTGAGCAGCAGCAACTAATTGATTGTTAGCGTGGTTCATTGAAACGGTGTATCCTCCAAATTTTTGAATACTTGTGGTTTCACCTTTTGCAAGAGTTACGCTGTATGTATGTTCAATTTTGTCGTTAGACTTTGTCGTTTTTTCTGGAGAAGAAGCAACAACAACACCGTTTTTAAGAACAGAATTGTTCATAAACGTCGCTACATGGAAATTGGTTTTGAATGTTTTAGAAACCACAAACGCACTATTTCCTTTCTCAGAAACTTCTATAGATTCCCAGAAAGATTCTTCCCAGTTAGAATCCATATTTTGAACCCCAGCATCAACATAAGGTTTGAACACAATAGTTGCATCTCCGTTGATTGCTTTGATTTCGTAGTTAATTGCTCCTACTTCGTCTAAGGTTAGACTTAAAAAACGGGTAGCGTTAACCGATATCTCGGTTCCGTTAGCTAAAACAGCATCAAAAGATCGGTTGTACCAACCTTCTTTCATGTTTAACTCTCTTCGGAAATTAGATACTGATTTACAAGTGTTTAAGTCTAAAGACTCTCCGTTTACTTCAATATTGATACCTATCCAGTTGGGCGCATTTAATACTTTTGCAAAATATTCAGGATATCCATTTTTCCACCATCCAACTTTTGTTTTGTCGGGGTAATATACACCTGCGATGTAACTTCCTTGGAAAGTGTGCCCAGTATAAGACTCTTCAAAATTAGCACGTTGCCCCATAGCTCCGTTACCAATACTAAATAAACTCTCTGATGATTCAACTCTTTCTACATCAAATCCTTCTTCTAAAATCGACCAGTTATCTGGAATTATATAATCTTGATTCATTTATGCGTTTTTATGTATTAAATAAATTGTGAAATCAATACGAATTTTTGATTTGCAAATAAAAATAAAAATGTGTTAATTTTCTATTAAAGAATCCAAAAATTTATGGTTGAATTCGTTAAAGTTTTTATAAATATGCATTGCTTCATTTAAATTTGAGACATCTCCGATACCTACACTTGTCATTTTAGCAATATTTGCAGCTTGTACTCCTGCGATTGAATCTTCAAAAACGATACAATCCTCATTTTTTGCTTTTAAAAGTTGCGCTGCTCGTAAAAACACTTCTGGATCTGGCTTTGCGTTAGAAACATCATTTCCGTCTACAATCGCATCAAATAAAGGGATGATGCCCGTTTTTTCAAGTATCGGACGTGCGTTTTTACTGGCTGATCCTAAGGCTATTTGTTGTCCTTTTTCTTTTAAATACATCAACACTTCGATGACTCCAGGGAGTAATTCATCTTGATTCATGTCGGTTAAGTACGAAAGATAAATTTCATTCTTTTCGACCAACCATTTGTCTTTTTGCTCTTGTGTGGCGCTATAGTTCCCTAATTCTAAGATCAAATCTAAAGAACGTACACGACTTACACCTTTTAATTTTTCGTTGTCATCGTGTGTAAATTCGATGTTTAAACTATCCGCTAATTTTTTCCATGCTAAAAAATGATACTTAGCAGTATCCACAATAACACCGTCTAAATCAAATATGAATGCTTTCCGATTTCTCATTTTTTTACTTTTAATTATTATCGCTTTTTTCTTTTACTGTAAAGACTAATATAGCCGCTAATGTCATTGATGCACCTGCTAAAACTAACATCATAATTGCATTATCGCTAAAAATACCTAATATAACACTGCCGAAAAGACCAGCGGCTATCTGAGGCATGGTAATCGAGGCATTAAATAATCCCATATATGCGCCCATGCTTTTTGCTGGTAAAGATTCTGCTAGCATAGCATAAGGCATTGCTAGTATAGCAGCCCAAGCCATTCCGATACCTATCATTGATATAAATAACGTGTTTTTGTCGTGAATAAAAAACATAGAAATAAATCCTAAACCACCAGCTAATAAAGAATAACTGTAGGTTTTTTTACGACCAATTGCTTTTACAATTGTTGGAATTAAGTAAGCATATATCATAGCAACAGCGCTATAAAAACCGAACAATACACCAGTCCAGTCCCCTGCTTCGTTAAATCCAGCGGAAGACGCATCTAGTGCTTCTGGTCCCCAAACATTATTAGCTATGGCACGAGTTGTGTAAACCCACATTAAAAATAAACCAAACCAAGAGAAAAACTGTACTGATCCCAATTGCCAAAAAACTTTAGGTGATTCAACTATAAGTTGCCACATGCTTTTTTTGTCTTCGGTTGTTTCTTCAGTTGTGATTCCATTATATTCAGCAAACTCTTTTGGAGGATGTTCTTTAGTTTTAAATGATGTCCATAGTACAGTAACTAATAAAATTGCTCCACCGATGTAGAACGACCAAATCACAGAATCTGCTACTTTTTCGCCTTCTGCAGGTACGTTTGAAACACCTATTTTAGCCAATATAAAAGGCAATAATGAACCTAATACAGCTCCAATATTAATTAGAACACTTTGCAGTGAAAAGCCTAAGTTTTTTTGTTCGTCATTTAACATATCACCAACCAACGCTCTAAAAGGTTGCATGGTCACATTAAAAGAAGTGTCCATAAATAACAACATTACCGCTCCAAAAATAAGTGGTGGTAATAAATAGGTAAAGTGTTCTGCATTTGGCATGAAAAACATAGCTAATGCGGAAGCGATTGCTCCAAAAAATATAAAAGGAATTCTACGTCCTAATTTTGTCCAAGTTTTATCACTAGACATACCTATAATCGGCTGTACAAATAAACCCGCTAATGGAGCGGCTAACCAAAAATAACCAATGCTGTGTACGTCAGCGCCTAAGGCTTCAAGTATTCTACTTGTGTTACCGTTTTGTAAGGAGTATCCAATTTGAACACCCATAAATCCAAAACTCAAATTCCAAATCTGCCAAAAGCTTAACTTAGGTTTTTCCATAAAACTATTTTGATTAAGTATAAAAAAATTGAGCCGTAAATATATAATATTTTTTTAAACCAATTTTTTTTAAACTTTTTTAGAAGTCACTCATTATTATAGCCGTTTTTTGATGGATTGTCTTATGATTAAATTGGTAGGGATAATTTCGGTTACTGGCGGCGTTGATTCTGTTTCTTCAATTCGTTTAATTAATCTGGTAGCGGATCGTTGCCCCATTAAAAAACCGTTTTGATTGATGGCGGATAACGATGGACTGGTGTATTGTGATATGATTCCATCAGATAAGGAAAGAACGGATACAATTTCGGGGCTATTGATGTTGTTTTTTTCTAAAATTTTCAAACATATAGCCGCATACGTTTCATTTACAGCTACAATAGCGTCTATTTCTTTAGATGTTATTAAGTTTTGAAGTTGTGCATCTAACTCCTTTACGTCGTTAATTTTTATGATATAATTTTCGTCGATTGTAATCTTGTTTTGTCGTAAAGCAGCATAATAGCCGTCTGTACGTAATTTCCCTACAGACAAATAATCTTCAGTAGTAATAAATGCAATTTTTTTATGCCCGACTTTGATTAAATGATTAACAGCGTTAAAAGACATGGTGGCATCATCAATGATTACTTTGTCGCAATTTATTTTATCAGTGATCCGATCGAACAATACTATAGGTATGTTAAATCGGTCAATTTCTTCGATATGCGTATAGTTTTCTTTTCGCAGAGTTTCTTCTGAAAGTGAAATAATGAAACCGTCAACCGTTCCGTTAGATAAAGATTTAATAGTGGTACTTTCTTTTAATAAAAACTCATTTGAAACACCTATTATTAAGGTATAACCTTTTGAAATCGCAATGTCTTCAATTCCTTTTAAAACCGATGCGAAAAAATGGTGCACGACTTCGGGGATGATGACACCTATTAAATTAGAGTGTCTGTTCTTTAAACTAAGGGCGATATTATTGGGTTTGTAATTGTATAATTTAGCAAAGGCCTGTACTTTTTCGCGCGTTTCTAAACTGATCTCATCGTAGTTTTTGAGTGATTTAGAAACCGTTGAAATAGAGATACCGAGTTCTTTAGCTATTTCTTTTAATGTGATGGGGTGTTTCATAAATAGAGTGCTGATTCTGTACAAAAATAACAAAGTTATTAACACGAAAACGTTTTCGTAAGGTTTTTATCCGTTAAATAAATTAGTAGGTCTCAAATAATTAACTAATTTTAGCGGTTCAAGTGAATATTTATAATTTCTTTAACCTTTATTAATTTAAATAATTTGTATGAAAACAATGATTAAAAAGTTGTTACTTTTATTAGTGTTTCTACCGTGCAGTATCTTTGCTCAAACGATGAGTGGGGTAGTTTCAGATGAAATTTCTGGACCTTTGCCGGGCGTGAACATCCTAGTAAAAGGAACAAGCAATGGTACAGCCACCGATTTTGACGGGAATTACACATTAAGCAACCTGAAAAAAGGAGATGTTGTAGTTTTTACCTTCATGGGGTACAAGTCTTTTTCTGTAGCATATAACGGACAAAAAACACAAGATGTAGTGCTTCAAGAAGATGCTGCTCAATTAGATGAAATTGTAGTTGTTGGTTATGGGTCGGTTAAAAAGAAAGATGCGACTGGTTCGGTAGTTTCTGTTACTGCAAAGGATTTTAATAAAGGTCAGGTTGTTTCTGCGGATCAAATGGTTCAGGGTAAAGTAGCTGGATTGCAAATATCCAATGGTGGTGGGGCTCCAGGAGAAGGCTCTCAAGTTCGTATTAGAAGTGGATCTTCTGTAAGTTCAAGTAATGATCCGTTGTATGTAATTGATGGGGTGCCAATTGAATTAGGCGGTCAAGGCGGTCGTAATCCGTTAGCGTCAATCAACCAAAACGATATCGAAACTGTTACGGTTTTAAAAGATGCATCTGCTACAGCAATTTATGGATCGAGAGCGTCAAATGGGGTTATTATGATAACCACTAAAAAAGGTAAAGCTGGTGAGCTGTCAGTAAGTTATAATGGAAATGTGTCTTCGGGTTTTGCTAAAAAATATGTAAATGTATTAAGTGGTGATCAATTTAGGTCATATGTTAATCAAAATATACCATCTAAATCAGGGGCTTTAGGTACGGCAAACACAGATTGGCAAAAAGAAATATATAGAGATTTTGCTTTAGGTACAGATCATAACGTTGTTTTAACAGGGGGTAATGCGGGTACTACGTACCGTACATCTTTGGGATATACGGATTTAAATGGATTGTTACAACGTGATAATTTTAAAAGAACAACTTTTTCTGCGGGTGTTACTCAGTATTTGTTAGATGAGTCGTTACGTATTGAGTTTAATAACAGAACATCAATGATGCATAATGATTATTCTAACGGAGGTGCCATTGGTGCATCTGTTTCATACGATCCAACACAACCCGTTAAAAATGCGGATGGTTCATATCATCAATGGCCGATATCAGAAAATTTAGCAGGTGCTAATCCTGTATCGTTGATTTATCAGTTTGATAACTACGGAAGAGCATTTAACTCAATGGGTAATGTTAAATTTGATTATAAATTGCCATTTTTAAAAGAGTTAACGGCAGTATTGAATTTAGGGTATGACTATAAAGGAGGGGTAAATACATCTAGTACTCGCGATGACTGGTATAAAGTACAGGATACAATTAATAAAAGCTACAGTTCAAGTAATAATAAAAATAGGTTGTTGGATTTTTATTTAAATTATAAAAAGGAAATCGGGAAGATTAATTTGGATGTAATGGGAGGGTATTCATATCAAAATTTCCAAAATGATTGGTATAGTAATTATATCAATAACAAAGATAAAGATTTGCCAGCAAATGAAAGAGAAAACAGAGGTCGAGATCAAGTAAACTTGCAGTCTATATTTGCGAGAGCCAATATAGGGTTTTATGATAAATATTTGATCACATTATCGATGAGAAGAGATGGTACGTCACGATTTGTGGGAGATGTTTCTCCTTTTTCATCAGGTGATGGCGAATTAAAATTTGCAACTTTCCCTGCTGCAGCTTTTGCTTGGAAGATTAAAGACGAGTCATTTTTGAAAAATGTAAAATCAGTTAGCGATTTAAAATTAAGATTGGGATGGGGGATTACAGGACAACAAAATGTAGGTAGTAAATATCCTTCAACTCCTACATATAACGTATCACAGGTTTCTGATCAGTATATTTTTGGAAACACAGTTGTTGGAACAATTCGTCCAAATTCATACAATGCTGCTTTGAAATGGGAGGAAACTACAACTTATAATGCGGGTATTGATTATGGGTTGTTTAATAATAAATTAACAGGTACCATAGATTATTATAAAAGAAGAACGGATGATTTGTTGTTTTATGTAACAAATCCAGTAGGAGTAGCATTTAATAACGCGAATAATTACAATACAGGATCTTTAAATAATTATGGAGTTGAGTTAATGGCTAATGTTGCTGTGATTGAAAATGATACGTATTCATGGAATGTAGGGGGTAACTGGACGTATCAACATTCTAATATTGAAAAAATATTCTCTGGTGCCGATGCTTCATTTCCTGGTATTGCTTCAGGAGGTATAAGTGGAGGAACAGGTAATACTATTCAAAACTTACAAGCAGGTTTTGCTCCACATTCTTTTTATGTATTTGAGCAAAAATACGATGCTTCAGGAAAACCTTTAGAAGGTGTTTATGTAGATCGAAATAAAGATGGGGTTATTAATAATCAAGATTTATATCGATTTAGAAAACCGGCATCGGATTTCTTTTACGGTTTTAATACCAGTGTGACATACAAAGCATGGGATTTTAGCATGCAGTGGAGAGGATCTGTTAATAATTACATTTATAACAACGTACAATCGCAAAGAGGTAATTCATTTGAAGCTTCTCCTGTAGGAGAGTTTGTAAATAACGTTAATGGAAATGCGACAGAAACAGGTTTTATAAGACCTCAGTATTTATCGGATTATTATGTGCAAAATGCTTCTTTTTTACGTTGGGATAACGTGAGTTTAGGTTATACGATTGATAAGCCGTTTAAGTTTATGTCAAATATGAAACTTAGCGGTACAGTTCAGAACGTATTAGTAATTACCAAATACAAAGGATTGGATCCAGAGGTGAATGGTGGTATTGATAACACAATTTATCCACGACCTATTACTTATATGTTAGGTGTTAATGTTAACTTTTAGTAAAAAGAAATATAATGAAAAATTTATTAAATAATATAGTTAAGGGAGGCGTTTTGTTAAGTGCCTTTTTAATGACTTCTTGTTTCTCGGAATTAGATCAAAAGCCAGAAAATACTGTTGGATTGGTAGGTGAAGAGGTATATAACGACCCTACATCGTACAAACGATTTTTAGCAAAATTATACGCAGGATATTCGTTAACGGGTACTCGTGGAGCAGATATCGCTTTTATAGATGAAGGGTTTAGCCAATATGTAAGAGGGTATTGGAAAATGCAAGAATTGACAACTGATGAGGCTGTAATTGGCTGGAATGATCAAACAATACATGATTTTCATAATCATGCATGGACGTCATCAGATGTTTTTATAAATGCTACATATAATCGATTCGACTATCAAATTAAGGTTTGTAACGAGTTTTTAAGACAATCAACAGATGCTAAATTAAATGAAAGGGGGATTGCTCAAAGTTATAGAGCAGAAATAGCAGATTATAGAAATGAAGCTCGTTTATTGCGTGCATTTACGTATATGCACATGATTGATATGTTTGGTTCTTTCCCAATTTTTACAGAAGAAAGTCCTGTTTCTTATTTTTTAGCAGCTCCGAGTACTACAAAAGAATTGTTTGATTTTGTAGAAAAAGAACTTTTAGATGTAGAAAAAAAATTAAAGGATCCTCGAACAAATGAGTATGGAAGAATAGATAAAGCAGCAGCTTGGATGATTTTGTCAAAATTGTATTTAAATTCAGTACAATATATAGGAGTGTCTAAATATGCTGAAGCTGTAACTTATGCTGACAAAACAGTTAAAAGTGGTTATGAATTGAATGACAATTATGAAGAGTTGTTTATGGCCGATAACAATACAAATGGAGCTGAAAAAGAAGTTATATTTCCCGTTGTTCATGATGGAATATATACTACGTCTTTTGGTGGAACTCAATTTTTAGTTCATGCTTCTGTGGGTGGTTCTATGTTAGCAGGTGATTACGGTATTCGTGGTGGTTGGGCTGGTTTACGTACAACCAGTGCGATGGTTGATAAATTTTCAGTTAATGATAAAAGAGCTTTGTTTTTTACGACAGGTCAAAACAAAGACATACGTGAAATAACTAAATTTACAGATGGTTATGCGGTTACTAAATGGACAAACAAACGTTCAGATGGTGCAAATTCTTCTAATTTAGATTTTGTTGATACTGATTTCCCGATGTTACGTTTGGGAGATGCGTATTTGATTTATGCAGAAGCGGTATTAAGAGCAGGTGGAAACAAAGCTACAGCTGTTGATTTAATTAATCAATTAAGGGTTAGGACAGGCGCTGCTTCAATCAAAGAAGATGGACTTACTTTAGATTTTATTTTAGACGAACGTTCACGTGAGTTGTATTGGGAAGGTCACAGACGTACCGATTTAATACGTTTTGGTAAATATACAGGAGGGTCTTATTTATGGCCATGGAAAGGTGGTTCTGCATCTGGAGTTTCAACGCCTAGTTATAGAAATTTATTTCCAATACCTACAACTGCAATAACAGCTAATACCAAGTTGAAGCAAAATCCTGGTTATTAATTTTTAAAATTTTAAAAAAAATGAAAAAAACATTTAAATTTTTAACAATATTACTTGGAGCTTCTATCGTTTCTTGTACTATTGATAAAGCAGAAAATCCAACGGTTACACCGTTAAGTGCACCCGTTTTAGTGGAGCCTGTTTCTGATGTAACAAATATTGTTGAGTTGAAATCTGAAGAAGCAAATAAGGTTGTTTTGACAGGGAAGTGGTCTTTGGCAAAATACAGTGATGATTCTGAAGTCAGCTATCAAATGTATGTAGCAAAAGCAGGGACTAATTTTGCTAAACCAGTATTTTTTAGTTCAGTTTCAAAAAATGATATTGTTGATGTAAAAGCATCAGACTTAAATACAGCTTTAGGTTTGTTAGGAGCTATACCATTTTCTCCTGAAAGCTTTGATATTAAAGTACGTTCATTTTTGGGACAATCTACTTCACCGCAATTATCGCAATGGTCAAATATCATTACCTTAAAAATCAAGCCGTATCAAACTACTCCAGATAGATTATACATCTTAGGGGATTTCCAATCAGCTAGTGGTTATGGTGAAAATAATACGATTGATAAAGCCGCTGCCTTAGAAGAAAGTTTACCAGCGGTTAAGGATTTTGAAGGATTTGTATATTTTAACGCAGCGACTTCATTTAAGCCTGCTTTTAGAGATAAAGCGAGACCAAGTGTTAATTATGGTGGTTCAGGTGGTGTGTTGTCTGTTGATGGCCCTGCAATTGCTGTTGCTGAAGCTGGACTGTATTACGTTAAAGTTAATACAGATGCTATGACATACAGTTTAAAGAAAACAGATTGGGCTATAACAGGAGCCGCAACTCCAAATGGATGGCCTGATGGCGGTGTAATGGATATTGATATGACCTATAATATTAAGGATGTTAAATATGAAATTACAATTGTCTTAACAGCAGATAAATTTAAGTTTAGAGCAAACGATGCTTGGGATTTAAATTTTGGAGGATCTTTAGATAAATTAACTTTAGGAGGAGGTGACTTATCAGTAGCTAGCGATGGTACGTATAAAGTTTCTTTAGATTTAAGTACGCCTAGAAAGTATAAAGCTACTTTAGTAAAACAATAATTTTAATTATATTACTATGAATATTTTAAAAAATATAACATTTTTGTTACTAGGGGTAACTTTGTTCTCCTCTTGTACAATCGACGATGTCGAAGATCGTCCAGTAAAAGCGGCTATTACTGTAGATGTAGCGCCGACTTTATTGACTCCTATTACAAATACTGTAGATGTTAAAATGGGTCAATCAACAGCTAAAAACGAAGCATTGAACATTTCGTGGTTAGAGTCTGATTATGTTAAAGAAGGTGTAGTAAAATACCAAGCATATATCGCTAAGACTGGAGCTGGTTTTGATAGCGGTGCTTTTAAATTAGGAGCTGAGACAACTACTACGCAAGTAGGCGTTTCTGAAAAAGATTTAAATGATTTGTTAATTACATCTTTTGGATTGGCAATTGGAGATGAAGGTACTTTTGATATAAGATTAGAGTCTGTTTTAGGAGAGACAAAATTATACTCTAAAGTGGTTACATTTAAAGCTAAAACATTTAAATATGTTGAAGAAGTTGTTGTAAATGCACCATTCTTATATGTACCAGGTGGTTATCAAGCGGCAAGTGGTTATGGTAGTGATTGGGCTCCAGCAACTGCACCTATGCTTACTTTAAAGGCAGGTCAAGATAAACCAATTTATGAAGGGTATGTTTATATGATGGGGGCTTCTAAATTTAAGATAGTAAATCAACCTAATTGGGATGGTAAAAACTATGGTGTTGGATCTGTTAAAGGTACATTAGATTTAACAGGTGCTGATATTGAGTTAGATGGTAAAGGATTGTATTTTGTTACTGTTAACTTAGAGAAATTAGAGTATTCTTTTGTTCTTCAAACATGGGGTATCATAGGATCTGCTACTCCTGGTGGATGGAATGCAGATACGGATATGACATGGGATGCTTCTATAAAATCATTATCAATTAAATTAGATTTGATTGTAGGTGAATATAAATTTAGAGCTGATGATGCTTGGGGTGTTAATTATGGTGGAGCATTAGGTGCATTAACAAAAGATGGGGCTAATTTACCTGTAGCTACTGCGGGTAATTATACAGTTACTTTTGATGTAAGTGCTAAAACAGCTACCATCACAAAAAACTAAGCTTAAAAACTAGTGTCAAATTTTAAAAGGCTCGCCAATTGGCGAGCCTTTTTTTATGCTTTAAACCGATATATGTGTATTATTATTATATTTACGTTTAAATAATTGAATTCGGATGTTTAAGAAAGGCAAACTGCTTTTTTTTTGTGTGGTTATACTTGTTTTATCTTCTTGTGAGTTGATAAAGCAACCTCCCGTTTTTAAGCAATGGTTTGATCACGAAATCAAGAAAATTGATTGGAGTGAGGTAGATGAATTACCAATGGTTGAACCTTGTACTATTTTTAGATCAAGAGCATTAAAAAAGGAATGTTTTTTTGCAATCATGTCGGATTCGATTTATACCAAATTATTGCGAAAATCTGATTTTGCTATTTATACTAAATTAGATACGGTGAAGTTAATAGTGACTATTACAGCGGATAATCAATTGCTTTTTGGTACTAAATATCCTACGGGTACTTCTGAGTTTGAACAGAAAAAGATAGATTCAATAATACATACTAAATTGGTTGATTTTCCTAAAGTATATCCTGCTATTAAGAAAGGTTTGCCTGTGACGTCTAAGTTTGAAATTCCTATCATTTTATTGCCTTCTAAGAGGAAATAAGTTGCTGTTTATGATAGAATTTCAATCTATATTATCATACGCAAATCAATACTGGGAAGTGTTATTAGCCTTTTTTTTTATAGCATTAATATATGCTTCTGTTGGTTTTGGAGGCGGCTCGAGTTATTTGGCATTATTGAGTTTTACCGCTTTGAGTTTTATACACATACGGTCTACTGTTTTGATTTGTAATGTGATTGTCGTGACGGGTAGCACAATTCTTTTTATAAAAGAAAATGAACTCAATTTCAAAAAAGTAATTCCGCTGGTTGTGGCTTCTATTCCGATGTCTTTTATTGGAGGTTATATGAAAATTCAAAAAGATTTTTTCTTTGTTTTATTAGGTGTAACCCTTGTTTTGAGTGCTGTTTTTATGTGGTTTTCCTATACAAAAATTACTACAGAAACTTTTAAAAAACATTCGAATCTTAAAAGTGTTTTGTATGGGGGAAGTATCGGTTTGTTGTCGGGTATGGTGGGGATTGGTGGTGGAATTTTTTTAGCTCCATTATTGCATTTGACACAATGGGATACGGCTAAAAAAATAGCTGCTACAGCTAGTTTTTTTATCTTGGTAAATTCTATTTCAGGTTTGGTAGGGCAATATCAACAACCTGATTTTACCTTTGATTGGAATTTTTTGATTTTAGTACTTCCGATTGTTTGGTTGGGAGGACAAATTGGAGCACGAACTAATCTTAAATTTTTGTCACAACAGGCGGTTAGGCGTATAACTGTTTTTGTAATTGCTTACGCGGGTTTACGTATCTTAGCGGATCATTTTTTAAAGTAAATGTTATTATAATAACGTAATTCGGACTTTTTTATTTTTTAATTTACTGTTGTTAACCAACTGAATAAGTTGGTTTGCTTTAGAGCGATGCACAGCTACGTATGCGCAATTTTGTTGCAGCTCAATAGCGCCAATTTGATCTTGGGTCAGGTTACCTTGTTTGCAAAACAAACCTGCGATATCTCCTTTGGATATTTTATCTTTTCGACCTCCTGAAATAAAGACGGTTTTCCATTCCGTAGGTTTTGGGATCGGGGCTTTTGTTAAAGTTTGAATGGGATAATCACCCATAAACTCAGGTAGCGTTTCTTTATCCCAATGAATGACATACGCAATTCCTTTTTGGTGCATCCGAGCTGTACGACCGTTACGGTGTGTAAATTCTTCTTCTTTAAATGGAAGTTGGTAATGGATGATAAATGCCAATTCGGGGATGTCAATCCCACGTGCCGCTAAATCGGTAGCAATGAGTAATTGATTGGATCCGTTACGAAATTGTAATAGTGATTTTTCGCGATCGATTTGCTCCATACCGCCATAAAAACAACTGTGTTCGATGTTATGTTGGGTCAAAAATTCGCTCACCCGATCAATGGTATCTTTGTAGTTGCAAAAAACAATTCCGGGTTTGTTGCCGATATGACAAATGGTATTTACTAAAGTAACGAGTTTGTCTTTTTCTGGCGAAAGCACCCGTTTGATTTCCAGTTTTTTAGGTTTTTCTGAACTTAAATAATTAATCTCTATCGGTTTTTGCAATCCTATAAAATTTGGGATTTCTACACCAAAAGTTGCTGAGGTTAAAATGCGTTTTTTTAATCCGGATAAGGTTTTGATAATGCTTCTCATTTCGGTTTCAAAACCAATCTCTAATGATTTATCAAATTCGTCTAAAACTAAGGTGTTTATCGTGGCAGGATCAAATGTTTCTCGTTCTAAATGCGACGCAATTCGACCGGGTGTTCCGATTAATATGGCAGGTAAATGATTGAGTGTTAATTTGTCTTTTGCTCCCGATTGCCCTCCGTAAACGGCATTCGCTTTAAATCCGGTTCCCATAACGCGGATTACTTGTTCGATTTGTAAAGCAAGCTCTCGGGATGGTACCAATATTAAGGTTTGAACTTCTTGTTTGTCGGGGTTTAAATCGGCAATTATCGGTAACAAAAAGGCAACTGTTTTTCCCGATCCAGTCGGAGACAAAAGAATTGTATTGTTGTTTTTGGAAATGGTATCTAAAGCTTCCTCTTGCATCGGATTCAATGAAGAGATTTCCAACTTAGCTAAAATTTCAGCTGTATTTTTAATTTGATTTGACATCTTGTTTTTTTAGCTTTTATGCTTTTGGTATGGCGGCGATTAATTTTTTGGTGTATTCTTTTTGCGGGTTTGCATACAGTTCGTCGGCATCATTTATTTCTTCTACTTTTCCTTTATTCATGACTAAAACTTGGTCGGACATATATTTAACAACCGCCAAATCGTGCGAGATAAAGATATAGGTAAACCCAAAATCTTCTTTTAATTCATTTAACAAATTTAAAACCTGTGCTTGAACCGAAATATCCAATGCCGAAACCGACTCGTCACATACGATAAGTTTGGGTTGCAAGGCAATGGTTCGTGCAATTCCGATTCGTTGGCGTTGTCCGCCCGAAAATTCGTGCGGATAGCGATTAAAATGTTCTTCGGATAATCCCACACGTTCTAAAATTTCAAGTACTTTTTGTTTGCGTTCGGCGTTGTTTGCATATAAGTTGTGTACTTGCATCGGTTCCATAATCGCATTTCCGACGGTTATTTTGGGATTAAGAGACGAGTACGGATCCTGAAAGATGATTTGAATTTCCTTGCGGAGCGCTCGTAGTTCATCTTTATTAAGTTTTGTGATGTCATTGCCTTTGTACAAAATTTGTCCTGCGGTGGCTTTGTCCAATTGCAAAATGGCATTGCCTAAGGTGGATTTTCCGCAACCCGATTCGCCAACTAACCCCAAGGTTTCTCCTTCGTATAATGTAAAACTTACATCATTAACCGCTTTAAACGAAGTTGATTTTCCGAAAAAACCAGCGCTGGAAAAATATTCTTTTTCTACATTTTTAACTTCAAGTAGGGGTGTAGTGGCGTATAATTTTTGATGGAAATCAAAACGGTCTTGAGTTGTTACAATTTCAGAAGGAACATTTTTTTCTAAATAGTCTTTAATGGTAGGCAATCTTTTTAATCGAACGTCTAATGAAGGTCGCGAACTAATTAAGGCTTGTGTGTAGGTGTTTTGTGGGTTTTTAAAAACATCTGCAATGGCACCTTGCTCGACAATTTCGCCTTTGTACATCACCAACACACGATCGGATATTTCACTAATAAGAGACAAATCGTGGGTAATAAATAAGATGCTCATTTGAGTTTCTTGCTGTAATTCTTTCAGCAATAAAATTATTTCTTTTTGAACGGTTACATCCAAAGCCGTTGTAGGTTCATCCGCAATTAAAAGTTTGGGTTTGCAAGCAATTGCCATGGCAATCATCACGCGTTGTTTTTGTCCGCCACTGATTTGGTGCGGATAACTGTTATAAATTTTTTCAGGCTGGGGGAGTTTTACTTTTTCAAACAATTGTAAAACTTCGTTTTTGATTTGTTGCGAAGATAAATCACTATGCTCCTGCAAAATCTCAGAGACTTGATAGCCACATTTTAGCGATGGATTTAACGAACTCATTGGTTCCTGAAAAATCATACTGATTTGTTTGCCGCGGATTTTTCGAAATTCAGAGTTGGTGTAGTGTGTAATGTCACTCCCTTCAAACATAATTGTTCCGTTGCTGATTTTTGAAATGCCTGTTGGTAACAGTCCCATTACGGCAAGTGAGGAAACTGATTTGCCCGAACCAGATTCTCCAACGATACCGACAATCTCATTGGGCAACACATCGTAGCTAATTTTTTTGACAACAGGAATGTGTTTTTTCTCTTTTAGGAAGGAAATTTCGAGTTCTTTAACAGAAAGTAAAGTTGTATTTGGCATAAAATAAGAAATGGTTCTTCAAATATAGGGATAAATAAATTGAGTTTTGAGATGGTAAAATTCAATTTTTTGCTTAAATATCAGGGGTTTATGGGACTTGTTTTTTTTTTTTTTGTACAGTAAAAAAAAGAGTTAATAAAACTGGTTATCTGTTATTTTTTTGTTAATTTTAATACTCATTTCAAAAATAAATATTGAATTTAATAACGCCCAATATATGAATACAAAATTACTCTCTACTGTTTTAACTTTTGCTAAAAGCAAAACACAAGGTGTGTTTCTTTTAGCTATGTTAATGATCTTAACTATAGGTCAAGCACAAACAATTAATGTGCAAGGTAACGCTACAACTATTGCTAATAACGATCAAGCACCTGTTGATGCAGATCATACGGATTTTGGTATGGTTAATTTGTCTTCGGCCTTAGCACGTACATTTACGATTCAAAATACACATATCACAAATTCTCTTACTTTAACAGGGGCGCCTCTTGTGAATATTACAGGTGTAAATGCTGCTGATTTTTCGGTATCCGTATTGCCAACTTCACCAGTTGCTCCAAGTAGTTCGACTACTTTTGAGGTTACTTTTACGCCTTCGCAATTGGGAATGCGTAAAGCAATTGTAAGTATTGCTAATAATGATCCAGGAGCGGGTAAAAATCCGTATGTGTTTCATATACAAGGTATAGGGTATAATCCTTCGACAGTGTCGGTAAGTTGTATTGGGTTTGAGTCGGGTGTAGGGATTTGGACAGCGGGTAACACGACTATAGGTAATGAAGCGGTGAATATTAACAGTTCGACCAATTCATTTCGCATCATAAACCAAGAACATGCTACTACGTCAAATATCAATTTAAGCCCGTATGAATTTGTTGAATTTTCTTTTGATTATAGAGCTACAGGGTTTAATGCCGCAGCTCAATCATTTAGTGTTCAGTTTACAGATAATGCAGGTACAAGTGCTTATCGAGTTTTAGATCGAAAATTTTGGACTACCAATTTCGTAAATGGAGTTGTGGGTACGGTTACTGTTCGGGTGAATGCAACTGATTTTAATTTCAACGCGGGTACTTCTCGTTTTCGTATTCAATGTGAATCAGCAAATAATGCGCGTTACATTAATGTAGATAATTTATGTATTACAGGATTTAATGGCGCAAATCAAAAAATTAATGTTAGGGGTAAAAATTTAACAATAGCCAATAATTCAATCACACCAAGTTTAGGTAATCACACTGATTTTGATCAAGTATATGTTACCACGGGTGTTCGTGCACGTACGTTTACCATACGTAATTTAGGTGTTGCTTCTTTAGGCTTAACAGGTGCGCCTTTAGTAGCTATTACAGGTACACACGCGAGTGATTTTACGGTTACTGCAATGCCATCATCTTCAATAGCAGGGTCTGCATCAACCACATTTGTGATTGAGTTTGACCCAAGTGCTGTTGGTTTACGTGAAGCATTAGTTACGATCGAGAACGACGATCCTACTGGTAATCCGTTTTTATTTATGATACAAGGTACAGGTACCGTAGGATTGTCATCAACTATTGTGGCTTGCCAAGATTTTGAGGTCAATAACGCGCCCTGGGTTTTGGTTGGAGGTCCTACTCGAGTAGGATATAATGTGGACGAATCATCTAATTCATTTCGTTTGTATTCTAATACCCAAAGCATATATTCTCCTAATCAGGATTTAACTAATTATGTTTCTGCTACGGTTTCTTTTGATTTTAGAACAGAAGGATATACAGGTACGGAAGGTTTTTTAGTTCAATATAGCGATGGAGGGCCGTATGTTACAGTAGCTACTTATACTGTTGGTACGGATTTTCAAAATTTAGTAACAGGAAGTGTTGTTGTTAATTTGTCAAACATATCGTATAATTTTAATGTTACAAATGCTAGGTTTCAAATAATCGGAAACGGAAACACAGCAACCGATATTGTTTATATTGATAATTTATGTGTTAGGGGTATTGTTAGACCAACGGCGCAAGTACAAGGTAATTCGGTTACCATTGCTAATAATGATTTAACACCTTCGTTAACCGATCATACTAATTTTGGTGCGGTTAATTTAGGGAGCACTTTAGTACGTACCTATACTATTAATAACACAGGCGCAGCGCCATTAACTATAAGTGCTGTTAATATAACAGGATTAAACGCTGCGGATTATGCGGTTACGACACCACCAGCGGCTGTTTTACAAGGAGGGGCGTCTACTACTTTTCAGATTACATTTACACCGTCCGCATTGGGTGAACGTAGTGCAAATGTTAGTGTGGTAACAAATGACAATCAAATTCCAACGTATTTGTTTAACGTTAAAGGATTGGGTAATAATACCGTATCAAGTGTTTTGTTTTGTCAAGATTTTGAAGTAGCCGCAACAAACACACCATGGTCTGGGGGTACTGATTTAGCCAATACAGCTGCTAATGGATCAGCAAGAGCTTATCGATTACGAAACATCGATGTTGCAACTACATCTCTTTTGAATTTTGATAATTATGACTATGTAGATTTAAATTTTGATTTTAATGCGCAAGGTTATATTGCGGGGCAAGGATTTCGAGTAGAATTTAGTGATAATGGTGGATCCATTTATACTACTTTAGGGGAATTTTTGGTTGGCACTAACCTAACTTTATTACAAAGTGCTACCAAAACATTTAGAGTAAATGCGGCCACTAGTAATTTTAAAGGTCGTAATAATATTTTTAGAATTACCAGTTTAGGAACTAATAATGCTTATTTAGTTTATCTGGATGATATCTGTATTATTGGATACCGAAATGCAACGTCAACCATCAATGTGGTAGGTAATACTTTTAACATTCCATCAGGTTCGACTGTTCCGACTTTATTAGATCATACGGATTTCGGACAGATAGATGCAACGGGAGCTAATACCACTCGTACATTCACGATTCAAAATTTAGGAGAAGTACCGTTAAATTTAGGCGCAATAACCATTACAGGAGCTAGTGCAGCTGATTTTTCGATCACTACTTCACCGAGTGCCGTAATAGCGCCTGGGGCTTCGTCAACCATGGTTGTGCAGTTTACACCAAGTGCGGTTGGTTTGAGTGTGGCAACAATTAATATAGCAAACGATCAAGCAACCAAAAACCCGTATACTTTTGCTATTAGTGGTGTAGGTAGTTTAGGGGTAACAACATTGGTGCCTTCTATCGCAAACAATTGTGAAACTTTTGAAAGTGCAACAGGAGTGATTTGGACGGGTGGGGCACGTCCTGCATTCAACGTAAGTGGTTCGCCAACATCGTATTCAGTTAATAATATTCAGGCGGCATCAACTTCAAACATTAACTTATCAACGTACCATAACGCTACTATAACTTTTGATTATAAAGCTTTAGGATATACAGGTACAGAAGGTTTTATGGTACGTTTTAGTGATAATGCGGGTGCTTCTTACATTACATTAGCAACGTATCAAGTGGAAACCGATTTTAATTTATCAGCTCAAGGGATGATTACTTTAACGGTGGAAGATACGGGAGTTTCTCCATATAATTTTTCATTAGGAACAGCGCGTTTTAGAATAGAAAGTATTGGAAATGCAGCTACAGATCTTCTTTATTTTGATAACGTTTGTATTTCAGGGGTAGGTAAACAAGCTTTTGCTATTAAAGGAAATAATACCTCAATCACTAATAACGATAAAACGCCATCGTTAACGGATCATACTAGTTTTGGAGATGTAAACAATGGATCAACTTTGGTGCGAACTTTTTCAATAGAAAATCCAGGTGGTGTACATTATAATTTAACAGGAACTCCAATAGTTGCTGTATCAGGAGCTGATGCTGCATCTTTTGTGGTAACTGCTGTTCCTTCAGCCTCTAAAATATACGGGCAACAAACAACGACTTTTCAAGTAACATTTAGTCCGACACGTTTGGGTATGCATCATGCTACTATAACTATTGCAAATGATACGAGTACCAACAATCCTTTTGTTTTTGATATTTCGGGGCGAAGCATAAATGGAGCAACTGTGATGTTAAATTGCGAAGGTTTTGAGGTAAATACAGGTATATGGACAACGGCAAGATCGGCGATAAATATCAACGGTACTACAAATTCCATGAATCGTAATAACATACAAACCGCAACAACTACGGCGTTTAATTTTACTAATTACGAATTTGTAGAAGTTACATTTAATTACAGAACAGCTGGTTATGCCGATGGAGAAGGGTTTGCTTTGCAGTTTAAAGATCATAGCGGAACTACTTACTTTGATGTTGCAGACTATGTTGCAGGTACTGATTTTATTAACGGAACGGCAGGTACTTTTACCGCTCGGATTAATGCTTCGGATTATAATTTTGCAGGTAATAACGAACAGTTTAGAATTACCAGTCGAGGTACATTTACCACAGACATTGTTTATATAGATGACATTTGTATACACGGATATATTAATAATGTACCAAAAATAAATGTTAGAGCAAATAATTACAGTGTTGCAAATGGCGATATGACGCCTTCGTTAGTTAATCATACGGATTTTGGATTTGTATATGCCAATGCGACATCATTAACCCGTACGTTTACTATCGAAAATAAAGGAGGTGCCGCTTTAAATTTAACAGGAGCACCAATGGTTGCAATTAGCGGAGCTCACGCCTCTGAATATTCAGTAGCTGTGGTACCCACCTCACCAATAGCTGCATCAGGTAGTGCTACTTTTCAAATTACATTTACTCCAACAGCATTAGGTATTCGAACAGCTACTGTTACCATAACAAATAACGACGCTACAAATTCTACGTATGTTTTTGGTGTTCATGGTACTGGGGTTAACGGCGCATTGGTAGATATTAATTGTGAAGATTTTGAAGCGTCATCAGGTATTTGGAATTGGGGAGGAAATAGAGTTATGCAGGATTTAGGAGATGGATCGGTATATTCTATGCAACGCGTCAATCAACAATGGACGACAACGGGTAGTAATATAAACTTATCCAACTATACTTTTGCAAGTATTACTTTTGATTATAGAAATGCAGGCTACACAGGTACAGAAGGCTTTATGGTTAGATACAGTAGTGATGGAGCAGCAACATGGTCTACTATAGGCACTTTTACTGTGGGTGCTGATTTTGATAATGGATTGTTAGGTGTAGTTAATATTGGTATTCCTGCTGCAGGAAATAATTTCCAATCAGGAGAAGCAAGGTTTAGAGTACATAGTCTCGGTAATGCCAATTCAGATCGTGTGTTTTTTGATAATGTATGTATCCGAGGAATCCCTAATCAAGCCATTGCTTTAAAAGGAAATAATGTTACCATTGCGAATAATGATTTTACTCCTTCGCTTACTGATCATACCGATTTTGGTGATGTGACAGAAGCAGCTACCTTAGTAAGAACATTTACCATAGATAATATAGGGGGACCTACAGTTGATTTAACAGCTGTACCTATAGTACAAATATCTGGGGCTGATGCGGCAAGTTTTACAGTTACAGCGCAGCCATCTGCAAATTTTGTTTTAGGACAACAAAATCGCACATTTCAAATTACATTTGCACCAACACGATTAGGCGCGCATACAGCAAGAGTGACTATTGCTAACTCGACTGCAGGAACGAATCCATATGTTTTTGATATTAAAGGAAGAGGAGTAAATGCGACAACCGTTAATGTGTCGTGTGCAGAGTTTCAAACCAATGATGCTGCAGGATTTGGTACCATATGGGGTACAGGTACTAATAGTGCTTACAATGTAAATGGTACAAACCGATCTTTTGCAATCACTCAAGCAAATTCTAGAGCTACGAGTAATATAAATTTGAGCGCTTACGAATTTATAGAAGTTACATTTGATTATAAAGCTGAAAACTATACGTTAGACGAAGGGTTTAGCGTGGAGTTTAAAGATAATGCAAGTACAAGTTTTGTTACCATTGCAGAATACACACCAGATACAGGCCTAATAAACAATGTTAGCCAAACCATTACTGTTCGTATTGATTCTCGGGATTTTAATTTTAATGGAGGTAACAACCAAATACGTATTGCTGGAGCTGTAGTAAATGATAATAATTTAGATCGGGTATATGTAGATAATCTTTGCGTGCACGGATTTAACAGTACAGCTCCAAAAATAAATGTTAGGGGAAACAACAATACAGTAGCACACAATAGTGTAGCTCCATCTTTGGTTAACCACAGTGATTTTGGATATGTATACACACAAGGTGCTGGTTTAACACGTACGTTTACCATTAGAAATTTAGGAGGTACTACTTTAAATTTAACAGGGTCGCCTTTGGTAAGTGTATCTGGTGCTCACGCAGGAGATTTTGTAGTAACAGTTGCGCCTGCATCAACGATTGCGGCATCAGCAACCACCACTTTTCAGGTTCGTTTTATACCGGGTGCTTTAGGGTTAAGAACAGCAACCATTTCAATAGCGAATAACGATACAACCAAAAATCCATATCGATTTGCAGTTAGCGGAACAGGAGTACCAGGTGCGGTTGTCGATATTAATTGTGAAACTTTTGAAGTCAATTCGGGTATTTGGACATCGGCAGGTAGCCCTGACACAGGAAACCAACGTTTGACTTATGATGTAAACGGAACTCCTGTTGCCTATCGTGTTCGAAACGGAGGTTTTGTAAATACAAATAACATCAATCTATCTAATTACGGACAAGCGGTTATCACGTTTTATTACCGAACTTTAGGTTATACCGGTACAGAAGGTTTTAGAATTCGTTTTAGTGATAACGGAGGTGCATCGTACTCAACCATAGCAAACTTTCAAGTAAACACACATTTTGTTAACGGAGCAGTAGGTATTGCTACAGCGATTGTTAGCGCAGCGGATTATGATTTTTCTTTAGCGACTTCTCGTTTTAGAGTCGAAAGTAATGGTAACGCCAATGGGGATCGTGTACATATTGATGATGTGTGTGTGAGTGGGGTTATCAAGTCAAGTATGCAGGTAGAAGGAAATTCGGTAGTAATAACTAACGGTAACGCGACACCAGTAGCAACAAATCATACTGATTTTGGAACAGTTATTAAGGCCGCAAATTTTACACGTACTTTTACTATTGTTAATCCAAGTTTAACAACTTTAAATTTAACAGGTACACCAAGAGTGGTTATAAGTGGTGTTAACGCTGCAGACTTTACAGTTACAGCAATGCCAAATGCTTTTGTTGCTGCTTTAGGAACTTCGACATTTCAAGTTCGATTCACCCCAAGCGCACTGGGCTTACGTCGTGCAACCATCACCATTGCTAATGATTCGGGTACTAATAATCCATATGTTTTTGATGTTTTTGGAAAAGGAATGAGCGCCACTAGTGCTGTCCTAAATTGTGAAGATTTTGAGGTGAATTCAGGTATTTTCACGCCAAATAGACGAGTAGCCACAAATATTAACGGAACACCAAACACATACCGCGTTAGAAACGTAGAAACAGGTACAACAAGCAATTTAGATTTGAGGTTGTATGATTTCGCCGAGATTACTTTTCATTACCGTACCTTAGGGTATCAAGACGGCCAAGGTTTTGCCGTATTGTTTAGCGATAATGGAGGGACTACTTTTACCGAAATAGCCAATTATATTGAAGGGGTGCATGTAACCAATGGACAAGCAGGAACCATAAATCTTAGAGTAAATGCATCGACATATAAATTTGGTGGCGGTAATTGTCAGTTTCGATTTTTAGGAAAATCGACCTCCAATAGAGATGTCTTTATAGATGATGTTTGTATAACCGGATATCGGGATAACACTTCTAAAATAAATTTAAAAGGAAAAGGACTAACGATTGTTAATGGAGATTTGATTCCTTCCTTGTCTAATCATACTGATTTTGGACCCGCATATCAGATTGGCGCAGGTAGTGTAACCCGTATGTTTACTATCGAAAACATTGGTAATACGGTGTTAAATATGACAGGTACGCCACGTGCAACTATCAGTGGTCCTAATGCTGCGGATTTTGTGGTTACAGCGCAACCAGCAGCATCACTTCCTGTTGGATGGACCAATAACTTTTTTATCCGATTTACTCCATCAGCATTAGGGGTAAGAACCGCAACTGTTACAATACCAAGTGACGATCCAACGCGTAATCCATACACATTTACCATACAAGGTACAGGGGTTGATGGAGTGGTTCAGAATGTAAATGGTGTTTGTAATACGTTTGAAACAGGTGCAACACCTGCTCCGTTAATTACATGGTCAGGAGGTAATGTTATAGCAACTAGTCAAGTAAATGCGGTACGATCGTATGCGGCAAATAATACACAAACTTTAACCTCAACGGCGTTTAATTTGGCTAATTATAGAATTGTAACCATAAGTTTTGATTATAAAACAGCAGGTTATACGGGTACGGAAGGTTTTAACGTACAATTTACCGATAACGGTACAACTTACACGACTATAGGTACGTATGATGTTAGTACAAATTTAACAAACGGTACAAAAGGAACCGTTAGTTTGAGTGTTACCGCGGCAGATTATAATTTTACGTTAGGAGCAACCTCTCGTTTTAGAGTTGTTAGTGTAGGAGATGCGGCTACAGATATAGTACATATTGATGATGTGTGTATACAAGGTATTACCAAATCACAAATTGTACTTGTTGGAAATTCAACAGTAATTACAAAAGGAGATTTAACACCATCGGTTTTAGATCACACAGATTTTGGAGATGTGATTCAGCCGGGTAGTTTAGTGCGTACTTTTAGAGTAAATAATCTTGGGGGTGCCACATTAAATTTCACAGCAACGCCTAGGGTACAAATTACAGGGGCGAATGCTTCAGACTTTGTGGTGACAACACCACCTGCTGCTTCAGTTGCAGGGGCTAGTTTTACCACATTTCAGGTTACTTTTACACCGAGTGCTTTAGGTTTACGAAATGCAGTAATTACAATTAATAGCGATGATGATTCGTCGCCATCATATGTGTTTGCAATTAGCGGAAAAGGTACAAATGCCTTTACTGTTAATTTAAATTGCGAAGATTATGAATCTAGTATGGGCATTTGGACTGGAGGAACTCGCCAAGCGGTTACAGTAAACGGAACAACCAACTCATTACGTTTATTAAGTTTAGAAAATACGACTACAAGTAATTTAAACTTAACACCGTATGAATTTGTAGAAATTTCTTTTGACTATAAAGGTCAAGCGTATTTACCGGGTCAAGGTTTTATTATTGAATTTTCGGATGATAACGGTATTACATATAATCAAATAGCATCCAGTTTGGTGGATATTGATTTTACCAATGCGATAAGTACTACAGTTGTAGCACGAGTAACGTATACCGATTATGATTTTACAGGTAATAACGAAAGATTCAGAATTCGTACCACAGGTAACAATGTGGCTCGTTTTGTAAACATAGATAAAGTATGTATTACAGGGTATATTAGTAATGAACCTAAAATTGTGGTAAGAGGAAATGGTTTGTTAATTAATAACAGTATAGCAACGGCACCTTCCTTAATGAAACATACTGATTTTGGTCAAATTTATTCAGGAGGAGGTTCAATTGCTCGTACGTTTACGGTTCAAAATATTGGAGGAGTGGCATTAAATTTAACAGGAACACCTCGTGTGGCTGTAAGTGGTGCACATGCTTCTGAATTTGTGGTAACAACACAACCAGCAGCGTCTGTAGCAGGATCAAGCAACTCTACATTTGTAGTGACTTTTTCACCTACTGCTTTAGGTTTACGTACCGCGATATTAACAATAACTTCTAATGATGCTTCCAATTCGCCGTATGTGTTTACCATCGAAGGTACAGGAACTATAGGGCAACTGGCAGCCATAAATTGTCAAGATTTTGAGTCGGCTATTACACCTTGGAACACTCCAGGTACACAAGTAGCATACAATGTAAATGGATCTACAAATGCGTTGAGTATTGTGAGTAATCAGAGTTCAATTACCAATTATTTTGATTTATCCAACTATTTAACCGCAACCATTACTTTTGATTATAAAACAGTTGGTTATACAACAGGTCAAGGGTTTAGAGTAGATTTCTTAGTAGGAGGTGCCTCAGTTGTAGTTAAAAATTTAGTAGTTGATACTGATTTCGAAAATTTAAAAAGAGGAATTGTAAGTGTTACAGTTAACTCTACGGATTTCGATTTTAGCATCCCAAATAACAATCGATTTAGAATTGTGAGTTTAGGTAACGCGGGTAGAACCTTATATGTAGATGATGTATGTATTTCAGGCGTTTTAAAACCATCTTTCCGAATAGAAGGAAACAGTACGCCGATTGCCAATCGTGATCTAACCCCTACATCTTCGGATCATACCGATTTCGGAAATGTGAATTTAGGAGGCGGTTTTGTTCGTACGTTTACCATTAATAACACAGGTGGGCCTGCGTTAAACTTAACAGGTACACCACGTGTGGTAGTGAGCGGAGCTAACGCGTCGGAATTTGTGGTTACCACTTTGCCAAACGCATACATACCTGGATTGTCAACCAGTACGTTCCAAGTTACATTTACCCCAACGGAGTTGGGTATGCGTAATGCGGTTATTACAATTGCGAATTCAGATCCAACAGATAACCCGTATGTTTTTGCTATACAAGGTAAAGGATCTAATGTTTCAACCACAAATTTAAATTGCGAAGATTTTCAAGCGACATCAGGTATTTGGTCGGGAGGTGCGTTACAAGCATATGCTGTAAATCACACCACTCAATCGTACCAAATTGTAAATGCTGGATTAATTACCTCGGCTAATTTAGACTTTAATAATTATGAGTTTGTAGAATTAACATTTGATTATAAAGCATTGGGATATACAGGAGGGCAAACCTTTGATATTCGTTTTAGTGAAAATGCAGGGACTAGTTTGTATAGCATTCTACAAGTTAATCAGGTATCAGTTGATTTTGATAACAATATTTCAGGTACTAAAACGGTACGTGTATATGCTAAGGATTATGATTTTAGTGGTGCAGACGAACGCTTTATAATAAAAAGTAACGGAAGTTCAGCTGCTAGAATGTTATACATCGACAACGTATGTATAACAGGCTACAGAAGAGAGCTTCCATTAATTTCTATAAGTGGAAATAATCTTAAAATTGAAAACAATGATACTACACCAAATCCAGCGGATCTCACTAATTTTGGGAAAATGTATCATGATGGAGGTACTATAATAAATACTTTTATCATTAAAAATGTTGGAGGTACTGCTTTAAATTTAACAGGTACTCCACGTGTACAAATTTCAGGTACAAATGCAGCTGACTTTGTTGTGACTACACAACCTTCAGCAAGTATTGGAGCTTCAGCAACATCATCTTTTCAAATTACATTTAACCCAAGTGCAATAGGTATCCGTACAGCTACGGTTACAATCACGTCGAATGATACGACTAAAAATCCTTTTGTCTTTGATATTAGCGGAGAGGGTATAGTTGGGGATATTACTACAATAGTGTGCCAAGATTTTGACAATGTACTTAATCCAGTAGCTCCATGGATTACGGGTCCGGGTACAGTACAATCCTATAATGTAACAGGATCAGTATCTAACGCTATGCGATTGGAATCAAATCAATCGCTTACAAGTGATATTTTTGATTTAAATGATTATTTTTCTTGTACCTTAACTTTCGACTTCAAAACAGAGGGTTATACAGGTACAGAAGGTTTTAGAGTGTTTAGATCAACAAGTGGTGGTGTTTGGTGGTTGGAGATGGATGAATTAGATGTAAATGTAGATTTTTATAATGGTGTAAAAGGCAGGGTGAGTGTAACCGTAAACGCTATTGATCACCCTACATTTTTTACAGGCGCTAATGAAATGTGGCGTATATCCAGCCAAGGTAACGCTGCTACCGATGTGATTTATATTGATAATATTTGTATTACAGGTATTCGTAAACAGATTATTCAGGTACAGGGTAATGCGGTTGTTGTACCAAATAATGATAAAACGCCAACGGTTGTTGATAATACAGATTTCGGAAATGTAAATTTAGGTTCAAATACACCTAAAACGTTAACGGTAGCGAATTTAGGTGGGCCTACATTAACGCTAACAGGCATACCTAAAGTTGTAATCAGCGGTACTAATGCGTCCGAATTTGTGGTAACTACGATGCCTTCTGATCAGGTATTCGGTAATAGTTCTTCACCATTTGTAATTACGTTTACACCAACGGCACTAGGTATACGAACTGCAACTGTTACAATCTCAAGCGATGACCCGAAAAGTAATCCATACGTGTTTGATATACAGGGTCGTGGAACAAATCCATCAACTACATCTGTTAATTGTGAAGATTTTGAAACAGGAGTTGGTACTTGGTCTGTTGGTAACGGGGTAGCAGTACCGTTTTCAATCAATGGAACCAATCAATCATTGCGTATCCAAAATGCGGAATATACCGAAACAACCGATATGGACTTCAGTAACTATGAGTATGTAGAATTATCATTTGATTTTAGAGCGCAAGGATTTACTGGGGTTCAAACATTTGATGTGCAATACACCGATAATTCGGGTACGAGTTTGTTAATTGTTCAAAAAACGTTTCAAGTAGACACCGATTTTACAAATTCAATACCAAAAACAGGAACGGTTCGAGTATATGCGAAAGATTTTAATTTTAAAAGCTTGCGTAATCGTTTTAGATTTAAAGTTAATGGAACTGCAGGTCGTATCGTATATTTAGATAACGTATGTATTACAGGTTTACGAAGAACGTTACCATTAATTAATGTAAGAGGAAATGATTTACCAATTGCAAATAATGACATAACTCCATCATTCGCGGATCATACTAATTTTGGAAACGTGTACGAAGGGGGGCAAACTTTGGTTAGAACATTTACGGTTAGAAACGTGGGGGGTAGCGCTTTAACATTAAATGGATCTCCGTTAGTAGCTATTAGCGGTGCTCATGCTACGGATTTTGTGGTAACTACATTGCCATCGGCAAGTTTAGCCGCTTCAGGCGAGACTACATTCCAAATCACGTTTGACCCAAGTTCATTAGGTACTCGTACGGCAACAGTGACAATCGCATCAGATTCATCTGAAAACGCACCATATGTATTCAGTATTAGCGGTGTTGGATTAAATAATTTAATTAATCAAGTAAATTGTCAAGATTTTGAGGTGGATGCTTTACCATGGTTAGCAAATGGGGTTAGACAAGCTTATAACGTTGATGGAACAGCAAATGCGTTAGGTTTAAATGCAAACCAAACATCAATTACTAATTACTTTGATTTTACAACCTATGAATCCGTTACAATATCCTTTGATTACAAAACAGAAGGTTATACAGGTACCGAAGGTTTTAGAGTAGTTTTCTTTGTTAACGCTACTCCAACAACATTAAAAACATATGTAGTAAATACCGATTTTGTAAACGGATATAAAGGATCTGCAAGCATAACAGTTAATGCAACCGATTTTCCTCCTTTTACCACAAATAATAAACGTTTTAGAATCGAAAGTTTAGGAAATGCAGGAACTGATAGGTTATTTGTTGATAATGTATGTATTGCAGGAGTAGTGCGTGAACAAATTGAAGTACGAGGTAATAATGTTAAAATTGCAAATGGTGATACATTCCCTCTAGCAAGTAAACACACCGATTTCGAAACTTTAAACACACGTCAGTTTACCATATTCAACACAACAGGTTCTCCTTTAGGTATCACAAGCGTTACTTTGGGAGGGGTTGATGCAGCACGATTCAGTATAAGTGGTGCGCCTACAACAATACCAGCAAATAGTTCTGCAACATTTAATGTGTTATTTACGCCATTAGTGGTAGGTCCTCATAATGCAACGATAAACATTGTTCATTCGGGAGTAAACTCGCCTTATAGATTTGATATTAGAGGTACAGGTATTCCGGCGACTTTAACCGTTACTGGTAATGGAATTACAATTCCATCGGGTAATACAGCGATAAGCGGTTTAGATAATACTTATTTTGGGTCTGTATTTTTGACCAGTGGTAGAAATAAACCGTTTACAATAACTAATACTGGTACAATCGCTTTAGGACTTACAGGTACAGGTCCGGTTAATTTTGCAGGAGGTAGTAGTAGCAACTTTACATTTGTGACACAACCGGCAACATCATTAGCGGGTAATGCTTCAACAGATTTTATAGTGAGATATTCTCCAACAGCTTTAGCAACAGACAATGCAACGGTGACTATTGCAAACAACGCAGGGCCAAACCATACGTATAATATCTCAGGTGAGGGTAAACCAGGTAGTTTTGAGGTTCCAGGTTGTGTAGGTACTGGTTGGTTATCTCAGTGTCCGGATCCAGCACCAATTAACTTATCAGTTGGCGGTACTTTGGTTAATATGAATGTAACTACCGTATCAGGAGTTAAAAGTTTAAAATGGCAAACACCAGGCGTGTCTGCAGGTGTAAATGCATCAGCAATGTATAACGCTACGGGATTGGATGCTAATGCACCATCGATGGTGGTTAAGTTTACATTAAGAACAGACGTAAACTCTTGTACATTAACTGGTCGTGCATATACAGTGCGTGTTAATTTTGCAGGAACCGATTATTTATCGGTTGTAAAACCTTCGTTGCAAGAAAATTATACGTTGCAGTATATGGGAGCAACAACTCATGTTGCCGCTTCAAATGATGATTTAGCAGCCAGTAAAACGTTTGGAGGTTGTGGCGTTTCAGCAGCACCAACTACTATCTATTTTACCATACCAAAAGCGATAGGAGTAACTTCTGGTAATTTAACGTTTAGTGTTCGAGAAACTACTCAAAACGTAGGTACATTGTTGAGTGATGTTAGTCTTTATATTAGTGATGTTGAAGCAACAACCAATGTAACATCTTGTAGATTTTTATGGTTGAAAGCAGATAAAGGGATTGCCAATACGACTAACGGATCAAGTGTGGATAGCTGGAAAGACCAATCGTCACCATCTAATAATGCAACACAATCAACACCAGCAAACAGACCTGTATATGTTGTAAACTCACTTAACTTTAATCCAGGAGTTGACTTTTTGGGTAATCGAAATTTATTAGGTGAAAGTGGCTATAATTCAGGTACGCAAATCGTAGTGTTTAATCGTAACGCTGCAACAACAAGCGGATCATCTGCAATGACGTTGATAGGATCCCGAATTACAAATTCAGATTCAGATCGATCAGGTCTTCGACTAGGAAGTTATAGTAGTAGTGTTGCCGGTGAAGTATATGGAATACTAAGAGGAACAACAGCTGGTAATGCCGTTGGAGGAACAGGAATGTCATTAACAAATGGTATTTTAACCGTTCAACCTAACGGAAACAATCCACCAACAGCTTGGTTGGCTACCCGTAATGGCGTTTCTGAGTCACCAGTATCAGGTGGTGCAGGTTATACAGAATGGGCTGCTCGTCCTTATGTACTAGGGTCAAGTGTTGCAAATGCAACATACACGTCTTTTGCGGATTATTATACAGGACACATATTAGAGGTGTTAAATTATCCAACACGTTTAACTACAGATGAATTACAACGTGTTCAAACCTATTTAGCTATTAAATACGGATTGACTTTAGGACATAATTATTTAAAAGGCGACGGTACGGTTCTTTATAACGTAAGTACGCACGGACGCAGAATATTTGGTATCGGTCGCGAAAACTGTCAAGGTTTACACCAACGTCAAGCAAAACCAGAATCAGATAATGCAGTAGCTTTAGATGATAGTTTAGAAAAAATGCTTACGATTGGATATAATGGTATTATCGGTACAGAAAACAGCAGTGCTAACCTGAATGATTTACCCGATGAAACTTTTATAATAATGGGAGATGATAATGCACCTGTAACATCTTGGACAGCAACAAACGCACCTGTTTCTGCATTGATTGAGGCGCAACGTGTTGAGCGCAGTTGGAAAGTTCAAACAACAGGATTACCAAGTCAAACCAAAGTACGAGTAGACGGTACTAAATTACCTAGCATCAACTATACTGCCGTAGGTAATTCACCAGAAGAACGCATCGGTATGGTCGTTGCTACCAGTATGGCAGATATAGCAAATGCTTCATTAGGTGGTTTGACAAACAGAATAATACCAATGAATAGAGTAGGTACGAACTGGGAAACAAACGTTACTTTTGCTCCAAATAGTACTCGATACGTAACATTTATAAAGTACGCAGATTGTTACAAAGATTTAGAATGTAGCGGCACAACCACAACATGGACAGGATCTTGGAATAATGGGGTGCCTGATGAGACAAAAAGAGCAATACTATCATCTTCATATTCAACAACGACTAATGGAAACTTTAGTGCATGTAAATTAGAGGTGGCAGCAGGGGCTACATTAACAATCAACAGTGGTGGATTGGTACAAGTACAATCAGACATCGTAAACGACGGAACCATCGCTGTTGAAGACACTGGTAGTTTAATGCAGTACTTTGATCTGGCAACAAATACAGGTACAGGTACCGTATCAATGACCAGAGAATCAACACCAATGTATGCAGGTGATTATACCTATTGGTCATCTCCTGTACAAGGATTTAATATCAGTAGCATACCCAAAAACAGAGCATACTACAGAGATCCTGTTACAAATACATGGGTACGATATGATGCTGGTGTAATGAATTCAGGTAGAGGATACATTGTAATGACAGATAATGCAAGTAAAACTGCAACCACCAGAACCACGGTTAATTTTTCAGGGACAATGTTTAACGGTCGTAGTAATGCAATATTGCCTTCTGGCGGAAACAAATGGAATTTAGTGGGTAATCCATACCCAAGCGCAATAAACGCGGATGATTTCTTATTGGATAATCAAACCCGTATTGAAGGAGGTATTTATTTTTGGACGCATTATACCCGTATCAATAAATATTTTGAAAATGCAGGATTAGTAGGAGAATTCTCTCAAACAGATTATGCAGTATATACGTTAACAGGTGGTACACGTACAGCACCTTTACATTCGAACGCAGTGCCGGGTAGTTCTGTTACTCCAGTAAGTGATGCAGCTTCAAATATATTGTCGTATGGTGGGGCAAATGTCACTGCGCCGAGCGGTTACATTGCTGCAGGTCAAGCGTTTTTTGTAGCATCATTAAACACTGCAGCACCACAACAAGTAGAATTTAAAAACTGTCAGCGTACATCAGTACCGGGTAACAACAGTCAGTTTTATAAATCAACTACTGGTCGCGGAGGGGAGAAAAACAGGTATTGGTTAAATTTAATGAACGAAGACGGATCATTTAAACAAGTCTTAATAGGCTATATGAATGGTGCCACAGCAGGAATCGATAATCTATACGATGCTCGTATGAGAAATGGATCAGGAACAGCAGCAATCTATACAATACTTAAAGATAAAACTGATGCTCATGTGAAAATGACCATACAAGGACGACCGATGCCGTTAAACAGAAGCGAAACAATACCTTTAGGTTTCACTGCTTTGGATAAGGCGAAACCATTAAACAGAATCTCATTAACAGATTATGAAGGTTTGTTTAAAGATGTGAATATTTACATACAAGATAAGTACACAGAAAATATACATAACCTAAAAACTGCGCCTTATGATTTTGTTTCTGAAACAGGTGATTTTTCGGAACGATTTGTAATCTTGTATGAAAACAATCCGATTGATTTTGAAAAAGACGCCTTGTTAAAAGGAGTTACAGTATCTCAATCTCCAGACAAAATAACTGTAAACTCAAAAGACACAGCGATAAAATCAGTAACTGTTTACAGTATGTTAGGACAGCGTTTGTATTCAGCAAAAGATGTTGATGATCACCAGTTAGAAATAACAGGCGTAGCGCCTAAAAATGCGATGATTGTTATATCGACAGTTTTAGCAAATGGCGAAAAAGCGATTAGTAAAATTATATATTAATCGGTTATACTTACCTTTTAAAAACAAAAAAACCACGAAGAAATTCGTGGTTTTTTTGTTTTTTTGTTTTAATTGGGTTATATTGTAAACCGATATTTAACGTTTTATTAACTTTTAAACAATAATATTATGAAAAAACACTACTCTCATAAAGAAAAAATACTAGTATGGCTTTTGCCGTTGCTAGTCTTGTTTTTGCCTGTCTTCATGATGGGGCAAACTACAGAAACTTTTGATGGTGGTAATACTACTTGGACTGTTCCTTGTGGAGTATCATCTGTAACTGTGAAAGCATGGGGAGCAGGAGGTGGTGGAGGTGGTTCGGATTCTAATAAATCTGGTGGTTCTGGTGGTGGTGGTGGTGCTTTCACATCGCGAGTGTTGGCTGTTACTCAGGGTGATGTGATATCCTATCAAGTAGGGGTGAGTGGCGGTGGTGGTGATGGAGTGGATGGTTCATCGGGCACTGAGTCGGTAGTGACTTATGGGGCTTTTACCTTAACGGCAGGAGGTGGTACAGGCGGTGAAAAGAACAAAGGGGCAGTAGGAGTAAAAGGTACGGCTTCTGGGGGTACAACAAATACGAATGGTGTTGATGGTACTGTTGGTACGACATCTGGTGGTGATGGTGGTAATGCAGCTAATACTGGAGGTGGAGGTGGTACTGGTGGAGCAGGTGTTACAAATGGCAATGGTGGCAATGGCAATTCCCCAGGTGGTGGTGGTGGTGGTGGTGAACGTGATGGGGGTACAAATGGCATTGGTGGTGATGGGGGTAATGGTCGTGTACAATTTACGTATACACCAAGTGCGCAAGAGATTAATGTTACTGGTTTAACAAATACTATTGTTGACGGAGATATTACGCCCACTACAGCTGATAATACCAATTTTGGTACCGGAGCTTTAATTTCAAAAACTTTTGTGATCGAAAACACAGGAGGTACTAATTTATCGGTTACGGCAATTAATTTTACAGGAGCTAACGCTGCTGATTTTTCAGCATCGCCAACATCGGCTACAATTTTACCTTGTTCATCTACTTCGATAGTAGTTACTTTTACACAAGGTGCTGCGGGAGTTAGGACAGCAACAATGAATATAATAAATAATGACGCGTCTGAGGCAACGTATGATTTTTCGTTAACAGCAACAGGGGTGCCACCAGGTCCAGAAATGGATGTAACGGGTAATGGTGTTACAATTGCCGACGGTGATGTTACACCATCAGTTGCAGACTATACCGATTTTAATGGAGAAGGAACGCGGCAATTTATAATTTATAACAATGGTACTTCTGCGTTAAGCCTGTCAGGAACGCCTAAAGTGTCTATTGGCGGAGCAGATGCGGCTTCTTTTGTCGTAGCGTCAAGTCCTGATGCGTCGGTAGCAAATGCGGATAATACGACTTTTATAATTGCTTTTTCGCCAACTACATTAGGGGTGAAAAATGCTACAATCTCTATAACCAATGACGATGCGTCTGAAAATCCGTATGATTTTGCTATCACAGCAACAGCAACGGCTAAAGAAATAAATGTTTTAGGAGATTCAACTTCTATTCCTGATGGGAATACAGCACATAGCACCACAGATTTAACGGATTATGAACAAGTAATTATTGGATCATCATGGACCAACACATTTGTGATACAAAATACAGGGTCACTACCTTTAACTTTGCCTGCAAATCCAGTATCATCAAACAACGCAAAGTTTACAGTGATACAACCATCAAGCTTAACAATTCCCGGTAACTCAACATATGAGTTTTATGTAACTTATACGCCAAATGCAGCAGTTACCGATAGCGCTACTATAACCTTGTTGAGTGATGATGCTGATGAAGGAACGTATACCTTTGATTTAGAGGGGTCGGGTTTGGTGGGTACCGTATTAACACAACCGGGGTGTTTAGGTGGTGCTGCTCCAAAATGTGAGGCTGCGAGTAATGGTTCTTTTGATTCGGGATCGGCAGGTTGGACTGTTACCAATTGGACGTATGATTCAACTGGTGGTAATGGAGGCGGAGGCGGTATGCGTTTTGATGGTACTGGATCTTTGCCAACAGGCAGTATTGTACAAAGTTTAACAGGACTTACTTCATCATCAACTACTGTGTTAATTAGTTTCGATGTGCGGATAGCGTATAACGGGTGTAACCCTGATTTTAAATACGTGGATTTAGCAGTTAAGTTCGGAGGGGTTGAATATTTGGTAATTACACGTCAAGTACCAGGTACTGTTGAAGCGCCTTTAAATTTATATAATGGAGGTATTTTGGTAGCGACTAGTGCGTCTATTTTTGCAGGTAAAGAAGGTGGAGGGGGTTGTGATAACGCCCTTTGGTACAAAGTATATTTACAAGTACCTAAAACGGCAGGTACAACAACAGGTGATTTAGAGTTTTATGCCGATGAAAATAACGGTAAATTTGCCAATCAACTTAAAATGTATATCGACAATATTACAGCGACAGCTGACGCGGGCACTTGTGGTTTTGTGTGGTTAAAAGCTGATGCAGGTACATCCACAACTACCAATGGTGCTTCATTATCTCGTTGGGATGATCAAGTATTGATCGATGGTGGATCAGCTGCAGAATTAGCTACACATCCAACACAATCTGTTGCGGGTAATCAGCCTAATTACGCAACAGATGTGTTAAATGGCAATCCAGGTATTTATTTTGATGGATCAGACCGGTTAACGTCAACAGCACAAAAGAATAGTTCGGTAACTTCTATAGTTGTATTTAAACCTGCCGCGGTTGTCAATAGTGCAGGTGCTTCTCAGACCTTATTAGGTTCTAATATTACAGGAGTAGCAACGGATGTGTCGGGTATAAAGTTAGGAGCTTATAGTGGCAGTATAGCCAACGAAACCTATGGTATATTACGAGGGACATCTGCGACAGGTTGGGCAACAGGAGTTGCAGGAACGATACAAGCGAGTGGTAATATGATTAATATTTATCCTAATGCTTCGGTACCAGCTACAGATTGGATACCTACTCGTAACGGTGTAGCAGGTACAGCACTAAACGGAGGTTCTGGATATAATCAATGGGCAGGACAAGATTACGTGTTGGGTGCAAGTCCCGATGTTGCTGGAACAGGTTTTTCAGAACACTTTACAGGACATATAATGGAAGTATTAAATTATCCTTCTGCTTTAACATCGCTAGAACGTACAAAAGTAGAATCCTATTTAGCTACTAAATATGGTATTTCATTAGATAAAGATTACAAAGCCGGTTTTGGAGCGACTACATATTCGGCTTCATTCGGCTTTGATAAACGTATATTTGGGATTGGTCGCGAAGATTGTATGGTGTTTCATCAAAGAGAATCTACATGTGAGTCGGATACCGCAGAGCGAATGTTAACTATTGGATACAATAGCATCATTTCAGGCGTAAACAGTTCGGCTTCTGGTAATGATTTACCTAACAATGCGTATGTGATGATAGGAGATGACAATGGGTCACGAGCAGCTTGGACGGTGACTGATGCGCCAACTTCAGCTATTTCTGAAGCAACCCGAATAGACAGAACATTTAAAATGAAAATAACGGGAGCACCAACATCGGCAGTACGTTTTCAATTGGATGGGACTACATTGCCTGCTGTAGCAGCAAATGAACGTGTAGCAATGGTAATTGCTGATGCGACAACAGATATACCATTAGCAACATTAACAGGGCCTACGGATATTATTTTGCCAATGACCAAATCAGGGACTGATTGGATTGCAGATATCGATGTTTCGGGATATTCAACAGCGTATTTTACATTTGTTAGATACCAAGATTGTTATACCGATTTGGTATGTACAGGTACAACCAAAACATGGAATGGAGCTGCTTGGGCACCGAGTGCACCAACAGTAAATGACAGGGTTGTCCTTAGTGGAGCTTATAACACAAGTAGTGGAGACTTTACTTGTTGTACATTACAAATAGACGCAGCACTAACTATTGATGCAGGTGGTTTGGTAGAAGTACAATCCAATATTATTAACAACAGTTCAATTACAATTGAAGACGGGGGTAGTTTGATGCAATATTACGGAAGTGCAACAAATACAGGTGCAGGTACTGTTTCTATAACCAGAAATTCTCAACCGATGTATAGAGGGGCATATACCTATTGGTCGTCACCTGTGTCAGGTTTTGATATGAGTAATATTGATTCATCAGGATTGCGATATACTTGGGATGCGGCTTCAGGAGCTTGGGCACAAACTAGTGGAGTAATGGCATCTGGTCAGGGTTATATTATTCAAACAGACAATACACATGCAACTGACCCAACAACAACAACAGTCGAATTTGTGGGTACTTTGTATAACGGAAGGGTTACACCAACGATATATTCAACACCGAGCAAATGGAATTTATTAGGAAATCCGTATCCGAGTGCATTAGATGCAGATGATTTTATTACAGAAAATCATACCGCAGGAAAAACAACGGGGGGATTATATTTTTGGACGCATAATACTCGGATTTCAGGCTTTAACACAGGTCAAACGGTAGGACAATATGATCAATCAGATTATGCCGTTTATACCATGGGGGGTGGGGCTTCTGCGGCAGCTAGCTTCACAACAGATGTATTAGATGCAGATTTAAATGATATTTCATACGGAGGTAACTCAGCAGTTCCGACTGGATATATTGCAGCGGGTCAAGCATTTTTTGTAGAAGGTTTAGCAAATACAACTGTTACTTTTAAAAATTGTATGCGAACAACCACAGCGGGTAATAATAGTAATTTTTACAGAGGTAAATCAGTAGATAAGTCTGATGTTAAGGATCGGTTTTGGTTGGATTTAGAAAATGAAGGAGGATCAACAAAACAGTTACTATTTGGGTATTTTAGAGGAGCAAAAGATGATTTAGATGGTTTGTTTGATGCTAAATTGCGTAATGGTTCAAACACGGTACAAATATATACCATGGCAAAAGATGATAAGGGAGAAAAAGTGGATCTGACGATACAAGGTAAAAACATCGACTCATTTAATGAAAATGAAGTGGTGCCTGTAGGTTTTAGAATGAGCGAAAAAGCGAGTCCGTTAAATCGAATAGGTTTAAATAAATATGAAGGTTTTTTTGAGGATTATAATATTTATTTAGAGGATAAATTAGTTGAGGTTATTCACGATTTAAAATCTAGTCCGTATTCATTTGAGGCAGAGCCTGATGTTGATATTGAAGATCGATTTGTAATCCGTTTCCGAAACAAGGAGAATCCTACACCTGATTTAACAAATCCATTTGCTTCTAAAACAGGCGTAACAGTAGCATCTAAAAATAATGTGATAACCACACAATCAGAAAAAAGCACCATTTCTACTGTAAAAGTATATGGCGAGTTAGGAAGGTTGTTGTTTGAGAAAAAAGGAATTAATAAAAAATCGTATGATGTTAATTCATTAGCAACAAATAATAAGTTACATATTGTGGTTGTTTACTTAAACAATGGTGATAAAATAACGACTAAGATTGTGCATTAATAATTCATGGTTTCATGAAAAAAAGCCAATATCTACAAATTAGGTATTGGCTTTTTTATGAGTTTATGCAAATAAATTAATACGCCCTAGCGTCTTTTCCTTCATAAAAATTCATGAAGGCTTTGTTTACCACACGATTACCGCCTGGAGTGGGATAATTACCTGTAAAATACCAATCACCTAAGTTGTGCGGACAAGCCAAGTGTAAATTTTCGACTGTTTGATATAGGATGTGTACTTGTGCTTTTGTATTATCAGGGGTTAGCATTAGTGCTATTTTGTCCGAAATTTCTTGCGGAGTAAAAGGAGCATAAATGGCACTCACATAATTAATAACATCAATGTCTTTATAAAATTCTTGGGTTTTGCATTTGGCATAAACGTCGTCAACAATGGCATACAAGCCTCTATCTTTTAATAATTCAAGCGCAGCTCTAAAAGCAATTAATCCTTCTAGTTTAGCCATATCGATGCCGTAGCAATCGGGGTATCTGATTTGAGGTGCAGATGATACGACAACAATTTTTTTAGGTCCCAAACGATCCATCATTTTAATGATACTTTGTTTGAGTGTGGTACCTCTTACAATACTGTCGTCAATAATAACTAAGTTGTCGTTTGGTTGGATTACTCCATACGTAACATCGTACACGTGTGCTACCATTTCGTCTCTGCTGCTGTCTTCCGTGATAAAAGTTCGCAGTTTGGCATCTTTAATGGCGACTTTTTCGGTTCGTAATTTTACAGATAAAATTTCCTTCAAATTATCGTGACTCAGTGTGTTTTGGTTTTTTAAAATGTCTGTTATTTTGCGTTCATTTAAAAAATCTTGTGCTGCTTCTACCATTCCGTAAAAAGAAGTTTCTGCTGTATTTGGTATGTACGAAAACACGGTGTTGTCGGTGTCGTTGTTTATTACATCTAATATTTGAGGTAGGATTAAACGGCCTAATTTTTTACGTTCTTGATAGATTTCGGCATCGCTACCTCTGGAGAAATAAATTCTTTCAAATGAACATGCTTTTTTCTCTTCTGAAGGGATGATTTCTTCGATAGAAACGGAACCGTTTTTTTTGGTAATAATTGCTTTTCCAGGATCTAATTCATGAATTGCTTCAAACGGTACATTAAAAACTGTTTGTATTACAGGACGTTCGGAAGTTACGACTACGATTTCATCATCTTGGTAATAATATGCAGGTCGGATTCCTTTAGGATCACGAAATACAAATGAATCTCCATGACCTAACAATCCTGCCATGGCATATCCGCCGTCCCAGTTTTTAGAGGCTCGTTTTAATATTTTTACCAAGTTTAATTTCTCAGCGATAACAGGCGAGGCTTCTCTTTTGCTATATCCTAATGTTTTGCACTCGTGGTATAAGTCGATTACTTCGTCGTCTAAAAAGTGTCCTATTTTTTCCATCACAGTTACGGTATCCGCTAACTGTTTGGGGTGTTGCCCCAATTCAACCAAGCTGTTAAAAAGCTCGGTTACATTGGTCATATTAAAGTTACCAGCAACAATTAAGTTTCGATGCATCCAATTGTTTTGACGCAAAAAAGGATGTACACTTTCGATGCTGTTTTTTCCAAAAGTACCATAACGTACATGTCCTAACATGACTTCTCCGATATATGGAATGTTTTTTTTCTGCAAGGCTACGTTATCAACGTATTCTGGATTGGTTTTAATTTCGTCGTCAATCCGATCGTTGATTTGTTTAAATATATCATTGATAGGTTTGGAGTGATTGGACCGCACACGACTAATGTATCGTTCGCCAGGTTCCATATCTAACTTCACACTTGCTAATCCAGCTCCGTCTTGACCACGATTGTGTTGTTTTTCCATTAAGAGATACATCTTTTGTAATCCGTAAAAAGCGGATCCGTATTTTTCTTTATAAAATTCTAAAGGTTTTAGAAGTCTTAAAAAAGCAATACCGCATTCGTGTTTGATAGCGTCACTCATGGAATGTTTATTTGTAGTTTAAAATAAAATTATACTGATACAATCGAATAACTAGTCAATGATTTGAATAGTTTTAATCGTTGTGTTACTTCTTCTTTGGTTAGTCGTTCCATACGGGAAGTTCCGAATTCTTCTACGCAAAAAGAGGCCAGATTGGATCCGCAGATAATTGCATTTTTCATGTTTTCAAAAGAAATTGCATTTTGAGAAAGGTATCCTATAAATCCACCTGCAAAGGTGTCTCCTGCTCCTGTTGGGTCAAAAACTTCTTCTAAAGGTAAAGCTGGGGCTGAAAATATTTGGTCTTTATGAAATAATAATGCGCCGTGCTCTCCTTTTTTAATAACTACATATTGAGGTCCCATGTTATGGATTTTTGCAGCAGCTTTAACCAATGAGTATTCTCCAGATAATTGTCGTGCCTCTTCGTCGTTAATCGTAATAACGTCAACACGTTGCATTACCTTTTTTAAATCTGGCAGAGCGCAATCCATCCAAAAGTTCATTGTATCTAAAACAACTAATTTGGGTTTGGTTGTTAATTGATCTAGCACACTGCTTTGTACCATTGGGTGTAAATTACCTAACATTACAAATTCGGCATCTTTAAAATGTACAGGTACAATTGGATTAAAATCGGCAAGCACATTAAGTTGTGTGTCTAATGTGTCACGAGAATTCATGTCGTTGTGGTATTTTCCACTCCAGAAAAATGTTTTTCCACCTTTAACGATTTCTAAACCGTTAAGGTCGATATTTCTATCTTTTAATAATTGAATATGTTCTTGCGGAAAATCTTCACCAACAACAGAGACAATTGCGGATTCAGAATCAAAGAAGGAAGTTGCTAAACCGATATAAGTTCCTGCTCCGCCTAATATTTTATCTGTTTTTCCAAAAGGGGTTTCAATAGCATCAAAAGCGACAGTTCCGACAATTAAAAGTTTGCTCATTTGTGTGAAGTTTAAAATAAGCCACAAATATAATCTATATGTTGTAAGTAAAAAAGGATAGTTTGTAGATTGGCTAATCTATAATAAGTTGGGCGCGTCTTGATTTTCGTAAAACGAATCAACAGACAATGTATTACTTTGCGAAGCCCAAACCGCCAATTGATCGCATCGTTCGTTTTGTGGGTGTTGGTTATGTCCTTTTATCCATTTAAAATCGACTTGATGTTTGCGATATGTTTTAAGAAAACGAATCCATAAATCGGGATTTTTTTTGCCTGTAAACTGTTTTTTTTCCCAATTAAAAACCCAGCCTTTTACAACAGAATCAATGACATATTTAGAGTCGGATACTACTAAAACGGATGTGTTTGGATTTTTGAGTTTTTCGAGACCAACAATTACGGCTAATAATTCCATTCGGTTGTTGGTAGATAACCGAAAACCTTCCATAAATTCTTTTTTGTGAATTTTATCTGCACTCTCCAAAATTAGTCCATAACCTGCTGGTCCAGGATTTCCTTTGGCAGCACCATCCGTATAGATATGAACGTCGTATTTGTACATTTATAATAGAGGTTTTAAAAGTTGTTCGATTACCTTAGGGAAATGAGCATACTCTAACGAGTGGATTTTTTCAGCAACTGTTTCGGGAGTATCAAAGGGAGTTAAATTTGTTTTTGCTTGAAAAATAATAGCACCTTCGTCATAATTTTCGTTTACGTAATGAATTGTAATGCCTGTTTCAGATTCTTTATTTTGTATCACAGCGTTATGAACGTGCATGCCGTACATTCCTTTTCCGCCGTATTTTGGTAATAATGCAGGGTGTATATTAACAATTTTATTGGGGTATAGCGATATAATTTCTTTAGGGAATTGCAATAAAAATCCGGCTAAAACGATAAAGTCGATTTGATGGCTTTTCAATAACTCAAGTGTTTTTCCGCTTATTAAATCATTTTTAGTGAATAAATAAGCGGGGGTTTTAAGTCTTTTAGCCCGTTCAAAAACGCCTGCGTTGGCTTTGTTGCAAAAAACAGAAAAGTTAGAAGTGAGGTTGTTTTTTTTAAAATAAGAAATAATATTTTCGGCATTAGATCCTGATCCTGAGGCAAATATAGCGATGTTCATGAGGTGTTATTTAGAGATTTCGTAAGATGTAAAAGTAGTTTTTTTGTTTTTTTTAACGATATTTATTCAAAAAATGTTGTTATCAACTAAAGTTTTTTATTTTTGCCTAAATTTAATTTAAAAAGTTAGAAGTTATGTCAGACATTGCATCAAGAGTAAAAGCGATTATAGTAGACAAATTAGGTGTTGACGAAAACGAAGTAGTAACCGAAGCGAGTTTCACAAACGATTTAGGAGCTGATTCATTAGACACCGTTGAACTTATCATGGAGTTCGAAAAAGAATTTGATATTCAAATTCCAGATGATCAAGCCGAAAACATCGCTACCGTTGGTCAAGCAATTTCTTATATTGAAACTGCAAAAGCATAATTATTTTATACACTCCTATGGTGTGTAACAGAATACAAGATTACCCTATGTAAGGAATTTCCCTACATAGGGTTTTTTTGTTAGGGTTTCGATTTATAATATTTTTTGGTGTTGGCAGATAATTCAATTTGGTTATCTTTAACACTTTATTAATGAAATTTTAGGATTATGGAATTAAAGCGGGTTGTAGTTACTGGTTTAGGAGCGTTAACTCCGATAGGAAACACAGTTGAAGAATACTGGAATAGCTTAATAAATGGTGTAAGTGGAGCCGCTCCTATTACATATTTTGATACTTCAAAATTCAAAACAAAGTTTGCTTGTGAGTTGAAAAACTTTGACGTAGAGCAATTTATTGACCGTAAAGAAGCCAGAAGATTAGATCGTTATGCGCAGTATGCAATTGTTTCTTCAACAGAAGCAATGACGGATGCGAACTTTGATTTAGAAACCTTAGATTTAGATCGTGCAGGAGTTATTTTTGGATCGGGTATCGGTGGATTAGAAACTTTTCAAATAGAAGTTTTAAATTTCGCTGCAGGAGACGGAACGCCTAAATTCAATCCTTTCTTTATTCCTAAAATGATTGGAGATATAGCGGCAGGTCACATTTCCATTAAATACGGATTTAGAGGGCCAAATTTTGGAACAGTTTCAGCATGCGCCTCTTCTACTAATGCAATTATAGACGCTTTTAATTATATTAGATTAGGTCATGCTGATGTGATGATTACAGGCGGTGCAGAGGCAGCGGTGACTATTGCAGGTATGGGTGGATTTAATGCTATGCATGCTTTATCAACTCGTAACGATGATCCAAAAACAGCCTCAAGACCTATGGATAAAGATCGTGAAGGTTTTGTTTTAGGCGAAGGAGCGGGAGCAATTGTTTTAGAAAGTTATGAACACGCTGTAGCTCGTGGCGCAAAAATATATTGTGAGTTAGGCGGCGGCGGTATGTCTGCCGATGCCCATCACATCACGGCACCACATCCAGAAGGATTAGGAGCTAAAAATGTAATGCTAAACTGTTTACGTGATGCAGGTTTAAAACCAGAAGATGTAGATGGTGTAAATATGCACGGAACATCTACACCACTTGGGGATTTAGCGGAGTCAAAAGCGATACAAGCAGTGTTTGGTGATCATGCCAAAACATTAAACTTAAACTCGACAAAATCAATGACAGGTCACTTGTTAGGTGCAGCAGGAGCTGTTGAGACTATAGCGTCTATATTGTCCATAAAACACGGTATAGTACCACCAACAATTAATCATTTTACAGATGATGAAAGTATAGATCCAACCTTAAACTTTACATTTAATAAAGCACAAAAAAGAGATATGAAGGTGGTGATGAGTAATACCTTTGGTTTTGGAGGTCACAACGCTTGTGTGTTGGTTAAGAAATTTGAAAAGTAAGATTTTTTCAATGCGATTTTTTAAAAAGATACTATCAAAAAACTCCCGATCTGAACAAGACGGGATTTTTTTTGATGATATCACCAAAATGATAGGTTTTAAACCTGCAACAATTTGTTATTACCGCCGTGCTTTCACGCATAAATCGTTAAGTAAAACGGATCTAAAGGGAAATCCATATAATTATGAACGCCTGGAGTTTTTAGGAGATTCGGTGTTAGGTACAATAATAGCGGATTATTTATTTCAGGAAGTACCGGGTGGAGACGAAGGATACCTAACCAAAATGAGAGCTAAAATTGTTAGTCGAAAACATTTGAATGAATTAGGGAGAGAGCTTAATTTGATCCAATATTTAGACAAAAATGAAACGGCAACACATTTGAGTGAAAATGTACACGGTAATATGTTTGAGGCGCTAGTTGGCGCTATTTATTTAGATAAAGGCTATTTTTTTTGTCAGAAATTTATTCAAAAACGGGTTTTAATACCTTATGTAGACATCAAAAAATTAGAAGGTAAGATCACCAGTTATAAAAGTTTGATTATTGAATGGTGTCAAAAAGAAAAAAAACAATTTAATTTTGAGGTGAGTATAAACAACAGCGACTTGCGAAATGTTGTTTTTAGAGTAGAATTAATAGTAGACGGGCAAGTAATTGCTAAGGCAACCGCATCATCCAAAAAAGCAGGAGAAGAAAAAGCAGCTACACGGGGGTATTATGCGTTGCAAGATAAAATGACGTAGATTAGATAATTTTTTTTGGTAAAGAAATCCATGCAGGTAGTTTTTTATCCAGTAGTTGTATGATATAATTGTTATATTTACCCCGATTTAAAAAAATGACCAATTATAAATTAGAAATTACAGATTTCTTTTCTCCTGATTTTGAGTTGATCGCGATTCACTCTAAAATAGAAAATTATAGGTTGGCTTTTTTTTTAAATAAAATGTTGTCAATTGGATTTATTAAGTGTGATGATGAGGTTGTTCAGTTGAAAAAAGGAGAGACGTTTTGTTTTTCAAAATTCATTTTTGAAGATCAAGAGAATCAAACCGATTGGATATTGGTTGAAAATATTCAATCAAAACAGCATACCGAACAATTTGGGAATTTGTTTATGGATTTTGAAAACGTAAAAACATCCTATTTGTTGCCGGAGCTTAAAAAAGTGGATTATTTATTAAAAATAGAAGGAGTGTTTGATTCGGATTTAATAAACGACACTCTAGAAAAAATAAAAGACATAAATCAAGTACAATTGGCTTATGTTGTTGATATGAATCAAGTTAAGTCTAAAAGTAATTTAATTTTTTAACAAATATGTTAACTAGAAAAAAAACGAAAATTGTTGCGACGTTAGGTCCTGCGTGTAGTGATAAAGAAACAATCAAGAAAATGGTTGATGCGGGAGTTAATGTTTTTAGAATTAATTTTTCTCACGCAGATTACGCAGATGTTCAAGCACGTATCGATATCATTCGAGGATTGAATGAGGAGTTTGGATATGCAACATCTATTTTGGCGGATTTACAAGGGCCAAAATTACGAGTAGGAGTGATGGAAGATGGCGTGATAGTAAATGATGGTGATGAAATTATGTTTACTACTTCTGAAAAAATTACAGGAACAGCCTCTAAAGTTTATATGAACTATAAAGAGTTTCCTAAAGACGTAAATCCAGGAGAACGAATCTTATTGGATGACGGAAAATTGATTTTTGAAGTTTTAGAAACCAATCGAGAAAACGAAGTGAAGGCAGTTGTGGTACAAGGAGGTCCTTTAAAATCTAAAAAAGGAGTAAACTTACCAAATACCAAAGTATCTTTACCTGCTTTGACTGTTAAAGATATTGAAGATGCAAAGTTTGCAATCAAAAGTAAAGTAGATTGGATAGCTTTATCTTTTGTAAGAAATGCAGCGGATTTAGAAGATTTAAGAGATTTAATAAACGAACATTCGGATGTTAAAATTCCTATCATCGCTAAAATAGAAAAGCCAGAAGCGGTAGAAAATATCGACAAAATTGTGGCGTACTGCGACGGTTTAATGGTGGCTCGTGGAGATTTAGGTGTAGAAGTTCCAGCACACGAGGTTCCGTTAATTCAGAAAAAGTTGGTAAATAGAGCTAAGACAGCTCGTATACCAGTAATCATTGCAACACAGATGATGGAAACAATGATTGACAGTCTTACTCCGACAAGAGCAGAGGTAAATGACGTAGCTAATTCTGTTATGGATGGAGCAGATGCGGTAATGTTGTCAGGAGAAACTTCAGTAGGAAGTTACCCTGTACAAGTGATTCAAAAAATGTCTCAAATTATCCAATCAGTAGAAGATTCGCCGCTTATCAAAGTACCCCAAAACGCACCTCATGTTAAAACAAAACGATTTATTACAAAATCGATTTGTTATCATGCTGTAATTATGACTAATGAGATAAAAGCAAAAGCAATTTCAACCCTTACAAATAGTGGGTATACAGCTTTTCAAATTTCATCATGGAGACCTAATGCAGATATTTTAGTATTCACGAATAATAAAAGAATCATGACGCAATTGGGATTGTTGTGGGGTGTAACGACTATTTATTACGATAAATTTTCAAGCACAGATGAAACGATTGAAGATATCAATAAAATAGCCCAGAATTACAATTTTGTAAAGCAAGGCGATATGTTAGTAAATTTAGTAGCAATGCCTGTTGCAGAAAGAGGTATGGTTAATACGATTAAATTATCAGTTATTGATTAATTTGATTTTAAAGTTTTAAAAAGCTCTTGTGTTTTTAACACAAGAGCTTTTTTTGTTAAAAACATATAGCCTAAAAATTGGTTTTTTCAATTTTTAGGCTTTTTAATTTTGTATATTTGTGTGTCAAAAATTAATTTAGAAATACACCATTTATGAGTTCAGAACCGATTAAAAATAATTATTCAGCTGACAGTATTCAGGCGTTAGAAGGGATGGAGCATGTAAGAATGCGTCCGTCAATGTATATTGGGGATACAGGAGTGAGAGGGTTGCACCATTTGGTGTATGAGGTTGTGGATAACTCGATTGATGAGGCAATGGGAGGACATTGTGATACGATTTCTGTAAGCATTAACGAAGATAATTCCATAACTGTAGAAGATAATGGTCGTGGTATACCTGTGGATATTCATAAAAAGGAAGGCGTTTCTGCTTTACAGGTTGTAATGACTAAAATTGGAGCTGGAGGTAAATTTGATAAAGATTCGTATAAGGTTTCTGGGGGGTTGCACGGTGTAGGGGTGTCTTGTGTGAATGCGTTATCGGATCATTTAAGAGCTACAGTACATCGAGAAGGAAAAATTTATGAGCAAGAGTACGAAAAGGGAAAAGCAATATATCCTGTAAAACAAATCGGAACAACGGATAAAAGAGGGACTATAGTGACCTTTAAGCCTGATTCAACTATTTTTCAGCAAACTACCGAATATTCATACGATACGTTGTCAGCACGTATGCGTGAGTTATCGTTTTTAAATAAAGGAATCACAATTCATTTTACGGATAAGAGAGAAACGGATAAAGAAGGTAATTTTTTATCGGAAGTGTTTCATTCTAAAGAAGGACTTAAAGAATATGTTCGGTTTTTAGACGGAAATAGAGTGCCGATCATTAGTCATGTGATCAGCATGGAAAATGAAAAAAGCGAAGTGCCTGTTGAGGTTGCTTTGATTTATAACGAAAGTTATACCGAAAACATATTTTCGTACGTAAATAATATCAATACACACGAAGGAGGTACGCATTTACAAGGTTTTAGAATGGGATTAACCCGTACCTTAAAAAAATACGCAGACGCTTCAGGTTTGTTAGAAAAATTGAAATTTGAGATTTCGGGAGATGATTTCCGCGAGGGATTAACAGCAATTATATCCGTAAAAGTAGCAGAGCCTCAGTTTGAAGGGCAAACCAAAACAAAATTAGGAAATAGAGAGGTCGTATCTCCAGTAAGTCAAGCGGTAGCTGAAATGTTAGAGAACTACTTAGAGGAAAATCCTAATGACGCGAAAATTATTGTTCAAAAAGTAATCTTGGCAGCTCAAGCACGTCATGCCGCAAAAAAAGCGCGTGAAATGGTACAACGTAAAACCGTTATGGGCGGTGGCGGATTGCCAGGAAAATTATCTGATTGTTCAGAGCAAGATCCAGCAAAATGTGAGGTGTATTTGGTCGAGGGAGATTCGGCAGGTGGTACAGCAAAACAAGGTCGTGATCGAGCGTTTCAAGCCATTTTGCCTTTAAGAGGTAAAATATTGAACGTAGAAAAAGCCATGCAGCACAAGGTTTTTGAAAACGAAGAGATTCGAAATATTTTTACAGCACTTGGAGTTACCATTGGTACTGCGGAAGATAGTAAGGCTCTAAATCTTGAAAAATTAAGATACCACAAAATTGTAATTATGTGTGATGCCGATGTCGATGGTAGTCATATTTCTACACTAATCTTGACGTTCTTTTATCGTTATATGAAAGAATTAATAGAAAACGGTCACGTATATATTGCAACACCACCATTATATTTGGTTAAAAAAGGAAACAAAAAAGAGTATGCCTGGAACGATAATCAACGTGATATGATTGCCAATCAAATGGGTGGAGGAGTAGCGATCCAACGATATAAAGGTTTGGGAGAGATGAATGCAGAACAATTATGGGATACTACCATGAATCCTGATTACAGAACTTTAAGACAAGTAAATATAGATAGTTTAGCAGAATCGGATCGTATATTTTCAATGTTAATGGGAGATGAAGTGCCGCCACGTAGAGAATTTATCGAGAAAAATGCCGTTTATGCTAAAATTGATGCTTAGATAAACTGATTTTTAATATATAAAAACAAAAAAATGAAAGTAACCATAGTAGGTGCAGGAAATGTTGGAGCAACATGTGCAGATGTAATTTCATATAGAGGGATTGCAAGCGAAGTAGTATTATTAGATATCCGCGAAGGTTTTGCAGAAGGTAAAGCAATGGATTTAATGCAATGCGCAACAAATACAGGATTTAATACTGTAGTAACAGGTGTAACAAATGATTATTCAAAAACAGCAAATAGTGATGTTGTTGTGATTACGTCAGGTATGCCAAGAAAACCAGGTATGACCCGTGAAGAGTTAATCGGGATCAATGCAGGCATCGTTAAATCAGTGGCGGATAACGTATTACAACATTCGCCAAAAGCGATTTTAGTAGTAGTATCTAATCCAATGGATACCATGACGTATTTAACGTTAAAAGCTACAGGATTACCTAAAAATAGAATTATTGGTATGGGTGGTGCTTTGGATAGTTCAAGATTTAGATATTATTTATCAAAAGCATTAAATAAACCATCAAATGATGTTTCTGCAATGGTAATAGGAGGTCACGGAGATACAACGATGATTCCATTAACACGATTAGCATCGTACAACGGAATACCTGTTTCTGAATTTTTATCTCAAGAAGTTTTGGATAAAGTAGCAGCTGATACGATGGTTGGTGGGGCTACATTAACAGGCTTATTAGGTACTTCGGCTTGGTATGCACCAGGAGCTTCCGTGGCGTATTTAGTAGATAGTATCTTAAATGACCAAAAGAAAATGATTGCTTGTTCTGTTCTTTTAGAAGGTGAATACGGTCAAAACGACATTTGTGTTGGAGTACCTTGTATCATCGGTAAAAACGGAATTGAAGAAATTATTGACATTAATTTGAATCCTTCTGAAAAAGAAAAATTTGAAAAAAGTGCCGCTGCAGTTCGTAATATGAATGCGGATTTAAAAACTGTTTTAGCATAGATTAAAAAAAAATATTATTCTTAAAGAAAGCCATCTAAAAACTTATTTTAGGTGGCTTATTTTATTAGTACAATTAATCTAAATTTGACCAATACCATTAAATAGTTTTATGAAGTTATTTCAGGTTGTTTTTTGTGTGATGAGTTGTTGTTTGATAATGGCTCAAACACCAGTTGTAATTACCGATAATACATTTAAGATTAAAGGAAATTCAGAAGAAATTCTTTTCGTTGGTTTGTCAGAAAACGATGTATTGCACGTTGATTTTAAGGAAATAAAAGATAACGCCATAAAATCCATTGAGTTGTCAAAGTACGACGCCACACCTTTTTTTACTGCTTTTAAAACAAACAATTTAGATAAAGAATTTAATATTTATAAAACAGGTGTTTATCAGATTAAATTAATAAACGACGGAATGTTAGCACGAATTTGTAAGCTTAAATTGATCCGTACACCTGCATCATCTAAAACCCAAAATTTTAATTCTACCGTTTATTGGAAAAGAGATCAGGATACGCTTTTTGAAAAAAACTTTCAAAAATTTACCATTAAAAAAGATACAACCGTGCTGTCGGTTGTGGATCAAGTCACAAAAATATCCTCTAAAAATGCCCTTAATGGCAATGATAATGTCAGTATTGTAGATTTTACACTACCTGATAATACCGTTGCATGGAGTTATTATATTGGAGTTGGTAAAGAAGGTAAAGAGGCTTATAATCAAGCTATTGATGGCACCTTAAAATCCGCTATTAAACTGATTTCAAGTGTGTCGAGTTATGGTGCGATGGCTTCTTTGGCAATCCATGGGATTAATCTTTTTAACAAAGCACAAGGCGGCGATAATGTTAAATATTGGTTTATAAAGGATGAAAAAAGTCTGAATGCTTTTCGGAATAAAGAAAAGTTTTACCAATACAAACAAGGCGATGTAATTAATGACGCTTCTCAAATGAAAAATCCATTAAAAGGAAAAGTGTATTTGGGATTGCAAAATGATAATATTATCGAACCTATTGAAGTTTTTGTAACAGTTACAGCCGTAACTGTTGTCGAAACTAAAATAAAAAATGTACCCAAAAATTTTAGTTTAACAACGCAACAAGTACCTTATTTAAAAGAATAAATGAAAACATTAAAAATACATTTACTACAACATGTCGCTTTTGAGGGGTTGGGTTGTATAGCGGATTGGATTTCTGAAAAAGGGCATGAGTTAACAACAACAAAATTATATGAGACTGTTCAGTTTCCGAATGTTTCCGATATTGATTGGGTAATTATCATGGGAGGTCCGATGAGTATCCATGATGAAAATGAGTACCCTTGGTTGCGTTTAGAGAAAATATTTATCAAACAAGCCATTGATCAAAACAAGATTGTATTAGGGGTGTGTTTAGGCGCTCAGTTGATTGCAAATGTTTTAGGCGGAAAAATTTATCCGAATAATCACAAAGAAATTGGCTGGTTTCCGATAACACAAACGGAAGAAAACCACTTTTTGTTAAAAAGTTTTGAGACCACATTTCCAGTGTTTCATTGGCACGGAGAAACATTTGATATCCCCAAAAAAGCCGTTCGCTTGTTTGAGTCTGAAGCGTGTAAAAATCAAGGATTTATATACAATGATAAGGTAGTCGGTTTTCAATTTCATTTGGAAGTAACCTCAGAATTGGTTGTAGAAATGGCAGAAAACTGCAAATCAGATATTCAAGAAGCACCATACGTACAGCCGTTTGATTTGATTACTCAAAATAATGCGTGTTTTTCAGAAAATAATGAGCTAATGTTTAGGTTGTTAGATGTATTGGCAAGTTGGGTGCCATAAAAACAAACCATCCGCGAATAAACAGAATAAAATGATAAACGATACCATAAAAGTTAGAAATTACAAATGTTTTGATTCCGAAGGTGGTGGATTCGAAAAGTTTATGCCAATAAATATAATTATTGGTAAAAATAATTCAGGGAAAAGCAGTCTAATTGATTTAGTAAAGTATTTTATTGAGCAAAATAAAGACTTTATTGAGGCAGGTCGTAACGGAAATAAATCTGAGGTATTTGTTGTTCATGAATTGACTGAACAAGAAATCTCAGCAAATTTCAAATCAAATACCTCTGGTGGTGGAATACCAGAACAGAATCATTATGAATATGGAAAACAGTTTATTGGTGGAAAGTACTGTTATTCCTTGACAGAGCAAGGTCGGAAAACTTTTTTGGAGGCAGATTTTCAAGTAGTCCCTGAAGCACATAAAAAATTAACCGAAATAGCAAATACAATTCAGTTACCTTTTAGAAATAAACAATTTTGTAATATAACAGCAGAAAGAGATGTAATTCCAGAAGTAGTAAATACAAGAATTGAATTGTCTCCCAATGGCTCTGGTGCAACAAACCTTGTTCAGCACATATTAAATAGAACAGACCAAAATAGTAAACTTATCGAGCAGGAATTATTAAGAGAATTGAATGTAATAGTAAATCCTGATATAAAATTCACTCGTATTCTTGTGCAACTTAATTTAAACAGCAAATGGGAACTGTTTTTTGAGGACTCAGAGGATAATAGTATTGCACTATCAAAAATGGGAAGTGGAGTAAAAACTGTTTTATTGGTTTTGTTGAATCTAATTGTTCGTCCAGTATTTGAAGCAAAAAATAAAGAGTCTTACATATTTGCATTTGAAGAATTGGAAAACAATTTACACCCTTCACTTCAAAGAAGGTTGTATAATTACATTAAAAATTATTCCGAAAATACATCTACTTATTTTTTCTTAACTACGCACTCAAATGTGGTTATTGATGCCTTTGGGGCATATGAAAATTCACAGATTATTCATGTTACCAATGATGGAACAAAATCTAAATCATCAACTTTACTTTCATACCAAGGGACAAAAGATGTTTTGAATGACTTAGGGCTTAAAGCAAGTGATATTTTACAAAGCAACGGTGTTATTTGGGTTGAAGGTCCAAGTGATAGGAATTATATAAATAAATGGTTAAGCCTTTTAGCACCTGAATTAAAAGAAGGACTTCATTATTCAATAATGTTCTATGGCGGTCGACTTTTATCAAATTTATCTTTTGATTTTGAATGGTTTAACGAAGAAGTAATTCCCTTAGTGAAAATAAATAGAAATGCCTATGTCGTAATTGACAGGGACGGGAAAAGTATGAATTCTAAAATAAACCAGACAAAACAAAGAATATCTGATGAAATTGGAGCATCTAACTTTTGGATTACTAAAGGTCGAGAGATTGAGAATTATCTTTCAGATGATGTAATAAAAAAATGGTTAAAGGAGAAGTATGGATATAATTCAAGTTTAACAAATGAAAAAAACACAAAACTTGAGGACAATATTTCACAATCAAACGCGAAGATAAAATTGAAATATAATTCAAGTAAAACAGTGTATTCTGCAGAAATTTCTGAGTTTATAGATTCAGCCTCGATTGAGATATTAGATTTAGAGGAAAAATTAAATGAATTAATTGTAAATATTAGGAATTGGAATGAATAAATTACGGCACCCAACAATGTGTATAGTGCATAAGGGTTTTAGAGGTTTTCGAGCGGTATCACCCGCATCAATTTAGGGTGGTAATTTGATAGGTTTTGAACTCCGAAATCCCTTACGACACCATACACTCAACGTTGGGCGTAAATAGTGAAAAAAAAATTACTGCAGAAAAGAATTTGATACCAACTTTTGGTATATTTGACAATAAAATACTTAATATCATGGCACGTAATACTTCTATTCTTCTCGGGGATTATTTTGAGAATTTTATAAATGAACAAATCGCTTCTGGAAAATACAGCTCAGTAAGTGAAGTTGTTAGGACTGCTTTGAGAGTTTTTGAGAAAGAGGAAAACAAAACCAAATCTCTAATCAACGAGCTAAAAAAAGGCGAAAAAAGCCCAAAAATAAAAGACTTTGACAGAAATAAGCATCTTAATGACCTGCACGCTAAATTCTTGAAATAATGCCAAATTACATTATTAATCAAGAGGCAATTGATGACATTAACAATATTTGGATTTACACTGCTGAAAACTGGTCGACTGAACAAGCAGACAGGTATTATAACTTAATCTTAGACGAAATTGAATATATCGCTGACAACTTTGAAGCGGCGTGTGACTTTGGTAAAGTGAGAAAAGACTATAGATACTCTAAAATTAAATCGCATCTTATTTTCTTTAAAATAACTAAAAACAAATCTATTGAGGTGGTGAGAATTTTACACGAGAGAATGGACATTGAGAACAGACTGACAGATTGATTCTAGCTACGCCTAACAGGAATCGGCGGATTATTATCGGTCGGATACCAACCTGATTTATGGAAAGAAAGATTGAGATTAAATCCTAATTTTGTAGTTGGATACTTTAATACCATTAAATTTTCATATAGGATCAGATAACTATATGGAAGGATTTGCAAAGATTGGATTAGAAGTAAAACTAAAATAGAATAACTTGCAGCATATAATACACAATAGTTTAGTGGTGGCATTTCGTTTCTCATTCATCGTTTGTAACGGGTGTAAATCTGAAATGTTAAAAAACAGAAAATGCCAAAATCTATACAAACAAAATAAGTAAAATTTTAATTCTATCTAAATTATGCCTACAGACAAAAAAGGAATTCACACCGGTCTTATTGAACGCGATAGCGACGGTAACTATTTTTGCGGAATCTATTTATTGGATTATCAGCGCACCGAAGCCAATTTTAAAATCGGAGACAAAATCAATATCCGAACCGTAATCGCTAATCCAAGTTTTAAAAGTTCAGAAAAATACCCTGAAAAGTCCTTAAACTTTTTTTTAGCGAACGACAAAAAATAAATCCAACATTTAGAATATAGTTATGATGCAGTGGGAACAACTTTTATCATTAAAAAGACAAGGCGATACCCAAAACCGTTTACGAATTCATCAAGATGATACCCGTTTGGGGTTTGAAGTAGATTACGACCGAATTATTTTTTCGAGTGCGTTTAGAAGTTTACAAGACAAAACCCAAGTCATTCCTTTTTCTAAAACTGATTTTGTACACACGCGTTTAACCCACAGTTTAGAAGTTTCTGCCGTTGGGCGCTCTATTGGTCGATTGGTAGGTAAACAAGTGTTGGAAAAACATCCTCACTTAAAAGAGTTAGGCTACCACATGAATGATTTTGGAGCCATTGTAGCCGCAGCCGCTTTATCTCACGACATTGGAAATCCTCCGTTCGGACATTCAGGAGAAAAAGCCATAGGCGAATATTTTAGCCGAGGCAAAGGACAAATTTTTAAAACACAACTGACCGATAAAGAGTGGCAAGATTTAATTGATTTTGAAGGCAATGCCAACGGATTTAATGTACTTACTGCTAATCGTCCAGGTGTAGAAGGCGGTTTACGATTGTCGTATGCTACATTGGGTGCTTTTATGAAATATCCTAAAGAATCTTTACCTAAAAAACCGACTAAAAATATTGAAGACAAAAAGTATGGCTTTTTTCAGGCAGATAAAACTTTTTTTACCGAAGTAGCTCAAGAATTAGGCTTAATCCAAAAATCAAGTGATTTAGGATTCGGATTTAAAAGGCATCCCCTCACCTTTTTGGTAGAAGCCGCCGATGATATTTGTTACACCATTATTGATTTTGAAGATGGTATTAAACTGGGCTGGGTAAACGAATCCTATGCCGAAACTCATTTAACGCAACTGGTTAAAAACAGTATTGATAAAAATAAATTTGAAAGCTTATCCACACAAGAAGACCGCATCAGTTACTTAAGAGCCTTGGCTATTGGTACCTTAATACAAGATGCTGTACAAGTTTTTATGGAAAATGAAAACGGCATTTTAAACGGCACTTTTAACCAATCGTTAACCGACCAAAGTCAATACGCCAACGAATTGAAAAATATAATTGATTTAAGTGTAAAAAACATTTACCAAAGCAAAACTGTGGTAGAAAAAGAAATTATAGGTTACAAGGTAATTTCTACATTATTGGATGTTTTTATTACCGCATTCAATAACAAATCTTTAGGCGTAGCATCTATGTACGACGAATTGATTTTAAAACAACTACCCGAAAAATTCATTCAAGAAAAAGACAGCGTTTACGAACGATTGTTACACATTTCGCACTTTGTATCGTTACTAACCGATGGCAAAGCCTTACAGTTGTATAAATTGATTAAAGGCGAAAAATAAAACAAGTACAATACTATTTATTCAGTAAGTATAACGACTATAGTTTAAGATATAGATAAAATTAAATATGGGAAATTATCGGATAGGTAATATTTAGAATAAAAATAACATTATGTGATATTTATAACATAATAAGCCGATTAAATTAAAATTTCTAAAGGGTATTTCCTTATTTTTGACCATCATAAATTATAAGTAGTTAGCAATGGATAGGTTTTCCTTTTTGAATGCGGCACACGCCTCATATTTTTCAGATTTATACGAACAATACATAGAAAATCCAGATAGTGTAGAACCAAGTTGGAGGAGCTTTTTTCAAGGATTTGACTTCGCGAGTACCACTTACGGAGAATCGTTACAAGAGGTTTCACAAGTTGTTTTAGGAACAACGCCAGGTGTGGATGTCTCGCAAATTTCAGAAAAATTACAAAAAGAGTTTAATGTTTTAAAATTAGTAGAAGCGTATCGAGTACGAGGTCATTTATTTACAAAAACCAATCCCGTACGCGAAAGAAGACATTATTCTCCTTCTTTAGAAATTGAAAATTACGGACTAACTAAAGCGGATTTAAACACCATTTTTGATGCATCAAAAATGTTAGGTTTGCGCCCGACTACTTTGCAAGAAATTATCAACCACCTTAATAGAATGTATTGCCAATCTATAGGTGTAGAATATATGTATATACGAGATCCAGAAATTGTAAAATGGATCCAAAACCGATTGAATGTAAACGAAAACGTACCTACATTTACGAAAGAAGAAAAACAAAAAATACTATTTAAATTAAACGAAGCCGTAACTTTTGAGAATTTCTTACATACCAAATATGTAGGGCAAAAACGTTTTTCGTTAGAAGGAGGCGAATCGATTATCCCGGCATTAGATACTTTAATCGAAAGAGCAGCACAAAACGGTGTTGAGCAGTTTGTTATGGGTATGGCGCACCGAGGTCGTTTAAATGTTTTGGCTAATATTTTTGGAAAAGCAACCCAAGATATTTTTGGGGAGTTTGATGGTAAAGATTATGATCAAGAAAATTTTGACGGTGATGTAAAATATCATTTGGGGCTTACTTCGGACCGTTTAACAGCCTCTGGCAAAAGCATCAATATCAATTTAGCGCCTAATCCATCGCATTTAGAAACCGTTGGTGCAGTTGTACAAGGGATTGCTCGAGCTAAACAAGATAAAAATTATCCTAATGATATTTCTAAAGTATTGCCTATTGTAGTTCATGGCGATGCTGCTATTGCAGGTCAAGGATTGGTGTATGAAGTAGTGCAAATGGCACAATTAGATGGTTACAAAACTGGAGGTACAATTCACTTGGTAATTAATAATCAAGTAGGATTTACAACTAATTATATGGATGCGCGTTCGTCTACCTATTGTACTGATATTGCAAAAGTAACATTATCTCCAGTATTTCATGTAAATGCAGATGATGTGGAAGCTGTAGTACATACAATGCAATTTGCATTAGATTTCAGAATGCAATTTGGTAGAGATGTATTTATAGATTTATTAGGATACAGAAAATATGGGCATAACGAAGGTGATGAACCTCGGTTTACACAACCGTTATTGTATAAAATAATAGCAAAACACAGTAATCCAAGAGATATTTATGCTTCTAAATTATTGGCACAAGGTATTATTTCAGAGGACTATGTTTCTAAAATTGAAAATGATTATAAGAATAATCTTGAAGCAAGTTTAGAGGCTTCTCGCCAACGAATAACCACTATTATTACGCCATTTTTACAAAAATATTGGGACGGCTTTAAGCAGGTAAATGCGGAAGGTATGTTGCAAACTTACAACACTACTTTCTCTAAAGAAAAATTAACCGAAATAGCCAAAGCAATTACGACGTTACCTACAGATAAAAAATTCATCAAAAAAATCGAAAAACTAATCAACGATCGTCATACAATGTTTTTCGAAAATGACAAACTTGATTGGGCTATGGCTGAGTTGTTGGCTTATGGATCGTTGTTAACAGAGGGATATGATGTGCGTATTTCGGGTCAGGATGTGGAGCGTGGTACTTTTTCGCACCGTCACGCAGTCATAAAAGTAGAAGATTCAGAAGAAGAAGTAGTTTTATTAGATAGCATTCCGAGTAAAAAAGCCAATTTTAATGCCTTTAACTCGTTGCTTTCGGAGTACGGTGTATTGGGATTTGATTATGGGTATGCCTTAACAAACCCAAATACCTTAACCATTTGGGAAGCGCAGTTTGGAGATTTTAGTAATGGAGCTCAAATTATGATCGACCAATATATCTCTTGTGGAGAAGATAAATGGAACAACCAAAACGGTTTGGTGATGTTGTTACCACACGGATATGAAGGACAAGGAGCAGAACATTCATCGGCACGGATGGAACGTTATTTACAACTATGTGCCAGACGTAATATGTACGTAGCCGATTGTACCACTCCAGCTAACTTTTTTCATTTATTAAGAAGACAATTGGTTACTAAATTTAGAAAACCGTTAGTTGTGTTTACACCTAAAAGTTTGTTGCGTCATCCTTTAGTAGTTTCTAGCGTGGATGAATTATCAAATGGTTCTTTTCAAGAAGTATTAGACGATCCAGCAGCAACAAACAAAAAAGAGATCAAAACATTGGTGTTCTGTACAGGTAAATTCTATTATGATATTATAGAAGAAAGAGAAAAAAGAGAAAGAAACGATGTAGCAGTTGTACGTTTAGAGCAACTATTTCCGCTTCCAGAACAAAAAATAAAAGAAATTATAGCCACATACCCAAATGCGAAAGATTATGTATGGGCGCAAGAAGAACCTCAAAATATGGGCGCTTACGGTTATATGTTGATGAACCTCAATTGGATACAATGGCGTTTGGCATCTTTACGTAAATATAGTGCACCAGCATCAGGTAGTTATACCAGAGCCAAAAAACGTCATAATGAAGCGTTGGCTTTAATTTTCGAAAACTAATTATATACTTATAACGACAAAAAGATAGAACCATGATATTAGAAATGAAAGTTCCTTCACCAGGAGAATCCATTACAGAAGTAGAAATTGCAACTTGGTTGGTAAAAGATGGAGATTATGTAGAAAAAGACCAAGCGATAGCTGAAGTAGATTCAGATAAAGCAACATTAGAATTACCAGCAGAAGAAGCTGGTATTATCACCCTTAAAGCAGAAGAAGGAGATGCTGTTGAGGTAGGTCAAGTAGTCTGTTTGATTGATACATCGGCAGCAAAACCAGCAGGTAATGCAGCTCCTGCAAAACCAGTAGCACCTGAGGCTCCAAAAAAAGAAGTGGTTGTGCCATCGCCAGCACCAATAGTAACACACGCAACAGGTACGCCGTCGCCAGCCGCTAAAAAGATTTTAGAAGAGAAAAGTATAGCTCCTTCACAAGTAGTAGGTTCAGGCAGAGAAGGACGTATTACGAAAGAAGATGCTGTTAATGCTAATGCAAAACCATCGATGGGTACGCCAACAGGAGGTAACAGAGGATCGGAGCGTGTTAAATTATCGATGTTACGTCGTAAAGTAGCAGAGCGTTTGGTTTCGGCTAAAAACGAAACGGCGATGTTAACCACTTTTAACGAAGTGGATATGACTGCGATATATACTTTAAGATCAGAATATAAAGAAGCTTTTAAATTAAAACATAACGTTAACCTAGGCTTTATGTCTTTTTTTACAAAAGCAGTAACGAGAGCGTTACAATTATATCCAGATGTTAATTCAATGATTGATGGGGATTATAAAATCGCCTATGATTTTTGTGATGTGTCAGTTGCTGTTTCAGGACCAAAAGGATTAATGGTACCTGTAGTGCGTAACGCGGAAACTTTATCTTTTAGAGGTGTAGAGGCAGAAATCAAACGTTTGGCAATCCGTGCACGCGACGGTCAAATTACAGTGGATGATATGACAGGAGGTACTTTTACTATTTCTAACGGAGGGGTTTTTGGAAGTATGTTATCCACGCCAATTATCAATCCACCGCAATCTGCTATTTTAGGAATGCACAACGTTGTAGACAGACCTGTTGTTAAAAATGGACAAATCGTTATTGCTCCAGTTATGTTTGTAGCTTTATCATACGATCACCGTATTATTGACGGTAAAGAATCCGTAGGGTTTTTAGTTGCCATTAAAGAAGCGTTAGAAAATCCAACAGAGTTGTTAATGGATAATAATCCTAAAAAAGCATTAGAATTATAGTTAATAAAATAGGCTGTAATCAGAGCTCCTGTCGATTTGATAGGAGCTCTTTGTTTATAGTAGAAGGGATTTTATTACATTTACAGGAATAAATAAAAACTGTGAAGAAATTTTTTGTAAAAAGATATTCAACCTCTGAATTTCAAATCTGGAATAATTTTATTGCACACGCAAAAAATGCTACGTTTCTATTTCATCGAAATTTTATGGATTACCATAAAGATCGATTTGAAGATTTTTCGTTACTAATTTTAGAAGGTGAAAAAGTAGTGGCTGTGATGCCAGCTAATATTTCAGGCACGAAAGTGAGTTCCCATCAAGGTTTGTCATACGGTGGATTGATTTATGATCACAATTTAAAATTGGCTGAAGTAATAGATGTTTTTAGAGAGGTGTTACGATTTTTAAACGACTTTAAAATTCAAACACTATGTGTTAGGACATTGCCATTTATTTATAATAAAATTCCTTCGGATGAAATGTTATATGCCTTGTTTTTGTCTGACGCTACTTTAGTTAACAGAGATACGTTATCGGTTTTAGATCTTTCAAAACGTTTAAATTTATCTCAATTAAGAAAAAGAGGTGTGCGTAAAGGGGTTTTAAACCATCTGAGTGTTGTTGAAAAAACGTCTTTTGATGATTTTTGGAAAATGATTTTAGAGCCTAACCTAAAAGAAAAATTTAATTCAAAACCAATTCATACCGTTGATGAGATTAGTCTTTTAAAATCTCATTTTCCAATGAATATCAGACAGTTTAATGTATACCAGCATGACGAACTGATTGGTGGGACGACTGTTTTTGTTTCAGACCAAGTGGTTCATGTGCAATATATATCGTCTAAAAATGGGGAAAGCGATTTAGGTAATTTAGATTTTTTATTCCATTATTTGATGACAAATATTTTTCCAAATAAAAAATATTTTGATTTTGGAACGTCCAACGGTACCGAAGACAGAAAATTAAATGTCGGTTTATCAAATTGGAAAGAAAGTTTCGGAGCAAGCACTGTTGCTCAAGATTTGTACACCGTTCCTACGGTTAATTATAAATTATTATTGGATTACGCGATTTAATTGTACGCTTTTATTCGAAATTAAACGTTCCATTTCGCAATATATTTTTTAGCATTTTTAATGTAATGGTGGTGTTCTTCGATAAAATGACGGGCATTTTTTCCTATTTTTATAATCTCAAGAGGGTTTTCGATAAGATAGCTTAGCTCTTTAACAATAGCAGAGGTGTTTGGTAACGCGTTTATGGCGACGGTTTCGGTAAGTTGGTAATGCTCATAAAATTCTTTTTCGGCACCTGTAAATACAACTTTTCCTTTTGCCATAGCCTCTAAAGCATTATAGCCTTGGTCATAAGAATATGCTTGATCTAAAACAATGTGGGCGGTATTAAAGAGTTTGATATACTCTTGATAAGGTAAACTGATTGTTGTGATGACTTCAATTTTATTGCCGTATTTTTCTTTGATAATTTGTAATGCTTCTTCAAAAAAATTATTTCCTTTTTTATAATAATTGACTTGATTGATGCCGTGAAAAATGATGATTTTGGCGCCAATTTGTAACGGCTCCATTTTGATACGATCGCAATTGATTGGGTGCGGTACTAATCCTAAATAATAGGGGTGATTTCTAAGTGGGATGTCGTAATCTAAATCAGCTGTGATTACACCTTGTATGTTGTTATAAACGTGTTCGTGTAGTTTTTTAAATTCGGGTTTTAGGTAGCGTAAAATGTATTCGCAATGTGGTCGAGATGGATCTTCAATACAAGGGGTTAACACAGAATATCTAAAATGACCTTCTTTCATGTATGTAACGCAAGGGTAGTCATCCCCACAGGATACCAAAAATAATTTGCCGTTGTTTTTTTCTAAATAAGAAATAATTTTTCGTTCAAAATATGGTAAAGATTGTAACGCGTGTTCGTTTACAAGTTGCACTACATCAAAATTTACCAGATGTTTTCTTAGCTTATAAAAACGATAGCCATTTTCTAATTGCGCAACATCAAATTTGAATAATCGATTGATAATTTGTCGAATGGCATTTAGTATGTAAAATTGATGAAACCATTTTGCATGTACCGAAAAGTCACTATCGTAATTTTTAAATCCATCTTTGTCGCTACAAATAACAACTTCGTGATCCAAAGTGAGCAACCCTTCTTTTAAAGTATTGTGAAAATTGCTGTATTCTCCTATCAGTAGAATTTTCATTGAGAAATGTTATATTTGAAAACAAAGTAACTTTTTTTAAAGGAATGTCTCGAAAAAAAAAGAAAAAAATTTGTCTTGTCGGAGAGTGTTTGTCGGATGGGGGTGCTGAAAAAGTACAAGCTTGGCTGTCAGATTATTTTATAACTCAAGATATAGAAGTACATCACTTGGTTTTTATCAATCGGGTGAGTTATTCCTATTCTGGTAAATTATTGAATTTAGGTGAGATCGAACACTCGAGTGATTGGATTCGTCGACTTAAAATGTTTTGGGCTTTTAAAAAATATTTACTCAAAAATCGTTTTACAGCAGTAGTTGATTTTAGAACAAAACATTCTTTTTTTCAAGAAATGTGTATAAATAAACTGATCTATAAACGGTCAACTATTTATGCTATTCACAGTTCTAATTTAGAATTGTATTTTCCGTTATCTGTAGGATTGGCTTCGTGGATGTACAATAACGGAAAAAGAGTTATCGGTGTTTCAGAAGGTATTTCGAACAAAATTCAACAAATATATCGTTGGAATTCAATTAAAACCATTTATAATCCGATCAATAAAACAGTTATCGATGCTTATACAAGTCGAAGTAATAAGTTAGATTTTGAATATGTTTTATTTGTTGGGAGCATGAATTCTACCGTGAAACAAATCGATCGTTTGATAGAAGCATATGCAAATTCGAATTTAAAAACGAAAGAAATAAAATTAATAATACTAGGGAAAGGACTGCTAAAGAAAGATTTGTTTGAAAAAGTAAAAACGATGGGGTTGGATAAATTTGTCGTCTTTGAAGGCTTTCAGATTAATCCGTACGCCTATATGAAATATGCGAAATATTTGGTTTTAGCAAGTCAATATGAAGGTTTTCCAATGGTATTAATCGAGTCATTGGCTTGTGGTACGCCTGTGATTTCGTTTGATTGTGTTTCTGGACCCAATGAGATAATTCAGCACGAGCAAAATGGATTGTTGGTCGAGAATCAAAATTTTGACGCTTTTACAACAGCAATGAATAAGATGATTTCAGATGATGAATTGTATAACCGTTGTAAATCAAATGCACAAACATCAGTCGAGAAATTCCATCTCGAAACAATTGGTCAGCAGTGGATGGATTTGTTAGGATTGACTGCGGTAAGTAGTAAAACGAATTCCGCGAGAAATTAATGCCAGTTTTGTTTTTCGAATAAGAGAAAGAATTATTGTCGGGGCAGTTAATAAAAATCGCTGTTTGTAATTAAGATTTTTAATGTCAATTTCATCTCGTAGCTTATTAAATCCAATAGTATAACCTTCGTATTTAAATTGTTTGGCAATAACGTAACGCTGAAAATCTAAATATAATTTCAGACTTTTGTTGTTGGGGTGTAACTTGTCATATTTCTGAAAATCAGGTATAACACGATCGGATATTTTTGAAAGGGTGATTTGATTTTGAGAATACATCGTGTATCGAGCTCCAAAAGCTATAGTGTACGCTGTTTTGAATAAGAGATTTGCTCGGATATTGAAATCTAAATCTTCGGCAAACGTAATAGACTCATCATACAATTTTAAAGTGTCAAAAATTTTATGATGCACACATAAACTTGATGGGCAATAAATAGGTTGGTGTAAATTAGCCGTAAAAAAATCGTCAATAATTCCTTTTTTGAAATCTTTTGGTAGGTTTTTTTGAGGTTCAAAAATTGTTTTGTCAGAATGTACCTCTTCGTAATTTGTGCCAAATAGACTTGCTCCAGGAAATTCAGTAATTAATTCGGTAATAAGCGATAAAAAGTTAGGAAGCCACGTGTCGTCAGCATCCAAAAATGCAATATACGTACCACATGCGTTTTGTATTCCTACATTTCTAGAGGCAGATAACCCTTTGTTTGTTGGGTTTTGAATAATTTTAATTCGGGAATCCTCAAATTTTTCGACAACAGATAAACTACGATCAGTTGAACAATCATTTACAATGAGTATTTCAAGATCAGTTATCGATTGAGCTAAAACACTGTTGACGGTTGCAGTAACATAATCCTCTTTGTTGTACAACGGAATAACGACGGAGAATTTAGGCATTTGAATTAGCTTTTAAATGACAAAAATAACTGAGTTTTAATACATCTAACATCCGTATGTTGGGTGAAGATGATTTCAGATGTTTAATGATAGCTTCTTTTTGAGAAGTATAGATCCAAGAAAATACAGCCGTTAAATGTGTTTTTTTGAGTAAAGCATATACTTTTTGGATTTTTGTATGATTAGCGGGTAATAAATGGTGTTGTTCAATAAATACTAAATTTTCGGTGCCTTTTAGGCATTTATTTATAAAAACCTGAGCAGTTTCTAAATTAACGTGATAACAAGGGTTATCAATATGGGCAATAGTAATTTTTTCGGAACGTAACTCGTTAATAAATACAAGATCCTCGTAGCCATATTCTTCTAATTTTGAATTAAAAGAAACGGTTTTAAACACATCTGTGTGAATTGCAATATTTGAAGTTAATGTATGTTGATAAGGATTTTTTTTTCGAGCAGAACAAGTTATAGCTTCTCTTTTGGTTCCGTATACGTAACGTAATTGTGTTTTATTTGTTTTATTTTTTTGGTATTGAATCCCTCCGAAAATGACTTTCTCCGTATTGTTTTTTATAGAAGAGATGTAGTTTTTTATAAATGAATCCGAACAAGGAATTACATCACAATCCAAGATTAAATTCCAGTCAAAAATTGCAAGTTGGATGAGTTTGTTTATGTTGTTCGCTCTGCCTAGGTTTGTAATATTTTCAATAAAACGGCAATGTTCAAACGTATTAATTAAACTGTTTTTTAAGACTGTTTTTTTGTTTGAAGACTGGTCGTCAACAACAATAATCTCAAAATCGATTTCGCACAATAAACATTGTTGCCGTATCGTAGAAACTAAAGAAACACAATCATAATTATAAACAGGGATAAGAACCGATAGCATTATCCTTTCCTTTGTACGACTTCAAATATAGAATTGTTCTCACATTTGATTGTTCGGGCTGGAAATTGTTGAATCAACGTGTAGTCGTGTGTGGCCATTAAAATGGTTTTTCCTCGAGAATTAATTTGCTGTAACAGTTCCATAATTTCCAAACTGGTTTGTGGGTCTAAATTCCCAGTAGGTTCATCGGCAATAATTAATTCTGGATCGTTGAGTAATGCTCTAGCAATAGAAACACGTTGTTGCTCGCCTCCAGATAATTGATGTGGCATTTTAAACGCTTTGGTTTTCATACCTGTTTTATCGAGTACCGAATCAATTTTATCTTTCATTCGGTTGTTATCTTTCCACCCCGTAGCTTTTAAAACAAACAATAAATTATTGTGTATACTGCGATCAGGAAGCAATTGAAAGTCTTGAAAAACAACACCTATTTTACGTCGCAAAAATGGAATTTGACTTTCTTTTAAATTTTTAAGTTCAAAATCAACAACTTTTCCTTGTCCTTCTATCAACGGTAAATCACCGTATATTGTTTTGATAAAACTACTTTTTCCTGATCCAGTTCGCCCAATTAAATAAACAAATTCACCTGATTTAATATCTAAATCAATATTAGAAAGGATTAAATTTTTACCTTGATAAATGCTTATACCACTTAATTGAATAATGTTTTCAGACATGACGATTACAAATTATGAGAGGTAAATGTACTAAGAAAAAAAGTGGTTTTAAAATTCGAAAAGCAAATTTTAAACAAATACCTGTTCTTTACAGAGGTCAATATTGATTAAGAAGTCTAAAACATTTGTTAAACATGCCTGTTAGTTGTGGTTTAACCCTTATATTTGGGGCGAATTAATCAAGAATAACAATGAGGATATTTTTTTTAAGAGTCGCATTTTTACTGTTTTTTGGTGTAATAGCTTCCGCGCAACAATCAAAAATTTACACCCACGAACTCACACAGTTTAATAAGGCTGTGCAATTGTTTGAAGAAGGACAATATTACGCTGCTCAGGTTGTCTTTAAAGAAGTGAAATCAAAAAATACCGATAAAAAGACAAAAGGAGATTGCTCATATTATATCGTTAGTTGTGCTTTGCGTTTGAATCAATCCAATGTAGAAGTATTAATGGAGGATTACTTAGATACATACCCCGAAAGTTCAAACAATAATCAAATGTATCTTGATGCTGCATTCTACTTTTTTGACAATGCCAATTATGGATCATCTATAAAGTGGTTCGAAAAAGTAGACGCGACCAATATCGGTTTGGATAATAGAGACCGGTATAATTTTGATTTGGGCTACTCGTACTATTATATTGGCAAAACAGATATGGCGGAAGAGTACCTTAAAAAAACGGTTACGTCAAAAAAATACGGAGCAAAGTCCAATTACTATTTAGGTTATATGTTGTATAAAAAAGACGACAATAAAGGTGCGCAATCGTATTTAGAAAAAGTAGTTGACGATCAAGAATTTCAAAGCAAGGTAAATTACTTGTTGGCGGATATTTATTTTAATTTAAAAAACTTTGATAAAGCAATCGCTTACGGACTCAAACAAATAGACGCTTCACAACGTTTAGAGAAAGCAGAATTGTCCAAAATAATAGGGGAAAGCTATTTTTATCAAAAAAAATATAAAGAAGCAATACCGTATTTACTAGGATTCGATCCCAAACTAAAAAAATGGTATAGTGTTGATTATTACCAAATTGGATATGCGTATTATAGCATTAAGGAATATGAAAATGCGATTTCGTACTTTAATAAAATTATAGAAGATAAAAACGCCGTAACCCAAAATGCCTATTACCATTTGGGAGAAAGTTACCTCAAATTAGATAAAAAATTAGAAGCCTTCAACGCGTTTAAAAATGCTTCCGAAATGGATTTTGAGCCTGAATTGCAGGAAGACGCCTATTATAACTACGCAAAATTAAGTTATGAAATCGGAAATCCGTACCAAAGTGTACCATCAGTGTTACGTGATTTTTTACAAAAATACCCAAAGACTAAAAATAAATTAGAAATCAATAAACTCATCGTGAGCTCGTTGATTTTATCGAAAGATTATAAAGAAGCATTACTAATGTTAGAAAATGATAAGTCAATCGCTTTGCCAGATGTTTATCAAAAAGCGGCTTATTTGTTAGGGATGGAAATGTTTTTGAATAAAAACTATACCGAAAGTATTATTAATTTCGACAAATCGTTAATACATACAGTAGATCAAAACATTGCGGCTAAAGCGTTGTTTTGGAAAGCAGAATCAGAATATTTATTATCAGAATATAAATTAGCAATAGTAACCTACAAACAATTTATAGAAAACGAAAAAGCCAAAACAACCCCCGAGTACGAAAACGTACTATACGCTATTGGATACGCCTATTTTAAAATTAAAAATTACGAACAAGCGATTATTAATTTTAACAATTACGTCATGGGCAACCCCAAAGACGCTGCAAAATTACGCGATGCGTATTTGAGATTAGGGGATTCGTATTATGTAACAACGCAATATTGGACAGCCGCAAATGCATACAATAAAATTATTAATGCGGAAGAAGACCAAAGCGATTATGCTTATTTTCAAAAAGCGATGTGTTACGGGTATCTTAAAAAATTAGATCAAAAAATTGAAAATTTAAAAAGTTTTAAAACCACTTATCCAAAATCAAAATATGTTGACGATGCTCTTTATGAATTAGCAAATGCGTATTCATTAGATCGACAAAACCCAATAGCTTTAACTGTATATGAAGAGTTAATTACGTCACAAAAAAATAGTGTGTACGTTTCAAAATCATTATTGCGACAAGCACTAATCTATTATAATGAGGATAAAGATAAAGAAGCCTTAGCTAAACTGAAAAAAGTAGTAAGTGATTTTCCTGCTACACCAGAATCCTTAGAAGCCGTAGCTACAGCCAAAATTATCTATATCGATATGGGCAAAGTAAACGAGTATGCAGTATGGGTAAAAACTTTAAAATTTATAGAAGTTTCGGATGAAGAATTGGATAATCTAACTTTTGAGTCAGCCGAAAAACAATATTTACAAAACAACACAGAGCTTGCAATAGAAGGATTACGCGGATATATTCAAAAATATCCAAAAGGTTTGCACAGCACTAAAGCCAATTATCAATTAGCACAGTTGTTATATACCGAAAAAAAAGAACAAGAGTCTGTGCCATATTACCTATACATCACTTCATTATCTTCAAACGAGTATACAGAAGTATCGTTGGTTAATTTGTCTAAAATATTATTGCGAAATAAGGAGTATAAAAAAGCAATACCACATTTGGTACGGATTGAAAAAGAATCTCAATTAAGTCAAAACATTTCTTACGCGGTATCGAACTTAATGAAATCATATTATGAAGAGAAAATGTATCTCGAAGCCGTACAATATGCCGAAAAAGTAATCAATACCAAAGATGCAGAAGCGCATGCTAAAAACGATAGTAAAATCATCATGGCACGATCGGCGTTTAACACAGGTAACAAAGCAAAAGCAAAAGAAATGTATGCCAAGTTAATCGATTCTAAAGGAGAGTTAGGAGCCGAGGCATTGTACTACGAAGCGTATTTTAAAAACGCCGACGGAGATTACTCAGGATCTAATGCAAGTATTCAAAAATTAGCCAAAGATTTCTCGGGGTATAAATATTTTGGAGCAAAAGGGCTGTTAGTTATGGCGGATAACTTTTACAAGCAAAACGACAATTTCCAAGCGACGTATGTGTTAGAAACAGTGATTAAAAACTTTCAGAATTTTCCAGATGTTGTCACTGATGCCAACAAGCAACTCATTGCGATTAAATCCGCAGAAGAAATGAAATTTTTAGACGCGGAATAATAAAATAATATATAAAGTAAGTTATATGAAAAGGTTAAATAAAGTTGTTCACGCTTTTTTATTAATGATAAGTGCGGTTGTATTTGCACAAACGAACGGACAAACAATCGGAACAGAAACAATTGAGGTAATCAAATTGTATTCGCCAACTATATCAGATGCTGATAAGATCAATGATGCGCCCAAAAGTGATACCCAAATCGAAGAGAAAAAAGTACCGTTGAAATATCAAATATTTTCGTATCCCGTAGCATCAACGTACAGTCCTTCAAAAGGAAGAGCCGCACAATTAACCAAAGAAGAAAGAGAAAAACTGTTTGCAAATTACCTTGTTTTAGGATTCGGAAATTATACCACGCCATTATTGGATTTTTATACGGCACACGCTCTTAAAAATGATAGTTATGTTATTGGGGATATACATCACTTGTCGTCGCAAGGTGGTATCAAAGACGTGAGATTGGATAATTCATTTTATGATACGAGACTTAGAGCAACATATGGTGTAAACAAAAAAGCATACGGTTGGGATATGGGTGTTGGATACCAACATCAATTATATAATTGGTACGGAATACCTGAAACGTCAAGTGGTTTTGTTTTTTCTGACGAAAGTTTAAATCAAATGACTCCGAGTCAAACCTATCAATCTGTAGATGTAAAAGGAGGAATGTTTTCGACCAATAAAGTATTTAAAAATGTAGCCATAGGATACAATCATTTTTGGGATGCAAAAGGATCTGCCGAAAACAGGTTTAATCTAAAACCTGTTTTTAATTTTAATGTGGCAGATCAAAAAATCAAAACAGATTTTGAAATTGATTACGTCGGAGGTAGTTTTCAAAGAGGTTATATGAGCGCGTTGCCTTTGGATTATTCGGTTTTTAATGTCGGTTTTCAGCCCAGTATTGTGTATCGTAAAAATGATTTTAATTTTAATTTAGGAGCAGGGATTTTTTACTCGGCATTAGCATCTACTACTTTAAATCAAAACAAATTACATATTTATCCACAAGTAACCGGTTCATACGCCGTAGTGTCCGATGTAATGATTGCTTTTGCAGGATTAGAAGGAGGCTTACAACAAAACTCCTATCGTCAATTTGTGGATGAAAATCCATTTTTATCACCTACATTATCCATACGACCAACCGATAAGCCCTATGATGTATATATAGGTTTACGCGGTCAACTAATTCCTAATTTATCATACATCCTTAAAGGATTTCATTATTCAGAAAACAACAAAGCACTATTTGCTAATAATTTATTTATGGATGGTCCGTTGTCTGAGCGCCAAGATTACGAGTTTGCAAATTCGTACACAATTGTTTATGACGCCGTTAAAACAACAGGGTTTACAGCAGAGATTAGTTATGATCTAACCAATAAATTTACAACTAAATTAAACGGAACATTTGCATCGTACGTTACACAAACAGAACAACAAGCATGGAATATGCCAGCAATAAAAGGTACTTGGTCAAGTTCGTATCGTTTTTTAGAAAAATGGAAAGCAACCTTAGAATTGTTTTACATCGGCGATCGTAAAGACCAACAAATCATTTCGGGATTACCAAAGGAAACGCATCAAGTGGTTTCTGTAAAAGGATATTTAGATGCTAATATGAGTGTGAATTACCAGTACAACAAACAACTTTCGGGTTTTTTACGCTTAAATAATTTGACCAATCAACCCAATCAAAGATGGTTAAATTATCCTACACAACAGTTTCAAGTTTTGATTGGAGCAGCATACAAGTTTGATTTTAAATAATCTCTAATTGTATTTTGAAAATGCTAAAACTTCCGATTCATCAGGTTTTCACCAAATGAACGCAGGATTGCTTTGTTGTTTTTTGATAAATTGATTTGATCCAACACTTCAAATGCTCGGTTGGTATAGTTTTGGATTTCGACTTGCGTTGCAACGTCGCTACCGTATTTTTTATAGATAGCTACTACTTTTTCTATTTTGCTTGAATTGTCTTTTAATTTTTCAGAAAATAGTTGTAATAATTCTTGCCTATCGGTTTTGTCGGCTAATTCTAACGCTTTAATGAAAAGGTACGTTTTTTTGTTTTCGATAATATCTCCTGCGATTTGTTTCCCGAAAGAAGCAGCGTCTCCAAAAACATCTAAATAATCATCTTGCAATTGAAAAGCAATACCTAAATACAAACCAAAATCATAAATCAGTTTTCGGTCAGATTTATCCGCTTTGGCAACAATGGCTCCCATTTTCATAGCAGCACCCACAAGTACCGCTGTTTTGTAGGTAATCATTTGGATATATTCTTCGATAGATACATCGGAACGTGTTTCGAAATCGACATCTAATTGTTGTCCTTCGCAAACTTCAATAGCTGTTTTTGAAAGTAATTTGGCTAACTTCTTGAATGTTTTAGGTTCGTAAATATCAAAGTATTGGTATGAAATAATAAGCATCACATCACCCGATAGAATCCCCGTGTTGAGGTTCCATTTGTGGTGTACCGTTGCTTTTCCACGACGTAAAGGAGCTTCATCCATAATATCGTCGTGTACCAAAGTAAAATTGTGAAAAATCTCAACAGCTGCTGCTGCTGGTAGCGCCTTTTCAAATTCGCAGTCAAACAATTCAGCTGCCATCAATGTTAAGATAGGACGTAACCTTTTCCCTTCAAGATTAAGTATATAATTGGCGGGGTTATATAAGTTTTGAGGTTCTTTTATGATGGTGTTTTTTTCTAAATACGCCAAAAAAGAATTCCGTAAATCAACAATTGAATGCATACTGTTTTATTTTTTGGCTAAAATAGAAATTCTGTTTCGATTCCTTGTTTCTGTAAGATGATTTAATTGTTAAAAAACGATGGAAACTATTTTTGTTTTAAAAGTTTCCATGTATATTTGCGACATAATTTTTTATGTAAATGAAAGAAGAAATTTTATCAAAAGCGACGCAACTCTTTTTATCGTTGGGATTTAAAAGTGTAACGATGGATGATATCGCTTCAGATATGGGGATTTCTAAAAAGACGATATATCAGTCGTACGCTAACAAAAATTGTTTGGTAAAAGAGTGTGCGTTTGGGTTACTGAATTTTATAAATTCAGGAGTCGACACCATTATGCAAGAGCAAAAAAATCCGATCGAACAATTGTTTGATATCAAAAATTTCGTGGCACTTCATCTCAAAGACGAAAGGACGTCTCCAATGTATCAATTACAAAAATATTTTCCGAAGATTTATCAGGTTTTGAACGAGAAACAATTCGAAAAAATGAACGATTGCGTTATAAAAAATCTAAATAACGGTATCGAACAAGGCTTGTATCGAAGTGAAATCGACACGGATTTTATCAGCCGTATTTATTTTATAGGTGTTTCGGGTATTCGGAATAATGATGTTTTTAAAGATGATATCTATACCACGCAGCAAGTAGTTGATAATTATTTAGAATACCATATCAGGGCAATCGCCACCCCAAAAGGAATCACAATAATGGAACAAATACAAAACAAATAAAACGCCAAAATTTATAAATAACAGATGAAACACATTAAATTAATTATGTTGAGCAGTTTTTTATGGGGAACCATAAATTATGCACAAGAGTCAAGCTCAAAAAAATATGTGATGACCCTTGATCAAGCCATCGACCATGGTCTAAAACACAGTAGTAAAGCCATAAATGCACAACGTGACTTACAAGCGGCGAGACATCGTAAATGGGAGGCAACAGCAGATGGATTACCGCAAATTGAGGGGTCTATCGGTTATACCAATAATTTAAGGATACAACAAAGTGTTATTCCGGCAGAAGCATTTGGTGGACCAGTCGGGCAATATAGAGCGGTAGGATTTGGAATTCGAAACGCAATGGACGCGCGTTTGACTTTAAATCAATTATTATTAAACGGTTCTTTTTTGGTGGTTGTTAAATTAGCAAAAACCTATGTAGAGTTTTCGGAAATTTCTAAGCTAAAAACGGAATCTGACTTAAAAGAAATGATTATTAATACTTATGGCAACGTACTCTTGGTAAACGAAAGTCTTTCGATTTTAGAAAAAAACAAAGCGGTTTTAGAAAAAAATTATAATGATACCAAAGAGATTGTTAAAAATGGTTTAGCAGAAGAAGAGAGTGTAGAGCAATTAGCCATCACCTTAGCATCGGTAAATAATACGATCAGTTATACCCAAAAAATGAAAGAATCAGCACATAAAATGCTGAAAATTTCACTGGGTATGGAGTTGGAAGACGAGTTGGAATTATCTGATAATTTAACCAGTTTAACACAACGTAATATCTCGTTAGATATATTGCAAGAAACCTTTGATATCTCCAAAAACATAGATTTTAAAGTAGTTGAAAGTAATCTTAAAAACGAAAAATTGTATTTATCATTAGAAAAAAGCAGGCGATTACCTTCGTTGGCAGCAACAGCAACTTTAGGAGCAAATTCATTTGATAATCGAGAGTTTAGTTTTTTGAGTCCATCTCAAAAGTGGTATGATTTTTCCTCTTTCGGAGTAAGTTTACGAGTACCTATCTTCAGTAGTTTTAAAAGTGGTGCACGTATTCAACAATACAAAATCAAATATGAACAAGCCAAAACCCTTAAAGAAGATACCGATAAAAACCTGCAATTAGCTTGGCAAAATGCAAAGAGTGATTATCAATACAGTATCGAAAAATACGAAACCACAAAACAAACCCTAAAGTTAGCCGAACGTATTGAATCCAAACAACAAATAAAGTTTAAGGAAGGATTGTCGACCAGTTTTGAGTTTACTGAGGCGCAACGTCAATTATATACTGAGCAACAAAATTATTTACAAGCAATGGCTGATGTAGTGAACAAAAGAGCAGCATTAGAAAAGATTTTAAACAAATAATAAACAGGATACAAATATTATATACTCATGAAAAAAATAGTTAGATTATTTATAATAATAGCAGTTGTTACCTCTTGTGGCGGTGGTAAAAAACAATCTGTTTCATCGATCATCGAAAGTAATGATTTGGCGGCAATTCGAGCCAAGCGCGAAGAAATTGTAACCCAACAAACTGAAATCAACAATATCATTACGTTGTTGGACGAAGCTATTTCTAAATTAGATACAGTACGTAAAATACCTAATGTATCTACAATAATTGTAAATGAAAAAATATTCAATCATTATTTAGAACTACACGGAAATATCGAAACCAATCAAAATATTGTAGTTGTTCCTGAGTTTTCAGGTGTTTTGACTAAAGTATTCGTACAAGAAGGACAACAAGTAACCAAAGGACAAACCTTAGCAAAAATTGACGATGGTGGATTAAGTCAGCAATTATCACAAGTTCAGATACAGGCCGAATTATCTAAAACAACTTTTGAAAGACAACAACGCCTTTGGAATCAAAAAATTGGTAGCGAGTTACAATATCTTCAAGCGAAAACACAATATGATGCACAACGCAAAACAATCAGTCAAATACAAGAACAAATCGCCAAAACTGTTGTTAAAGCTCCATTTTCGGGAATTGTAGATGATATCATAACTAAAGAAGGAAGTGTTGTAGCACCTGGTCAACCCCAGTTGTTCCGAATTGTAAATTTGGATCAAATGTATGTAAAGGTAGATGTTCCAGAGCGGTACGTGGGTGATGTAACCGTAAATAAAGATGTGAAAGTAGGAATACCTGTTTTAGGAACAGAAATGGACTCAAAAGTTAAACAAACCTCTAAGTTTATTAACCCGGCTAACAGAACATTTAAAATCGAAATACCTGTTCAAAATAAAAACAATATGATCAAACCGAATTTAACGGCAAAATTAAAAATCAACGATTACACCAATGCAAAAGCATTATTGATTCCTCAAAATGTGATTTCAGAAAATGCCGAAGGACAACAGTATGTTTATGTAGTAAGTAAGAAAAAAAACAACGAGGTAGCAGCCAAACAAGTTGTCATCACTACGGGTAAATCACAAAATGATTTAGTCGAAGTATTAAGCGGTATAACTAACGGTGCAGAAGTGATTTTAGAAGGTGCGCGTAGTGTAAAAGACGGTCAGCAAATTCAAATTTTGAATCAATAATTTAAGAAGTATGTCAAAAGATAAAAAATCCGTTGATAAAGAATTTGGCTTATCAACATGGGCAATTAACAATAAAACAACCATCTATGTAATGATGTTGATTATTTTATTTGCAGGAGTATCGTCATACCTCAGTATGCCGAGAGAAAATTTTCCTGAAATAAAAGAAACCAAAATCTACATCAGTACAATTTACCCGGGTAATACCGCAGAAGATATAGAAAAATTAGTTATCGATCCGTTAGAAGAAAGGTTAAAAACGACTAGTAATGTAGTAAAAGTTACATCTACTTCGCAAGAAGATTACGGTATGATCGTAGTTGAATTTGACGAGAAATTAACGGTAGAGCAGGCGATACAAAAAGTAAAAGATGAGGTAGATTCTGAAAAATCAAGCGAGGATTGGCCGACTTTTAATAACGCGAAGGTAGAGCCAAATGTTTTTGATTTAAGTATTTCGGAAGAAATGCCAATTTTAAACATTAACATTTCGGGAGATTATCCTGTAGATAAATTAAAAGAATATGCCGAGTCATTAGGCGATAAAATCGAGAGTTTAATTGAAATTAAAAAAGTAGATATCCGCGGCGCTCAAGAAAAAGAAGTAGAAGTTGCTGTTGATATTTATAAAATGATGGCGGCACAGGTGAGTTTTGACGATATTGTTAACGCTATTAGCCGAGGTAATGTAACCATGTCAGCAGGTAACTTAAAAGCCAGCGGACAAAGAAGAACTATTAGAATTATCGGTGAAATCGATAATCCAAATGATTTAAAATCTTTTGTAGTAAAATCCGAGCGCGGTAATCCCATATACTTAGCTGATGTAGCCGATGTGACATTTAAAGACGAAGACAAGACAACCTACGCCCGAGAATTTGGTACAGAAGTAGTGATGTTAGACGTTAAAAAACGTTCGGGTAAAAATATGGTCGAAGCAACAGAAAAGATATACACCATCGTTGCCGATATGCAAAAAAATACTTTTCCCAGTAATTTAAAAGTAACGATAACCAACGACCAATCCTCTAAAACGATTGGTCAAGTAGATGATTTGGTTAATAATATCATTTTTGGAGTTTTGTTGGTGGTGTTGGTTTTAATGTTCTTTTTAGGATTTAAAAACGCACTATTTGTTGGGTTTGCAATTCCGATGTCGATGTTTATGTCGTTGATGATCCTCGAGGCGATGGGATACACCATGAATACCATGATTCTTTTTGGATTAATTATGGGATTGGGAATGCTCGTAGATAATGGAATAGTAGTTGTAGAAAATGCTTATCGTTTGATGGATGAAGAAGGAATGAGCCGTTTAGAAGCTGCTAAAAAAGGAATCGGCGAGATAGCATTCCCAATCATCGTATCAACAGCTACAACCGTAGCCGCTTTTATACCGTTAGGGATGTGGCCAGGTGTGATGGGGCAGTTTATGATTTATTTTCCGATAACCTTATCAGTCGTATTAGGGTCGTCATTATTTGTAGCGATATTTTTTAATTCCGTTTTAGTAGCACAATTTATGACGGTTGAAGACAAAGAAATGCCACTTAAAAAAATAGTAAGAATCACAGGTACATTAACTATTTTTGGGATTCTGATCATGGCATTCAGTTCGTACACCGCTTTAGGTACTGTAATGCTAGCGACGGCAGCTATGCTTTGGATGTATCGTTTGTTTTTAAGAAACTGGGCAAACTATTTTCAAGAGCACATATTAACATCTTGGGAACAATTGTATGAAAACACCTTAAAGCGCGCCTTAAAAGGAAAAATGCCTTACATAATAACCGTTGGTACTTTTATATTATTGATTTTGGCATTTGTAGGATTTGGTGCTTCGGTAGGAAGTCAACGAACCAAAATCGAATTTTTTCCTGATAATACCCCCAATCAGATTATAGTATATATCGAATACCCCCAAGGTACCGATATCGAAAAAACCAATGCGATAACAAAAGATATCGAAAAACGCATGTATAAAATTATTAATCAAAGTATTTATAAAGATGGTGATTTTAATTTTTTAACAGAAAGTGCGGTATCTCAAGTAGGAGAGGGAGCAGGTAATCCACAAACAGATGGCGGATCCGCAGCGGAAATGCCGCACCGTGGTAAAATTACCGCATCCATGCGAGAGTATAAATTCCGAAAAGGAATGGATAGCTCGGAATTGCAAAGACAAATTCAGGAAGCGCTTAAAAACATCCACCCAGGCGTTGCTATTTCAGTAGAAAAAGAAGCGGTTGGACCACCAGCAGGATATCCGATTAACATAGAAATAGAAGGTAAAGATTATTCAGAGTTAATTGCTACCGCCGAAAAAATGCGTGATTTTATAAATTCTAAAAATATCGCAGGCATTGATGAGCTAAAAATTGATGTCAACAAATCAAAACCATCAATGGAAGTGATAGTAGATCGTGAAAAAGCAGGAGATTTAGGTGTAAGTGCAGGACAAGTAGGACAGCAATTGCGTAACTCTATTTTTGGAACTAAAGCGGGTATTTACAAAAGTGGTGGTGATGATTATGATGTATATGTTAGATTTAATGAAGAAAACAAGTACAATTCGAGCGCGTTGTTTAATCAAAAAATCACCTTTAGAGATATGGCAACAGGGCAAATCAAAGAAGTGCCAGTATCTGCGGTAACACAATACAAAAACACATCAGGATTTAGCGCGATTAAACACAAAAACACCAAACGAATTGTAACGGTATATTCGGCGATGTCACCAGGTTATACCGATGCAGGAGCTATTGTAACAGCAATTCAGGAAGAGATGAAAAATTTTAAAGGTTTGCCAGAAAATATTTCGATTGATTACACTGGTCAAATTGAGGAGCAAACCAAACAAATGAATTTTTTGATGGGTGCTTTTTTCTCTGGATTGGGGTTAATTTTCTTGATTTTGATTTTACAATTTAACTCAGTGACTAAACCAGGTATTATCATGATCGCTATATTTTTGAGCTTAATTGGTGTATTTGGTGGTCTAGTTATATCAGGAGCTTCTTTTGTAATTATGATGACAATGATGGGGATTATATCCTTGGCAGGTATAGTTGTAAACAACGGTGTGGTGTTGTTAGACTATACACAATTATTAATCGATCGACACAAAGAAGATAAAAATATGGACGAAGACGCGTATGTAGATGAAGCTACATTGTTAGACGCGATTGTCAAAGGCGGTAAAGCACGTTTACGACCTGTATTGTTAACCGCTATTACGACCATTTTAGGGTTGATACCGTTAGCAATTGGATTAAATATTAATTTCTATAAATTGGTTAGCGAATTTAATCCCGATATATATCTCGGAGGAGACAATGTTATCTTTTGGGGGCCTTTAGCCAAAACAGTCATCTATGGATTATTTATAGCAACGTTTTTAACCTTGATAGCAGTACCCGTAATGTTTTACTTGGTGACTAAATTTAAAATGAGATTAAAAAAACTGTAGAGAGTTTACTTGGTTTTTAATTGAAAAAGGCTTGTTAGAAACAAACTAACAAGCCTTTTTTGGTTGTTTTACTCTTTAATAAAACGAAGTGTGGTTTCGTTATTGTTTACATCCGAAATTCGAATTAAATACATACCGTTTGTTAAATCTTTAACCGATACGAAATTGTTGTTGATGCTTTTTTTGTCAAAATGAACAAGTTTTTTTCCTGTCAAATCATAAACTGTAGCACTTGTAACGTCAACACTAAACGTGATTTGATCGGTAGAAGGATTAGGGTATAAGTTAACATTTGAATTGTCTTTATATGTTCCATTGGTTTTTGGTGCGGATAAATATTTGTTTGTGTACAAACGGTATTCGCCCGCAGCTAAATTAAGTGTGCCTTTTTCGATTTCAGTAACATCAATTGTTTTTCCGCTAAAATGTTCGTACCACGTTCCTGTTGTTGGAAAATTAGGGGAAATATCTTTTGATTTGGTATCAAAATTACCCATAATAACAGCATGTAACGGATCTGATTCCGATTCGTCGTATAGATTAATACGTTTACCTAAACCACTAACGTCTAAATTAGTTTTTGTAGAGTTAAATGTACCAGGAAACATTTTTTTAATAGTGCTTAATTGACTGAAAACGTCTCGGATACGACTTCTTTCGCTATTTTCAGCATATTCCCATTTGATAGGTTTTCTATCAACACGACACCCGTTGTATGTGCCATTAGGGCAATAATCAATCCCAAAATCGTATCCCAATTCGCCAAATTGCCATATTAGTTTAGGACCAGGTACTGGAATCAAAAAGCAAGCTGCCAATTCGATTCGTTTATAACCTATTGATGGATTTTTGATGTTGTAAGAACCGTTTTGCGCACCCCAGTTTAAGATGCGGTACATCATACGTTCTTCATCATGGCTTTCCATATATGTGATTAGATTTTTATTTGTCCAACCTCTGTTTTTATAGTATGCCCAACCCAAATCAGAGTCAGATGCATATCCCATAGCTGCTTGGCTATAGCTGTGGTTTAGGTTTCCCCAAAACATTAAGCCGTTATTGGATAGTATTTTTTCTTCTAAATTATCAGATAAATGTTCGCAACTAAACAATATATCTGATCCATGCGTATTAAATACATAGTTAGCATAGTCGGTTAAACGATCAACACGTTCTTGTGTGTAAGCGCTTCCGTAATCTCCCACAGGAAATTCTTTGTTGGTAAATCCTTTAGTTAAGTCTAATCGGTATCCGTCAACTTTGTACTCGTTAATCCAATATGACATCGCATCTTTTATCCAACGTTGCGAATGTTCGGATTCGTGATTGATTTTAAGACCAAAACGCATGTTGGGTTCTTTAAAATTATGTTTGTCAGCATAGTACGGGTTGTTGGTTGTTTTTCCGCCGTCATCATAAGAAAAATCGTACATCTGAACCAAAGGAGACTGACCAAAAGTGTGGTTAAAAACCATATCTAAAATCACCGATATCCCCCTTTCATGACATCCATCAATAAACTTCTTTAAATCATTTTTAGTCCCGTATGCTTTGTCTAAAGCAAAGTAAAAACTAGGGTTGTATCCCCAACTGTCATTACCTTCAAACTCATTTACAGGCATTAACTCAATAGCGTTTATACCTGTGCCTGCTAAATAATCTAACCTTTGGTATGCGGCATTTAAAGTTCCTTCAGTAGTAAAATCTCTTAAATGCAATTCATAAATGATTAGGTTGGTTTTGTCGGGTCTTTTAAATTTGGTTGCTTTCCAAGAATATGGGGTTTCATTAATCTGAAAGGTAGAAACGATACCCGTTGTTTTACCTTCGGGATATGCTTTTAGGTTAGGATATTGTGCTTGACTTAACCATTTATCCATATTGGGATCTAATACTTTTTCGGTGTACGGATCCGCAAATCTTTTAGCAAAATCAATCGCATATTGGTAGGCGTATTCTTTGTTCGGGTCTAATTTAGAAGCAGGTACGGTTAACCAATAATAATCACCGTCTTTTTTCATTTGATAATCAGATGAAAAAGTCCAATCATTAAAATCACCAACGACCATGATGCCAGTTTTGTTCGTTGCAAAAAGCATAAACGTAATGTCGCCGTTTTCGTGTTTCGTGATACCGTGTTTTAAACCGGTTGGTCTGGTTTCGGTTACTGTCGCTTTTGGTACATATACATTAATGCTATGTTCTTTATTTTGCTCGCCAACTGTAGCGATAACTTTAATTACAACATCTCCTGTTTTAGAAAATGTAACGTCTTGACTAAGTGTATTGGTATTTTCTTTAGAAACGATAAGTTCGTCATTTATATAAAGGGAAAGTTTTGCCGTAGCAGAAGCATCTGCTGTAATGGTTTTTGAACTACCTTCGGTGAATACATCACTATTACTGGGCGATGTAATTTGCACATTAAGTCCAGGTTTAAAAATCGGAATAAAAACATCGTCGTTTTCTGATTTAGAAGTGCCTTTTGCATTACGGATCACCAAACAGATTTCAGAAATTGTACTTGATTTGGCTATACCAAAGTAATCATAAAGATTACCCAGATTTAACTCGTGTTTTGTGCCTCCAACGTTGGTAAACGTGTTTTTTTCGACATTAACAGCCCATCCAGCAATAACCCCTTTCCATCTTGCATTATCAACGGTTAATCCGATATGGGCATAAACGATTGGTTCTGCTTCGAGTGGTGTACCTGCAGCATCAAATTTTAAAATAACATCGTCTGCAGTTGTTGGCACAGCAGGAGAGGTAGTGACCCCAACCTGTGCAAAACTAGTTAGCGCGACCAGTAAAAACGCGAATAAAAGAGTAATTTTTCTCATAGTATAGATGTATATTGTTGATTTATACAGTTAAACAATATACGAATTATACAGGAATAAAAAAATTAATCACGTTTTTATGAAAAAAATGACTTGATTATCAGGTTTTTAACTTGATTTGTTGTTTTAAACGGGTTCGCCGTACAAATCAAATTCTGTAGCATCGGTAATTTTAATCATCGCAAAATCACCTGTTTTTAAGTAGAATTTCGAGGCTTCTATCAATACTTCGTTATCCACATCGGGGCTGTCAAATTCGGTACGCGCCACAAAGTGATCACCTTCTTTACGGTCAACAACACATTTAAATGTTTGACCTATTTTTTCTTGATTCAGTTCCCATGAAATTTGAGATTGAATCTCCATAATTTGATTCGCACGATCTTGTTTTGTTTCTTCAGGTACATCATCATTTAACACGTAAGCGCCCGTATTTTCTTCGTGTGAATAAGTAAAACAACCCAAACGCTCAAAACGCATTTCGGTTACCCAATCTTTTAAAATCTGAAAATCTTCTTCAGTTTCTCCAGGATAGCCTACAATCAAAGTGGTTCGGATGGCCATTTCTGGAACGATACTTCTGAAATTCTTAATTAAATCCGTCGTTTTTTGTTTGGTGGTTCCTCGTTTCATCGATTTTAAAACCGAATCCGAAATGTGTTGCAACGGAATGTCTAAATAGTTACAGATTTTAGGTTCGCGCTTCATAATGTCTAACACATCCATCGGAAAACCTGTTGGGAAAGCATAATGTAAACGAATCCACTCGATGCCTTCTACTTTAACCAAGGCTTCTAACAACTCGCCTAAATTTCTTTTTTTGTAAATATCTAAACCGTAATAGGTTAAATCTTGAGCGATTAAGATTAATTCTTTAACGCCTTTAGCGGCCAATCCTTGGGCTTCTTTAACCAGTTTTTCAATCGGTTGTGATACGTGTTTACCACGCATTAAAGGGATGGCGCAAAAACTGCACGGGCGGTCGCAACCTTCGGCAATTTTTAAATAAGCATAATTTTTAGGAGTTGTCGTAATGCGTTCACCTAATAATTCGTGTTTGTAATCGGCGCCCAACGCTTTTAATAATAAAGGGAGTTCGGTAGTGCCAAAATATTGATCCACGTTCGGGATTTCTTTTTCTAAATCGGGGCGGTAGCGTTCGGATAAACAACCTGTCACAAATATTTTATCTACTTTCCCTCGTTCTTTTTTATCTACATATTCTAAAATCGTATTTACCGATTCTTCTTTTGCATTATCGATAAATCCACAAGTGTTAATTACAATGATGTTGCCTTCCTCTTTGCCTGTTGCCTCGTGGGTTACCTCTTTGCCGTTGGCTTTTAATTGCCCCATCAATACCTCGCTGTCGTAAACGTTTTTGGAGCACCCTAAAGTGATTACATTGATTTTGTTTTTTTTGATCGATTTTGTTCTCATGTTGTAGTATTATAAAAATCAATAAAAAAAGCCATTCAGAATTGAATGGCTTTTTGTTTGCTCCCCCTCTTGGGCTCGAACCAAGGACCCTCTGATTAACAGTCAGATGCTCTAACCAACTGAGCTAAGGAGGAAGGTGTATAACCTTTATTGCGGTGGCAAATATATGCCTATTTTTTATTTACACAAATCTTTTTTTAACTTTTTTTATCTCCCAACAATGGATCGGTAGATGTCGTTTCCATTGGCAAATACTAGTAAAGATATAAGTATAACAAAACCAGCCATTTGTGCATATTCCATGAATTTATCACTTGGTTTACGGCCGCTTATCATCTCGAATAATAAAAACACAACATGTCCTCCATCGAGTGCGGGGATGGGTAATAAGTTCATTACGCCTAACATTATGGATAAAATAGCTGTAATACTCCAAAATACTTCCCAACTCCACTCTTCAGGGAAAATATCAAAAATAGCTTTAAATCCTCCGATACCTTTGTATGCGCCTGTGTCGGGATTAAAAATAACCTGTAATTGTTTTAGATAACCGCCTACTTGATTTTGACCTTTCTCAATTCCGACAGGGATTGATGATAACAATCCGTATTCTTCTCGATTTACTTTGCAATACCCCATTTTTTCTAGAGAACGAATATTTAAACCTCCTTGGTAAGCACCAATTTTCCCGTTTTGATCAACAGAAAGTGAGATGGTAATTTCTTTTTTGTCGCGTAGTATTTTGGCGGGGATGGTTTTATTTTTTCTTAATGTTAAAATATCTGCTGCTTGGTCAAAGTATTTTATTTTTTGTCCGTCTAATTCAGTAATGATATCTTTTGGTTGTAAAATAGCTTTGTTTTTAGAGGTGTCGGTAAGTTTTGAAACGATAAATGGGCTTCTTAACTGAACTAAATTTTTGTCCTCAGAACTCATGATTTTATCAATCATGTCTACAGGTATGGTTAACATTTGCTTAGCACCGTTACGATCAATTTCAATTTGTTTCCCTAACAAAATACGTTCGTTTAACGAATTAAATTTCTCTATTTTTTCGCCGTCAACAGATAGTATTTTATCTCCTGTTTTTAATCCGATTTCTTCTAAAATAGGATTAGCCGCATGTATACCGTCCGTCAATTCATTGTTTGCGATATAACTATCTCCATAAAAAAAAGCCATTCCGATATAAATCACAAACGCCAATATAAAGTTGACGGTTACACCCCCTAACATAATAATTAAACGTTGCCAAGTGGGTTTAGATCGAAATTCCCAAGGTTGTGGAGGTAAAGCCATTTGCTCTTTATCCATACTCTCGTCGATCATCCCGGATATTTTTACGTATCCACCTAAGGGTAACCAGCCGATTCCGTATTCGGTATCACCGATTTTTTTCTTTAAAAGAGAAAATTTAACATCAAAAAACAAATAGAATTTTTCGACACGGGTTTTGAATAATTTAGCCGGTATAAAGTGTCCTAATTCGTGTAATATTATTAGTAACGATAAGCTTAATAAAAACTGAGTAAGTTTGATAACGAGTTCCATCTTAAATTTTTAAAATTTCGGAACGCCAAAAGTACTCTTTTTTTTCTAAATTTGTCATCCTTTATTAACGATAGATTGATATGTTACAGATAGCCTTTATTAGAGAAAACCAGCAAAATGTAGTTGCAGCACTTTCTAAAAGAATTCCTGATGCACAACAAGTTGTGGATCAATTGATTTCTTTGGATGAAACACGCAGAAGCACGCAAGTTGCCATGGACAACGTGTTGGCAGAGTCGAATAAGTTATCTAAAAACATTGGCGATTTGATGAAAAATGGTGAAAAAGCCAAAGCAGCTATCGTTAAAGAGAAAACAGTATATTTAAAAGACGAAAGCAAACGCCTTTTGGACGAATTGCAACAAGTAACAGACGCGTTAAACGAATTACTGTATAAAACGCCCAATTTACCAGCAGATATTGTACCGTTAGGTAAAAGTGAAGCAGATAATTTAGAAGTAGCACGTGATGGAGCAATTCCAACGTTGCACGAAGGTGCTTTACCTCACTGGGAATTAGCCAAAAAATACGACATCATTGACTTTGAGTTGGGCGTAAAAATTACAGGCGCAGGATTTCCAGTTTATAAAGGAAAAGGAGCGCGTTTACAACGCGCGTTAATCAATTATTTTTTAGATAAAAACACGGCAGCAGGTTATAAAGAAATGCAAGTGCCGCATTTGGTAAACGAAGCTTCAGGATTCGGAACGGGTCAATTACCCGACAAAGAAGGGCAGATGTATCACGTAGGAATTGATGATTTATATTTGATCCCAACGGCGGAAGTACCTGTAACCAATATTTTTAGAGATGTGCTTTTAAACGAGTCAGAATTGCCTGTTTTGTGTACCGCTTATACGCCTTGTTTCAGACGCGAAGCAGGATCCTACGGCGCACACGTGCGTGGGCTTAACCGTTTGCATCAATTTGATAAAGTAGAGATTGTACGTATCGAACATCCTGATAAGTCTTATGAGGCATTAGACGGAATGGTTGATCACGTTAAGGATATTTTGAAAGAGTTGGAATTGCCGTACCGTATCTTGCGCTTGTGCGCAGGCGATATGGGTTTTACTTCTGCTTTAACCTATGATTTTGAATTGTTTTCGACCGCGCAAGACCGTTGGTTAGAGATCAGTTCGGTATCTAATTTTGAAACTTTTCAGGCGAATCGTTTAAAATTACGATTTAAAAACAGCGAAGGTAAAAATCAATTAGCACATACCCTTAACGGAAGTTCGTTAGCATTACCACGCGTATTAGCAGGTATTTTGGAGAATTATCAAACGCCAGAAGGAATACGAATCCCTAAAGTTTTAATACCTTACACAGGATTTGATATCATCGACTAATCCACAAACGTAAGTTTGTACTATTTTTGTAAAACAATGAAAACCGTATTCGTATTTATCATTAGTTGTTTTACAATGGTATGTTTTTCTCAAAACCATCAGTTGGCTCAAAATTATTTTGAAAAAGGTGATTTTGAAAAAGCACAACTTTCGTACGAACAGTTATTACAATCACAACCGAGTAATTTATTGTATTTAACGCGGCTGATCGATTGTTACCAACAATTACAACAGTACGATAAAGCGATTGATCTGTTAAAAGACAAAGTAGATAAATCCAATCAATTTGAGTATTTGGTTGATATTGGTTATACTTATCAAAAACAAAATAACACTAAAAAAGCTGAAAAATATTATCAAGAAGCTGTTCGAAAAGTAGAGCAAATACCCGGTTTGGTGTACGCGATAGCCAAGTCTTTTGAAAAAAAGACCTTGTTAGATTGGGCGTTGTTGAGTTACCAAACGGCAATAGATAAAAACCCAAACCTTAATTTTAATTTTCAAATCGCACTTGTTTATGGTGAAAAAGGTGATTTTGATCAAATGATAGAACGTTTGATACTCGAAGCTTTTGAAACACCTTATCAACGTCCTCAAATTCAACATTATTTAGCACAATATTTAGAAGGAGATACCGACGGAATATTTAAAGAAAAATTAAGAAAAGCCCTGTTGTTGCAAGCCCAAAAAAATCAAGATGTTTTTTGGAATCAATTTTTGAGTTGGTATTATATCCAAAATAAAGAATTCGCAAAAGCCTTTCGTCAACAAAAAGCGGTCGTAAAACGCGAGCCCCAATTGTTTTCAGAAGTGGTTGATTTGGTCTATTTAGCAATTGATGAAGATGAAAAAGAAGCCGTACAAGAGATTGCTGCTTTTATTTTGGAACAAACCATCGGCGATGGTTTACGATTATCGTTACAACATCATTTATTAAAATACGAATTAGAAACGTTAACAAGCGCAGATTACGTTGCTTTTAGAGATAAATTAGCCAATCTGATAGCAACGTATCCCAATACGAACGAGATTATTGAAGTGCAAATTTTAGCAGCACATTTTGATGCCTTTTATTTAAATCAGCCCGATAACGGAATTGCGTTGTTGCAACCGCTATTATCACAACCGATTGATTTGATTGCCAAATCAAAGGTAAAAATGGAATTGGCGGATATTCACACTTATAAGGAAGAATTTAATCGCGCATTGATTTATTATTCTCAAATTGAAATGGATTTAAAAAATAATCCATTAGCTCACGAGGCAAGTTTTAGAATTGCAAAAACAAGTTATTATAAAAACGATTTTGATTGGGCTTTAAAACAAGTAAAAGTATTAAAATCATCTTCGTCTCAATTGATAGCCAATGATGCGTTAGAAGTTTTTTTACTCATAACCGACAACAACCAACAAGACTCGACCTATACCGCATTAAAAGCTTTTGCAAAAGCGGATTTTAAATTATACCAAAAGAAAACAAAAGAAGCCTTGGCGGGTTTTGAGCAAATGCTTATCGATTTTTCGCAAGATCCTATTTTAGAACCCACTTACATTCGTTTGGGAGATATTTATACCCAATTGTTAGATTATCCGAAAGCCATTTCAAATTACGAAATGGTACTGCACAAATTTCCTGAAGGAGTGTATCTCGATGAAGCTTTGTTTTTTGCCGCCGAGTTATACTCTAAATTAGAAAATCAGCCAAAGGCAAAGTTTTATTATGAGAAAATTATTTTAGAACATCCCGATAGTATCTATTTTAATAAAGCCCAACAAAAGTTTCGTATCCTTAGGGGCGATAAAGATTTTTAACAAAATCTTTTATTTTCAAAATAGTACCTTTGCAAAACTCTAAATCAAATTATAAAATGATTATATATAACGTCACTTCAAATATCGAAAAAGAAGTAGTCAATCATTGGTTAGAGTGGATGCAAACCATTCATATACCGGCGATGTTAAGTACAGGTAAGTTTTTTAATGCACGTATCGTAAAAGTTTTGGTCGAAGATCCATCAGGAGCTTCAACCTATTCGGTACAGTATTATACAAGTTCAAGATCGATTTTGGATCGGTATTACCAAGAAGATGCAGAGCGGTTACGAAACGAAGTCGTACGTGTTTTTGCGGATAAAGTTTTACACTTTAGAACGGAATTAGAAGTTATTGGCGAATTCTAATTCAATTAACACAAACGATAAATAAGACATCAATTATGGATAAAGTAAAAGCAAAAAAACATTTAGGGCAACATTTCTTAAATGACGAATCGGTTGCCCAAAAAATTGCTGACACATTATCCTTAGAAGGATACACCAACGTGTTAGAAATCGGTCCAGGAATGGGTGTCTTGACCAAATATTTGTTGGAAAAACCTATTGATACCTATGTTATCGAGATTGATACCGAGTCCGTATCATATTTACAAGCCAATTATCTAAAATTATCCAATAATATCATCTCACAAGATTTTTTAAAATATAATTTAGAAAATATTTTTGGAACCCAATCCTACGCTATTATTGGGAATTTTCCATACAACATCTCTACACAAATAGTGTTTAGAATGTTAGAAAATAGAGCGCAGATTCCCGAGTTTTCAGGAATGTTTCAAAAGGAAGTAGCCGAGCGAATATGTGAAAAAAATGGCACAAAAGCCTATGGGATTTTATCCGTTTTGGTTCAGGCTTTTTATGATGCGGAGTATTTATTTACAGTGCCTCCAGAAGTGTTTAATCCACCGCCCAAAGTGAATTCGGGTGTATTACGCTTGCGCAGAAAAGCGGCTTTTGTATTACCTTGTGACGAAAAATTATTTTTTAGAGTAGTAAAAGCAGCTTTTAATCTACGTCGCAAAACATTACGAAACAGTTTAAAAGTACTCCCTTTGCCAATAGCGATGAATGAAGAAGCCGTATTAAATTTACGACCAGAACAATTGACAGTAGCCGATTTTATAGCGCTTACGCAAAAGATAGAAGCACATGCAAGAGTTTAAATTAACGCCCGAATATATTGATGTTTTTAAGCAATTAATAATTGCCAAAGCAGAAACACAATTAACAGCCAACTTAGAAAATATCCATCATGCTGATATTGCTGATATCCTTAATGAATTGGAGTTTGAAGAGGCGTTGTATATTTTTAAACTATTAGATGTTGAGAAAACGGCCGAAATTCTTTTAGAATTAGATGAGGATATTCGAGAAAAATTACTTGAGCAACTTTCGTCCAAAGAAATTGCAGAAGAGTTAGATGAAATGGATTCGGATGATGCTGCGGATATCATTGCAGAGCTTTCTCAAGACAAAAAAAACGAAGTAATATCGGAGCTACAAGATAAGGAGCACGCCAAGGATATTGTTGATTTATTACGTTACGACGAGGATACTGCAGGTGGATTGATGGGAAAAGAGTTTGTAAAAGTAAACGAAAACTGGAATGTTTTGCGATGTGTGAAAGAAATGCGCGAACAAGCCGAAAACGTCACCCGAATACACTCTATTTATGTAGTTGATGACGACAACAAATTAAAAGGACGTTTGTCGTTAAAAGATTTATTAACCACCTCTGTGCGTACTCCCATAAAAGAAGTATATATTGATCGAGTAGATTTTGTTCGAGTAGATGAAATGGATACTGAAGTCGCTCGAATCATGCAAAAATACGATTTAACAGCCATACCCGTAGTGGATGAGTTAGGGCATTTAGTCGGACGTATCACCATTGATGATATTGTCGATGTAATTAAGGAAGAGGCCGATAAGGATTACCAATTAGCAGCGGGTATTTCAAAAGATGTGGAGGCGGATGATAGTATTTTAGACTTAACCAAAGCACGTTTACCATGGTTGGTATTGGCGTTGTTTGGGGGATTGATAACGGTAACCGTTTTGGGTGGTTTTGACCAGGCGATGAGTAAATACAAAGAGTTGTTCTTTTTTACACCATTGATAGCCGCAATGGCAGGTAATGTTGGGGTGCAATCTTCCGCCATTATCATACAAGGTATGGCAAATGATTCCGTAGGAGGTACTATTTTTAAACGATTGACCAAAGAACTTTCTTTGAGTTTATTAAATGGATTTATTTTAGCCGTGATTTTATTTGTAGGAACTTATTTCGTTTTAGGTGTCGATCCCAAAATAGGCATAACCATAACCATATCCCTTATGGTGGTTATCGTTATGGCATCTCTGATAGGTACATTTATTCCTTTTATTTTAGATAAATACGGGGTCGATCCTGCATTAGCTACAGGACCGTTTATCACCACCAGTAATGATATTTTTGGATTGTTAATTTACTTTAGTATTGCTCGATTAATATTAGGTTTTTAAGATTTCATGTTATGCGTTCAAACATCAACATACTTCATATAGATAGCAATCATCCTATTTTGTGGGATAGATTACAACAATTAGGATTTACAAATCATAAAGATTTCACCTCTTCAAAATCAGAAATTGAAGCTAAAATTGAAGCTTACCAAGGCATCGTAATCCGTAGCCGATTTAAAATTGACAAAGCCTTTTTAGACAAAGCAACCCATCTCAAATTTATAGCTCGTGTCGGAGCTGGATTAGAGAGTATAGATTGTGATTATGCCACACAAAAGGGTATTCATTTAATTGCTGCGCCCGAAGGTAATAGTAATGCGGTCGGCGAACATGCTTTAGGGATGTTATTGTCTTTATTTAACAACCTGAACAAAGCCAATTACGAAATCCGAAACGGAGCTTGGAATCGCGAATCCAACCGCGGTCACGAGCTCGAAGGCAAAACAGTCGGTATTATCGGTTATGGCAATATGGGTAAATCCTTTGCTAAAAAACTACAAGGTTTTGATGTTGAGGTATTGTGTTACGACATCTTAAAAGGTGTTGGCGACGCACATGCGAAACAAGTTTCGTTATCTGAATTTCAAAAAAAAGTAGATGTAGTTAGTTTACACACCCCTTGGACGCCCGAAACAGACAAAATGATCAACATTGATTTTATCAACGGTTTTACAAAGTCTTTTTGGTTTTTAAACACCGCTCGAGGCAATAGCGTAGTAACAGCTGATTTGGTTAAAGCATTGCAATCCCATAAAGTTTTAGGAGCAGGATTAGATGTGTTAGAGTACGAAAAGCTATCTTTTGAATCTTTGTTTTCTGACACCATGCCCGAAGCTTTTGACTATTTGCTCAAAGCAGATAATGTTATTTTATCTCCACACATCGCGGGATGGACCTTTGAGAGTCATCGCAAACTAGCGCAAGTGATTGTAGATAAGATTGATGAGGTGTTTAAAAAACAATTTTAAAATTAAGTTTTCAATGAAATATATTTTAAGTATTTGTAGTGCGATGGTACTATTGTCATGTATTAGCAAAAAAGAAACGTCACTATCTACACCTGAAAACAAAGACCACAAGTCAATCCGTTCTATGGAGGTTACATCCGCAGTTTTATCATCTGGGAAATTGATTCGAGTAGATAGTTTTGCCTCTACATACATTCCTGTACGTCCTGTAGATGTTTGGTTACCCAATAATTATTCTAAAAATAAAAAGTACGCGGTGTTGTATATGCATGACGGACAAAACTTGTTTGATGCCACAACCACCTGGAATAAACAAG
>CAYQSQ010000001.1:0-189621 GCA_964420215.1 uncultured Flavobacterium sp. | reverse complement strand
CCCACACACCGAAGTACACGAGTTTGAGTCGTGCGCGTCTACCAATTCCGCCATCCAGGCTTTTAATGAGAGGGCAAATTTAAATAATTTAATCTAAAAAAACACCATATATCCCGTTAAATTTTATATTTTTGCGCAATATTTTCAGACGCACACACATTTGTTACATCATTAGACGTTCTCCTTATGACACATTTAGAACCTGAGGCAAAAATTTTTGCTTGTTCACAAAGCACTGAATTAGCACAAGCTATCGCGGAAAAATACGGTCAAAAACTAGGTAAAGTTGCAATCACTAAATATAGTGATGGTGAGTTTCAAACTTCTTTTGAAGAATCTATACGAGGAATTAGAGTATTTATAATCGGCTCTACTTTCCCGAATAGTGACAATCTTATGGAAATGTTATTGATGATTGATGCCGCTAAAAGAGCTTCTGCAAGACATATCACTGCTGTAATCCCTTACTTTGGATGGGCTAGACAGGACAGAAAAGACAAACCTCGTGTTCCGATTGGAGCTAAATTAGTTGCTAAATTATTAGAGGCTGCTGGTGCAACTCGAATTATGACGATGGATTTACATGCAGACCAAATCCAAGGTTTTTTTGAGAAACCTGTTGATCATTTATTTGCTTCAACTATATTCTTACCACACGTAAAAAATTTAGGTTTAGAGAACTTAACTGTTGCTTCTCCTGACATGGGTGGTTCAAAAAGAGCGTATGCATACTCCAAATATTTAGAGTCAGATGTTGTTGTTTGTTACAAACAGCGTAAAGCGGCTAATGTTATTGATACGATGGAATTGATTGGTGAAGTTGCCGGCAGAAATGTCATCCTTGTTGACGATATGATTGATACAGGAGGAACTTTGGCTAAAGCTGCCGATGTAATGATTGAAAAAGGTGCATTAAGCGTTCGGGCTATTTGCACACATGCTTTATTATCTGGCGATGCGTACGAAAAAATCGAAAATTCTAAACTTAGCGAGTTAATAGTCACAGATTCTATACCGTTACGAAAAAAATCAACTAAAATTCGCGTGGTAAGTTGTGCCCCTTTATTTTCTGAGGTGATGCACATGGTGCAAAACAACAATTCGATAAGCGGTAAATTTTTAATGTAAATACTATTTTTTAACTATAATTTTTAACAATGAAATCAATTACGATCAACGGATCTGAAAGAGAAAGCGTAGGTAAAGTGTCAACACGTACCTTACGTAATGCTGGAATGGTTCCTTGCGTTTTATACGGAGGAAAACAACCAGTACATTTTAAGGCTGAAGAAAAAGCTTTTAAAAACTTGGTGTACACTCCTAATGCGCACACCGTAATTATTGAATTAGCTGGAAATAAAAAATTTAACGCTATACTTCAAGATATTCAATTTCATCCTGTATCAGACAAAATCTTACACATCGATTTTTATGAATTACATGATGATAAAGAAATCTCTATCGAAGTCCCTGTTAAAGTTGAAGGTACTTCTCCTGGTGTTTTATCGGGAGGTGTTTTGAACTTAAACCTTCGTAAGGTAAAAGTTAAAGCCTTGCCTAAAAACCTTCCTGATTATGTTGTTGCTAACATCTCAAGTTTAAACATGGGCAATAAATTATATGTAACAAAAATTGAAACGCCTAATTTCAAAATCTTACATCCTGACAACACTGTTATTTGTCAAGTTAAGATTTCAAGAGCAGCGTTAAAAGCAGCTCAAGAAGCCGCAAAAGCGAAAGCAGCTCCTGCTAAAAAGGGAAAATAATTTCCGTTTTAAAATACCTGAAAAACATCGGCAAATTGCCGATGTTTTTTTTTGTTCTTACAATAATCCCCACCTCTTTTATTAGGTATAAACTGCTTTAGTTTATATTTTTGCACTTCTAAAAACAGTTACGATGAGTAAAGGGAATTCCAAATCAATACGTTCTTCAATAACCAGCAACATTCTGCGTAACAGAACATTATTACTCGGATTAATTGCCTTAGGGACTCTTTTTATGATCCTTCAATGGAAGTATATCAAATTTAGTTTTACCGAAGCTAATTTGCTTCCCGAGGATCATCCTATTACTCAAGTTTACACCAACTTTAAAGCTCAATTTGGAGAAGAAGGCAATACAATTGTTTTAGGATTGCATCACAAAGAATTATTCTCGACACAAGTATTCCCTGAATGGAAAAAATTAATCGACAGCATCAAATCTCATAAAGAGATTCGATTAGTTATTTCGGTTGACAATCTTAAAATTGCCACTAAAGACACCATTAACCAAAAACTTTTACTACAAAATTTCATCAAAAACGATCAAAAATTAGATGCAAATGCTTTACAAGTTTTAAAAAAAGAATTATTTGACAACCTACCTTTTTATAACGGTTTGTTGTACAATTCTAACTCAGGATATGTTCGGGCTATTTTGTACATGGATAATGCCATTGTCAATAAAAAAGAGCGAAAAGACTTTATTGTTGACAAACTAAATCCACTTATCGAAAAATTTGAAAAGAGTGCTAAAGTAGACTTACACGTATCAGGTATGCCTTATATACGTACAATGAATTCCATCAGTATCATTGATGAAATCGGGCTGCTAATATTAGGTGCTCTTGGGGTTACATCTTTTATTTTCTTCTTATTTTTTAGATCTTTCAGAGCAACACTAATCGCCATGATTGTGGTTTCCATCGGTGTAATTTGGTCTTTTGGTACGATTGGTTTATTTGGCTACGAATTAACATTGTTGACGGTAGTTATACCTCCGTTAATTATCGTTATAGGGATTCCTAATTGCATATTCTTAATTAACAAATACCAACTCGAAATCCGAAATCATGGTAACAAGGCAAAGTCACTGTCTCGAGTAATTACAAAAATTGGCAATGCCACTTTTTATACGAACTTGACTACGGCAGCTGGCTTCGCTACATTTATCACCTCAAACAATGCGCTCTTAAGAGAATTTGGTATTGTTGCCTCGTTAAACATTTTATTTTTATTTATTTTATCTATAATTATCATTCCTATTTATTATAGTTTTTTACCATTTCCCAAGCAAAGACACCTTAACCATCTCGAAAAAAAATACATCAACACGCTGCTCATTTATTTTGAAAATTGGGTAGTAAAACATCGAGCAAAAATTTTCTTTATTTCGATTACTATAATGGTTATTTGCAGCATTGGAATTACACAAATGCGAGTAGTCGGTAGTATTATTGAAGACATGCCCAAAAACACCCGTTTTTATAAAGATATTCAGTTTTACGAAAAAGAATTTAATGGGGTTATGCCTTTAGAAATCGTAATTGATACCAAACGTAAAAACGGTGTTTTTAAAACCAGTACGCTCAAAAAAATTGACGAACTGCAAACCACATTAGAAGAAATCCCCGAATTGTCAAAACCCATATCTGTAGTTAATTTGGTTAAATATGCCAAACAAACCTATTATAATGGCAATCCCGAATATTATGATTTGCCTACCAGTCAAGAAAAAAACTTTATTGGAAAGTACATCAAAAACTCTGTGCAATCTGACGAGAATATTTTGGCGAACTACATCGATTCGACGGCTCAAAAAACACGCATTACCGCTTACATGAAAGATATGCCTACAAAAGACATCGAAATCATTGAAAAAATTATTCAAAATAAAATTAACACCTTATTCCCTAAAGAACAATTTGAAGTATATATTACAGGTAAAGCATTACTTTTTCAAAAAGGAACAACCTATTTAATCAATAGTCTTTTGATATCCTTATTGCTTGCAATTATATTTATTGGCTTACTGATTACATTTTTATTTCGATCGTTTAAAATGGTGGTTATATCGTTACTTCCTAACCTGTTACCGTTAATCATTACTGCGGGTATGATGGGTTATTTAGGTGTACCACTTAAGCCGTCTACAATACTTGTATTTAGCATAGCTTTCGGGATCTCAGTTGACGATACTATTCACTTTTTAGCAAAATACCGCGAAGAACTAAAAGCCAATAATTGGAAAATAAAACGTGCCGTTTTAAACACTTTACGCGAATCAGGTATCAGCATGTTTTACACCTCTATTGTATTGTATTTTGGATTTTCCGTGTTTATGATTTCCGATTTCGGAGGAACTGTGGCTTTAGGCGGTTTAGTTTCAGCAACGTTACTTTTTGCTATGTTTTCTAATTTAATACTCTTACCTTCCCTATTATTAGCACTTGAGAAAAAGATAGCTCGTAAAAAGAAAACGGAGATTCAAGATTAATTTTATTTTTATAGAAAAATAAATTTTATACCAATGCATCAAACCCATAAAGTCAAATCACTTATTGCTATTACAACATTCCCTACTGAAATAAAAATTAAAGGTTGGGTTAGAACATTCAGAAGCAACCGTTTTATAGCGTTAAATGACGGATCAACTCTTCATAATATCCAGTGTGTAATTGACATTAATACTCCTGATGATATTGTAAAACGAATCACTACAGGAGCAGCTGTTGCAATAACTGGTACCTTAGTTGAAAGCCAAGGCAAGGGTCAAAAATCCGAAATTCAGGTGTCTCAGATTCGAATTTTAGGAGACTCCAACCCGGATAAATTTCCGATTCAGCCTAAAAAACATTCGTTAGAGTTTTTAAGAGAAAATGCACATTTACGCATTCGCACCAACACCTTTAGTGCCATTATGAGGGTTCGATCTTCGTTGTCATTTGCAATACATCTCTATTTTCAACAAAATAATTTTGTTTACGTTAATACTCCAATCATTACAGGATCAGACGCAGAAGGTGCTGGAGAAATGTTTAAATTAACATCTTTAGACCTAAAAAAACCTCCTTTAAACGAAGATGGAAGCATCAATTACAAAGAAGATTTTTTTGGAAAAGAAACCAATCTCACCGTATCGGGTCAGTTAGAAGCAGAAACATACGCCATGGCTTTGGGGCAAGTGTATACATTTGGACCTACATTTAGAGCTGAAAATTCGAACACGTCACGCCATTTATCTGAATTTTGGATGGTCGAACCAGAAGTCGCTTTTAATGACTTAGATGCCAATATGGACTTAGCCGAGTCGTTTATAAAGTCTGTAATTCAATACGTTTTTGATCATTGTATGGACGACATCCAATTTTTAGATCAACGCTTAAAAGAGGAGGATAATTTAAAGCCAAAAGAAGACCGAAGCCCCATGTCTTTGATCGAAAAATTAAATTTTGTTTTAGAAAACAATTTTAAACGCGTGAGTTACACCGAAGCGATTGAAATTCTTAAAGACTCTAAACCAAATAAAACCAAAAAATTTGATTACCTTATTGAAGAATGGGGAGCAGATTTACAAAGCGAGCACGAACGTTTTTTGGTTGAAAAACACTTTAAATGCCCTGTAATCATATTTGATTACCCCTCCAAAATAAAAGCATTTTACATGCGACTAAACGACGATGGCAAAACGGTGCGTGCAATGGACATTTTATTTCCAGGTATTGGTGAAATTGTCGGTGGCTCGCAACGTGAGGAAAGATTTGATGTTTTGTTAGAAAAAATGAAAACGTTAGGCATTGACCAAGAAAAATTATGGTGGTATTTAGATACCCGTAGATTTGGCACCGCTACACATAGTGGTTTTGGCTTGGGTTTTGAAAGACTTGTATTATTTGTTACGGGAATGTCTAACATTAGAGATGTTATTCCTTTTCCGAGAACTCCCAAAAACGCAGAGTTTTAAAAACTACTTAATTATGTTTAAACAGTCATTACATTTAAAATTATCTCAGAAATTATCTCCTCAACAAATTCAGTTGATGAAAATGATTCAAATGCCAACACTTTCTTTTGAACAAAAAATAAAAGAAGAATTGGTCGAAAATCCTGCTTTAGAATCGGATTTCGAAAATAATAACGAACATGATGAGTTTGACAACGAACATGATAACGACACCTACGACGAGCAAGAATTCGACAACGAGCGAAATAACGATGACATCAACATTGATGATTACCTAAGTGACGACGATGTACCTGACTACAAAACCAAATCAAATAATTATAGCGACGATGACGACAATCGAGAAATTCCTGTGATCTCACCTATTAGCTTCCACCAGTCATTAATAAACCAACTCAATACATTTATTTTAGATGATGAGGAGCGTGATATTGCAGAATTTTTAGTCGGAAGCATTGATGATTTAGGTTATATCCGACGTTCAGTAAGCGAGATTGTAGATGATCTTGCTTTTACTCAAGGTATTTATGTAACCGAAGAAAAAGTATTGGATTTATTTCATGTAATTCATGATTTAGAACCTAAAGGAGTCGGAGCACGTGACTTACAAGAATGTTTGCTTTTACAACTCAAATCCAAAACAATTACAGAAGACATCTCTAACGCAATTGCTATAATCCAACAACAATTTGATCCCTTTACCAAAAAACATTACGACAAATTACTTTCTAAATTAAATATTACTCAAACACAATTAAAAAGAGCCATCGGCGTAATCGAAAAACTAAATCCAAAACCGGGCGGATCATATAATAGTGGAGCTAATTCTGTTGAACATATTGTTCCTGATTTTACAATTACAATTGAAGAAGATGACTTAGTCTTAAACCTTAACAATCGTAACGCACCCATGTTGCATGTATCTCGAGACTATCAAGATATGTTAAAAGGATATAAAGCAACGCAAAGTAAATCAACCGCTCAGAAAGAAGCCGTTCAGTTCATCAAACAAAAATTAGACGCTGCCAAATGGTTTATAGACGCCATAAAACAACGCCAAGAGACGCTTTTTGTTACGATGAATGCAATTATGTATTATCAAGAAGAATACTTCCTTAGCGGCGATGAAACGAAGTTAAAACCCATGATATTAAAAGATATTGCAGATATGATTGGGCTAGATATCTCAACGGTATCACGTGTTGCCAACAGCAAGTATGTAGATACTCCTTTTGGTACAAAACTAATAAAAGACTTCTTTTCTGAATCCATGAAAAATGATCAAGGAGAAGACATTTCTACAATTGAAATCAAAAAAATATTAGAGCAAATCATACAAGAAGAGAACAAAAAGAAACCGTATACTGATGAAAAGTTGGTTGACATGTTAAAAGAAAAAGGGTACCCTATCGCTAGAAGAACCGTTGCCAAATACCGCGATCAATTGCAAATTCCTATAGCTCGAATGCGAAAAGAAATTTAGAATGAAAAGGATAATGTTTTCGGTGTCCGTTATCTTTCACCCGCTTTTTATCACATTATATGCCAGTATTTATTATCTGTTTTCAAATCAAAAAAATATTTTTTTGTCCGAAAAAGTTGAAATTATATCTAGCGTAATAATATATACTTTTATTTCTCCTCTACTATTGTATTTTATTTTAAAACAATACAATCAAATTCAATCAATAATGGTAGCAACAACAACCGAGCGTAAACTCCCATTATTAATAAATTGTATCCTGCTAACTCAACTTTCATTTGATATTGACAATACTACTGCTCCTGAATTATATTCATTCGTTGTGGGATGTATTATCAGTTCGGCAATTGCGTTATTTTATAGCTATCTAAAAATTAAGATAAGCCTACATATGATTGGAATTGCGGTATTAGTTGCCTTTGTATTTTATCTTAGCAGAAACGAAACTATTGATTTAATAATACAAATTGTGCTGCTTATAACCATAGGACTTGTTGCCAGCGCAAGGTTAATTTTAAAAGCACATACCTACAAAGAATTATACTTAGGATTTGTTTGCGGCGTACTGCCACAAATTATCGTTTATAGTATGTAAAAAACAAGTCCTAAATCCAACGAATTCAATTTAGATAACGAATGATTAGGCAATTTATACAAGGGATTTAAACCGTAACTCACGTAAATATTCCAAGTATTCCAACCTATTGAAGTAAATACGCTTGTTGTCCAAGAACGTAAATCTGGATTTCCTTTTACAATTGATAATACGTTTGACTCTAAATAATAGGACTTATCATAAAACAAATAACTCAATTTAAATCCAGTATAAATACGTAAAAATTTATGAGAATCAGGTGTAGAATTTCGCCATCGCAGCTCTACAGGAAAATCTATGTACTGAAATCGCATATAATTTTTAGTTGCGGTACTTGAAATTTTATAATCAACATCATTTATCCCTTGATGTGTCGCAACAATTGATGTGTTATAATTCCGAAAAGAATATCCAAAACCTGGGGCTATAGAAACTCTTCTTGTTTTATTAATTGGGAAATCTCGAAAAAAACCAACATTAAAACCTAAAGAGAGTCCTCCATTGGAAACTCCAGTTGGTTTATTATTCAACAAACAATTCTGAATGCCAATATAAAATTGATCTTCTCTATATAACGAGTCAGCAGGTTGGTATTGTACCTCTTGTGAGGTAACCAACATAGAGAATAAACAAAAAAATACAGTTGTAATTCGCATATAAAAAAAAAGGCAATCATAAAGATTGCCTAAGTATAATTTAAAATAACTTACTGAATTCCTCCAGATAATTTATTAGTGTTGTAATTAATTTTAAGCGCTTCGACTTTTCTAAGTTCTTGCTTAATGTCACTTACTAATCCCATCTTAACATCTTTATCAACTTTTAACGATGTAATTAACATCATCTCCAATTCAGGATTACGAGCCGCTCGTTCTGCCAAAATAAATGATTTAATATCTGTAACCGCAGAAAACTTATCGTTTAACTGAATTCTTGAATTATTTCCGAAACTTTGCTTATAACGATCCGATGGTTTACCCGCATAGATATACATGATACGGTCTTTTTTCTCCAACTTAGTAACTTGATCCGCAGAAGGTAATCGATTCTCTACCATTAAATCACTGTCTTTCATAGTAGTAGCTGTCATAAAGAAAAACAACAACATAAACACAATGTCAGGTAAAGATGCAGTAGAAATTGCAGGAACATCACCTCCTTTATTTTTTTTAAATTTAGACATAATACAATGTTTAATTAGATGATTTTGGTTCTGCTTCCGATAACACTTGAGGGAACATTTCTTGTATAGCTTCTATCTTAGGCTTCAAAATATCAATTTTACTTGTTGGTGTTTTTGGATCCTCAAAAGCCGTTTCCATTTCTCTAAAAGTTACACCAAATTTCTTTTTGCTTTCTCGATCTCTCAACTCATAATACGCAGCTACCAATTCATTTTGAACTTTAATATACATATCATATGATGTTTCAGAATCATTTTGCAAAGAAATGATTGCTTTTTCTGGATTATCCGATGATGCTGGATTTCTATCTCCTTTGCAATACGAACAAGTTCCGTCTCCACCATTATCTAAAAACATAACCGCTTTTTGTCTTAAATCTTTCAATTGTATTAACTCGTCTTTAACCAACAATTGATCGTCTTTATTAACTAAAACTTGAAGAATGTTTTTTTCTTTAATAACTACATCCTGTTCTTGTGGATTTGGATCAATTGGAGGTAACTTTCTATTAATACCCTGATCGGTTTCTATCGTTGTAGTAACCAAAAAGAAAATTAAAAGTAAGAAAGCAATATCTGCCATTGATCCTGCGTTTACCTCAGGAGGCGCACTTCTCTTTTTACCCATAATTGAACTTATTTTTTAAATTTGCCAACACTTGAATACACTAAAGAACCTACGGCTAGTAAAGCCATGATGTAAAATGTATTTAAGCTGGTGCTAATAAACTTAGATTCTCCAGACGAAATAACTTTTCCGTCTTTTAGTGGATACTCTGTGCTATCCGCCAAAACAAAGGCTACTAAAATAACCCCTACAAACAATCCCAATGATATTAATGTTGTCTTCTTATCTTTATCTGCTATAAAATTTAATACAACAAAATACAAAACGGCACCAATTGTCAAAAATAAGGCAACGTAAGATAAAAGGATAAACATTTCTATGGTACCACCTGCTTCTGTTTTTTCAGCAGATATACATAATACTGTAAGTACTATAGACAAAACACCAATAATGGCAGCTGCAATTTTTGAAATTTTATGTAAATCCATAACTAGCTTTTTAATTTAATTAGTTATTAGTTTTTCTTTTTGTAGTCTACTAATAAGTCAACTAAACTTATCGAAGCATCTTCCATATCATTTACGATTGAATCAATCTTAGCTGTAATATAGTTATAGAAAACTTGTAAAATCATTGCTACAATCAAACCAAAAACAGTTGTTAATAACGCTACTTTAATACCTCCTGCTACTAATGAAGCCTCCATAGTTCCCGCAGCTTCAATTTGATCAAAAGCCTCAATCATACCGATTACAGTCCCTAAGAATCCTAACATCGGTGCTAATGCGATAAACAAAGAAATCCAAGATACGTTTTTCTCTAATTGTCCCATTTGAACCCCTCCGTAAGAAACAACTGCTTTTTCAGCAGAATCTACACCGTGATCTACACGATCCAAACCTTGATAAAATATTGATGCAACTGGCCCTACTGTATTTCTACATACTTCCTTAGCTGCTTCTACTCCACCTGAGTTTAATGCTTCCTCTACCTCTTCAACTAATTTTTTAGAATTTGTAGTAGATTGATTTAAGTAAATAATTCTTTCGATTGCAATTGCCAAACCTAAGATCAAACAAAGCAAGACTGGAGACATGTATGTTGGTCCACCTTGAATAAATCTTTCTTTCATCTTTTGTGTAAACGATTTCTCGTCCGCGGGAGTTTCATCGGTCGACACTTCTTCTTTTGCCGCTTCTTCTACCGAAGAAACTAACGTTGTAGAACCATAAACATTTGTGTAAGATGCACTGCTCAACAACATAACACAAGTAATTGCTAAAATGGAAAATAATCTTTTCATTGCTATAAATTAAATTTTTAATTAATTGATTTCGGGTTCTAAGATATAAAAAATATTAATACTATCTAATTTTTAAAAAATTGCGGAGAGGAAGGGATTCGAACCCTCGATTCCGTTTCCAGAAAACACGCTTTCCAGGCGTGCGCCTTAAACCACTCGGCCACCTCTCCTTTAATTACTTTATTTTTTTGTTTACTTCTTTGTTTGTAACTGGGTTGGCATACATCCCTAAAAACAAATGCAAAGCTGTAACATCTTTAGCATCAACCCGATCACTCATTCGATTTACAAAATCTTGTTTTTGTGCTTCTGTATAATGTGAGTCGTATCGCGTTGAATTGTGTAACAAATCCCAAGCAATATAGTTCGTAGGCCACAATTTAAAATTACCTATTATCGACTCGTCTATTATTTTTGCTAATGCTTGAATTTGTTTGTTTTGATTTTCTAAACCACTCAAAACCTCATCTAATTCTAAATCTAAAGGTTTTGCGGCGTGTATATGTATTCTTTTTTTCTGACCTATTATACCATTTAACACCGAATTAAAATCTTCGTTATCACTTTTCACATAACCTTGATTGTTTACATGAGCCAATAACTCTGGTATTTTTAATCGATCGGTCGGATCATTTTCATATGATAATGAAACGGGTACTATCTTTATTTTTTTAAAATACGACACTATATCCTCATCTTCACAAGCCATTGCCAACATCTTTAATACGCCTTGGTGTGTTGCATCGTTACCGTCTTTTGTTCTTCCTTCTCTCTGTGCAATCCAAACAGATCTATTATTCTCTAAAATAGAGTCTGAAATATACTCCGACATTAACTTAGAACTTTGTAAAAGCTCGCGTGGAGACAATCCGCGTAAAACCAAGAAATTTCTATTCAATTTTGCTAACTCATACATAAACGGATTACGCACCAAGTTATCTCCTATCGCAGAAGCTGTCATTATCAAACCATTATCATACAGACTTACATTTAATAGTGAGGTATCTAAAATAATATCTCTATGATTTGATATATATAAATAAGGAGTGTTTTTATCTAATTTATCAAAACCAGTGGTGGTTAATCCTTCTGAGCTTTTTTTTAAAACCATGCTCAGTGCATTATAAATAAATTGTATTTGAAAATCGTGTATAGAGGTAATGCTTTTTAATCCTGCTTTCCAATCGGCTTCTGCAACTGATGGAAAAGAAAAATCCATCATAGCCTTTAACATCGGATGATCAATTATAGAACAAATGGCATCATTTACTTCGCTATCGTAATACGGGCGAATTTTATCATACTTAGACATCAATCAAAATATTTGAGCCACAAATGAACAAAAAAATATGGTATTATTATAACTTATCACTTAAATAGATAATAGTTCTCGTGCATTTATTGTTGTTTGTTCCGCAAGATTCTCGTACGGTATCGCATAAATATCGGCTACTTTTTTGGCTATTAAGGGTAAATACGAACTTTCGTTTCTTTTTCCGCGATAGGGCATTGGAGATAAATAAGGTGAATCAGTTTCTAAAACTATATTATCAATAGCTATTTCATGTAAAAACTGGTCTATTTTACCATTTTTAAAAGTTGCAACCCCACCTATTCCTAATTTTAAATTATATGAAATCGCCTTTAACGCTTGTTCTTTTGTGCCTGTAAAACAATGGAAAATTCCTCGCAAAGTATCGTGATTTTCTTCTTCTAAAACTTGAAACACTTCATCAAAAGCTTCTCTACAATGAATAGCTATAGGTAAATTGTACTTCTTAGCTAATTGTATCTGAAATTTAAACGCTTCTATTTGTTGTTTTAATAAGGTTTTGTCCCAATACAAATCAATTCCTATTTCACCGATTGCGCAAAAAGAATGATTTTGGAGTTGCAATTCTAACTTTTTAAGTTCTTGTTCAAAATCATCTTTAACATACGTAGGATGTAAACCTGCCATCAAATAAATCTGATGAGGATATTTGTCTTTTAATTGGTGCATCAACTCCATCGATTGAGAATCCACAGCAGGTAAAACCAAATGAGAAACACCACTAGAGAAAGATTTTGCAATTACTTCATCTCGATCAACATCAAATTCTTGACTATAAATATGTGTATGTGTGTCTATTAACATAAATGGAGTTTGTTATCTTTGAATCTCAAAAATAGTAAGATTTATTCCAAAACAATGGAAAACCTAGCCAATTACTTAATCCAAAATGGATACATAAAGATTCGATTTAAAATTTCAAAAACAAATCATCTGGTGATAAGAGTCAAAATCAACGGAGTTTGGGGTGATTTTATTCTAGATACTGGCGCATCAAATAGCTGCATCCATAACCAAGACATTTCATTTTTTAAAATCAAAGCTTCCGAATCCTCTATTAAGGCTTCGGGAGCTGGAACAAATGAAATTCCTACACAATTGGGATTAAAAAACACCATCCAATTAGGTCGTTGGAGGCACATTGATTTAGATTTAATAATCATAGACCTTAGTCACGTAAACAATGCACTTAAAGAATATAAAACTAAGACTGTAAATGGCATAATTGGCGCAGATGTTTTACAAGCCGGATCGGGTATTATTGATTATAAAAACTGCTTTTTATACCTAAAAAAAGGGAATCAAAAATAATTTTGATTCCCTTTTTCATAAATTCTATAATAGATTTATTATGCGATAGGCTCTTCTTCTTCAATAACTTCAACTTTAGAAGATGTATCTAACATTAGCGGCGTTGCTATAAACAATGAGGAATATGTCCCCACTAAAATACCTACCAAAATGGCAAATACAAATCCTCTAATACTTTCACCTCCAAAAATAAAAATTGACAACAAAACAACTAATGTAGTTGATGACGTATTTATTGTTCTGCTCAACGTAGTGCTTAAAGCTTTGTTGACTAAATCTTTATTTAAAACTTCTTTTTTACCGATAAATTCTCTGATTCTATCAAAGACAATTACCGTATCGTTAATCGAATAACCGATAACTGTTAGTATCGCTGCTATAAAAGCTTGATCGATTTCCATATTAAACGGCATGAACTTATAGGTCGCAGAGAAAATACCTAACACAATAATTACATCATGAAATAGAGCAGCTACAGCCCCAATACCGTATTGTCCTTTTCGGAAACTCAATAATAAGTACAAAAATATTGCTATTAAAGATCCGAATACGGCATAAAACGAATTCGTTTTAATATCTGCTGCAATGGTAGGACCAACTTTTGTAGATTGTAATATTCCTAACTCTTTACCATCGTACGATGTAACAAACTTTTCGTATGTTAAATCTTGTGGTAAATATTTTTTTAATCCTTTAAATAACAATTGATTAACCTCCGCATCTACGCCCTCTCCTTTTTCATCCACTTTATATTTTGTTGTAATTTTTAACTGGTTACTGTTACCAAATGTTTTTGCTTCAGCACTTCCAAAAACACCAACTAAGTCTTTAGATACTTCTGAAGGAACAACTGGTTTATCAAATCGAACTTGATACGTTCTTCCACCTACAAAATCAACCCCTTCATTTAATTTATTCGTAAACAAAGAGATAATACTTCCTATAATTAAAATGGAAGAGATAATATACGCAATTTTCTTTTTTGCGATAAAATCAACATGTAAATCTTTAAATAGATTTTTAGTAAATGATGTTGTAAAAGTGAATTTTTTAGACCTGTTTAACCCAATATCTAACAATAAACGGGTCACAAACAAGGCAGAGAATAAGGACGTACCAATACCTATCAATAAAGTTGTTGCAAAACCTTTGATTGGCCCTGTTCCGAAAACAAATAATATTATAGCGGTTAAACCTGTTGTAATATTCGAATCAAAAATAGATGACATTGCTCCTTTCCAAGTGTAAGCATAATGAACAGCCTCTTCGACCGTTTTACCATCATTCAATTCTTCTTTTGCTCTTTCGAATATTAACACATTCGCATCTACTGCCATACCAATCGTTAATACAATACCCGCAATACCCGGTAAAGTCAATACAGCACCTAAACTTGATAAAATACCAAAGATAAACAAGATGTTTGCCGCTAAAGCAATATTAGCATAAAGACCTGTTTTTCCATAATAAACAATCATCCAAGCCAAAACAGCACACAATCCTATCGCAAACGACATCATTCCGCTATCAATTGCCTCTTTTCCTAACGATGGACCTACAACTTCAGACTGTACGATATCTGCTTCAGCAGGTAATTTACCTGCACGTAATACGTTTGCTAAATCTTTTGTTTCTGTAATTTCAAATGAGCCTGAGATTTCAGATCTACCCCCTGAAATAGGACCACTTGAAACACCAGGTGCAGAATACACGATATTATCCAATACAATGGCAATATTACTTTGTTGCTCGTACGCTTTTTTTGTTAACTCTTCCCATTTAGTAGACCCTCTTCCGTTCATTTGCATCGTAACTGATGGACGCCCCATTTGATCAAAGGATTCTTTCGCATCTACAATTAAATCTCCACTCATTGGTGGCACATTGTCTCTATTGGTTTTTAACGCATATAAATCAACAACATCTGGTTGTTTCGCATCAGATTTGCCCCATACAAAACGTACATATTTATATTCGTTAGGCAATAAAGCCTTTACGTCTGCTCTTTTTAAATAGGAATTAATTACTGCGGTATCTTTGACTTTAAAATAAGCTACGACAGCACTTCCTTGTTGACCCGGACTTACTATTTTTTCGAATAACGGTTGTCTCTCCTTATTAACATTTGCGGTATCTTTAGCCACATCAGTCAACAATGTATCAATCGCCGCTGATTTAACTTCTTTTGCTGCAATTTTAACTTCTTTAGGCTCTGTCTTTTTTAATAAATCATTAACAGATACCATGTATTGTCCAAATTCATTTCCTTTATACGTTTCCCAAAACTCTAACTGGGCTGTACTTTGTAATAATTTTTTAATACGATCAACATCTTTTGCTCCTGGTAACTCTACTAATATTCGGCTTGACTCTCCTAATCTTTGAATATTAGGTTGTGTTACTCCAAATTTATCGATACGCTCACGCAAAACACCAAATGCACTTTCGATAGATTCATTTACTTTTCTGCGAATTACAACTTTCGTTTCGTCATTTGACATTTGAAAATTAATCTGGTCGCTTAAATTTCTGTTTGCAAAAATATCTGGCGAAGCCAACTTGGTTTTACCTGCAGCTAATTTTTCAAATTCTTCAAAGAAAACTTCTAAATAATTTTCATTTCCTTGTCTGTTTTTTAGTGCATCATTTAATGCTTGATTAAAAATAGGATCCTTTGAATTATTAGAAAGTCCTTTTAGAACATCTTTTACAGATATTTCTAAAATAACATTTACACCACCTTCTAAATCCAGTCCTTTATTGATTTGTTTACCTACGACTTCGTTATAAGTAAAACTTGCAAATCCTAAATTATAAACCGGTGTATTACCAATAGAATCTAAATATTTTCTCTCTTTTACCGCATCACCTTTAGCAAAAACCTTAGCATCTTCTTTTATTGAATTTGCTACAAATGTGAACGAAATCTGATAAACACTAACTACCGCAAATAAAATTGCGAAAAAGTTGAACAATCCTTTATTCTGCATTATGTATAAAAATTAGTTATTTTATTTAATAAAAATTCAGTCTTTTTAGACTCAACAAAAAGACATTCCTTAATTTAACGGGCAAATGTATAATTTACGAATAGATTAACCAATATTTTTTGATATAAAATCAAAAAGCCGTTTAAGGGTTAAATCTTAAACGGCTTCTATTCTCTGTTAATTAATTAAACTATCCTAAATATGTTTTTAGAATTTTACTTCTTGAAGTGTGTTTTAATCTACGAATCGCTTTTTCTTTGATTTGACGTACACGTTCACGTGTTAAATCAAACGTTTCTCCAATCTCTTCTAATGTCATCGGATGTTGATCTGCTAACCCAAAATACAAACGCACAACATCAGCTTCTCTTGGTGTAATTGTTTCTAGAGCTCTTTCTATTTCGGTGCGTAAAGATTCTGAAATCAACTCCCTATCTGGGTTTGGAGATTCTCCCGAACGTAAAACATCGTATAAATTTGAGTCTTCCCCTTCAACCAACGGAGCGTCCATTGATAAATGACGTCCTGAGTTTTTCATACTCTCTTTAACATCATTCACAGTCATGTCCAACTCTTTTGCAATTTCTTCTGCAGAAGGTGCACGCTCATTGGATTGCTCCAAAATAGCATACATTTTATTGATTTTATTGATTGAACCAATCTTGTTTAATGGTAAACGCACAATACGTGATTGTTCTGCCAACGCTTGTAATATAGATTGACGAATCCACCAAACAGCGTACGAGATAAATTTAAAACCACGTGTTTCGTCAAAACGCATAGCTGCTTTTATCAAACCTAAATTACCCTCGTTAATTAAATCGGGAAGTGTTAATCCTTGATTTTGATATTGCTTTGAAACTGACACCACAAATCGAAGATTTGCTTTTGTCAATTTTTCTAAAGCCCTTTGATCACCTGCTTTAATTCGTTGCGCTAACTCTACCTCTTCATCAGCTGTAATCAAATCTACTTTACCTATTTCTTGTAAATATTTATCTAATGATGCTGTTTCTCTATTAGTTACCTGCTTGGTAATCTTTAATTGTCTCATAGCTTTATTGTTCGTTATAGTATTGACATGAAATCATTATACGTTATACATGCAATAAAAGTTACAAAAAAGTTACTTTGTTTTAAAAAATATTTTATACCGCAAAATATGATACTTTTGTACGATTTTTAATAACAACCTATTGAAACAAAATTACGCGGTATGAATCCTTCTGCTTCTAATTGGATTGAAAAATATTTTAGCGAACAAAAAAATACTTTTTTGCGTGCATACAGCTATGATGAAATTTATCAAATTGCTCGAAACACGGGTTTCTCATTAGGTCATACGGTACATTTATACACCGAAAAGCCTATTGATATTCAAAAATGGACTAGTGAAGAAATCACAAAAGTAGCGCTACTCAACACCTTGGGACGTATTTACTTTTTTGCAACAAAAGACAACAATAGCAACAACTTAATCGACTCATTAAATCAATTTTACACCTTAATACATAAAGAATCCTTTTCGCTAACCAAATTAATTTTACCACAAGACAAACCCTCTATTCGTTTAGAGAATATTATTGATTCTCGTATTCAAACCAGAAACAATACGGTTAACAAAAACTTTTATAATATTTTCACTAACGCCATCTTATTTATGGATGTTTTGGCGTTTCGTTATTATCTGGAAAAGGATTCATTACCCGAAGATTACTTTGAGAAATACGAACAAGCCATTGTTATTATAATAACTTTAGCGCTCGAAACCAAATCGAATAATGATGCTTCAGACGAAAATCTAATTAAATTATTTGAAGATTCGTTTCGATATACTAATTTCAAAGATTTTAAGGTTTCGTCCGTTACCCAAATTGATATCGACTACTTCACCAATCCAATGGAACGATATTATTTGTTAGATATTTGCATCATGTGTTTGTTTACCAAAACATCACTAACACATCAAGAAAATGAGTTTTTTTATCATTTAGGCGAATTTTTAGATCTGCCTGTAAAACACATTATAAAAAGTGTTGATGAAGTATTTGATTTTATCAATAATAACGAAACCGAAATCACATATTTCAAATCGTCCAATTTGATTAAGAATTTTTATAATCAAAGCACCGATAACATTTCTCTTTTATTGACTCGAAATAAAAAACGATTAGCCAAAGAGTTAAAAAACGACAAAGATTTAATGATTTTACTAGCGAAATCAACCACTCGAGATTTAAATAAAAAAGAAAAAGAACAAGTCAAAAAACAACTTTTAGATATTTGTAAAACCATACCTTCATTAACTATTTTTTTATTACCTGGCGGTAGTTTATTGTTACCGATACTCATAAAATTCATACCACAATTACTTCCTTCATCATTTAACGAAAATTTAGACATTAACGACAAAAAGTCAAATTAAACCTATATTTGGTTCGTTAACTTTATCAAAATGAATCTTCAACAATACCTTTTAGAAAATGGAAAGTTTAAAAACCTAGAGCTTTTAGCTCATCAAGTTGTTGAAGGATTTATATCCGGAATGCACAAAAGTCCTTTTCATGGATTTTCAGCAGAATTTTCTGAACACAAAATTTACAATCCAGGAGAAAGCACCAAAAACATTGATTGGAAGTTGTTTGCCCGAACCGAAAAATTATTCACCAAACAATATGAAGAAGAAACCAATATGCGTTGCCATATCATTATGGACAATTCTTTATCGATGCATTACCCCGAAAACACAACTTCTGTTTTAGATAAAAAAATTGGCTATGCAACTTTAGGAGCCGCTGTACTTATGCAATTACTCAAAAGACAACGTGATGCTGTCGGGCTAAGTATTTATGGTGAAAATTACGACTATTACGCACCCGAAAAAGGAAGTGACCGTCATTATCGCATGTTGTACCATCAACTTGAGAATATTCTTGAAAAAGCATCTCCATCCAGCCACACTAATACTAATCAAATATTACATCAAATAGCCGAAAAAATCCAACGTCGCTCTATGGTTGTTTTATTTACCGACTTTTTACAATTAGAAAACGAAAACGCTTTATTTAGTGCACTTGAACATCTAAAACACAACAAACATAAAGTAGTCGTATTTCATGTTTTTGATAAAGTAACAGAGCTATCCTTCGATTTTGATAACAAACCAAAAAAATTCGTAGATATCGAAACTGGCGAAAGTATTCAGGCTTTTTCCGAACCAATCCAAAAAGAATACCATCAAAAGATGGACGAATACTTCAAAAACATCCAACTAACCTGCTCAAAATACAAAATCAAGTACGTCAAACTCCCTATACAAGATTCATTTGACAAAATAATGACTTCATACATTATTGAAAAACAGTATTTTAGATAACACTAAGCCAATTAATCTGGATTTGCCATAATTTTAAACAAATCAGCGTTAGATATGCAATATCTATTTTCTAAACTGATTTGTTTTAACTGATTGGTAACCAAACTATTTTCGCGACTATTGATCAAAAACATCGAGCTTTCGCCGAAAGTAAACAACCGTTCCTCAGAACTCAACATCGTAGCATAATCCTGAACTAGGGCGTTAATCATTTTATTTTGACGTTGTAACGATAGAATTTCGGTTTGTTGGGCTTTTACCTTGTTGGTGATTTGTTGTTTTTCTAAATCTAATGATAACTCGGCATCTTGCACTTTAAATTTAGCCAATTTTAAACTCCCTCTTTCTTTTCTTAAAAATAAAGGATAATAAAAATTAATGCCTACCTTATAATTGTCAAATTCATATTTTGTAAAAGCATTAGGCTCGGATAAATAGTGATACCCAACATTTATTTTAGGCAATAGCATATTTGCTTTTAATCTTCGATCAACGTCCAAAATATCCAATTTACTTTCAATAGCTTTGACTTTAGGGTGTGAAGTGATTATAAACTCGTTGATTAAGAGTTCATTGGTTTTAAGAGTACTCTCAATGTTTTGAACCACTTGCAATTCTGGTTGTATTTGATCACTTAACTCCATAGGGATTCCGTTTTCAAGCCATAAAAAATTAGAAACTTCTAATTTCGATTTCAGGAGTTTCAATTTGGCATCTTCGAGATTCAATTGTCTGTTTTTAACAACGATACCTGCTTCGACACTATCAATACTCCGTTTATCACCTTGTTCTATCAAACGTACCACACCATCATATCTCCGTGTTGCGTTTTTGTAATACAGTTCATACAATAAAAGTTCTTTATGTGTTTTTAACCAATTAAAATATGCAACAGAAGCCTCGTATAATACATTGACAGCTGCTAATTTCCGTTCGGATTGACTTAGTTCTATTTGCAATTTAGCCTTTTTAAGATCCGCCATCCGTTGGTTGATAAACAAGCCTTGCCCAATTGGAACTGTTATACCTAAAGATGTTAATCCGCTATTAGGTGTTGTTAGTTGTGGATTTAAAAAAACACCTTCGCTGTTATCAAATGCTGCCTTCACTTCTATTCCGTACCATGTAGGGATTTTAAAACTACTATTTAGAATGCTATAATATTCTTTAGATTTAAATTGTTTTTCATTAAAATCAACTTGAATTTTAGGGTCAAAAGCACCTCTGGATTGCATCAAATTAGCTTGTGCCATTGTTAATTGCAAATCGGCTTGTTTTACCGAAGGATGATACTTTTTTACGTAACCTAAATACTCGTTATAAGAGAGTTCTTCGGGTGTAAATGTTTGTGCTTTTACAGACGTAAAACAAACGATGCATGCTATTAAAAATAAGAGATTACGTATCATTGAAACGTTTTAAGATCTAAATAATTATTTTTTGTCTTTAACCTTTTTGTTTTGAGGGGTATAATAATTAGGAGGAAACCCGTTTAAAGTTCGCCATATTTCATACCAAACAGGTACATTATGTAATAGTGCTATTGTTTCTGCTCCTGAACCAATACTCAATTGTTTTGGCCAAGCAGTATCTTCTTTATCAGGAGCAATCAATACGCGGTATTTACCGTTGTCACTAATGAAATTTTCGATGGCTACAACCTTTCCTCCAAAAGTTCCATACGACATATCCGGCCAACCTGAAAATACGATAGTTGGCCATCCGTCAAACCAAATACGTACTTTTTCGCCTTTGCTAATCAACGGTAGATCAACTGGATCAACAAAAGTTTCTACAGCAATATCGTATTTTGAGGGCATGATGCTCGCTATTGCAGTTCCTTCTTTTATTAATTCGCCAATACCAGATTGCAACGCTCTGTTAATGTAACCGCTTTGACCTGCTTTGATATAATACATCCCATTTCGGATGTTGTAATTAACGTATTGATTCTCTAATTTATTGACTTGTGCTTTGGTGTCGTATTGATTACTCAAAGCTGTGTATTGATCACTTTTTACTTTAGAAACTTTTTCAGCATATTCCGCTAATAACCTGTTGATCTCAACTTTGGCGTTAATCAGTTCATTAACACTGGTAAAATATTTATTTTCTTGCGTGATGATTTTCGCCTCTGTTTCTTGAAGTTTTAATCGTTTTTCTTCTACATCTGTTAAGGGTTTTAAACCTTCTTTATTTAATTGTATCGAACGATTAAATTGTGTAGTTGCGATTTTGAGCTGTGTTTTCACCGCTTCTAAATCCATACTGTCACTTTTGATTTTTAAGTTAGACTGTTTGATTTTATTTTCGGCTTGCTGAATTTTTAATCGTTTTTCGTTTTCTAACGAACCGATTTGAGCGTTTAACGTTATTACTTTATTGCCGTAAGACGCTACTGCCATTTTTTTAGCATCAGCTTGATTTCTTGTATTTTCAACCAAGTTTGGATCAAAATAATCTTCTTTAATTTCAGAAATAAAAGCAATCGTATCTCCTTTTTTTACAAAATCACCTTCTTGCACGTACCATTTTTCAATACGACCTGCAATTGTAGAATGAATCGTTTGCGGACGCTGGTCCGGTTTAAGCGTAGTTACAAAGCCTGAACCTATAATGTTTTGAGTCCAAGGCAATAACAAAATTATAACTATCGCCAGCGAAATACTCAAAATTATTTTGTTAAGCACCTTATAATGCGGATGTTCGCTTAGCGCACGAACCGCTTTATATTTTAACAATCCTTTGGGATCTATTTTATTTTCAGAAAGGTTAAGCATCGTTATTTGTTTAAGCTATCTACAGTTATTACTCCTTTATCTATCACTATACGTCTGTTGCATTTTGTTTTCCAATATTCGTTTTTAGAGGATACGATAACCGTCCAGTTGTGTTCTTCCGAAAGGATAAAATCAATTACTTTTTTGGCGCATTCAGCATCCATTTGATCGGTCGGACTTTTTAAAACTAATATTTTTGGTTTGTGAATTAAGCAACGTGCTAATACAATTTTTTGTGCATTAGAGGCGGATAATTTTTTTCCATTCGGAAAAACCCGTGTTTCAATGCCGTCGGGTAATGATTTGATGAACGAAGTCAATTGTACAGCTTCAATCGCCCACTTTAAAGTTTCATGTTTGACGTATGGATCATTTAATGTGATGTTTTCTAAAATAGTCCCTTCAAAAGGACGATCATCATCAATATACGAACTCAAAAACATACGATACTGATTCAAATTTATTTTCAGAAACGTATCGTTATTGATAAAAAAAGATCCTGATGAAGGCTCTATAACACCTGCCATGATTCGGAATAAAGTCGTTTTACCAGATCCATTTGCGCTATCAAAAAAGACTTTCTCGGATTGATTAATTTTTAGATTGATGTCTTTTAAGATAAAATCATCCGCATTCGGAAATCTATATTTAAGATTTTCCATACTCAAAACAATTTTATTGTAAGCGTGTACCTTGGTCATATCTTCCAACACATCTTCTTCCATGGGCATATCGGTAATTTTCCCTATTTTTTCTACGGAAGTTAATACGTCGTAAAAAGTTTCTAACCCCAATATTATTTTTTCTACCGAATTGATTACCAACAAAATAATAATCTCCGATGCGACGAACTGACCTATATTCATTTGTTGATTAAGTACCAAATAACCACCTATTGACAACAAACACAAGGTTATTAACATCTTAAATGCTATCAATTGAATGTACTGTCTTTTTATAACATTAAAGTGTTTCTCACGATAATCAATATATCCTGTTAGATACCCGTCGTTTTTTTGCATAGCAAAATCATGGTGTAACGGGCTCTTAAAATTGATGTGATTACGGGCAATCTCTTGCAACCAAGCAGCAATCTTATATTTATAATCCGATTCTTTAATACTCGTTTCCATACCTGATGCATACGAAAACTTAAAAATAAAATACAATAGCACAATCAACATCAACCCGAAAACCATAAAAAACGGGTGGTAAAAAGAAAGTAACAAAACACCGAAAGTAATTTGTAATAATGCCGCCGAAAAATCAATCAATAGCTTAGACGTTCCTTTTTGAATAGTTAACGTATCAAAAAAACGGTTAGCTAACTCAGGAGGATAATAATTACTTAATGCTTCAAATTTTATTTTAGGCAATCGAAAAGCAAAATCAAACGAAGAGCGTATAAATATCTTTTGTTGCAAATTTTCGGTAATCCGCAATTGCATCAAAGATAAAACACCTCCAAAAGCTACGCCTGTAACCACCACAAAAATCAACACAATCCACGATACGCTAACGCGCCCACTTTGTATAAAATTAATAATCGCCTGTATCCCTAAGGGCAACGACAAACTAATTAACCCCGAAAAAACAGCATAAAATAAAATTTGATACACATCTTTTTTATCTAATGACAATAGATTATAAAAACGTTTTAAAGGTGAAGTTTTATTTGTTTTTGAGTACATTTTCGATAATATTTAAGTAAAAATCTGTAGGAGTAATCTCCTGATTACAATCGGTTATACGCGTAAGATGATTGCGTAAAAAATGTTGGTGCAAAGACCCTTCGACAATACTTGACGCCAAACTTTTGGGATATGAGTACATCGGGTTTACCTCTAAAATCATTTGTATCACTCGGTTGATTACATTTTTATAGATACTAAAAAAACCTTCTTTGTTTTCTTCGTCAACTTCTTTAGTAAGTAATATCTTGGTAAATTCCGAAATGATGATTTTATTTAACACCGATTCATTGATGTGACGCGTAGATAAATCATCTTCGATTTTTTCGGTAACGATAACAATGGCTTTCGATAATTTTTCAAAAGGATCATTAATATTATTAGTTGCAAAGACTAATTTGTATTCAATCCAACTCCAATACCATGATGATAAATACACTAATAATTTGTGTTTGTTTTCAAAATAACGATAAATAGAACTTTCATTAGATCCGATTTGTTCACCTAATTTTCGGAACGTAAAATTTTCAAAACCAATCTCATCAATTAAGATAATACTGTTTTGAATGATTTTTTTGCCCAAATCAGACGTTTCGGGATCTTTAACGTAAATTTTTTCGTTAACCGGAATTTTTAAAGAATATAAAAGCTCAGTCATTTTTAATAATCTATAACGCAAATATAATAGTAATACTATTACAAAAGAAGCTAAAACTTTTAAAATATTCAAAAAAACATTTTACATAATTGTTGAATTCTGCCAAAACGAAAAATGGGAACATCAAACATCTGCTAAAAAAGATTGGATTTTAGGAGGGGGGTACTGAAATTTTACCCGTATTGAAAGTGTGTTTTTAGATTAATTTTAGTATTATTGAAGAGAGAGAAATTTTGAAGGATTTTCTATGCCGCGAAATCAGGAAATGATGCACATTTTTAAAGACATAGAATTGGTAGAGCATTTGGGTTCTGGCATCCCCCGTATATTAGAAGCTTATCCTCAGCAATTTTTCAAATTTACCGAAAACTTTTTGCGAATGACTTTCCCTAATGCTTGGGATTTGGGTGAAGATGAAGACATTGTTGAAGTAACCGACCAAGTAAATCAGTACCCCCCAAGTGGAGTATTTATTAATTGTTTTGCAAAAAGAAATGGGTCGAGCAGAATTACAAAAAAATCTCAAGCTAACTGATAAACGGAATTTCATTAATTTACACCTAAAACCTGCTTTGACAAGTAAACTAATCGAAATGACTATTCCTGAAAAGCCTAATAGTCGCCTTCAAAATACAGCCTTACACCAAAAGGTAAAAACTTGCAAAATCAACTAAAAAAACATCAACCCTCGCGCTAAAATCAATCTAAAACAACATGACCCCAAGAACCGAATTGATTAAAAATTTCAGAGGCGAAACTTTAGGTGAAGTTTCCGAACAATCTTCTGCCGAAGAGGTTTTTCAAAATCAAGTACTAAGACCTATTTTGAAACTTCAGAACGATTTGATATTGGCAATGTTTCAAAATTATTTGAAACAAAATAAAATCGATTTTGACCAACTTTTCGTAGCTAATAAATTATTGAGCATTGAAAATGCAATTCAAAAAGATGTTACGTTTAAACACGAATTAAAGGGAATTATCATTGGATTTTTCACTTTAGAAGAATTCCAATTTTATGTTTTAAACACTTCAAATCTAAACAAACGAATCATTACGATGTTGCTGGAACGGATTAAAAGTCAAATAATATTGTAACTCGCGCGCTAAGGACAGCAGTGGATTAACCCCGTTTTTATCCTATTAGCACAAGGTTATTTATGATACTCAATCGCTGTAGTAACAGTTGCAAACTGACGAAACATTTCCATCACGCCGCAATATTTTTCTACCGAAAGGTTGACTACTTTCTGTAATTTTTCTTCTTCTAATTTTTCTCCATAAAAATGAAACACCACGTGTACTTTGTGGTAAAACATCGGATGCTCTTCTGTTAATTCAGCTTCAATATCAATATGAAATGAAGCAATCTCTAATCGCATTTTTTTAATTAATGAAGCGATGTCAATGCCTGAGCATCCTGCCAAAGCAGAAAGCATTAATGCTTTAGGGCGATAACCTTTGCCTTCGCCTCCTACTTCGGGCGAACCATCAATAGGAACTGTTAATCCTGAAGGATTTTCAGATTCAAACGCGACGCCACTCATCCATTTGGTACTTATTTTATTTGTTGCCATAACTTATTCTTTTACTTTTTTAAAAATTGGCACTGCCGAACACGCTTCGCCATACATAATACTTCGGGCGTAAGGTTGTAATTTTTGCAATGCCAAACTATATATCTCTTGAGGAATTACTTTTTTAGAACATCCTTTTACGATCGTTGGTTTGCCTTGATACACTGAAAAATCAATATGTTCCAACGTTTTTTGATACAACGCAATTTCTAAATCGCGTAAATCACCGTGTACATAATACGTAGCATGTTTGCCTACATACGAACTCACTAGCATAAAAGTCCATGCGGGTAAAATCGCATCGGTTTGACAGGTAATCGCTACTAATTTTTTATCGTATACTGACCAATCTGTTGTGAGTAATTTTGCTCTAAAATCTTTTTCGATTAACAAAAAACCGTCTTGCAACCATTGGCTGATATCTAAAGTTACACGAGTGCCATTGGTATAGTAATCTTCTAAATCAAAAACTTCTAAAACACTTTGGGCTACTTTGTTAACGATCTCGTCCATAAATTACAACATACCTAATTCTAACTTCGCTTCTTCGCTCATCAAGTCTTTTGTCCAAGGTGGATCAAACGTAATCTCTACCATTGCGGATGTGATCCCTTTTATTGATTTGATTTTATCCTCAACTTCTTTTGGTAAACTTTCTGCCACTGGGCAATTAGGAGATGTTAAAGTCATTAATACTTTAACTTCCGAATCTTCACTTACCATTACATCGTAAATCAATCCCAACTCGTATATATCTACAGGTATTTCGGGATCATAAATGGTTTTTAAAACCGATACGATTTGTTCCCCTAACAGGTTGGTGTCTATAAATTCTTCTTCCATACTTATTGTTGTTGTTGTTTTGTTTGGTATGCCAAAGCATACATTTTTATTTTTTTAATCATTGAAACCAATCCGTTGGCTCGAGTGGCGGATAAATGTTCTTTTAATCCGATTTGATCTACAAATTCAGTATCTGCATCCAATATCGCAGCGGGTGTTTGATTAGAAAATACACGTATCAAAACAGCGATGATTCCTTTAGTTAAAATCGCGTCACTATCTGCGGTAAACACCACTAAACCATCTTTAAATTCACCTTGTAACCAAACCTTTGACTGGCAACCTTGTATTAAATTTTGATCGTTTTTAAGGTTTGCATCTATTAACGGAAGGTTTTTACCCAAGTCGATAATATACTCGTAGCGTTGCATCCAATCCTCAAATAAATCAAACTCCCCTACGATTTCATTTTGTATGTCTTGTATTGTCATTTTTTCATTTTTTAGTTAAGAAAGCATTTGTTGTGCTTTTTGCACGCCTTCGACCAAACGATCGATTTCTGCTTTGGTATTATAAAATGCAAACGATGCTCTAATGGTACCTGGTATCTTATAAAAATCCATAATCGGTTGTGTACAATGATGCCCTGTTCGTACCGCAATACCTAATTTATCTAAAATAACACCTACATCATAAGGATGAATTCCTTCTAAATTAAAGGAAATTACCGAGGTTTTTGATGTTGCGGTTCCGTAAATTTTCAGTCCTTTAATTGCTAACAATTTTTCTGTTCCGTAGGCTAATAATTCTTTTTCGTACGCCGCGATATTTTCAAACCCTATACTATTCATATAGTCAAGAGCAGTTCCTAAAACGATACCACCTGCAATATTTGGGGTGCCTGCTTCAAATTTATGAGGCAAATCTGCATAGGTTGTTTTTTCAAAAGTAACCGTAGCAATCATTTCTCCTCCTCCTTGATAAGGTGGTAATTTACGAAGCCACTCTTCTTTTCCGTATAAAACACCTGTGCCTGTTGGCCCACATATTTTATGCCCTGAAAAAACATAAAAATCACAATCCAATGCCTGTACATCAGGTCGTAAATGTGGTGTAGATTGTGCGCCGTCAATTAAGACGGCAGCTCCCACGGCGTGTGCTTTTTGTATAATTAACTCGATGGGATTGATGGTCCCTAACGCATTTGATATGTGATTAACGGCTACTATTTTTGTTTTTGAAGAAAACAACACGTCTAAATCAGATACGATTAATTCACCTGAGTTATTCATCGGAATTACACGTAATTTAGCACCTGTACGCTCGCACAACAACTGCCATGGCACAATATTACTGTGATGTTCTAGTGCAGAAACGACTACCTCATCGCCTGATTGTAATAGAGAAGCAAAACCATTTGACACTAAATTAATCCCAAAAGTGGTCCCCGAAGTAAATAAAACCTCGTAAGAATGTTTGGCATTGATATGTTTTTGAATTTTTAAACGGGATTCTTCATAGGCATCTGTGGCTAATTGGCTTAACGTGTGTACGCCTCTATGGATATTGGCATTAATCGTTTGATAATAAGTAGAAATCGCATCAATAACCTGTTGTGGTTTTTGTGAACTGGCTGCATTATCAAAATACACCATTTGTTTTCCGTTTATTTTTTGTGATAATATCGGAAAATCAGCTCGTACTTGATCTATATTAAACATAATTCATTTGTAAAACATGAATTACAAATTTACTACAAATGTTTATTTAAAGTACGAATTAGCGGATGGAGTTTGATAGATACTGCCTTTTTATTCTGCGAAACTAATCATTCATAAAAAAACCGCCTAATGGCGGTTTAAATTTTATAGGAGATTTTCAATCTTACATCTGCATCTTTTTCGCCTCGATACTCATCGTGGCATGAGGTACAATCATCAAACGCTCTTTCGCAATTAACTTACCTGTTACTTTACAGTGTCCGTAGGTTTTATTTTCTACACGGATTAAAGCATTTTTTAAATCACGTATAAATTTTTCTTGACGGATGGCCAATTGCGAATTAGCTTCTTTAGACATTGCTTCACTTCCTTCTTCAAATGCTTTAAAAGTAGGAGACGTATCTTCTGTGCCGTTATTTAAATCATTAATATAGGCGCTTTTAATCAACTCTAAATCTGCTTTTGCTTTTTCTATTTTTGAAAGAATTAACGTTTTAAACTCGGCTAATTCTGCATCTGAAAATCTGTTTTTCTCTTCCATCTTTTTTTATTTGGTAATTAATAATTTGGTGTTGATTTCATCAAAAGCGACTTCTATACCGTCACTTAACGAATCTACCAGTTCCAGCTCTTGGGTTAAAGTTTCTTCTTTTATATATTTTTGATTAGCAACTACGGATTCAGCTAACAACCCGTTTTTAACAATCTTTACGCTTATTTTATCTGTTACTTCAAAACCTGATTCTTTACGGATATTCTGGATTCGATTCACCAATTCTCGTGCAATTCCTTCTCTTTTTAATTCTTCAGAAATCGTAACATCTAATGCTACAGTTATTGATCCTGAACTGGCTACTAACCAACCTTCAATATCTTGAGAACTTATTTCTACATCTGCTAACGTTAAATTAACATTATTTTCAGAAACCGCAATACTTATTTCCCCTTTTTTCTCTAATTCTTGGATTTGCTCCTGATTGAATTTTTGAATGGCTTTAGCCACTAATCCCATCTCTTTTCCGAATCGTGGGCCTAATGCTTTAAAGTTAGGTTTAATCTGTTTCACCAAAATACCCGAAGCATCGTCTAATAACTCCACCTCTTTTACATTTACCTCGGCTTTAATCAAATCCGAAACGGCTATAATTTCTGCTTTCTGAACCTCATCCAACACCGGTATCATTACCTTTTGCAAGGGTTGGCGCACTTTTATCATTTCTTTCTTTCGCAATGATAAAACTAAAGAGGATACAATTTGAGCCTTTTGCATTTTACTTTCTAACGACTTATCAACTATTTTTTCGTTGTAAAGAGGAAAATTAGCCAAATGCACACTAGTAAAATCTTCACTTTGTGTAGTATTCACCAAATCGGTGTATAATTTATCCATGTAAAATGGAGCAATTGGCGCGCCTAACTTAGCCACTGTTAACAAACATGTATATAAGGTTTGATAAGCGGCAATTTTATCTTGTGCATAATCTCCTTTCCAGAAACGTCTGCGACATAAACGCACATACCAGTTACTTAAATTTTCTTGTACAAAATCAGAAATAGCACGAGCAGCTCTAGTAGGCTCGTAATCCGCATACGATTCATCGACTACTTTGATTAACGTATGTAATTCCGATAATATCCAACGGTCGATTTCTGGTCTTTCGTTAAGTGGAATTTCTGCTTCTGCATATTTGAATCCGTCTATATTCGCATATAAACTAAAAAACGAATAGGTATTGTACAAGGTTCCGAAGAATTTTCTACGGACTTCGGCTACTCCTTCTATGTCAAACTTTAAATTATCCCAAGGATTCGCATTAGAAATCATGTACCAACGCGTAGCATCAGGACCATATTCTGCCAAAGTAGTAAATGGGTCAATCGCATTGCCTAAACGTTTAGACATTTTTTGTCCGTTTTTGTCTAGAACTAATCCGTTTGAAACTACATTTTTATAAGCGATTTTATCAAAAACCAACGTTCCAATGGCGTGTAAAGTATAAAACCATCCACGAGTTTGATCCACACCTTCCGCAATAAAATCGGCAGGAAATGATTTGTTTTCGTCAATTAAATCTTTGTTTTCAAAAGGATAATGCCATTGTGCGTAAGGCATCGCACCCGAATCAAACCAAACGTCAATCAAATCAGACTCGCGTTTCATAGGCTTGCCCGATGGTGAAACTAACACGATATTATCGACTACATTTTTGTGTAAATCCACCAAATCGTAGTTTTCTTCACTCATGTTTCCGACTTGAAATCCTTTGAATGGATTTTCGGGTTGAAAACCTGCTGCGATTGACTTTTCAATCTCTTGAATTAATTCTTCAACCGAACCAATTAGCATTTCTTCAGTTCCGTCTTCAGTTCTCCAAATGGGTAAGGGAATTCCCCAATAACGAGAGCGAGATAAATTCCAATCATTAGCGTTTTTTAACCAATTTCCAAAACGACCTTCACCCGTTGCTTTGGGCTTCCAGTTGATGGTTTCGTTTAAATCGAACATTCTGTCTTTGATTTCGGTTACTTTGATGAACCAAGAATCTAACGGATAATATAAAATTGGCTTGTCGGTTCTCCAACAATGTGGGTAACTGTGCACGTATTTTTCAACCTTAAAGGCTTTATTTTCTTCTTTTAATTGGATAGCGATTTCTACATCGGCAGAACGTTCTGGCGCTTCACCTTCGTTATAATATTCATTCTTAACATATTTTCCAGAATAATCACCTAATCCCTGAATAAATCTTCCTTGTAAATCTACTAATGGCACAGGATTTCCGTTTTCGTCTAAGACCAACATTGGCGGAACTTCTGGTGTGGCTTCTTTAGCCACTTTAGCATCGTCTGCTCCAAAAGTAGGCGCGGTGTGTACAATTCCCGTTCCGTCTTCGGTAGTAACGAAATCACCCGAAATTACTCTAAACGCATTTTCATGATTTTGATAAGGTAAAGCCAATTTCATTAATTGCTCGTAACGAATTCCGACTAAATCTGCGCCTTTGCATTCTGCTAAGATTTGGTAAGGAATTTTTTTATCGTCCGATTTATAATTAGCAAAATCAGCTTCTGATTCCGCAACAAAATATTTACCCCCAAACTGCTTTCCGACTAAGTTTTTAGCCAAGATCACGTTCACAGATTCAAACGTATATTGATTAAATGTTTTTACCAACACATAATCGATTTTTGGTCCAACGGTCAAAGCGGTGTTTGACGGCAAAGTCCAAGGTGTAGTTGTCCAAGCAAGGAAATAAAAATCCTCTCCCCGCCCCTCTCCAAAGGAGAGGGAGTTTAGTCCAAACGCTTTATAAATATCGATTTCTACCCCCTCTCCTTTGGAGAGGGCTGGGGTGAGGACTTTAAACTGCGCCACAATAGTTGTATCTGTTACATCTCGGTAACAACCTGGTTGGTTCACTTCGTGAGAAGACAAACCTGTTCCTGCTTTTGGCGAATACGGCTGTATGGTATAGCCTTTATATAATAAATCTTTGTTGTAAATCTGCTTGAGTAACCACCAAACCGATTCCATGTATTTAGATTTGTAGGTCACGTAAGGGTCTTGCATGTCTACCCAATACCCCATTTTTTCGGTAAGGTCATTCCAAACATCGGTGTAACGCATTACGGTTTTTTTACACGCTTCGTTGTATTCAGTTACCGAAATTTTAGTTCCAATATCTTCTTTGGTGATGCCCAATTCTTTTTCAGTGCCTAATTCCACAGGCAAACCGTGCGTGTCCCAACCTGCTTTTCGCTTTACCTGGAAACCTTTTTGGGTTTTGTATCTACAAAATATATCTTTTATGGCACGTGCCATTACGTGGTGAATTCCGGGTAATCCGTTAGCTGATGGTGGCCCTTCAAAAAACACATAAGGGGTTTTACCTTCGCGTGAAGTTACCGATTGCTCAAATACGTTATTTTCTTTCCAATAAGCCAGCACTTCCGATGCTACAGTTGGTAAGTCAAGTCCTTTATATTCAGTGAATTTCATACTCATTTCGCCTCATTATTAAATGAATGTGCGAAAGTACGGATTTTATGAAAAAAGTAGATTGTTTTGACTAAAAAAGATAAAGGTCGCTACAACTGTAACGACCTTATATCCTAATCTAATAAAATATTGAAACTTGTAATTTATTCAATCTTAGTGTGTTTGGGCTTGTTAAAAAGCCAAAATATAATAGGAAAAACCAACAGCGTTAAGATAGTTGCAGTTACCAATCCTCCAATAATAACTACAGCTAGTGGTTTTTGACTCTCAGAGCCAATCCCTGTACTTATCGCTGCTGGCAATAATCCTATTGATGCCATTAGTGCGGTCATAACTACGGGGCGGGTACGCACTTTTACGCCCTCGAGTATTGCTTGATCAATTGTCATTCGTAATTTAATATTATTATGAAACTCTGAGATAAGAATCACGCCATTTTGGATACATATACCAAACAAAGCTATAAAACCAACACCACCTGAAATTCCAAAATTGATTCCTGTAAGATGCAAAGCCATAATACCACCTATAATTGCAAATGGCACATTGGTCAATACCAATAAAGAATCTTTGACATTACCAAACATGATAAATAAGAGTACAAAAATACCGACCAAACTAATCGGAACCATGTTTGCTAAAGTTTCTGTGGCGCGCACTTGATTTTCAAATTCGCCTGTCCATCCTACTTTATAACCTGTTGGCAAGATTATATTTTTAGCTACATTTTTTTGAGCTTCTTCGATCGTACTTCCTAAATCTCGATCCCGTACCGAAAATTTAACCCCGATAAATCGTTTGGTATTGTCTCTATAAATAAAAGCCGGCCCTGTTATTTTATTAATTGTTGCTATTTCTTTTAGAGGAATTTTAGCGCCTGTAATCGTAGGTACTTTAAGATTAAACATATCTTCCTCGTCTTGTCGGTACTCTTTTTGGTAACGGATTCTCACGTCAAATTTTTTCTCGCCTTCGTATTTTTGCGTGGCGGTTTTTCCTCCAAAAGCCATTTCCAAAACGGCTTGTGCATCGGACAATTGCACGCCGTAGGCCGCCATACGTTCACGATCCAACACCACACTAATTTCAGGTTGTCCTACATTTCGTAAAATACCCACATCTTTAATTCCTTCTACATTTTCGATTTGTTTGATAACTTGATTCGCTAATTTGTTGAGTTCATCTAAATCATCTCCGTAAATTTTAACTGCATTAGAGGCGTTTATCCCAGCTACACTCTCGGCAACGTTATCAATAATCGGTTGCGAATAATTGTATCCTATACCTTGGTATCGGGTAAGACTTTTATCCATCTCGCGTACCAAATCATCCATAGATATATCCCGCTTCCATTCGTCTTTATGTTTTAAATTTACTTGCATTTGTACGTAATAAAATCCACTGGGGTCGGTTCCATCGTTACTACGTCCTACTTGACTTAAAACGCCGTTTACTTCCGGAAATTTTTGCAACTCGCTACGTAATATGGCGGTTTTTTCAACGGTTTCGGTTAAACCTTGACTCATCGGAAACTTAGCCTCGACCCATAGCGCTCCTTCATTTAATTGAGGTAAAAACTCAGTACCTAAAAATCCTGCCGATAAAAAAGTTACCACAATCAACGCAAACGAAACGGTTAGTGTTTTTACTTTATTCTGAAATGTCCAAACAATTCCGTTTTCGACAATTCGATTCCAAAAATTAACAAAGGGATTGTGCTTTTCTTTTACATTTTTATTTAAAAGGATATGACACAATACCGGCACTAAGGTTAAGGTAAATAATAAAGCACCTAATAAAGCAAACCCTAATGTGTACGCTAAGGGCGAAAACATCTTACCTTCTACTTTTTGAAAAGCAAAAATGGGAAGTAGCGCCGTGATGATTATCAATTTAGAGAAAAAGATTGCTTTACCTAAACCTGTTCCTGTTTTTTTGATAATGCTACCGATGGCTAATTTATTATAGCGTTCCATCCCTCGCTTGTGCGCGATGTGGTCGAGCGCGACAAATATCCCCTCGACCATAACGACGGCGCCATCAATGATTATCCCAAAATCTACCGCTCCTAACGAGAGTAAATTTGCACTCATTCCTTTTAATCTCAAACACAAAAAAGCAAATAATAACGACAACGGTATAATAATCGACACCGTTAAGGTGGTACGCCAATCCGCCATAAATAAAAACACAATAACTGTTACAAAAATGATCCCTTCGGTCATGTTGTGCATTACTGTTTTAGTCGTGTAATTCATTAAATTATCACGATCATAAAAGGTTTCCATTTTTACATCTGCAGGTAAAATACGGTCGTTTAATTCGGTTATTTTTTCTTTAACGCGCTCCAATACTTCTTTTGGATTTTCGCCTTTACGCATAACCACAATTCCTTCAACTACATCATCATTATCATTTAATCCTACCTGTCCTACTCGTGGCATCGACCCTTCAAAAACATCTGCTAAATGTTTAACCAATATGGGATTTCCTGCGAGTTCTTTCACGATGATATTTTCGATGTCTTCTATAGAACCCAACAAGCCTACACCTCGAACAACATAAGCTTGTTTGTTTTTTTCAATCACATCTCCACCTACATTGAGGTTACTTTTGTTTACGGCTTCGAATACTTCTAAAGGAGTAACATCGTATTTAGACAATCGATTGGGATCTACACTTACTTCGTAGGTTTTTTCTTGCCCACCAAAAGCGACTAAATCCGCCACTCCTGGCACCGCGCGTAATTGACGGTCAATAACCCAGTTTTGAATCGTTAATAATTCTTTAGAATTGCGTTTGTCGCTTTTTAACACATATCGAAAAACTTCTCCCGTTGGGCCATAAGGCGGTTGTACATCTGGGGTAACATCTTCGGGTAACGATACATTATTTAAGAGGTTATTAACCTGTTGTCGGGCAAAAAAATCCTCGACTCCGTCTTCAAAAATGATTTTGATTACCGAAAGCCCAAACATCGTAATACTCCGTACGCTTGTTTTTTTCTGAACAGAGTTCATCGAAATTTCGATCGGTGTGGTTACAAATCGTTCAATTTCTTCGGCGCTACGCCCGTTCCACTCAGTTACAATAATGATTTGCGTATTGGTTACATCCGGGAATGCTTCAATAGGCATATTTTTAAAAGCGACAAATCCTGAAATAACCAACACTCCTACCCAAAAGAAGGTAAACGGTTTGTTTTTTAAAGAAAACGCAATGATATTTCGTATAATTTTATCCATTATATTAGTCGTTTAAAGCGTCGTAAATCAATAATTGATTGGTAGTTAACACCTTTTCTCCTTCGGCAAGACCTGAAGTGATATACGCATTTTCACCTACTTGTCTAAAAACTTCAAGCTGACGTGTTTCAATGTTGTTTTTATCTTTAAAAACCATCACAAAACTTTTGTTATTATCAAAAACAATAGCTTTTGAAGGTATGGTAATCAACTTAGTATCTTCGGTGTAAGACAACGCAATAGTGGCACGCATTTCGGGTTTGAGTAAAAAGTCGGTGTTTTTTAATTTTACACGCGCTTTCATCGCTTTGGTTTCGGGGTCAATCACATTAAATATTTTATCCACTTTTCCGTAGAATTTTTTACCAGGATAACTCAAGGTGGTGATCTCGGCGTGGATACCCAATTTAACTTGTCCGATATCACTTTCATTAACGTTGGCTATTGCCCATACATCATTGATCTCGGCAACGTCAAAAATATTATCACTTTTATCGCTTCTTAACAACATATTTTCGTTGATGTTTTTTTGGATAACAAACCCATTTAAAGGCGATCGAACTTCGTAAATAGAACCTGCTTTAATGTTATATATCTTATACGTTTCTTGGATACGGTGTAATTGCGATTGGGCTTTATCTAAATTACTTTTAGCCTCAATCATTTCTCGTTCGGTAGTTAACTTTCCTTCGTACAACTCACGGGCTACACGCAAATTATTTTGTGCTACAATTAATTCGTTTTTGGCATCATCCAATTCTTTTTCAAAACCGGCAACTTCGGTACTTCGGATGGTTGCCAACAATTGCCCTTTTTGTACATAATCCCCCAACTCCACATACACTTTGGTTACGTTACCGCCAACCACAGGATAAACTTCAATCATCTTGTTGTTATCCGCGGTGATTTTTCCGTAAAAATTCAATTGATTTTTAACAAAGTCCATTTTGGCTGCCACAATCGTAGTTGTGCTTACCATTTTGTTACTCATTACAAATGATTTACGAACTTCGGTTTGTTTGACTTCTTCCTTACAACTAATAGCTACTACGAAGAAAGCCAATACGATGATGTGATTTTTCACTTTAAAAAATTGATTTTTCATGCGTTATAATATTTTTTGGTTCGTTAAGTGGTTTAACGTTTCTCCGTTAAGAATTAATTGTTTTTTGGTATTGTTTAGAAACAAAACGCTTTGGTTATAACTCTCCATAAAATCAGTAAACTCAATCAAAGAGATGTTTTGTTTTTGAAAATTTTGAAAAATACCCGAGTACACTTTTTCTAAATTTTGAAAATTAGACGCCGTTTGATTGTATTGTTTTTGTTCGTATAAAAAGATGTTTAACGCCGTGCTTACTTTTGATTTTAATTCTTCCATTTTTTGCTCTTTCATCACTTTACTTTGTTCTAATTCGGCTTGAGCGATTTGGATGTTACCTTTGTTTTTATTCCAAAGTGGTAACGGAATTCCTAATGTTAAATTTACTTGATTGTTAAACGCACCACCTCGTTGATCGTAATTAGCCCCGAGGGTTACATCGGGCACTGCTAATGATTTTTGCCATTTTAAATGGAGTGTTTCACTCTCGATGAGTTGCAAAGCCGTAAGGTAATCGGGATTTTTTTCTAAGGCAATTGCCTGTAACTCGGCTTCTGATATTTTTAATTGTTGCGCATACCGACTATCAATTTCTTTTTCATTAACTATTGGAGTGATGTACTCGTCAGTATGAGTTAATATTTTTAAATTTTCTTGTTGTTGAAATATTTCTTGTTGGATTTCCATTAAATCACTTTTAAAGGTAAGTGATAAGGATTGCAAACGAACCACGTCTTTTAACGAAACATTACCGCGTTGTTCTTGTGCCGAATACACCGTGATTAACGTATCAATATTAGCCATTTTGGCATTGATACTTTTAAATTTTAACTGATTAAAATACAATCCGTAAAAATTTTGATGGATTTCAAACCGAAGGTTTAACAACAATTGCTCGTATTGTAACGCGGCAATAGTCGCGTTACTTTTGGCAAAATCCACTTCTTTTTTCTTTTTTCTACCGAGGTAAATCAATTGCTGAATAGCTAGGGTTTTTTGACCTGATGAGCCTGCATCAAAATAGCGTTTGTGTTGAGGATTAATTGCATTGATTTCACCCGAGATATAAGGGTGCTCCCATATTTTTGCCTGAATCACATTTGCTTTGGCACTACTTATCGCATATTGTTCGGCAAGTAATTCTAAATTATTTTTTTGAAATAGCGCTTCGCATTGTTCTAAGGTGTATGGTTTTTGACCAAAGACGAATACGATATTAAAATATACAAGCGCTATAAAAAGAAACTGTTTCATTGATACAATTATTTTGATGTAAAAATGCTTTTGATTTCTTTAAACCACCTTAAAGTTTTCCTTAAAAAGACCTTAAAATGTGCTTAGTGAAAAAATAAGGTGAATATATTTTGATTTTTAGAGGCTTGGTATTCAATTTTAAAACCATAGGTAGACAAAATACGGTGCACGATCCGAAGTCCCAAACCTAAACCGTTGTTTTGTTTTGCATTTTTACCCCGCATAAAGGGCTGAAATAACCTTTTCTGTTCTTCTTCACTAAGGGTTTCACCTGTATTATTTACAGATACCGCAATCGAATTATTGTAATCTTTAATTTCAATGGTAACCGTTTGGTTATCGGAATAGAGGTACGCATTTTTTAATAAATTAGTAAAAGCTATCTCTAATAAATTTTGATTACACTTGATATTCAAAATATCCTCTAAATGATTAGATGTATTAATATTAAAATTGATTTTAAGCGACTTAAATTGATGTGATACTGTTTCGATACTGTTATAAATAACTTCATCAATTCGGGAAGTTTCGTTTTTAGAAATCTCTTTGACATCAATTTTAGATAAAATCAGGAGCGAATTAATCAACTCTTTTAACAGAATGATATCTTTAAAAATATTTTTAAGTACAAGCTGTTCTGTAGCATTACTTTGTTGAATTTGATTTTCTAACTGAACCGATATCCGCGCTAAAGGGGTGCGCAATTCGTGAGAGGCTTGTGAAGTAAATTCGCGTTGTTTTTGATACGCATCACTGATGCGACTCATCATAAAATTAAACTCATTGCTTAATAAATCTATTTCGTTATTGCTTTCACTATTAATTTCGAGTTTACTTTCGCTATTTAAATCATTGATATCACGAATGTTTTTATGAAAAACATCTAAAGGTTTAAATTGATTTTTGATGATATAAAATGTGAATACCCACGTCGCCACTACAAACAAAACATATGCGCCAATAAGTATATAAATCAAATAATATAATTTACGTTTTCCGTAATTGTCATTAGCGGATACTAACGCAAAATAATCTTCGTTATTACTGTCGTAATAAATACCATAAATTTCATTTTCGTTTTTATCCGTTTTAAAAAAACTTCGATGTTCTTTTAAATATTTAAGATCATCAACCGTCCATTTAATCTCGGTATCATCCAAACTGCTGTAGATTAAATTGTATTTCCCGTCAAACAGTAACGTTTTTTCGTCATACAATTGATTGATGGTGTTTTGATCGATAATTTTCAGTAGGTTAGTATCTACTTCCTGAACATCAATTAACAATTTGATAGAAGTTAATGCTTTTTCATTCAAGCGTTCTTCAAATTCTTGTTTTCTGAAATTTGAAAACAACGTGATAATAATCAAACAAACCACCCCAAACAACAAGGTAAACACGATACTAATATATAACGATGTTTTGCCTTTAATGGTCATTATTCTTGCTTTAAGTAGTATCCGTATCCCACTTTAGTGTGGATCAACTTTGTTTCGTGGTTTTTGTCAATTTTATTTCGTAAAAAATTGATATATACCTCAATTGTATTTTGGTTGGTTTCGATATGATAATCCCAAAGTTCGTCGGCAATTTGTTGCTTGGATAGTACTCTTCCGTTGGCTTGCGCCAAAAGCATCAACAATTTAAATTCTTTGGGAGTAAGGGCAATGGGTTGCTCGTTTCGGATTACTGATTTTTCGTCGATATTGATTTTTAAATCATCGATTTCAATAAGGGATGTTTTGGTCTGAGGAGTTTCTTTACGACGGTACAAGGCTTGCATTCGGATAAACAATTCTTCTAAATGAAAGGGTTTTACCAAATAATCATCCGCTCCCAAATCAAACGCTTCGATTTTATCCGCGATCTCACCAAAGGCTGTCAACATCAAAATAGGTGTGTTTTGATTGCTTTCTCGAATGATTTTACAAACGTCTAATCCGTTTATTTTAGGAACATTAATGTCTAACAAAAAAATATCGTATGCTTTTTTATGGGTTTGCTTAAAAAATAATTCGCCATCAAAAACCGTATCACACGTTACGTTTTTTGATTTTAAAAAAGCCTTAATTTCTGTGGATAAAACAGGATCATCTTCCAATAAAATAGCACTAAACATATTGAAGTAATTGATATTGATTGAATTTGTAATTTTTGCTAAGTACTATTATATTTTTTTTATTCCCAAAAAAGAACTGAAATAACTTTTTGAATTCAAGTTTTAAATTTAACTGGCATTCGTAAAATTGATTGCATTAAACATTTTAATTTACAAATAGTTGTAAACCACAAAAAAACCTTATATTTGCACTGATTTTTATGTCAAAAAGGATTAATGAGGGGACAATTGTCCCCTCTTTTATTAAAATATGAGTTTAAAAGCTACTATAGAAAATTTATTAAACCAAGCTCTTGAAGCCAAACCAGAATTGTTTTTAATCAATTTTAGTATCACTTCAAACAACACTGTTATAATCACTTTAGATGGTGATGAAGGAGTTAAACTTCAAGACTGCATAGAGATTAGTCGAGCAATTGAAAGTAATATAGATGAAGACGCATTTGATTTTACATTAGAAGTCGCTTCGTGTGGTGCAGAATCACCAGTTAAATATTTACGTCAATTACCTAAAAACATAAACCGAAACTTTGAAGTACAATTAGAAAATAAAAACTTTGAAGCCGTACTAACTGCAATTGAAAATGACAAATTAACTTTTGAATGGTCATCTCGAGAGCCGAAACAAGTCGGAAAAGGTAAAGAAACCGTACAACACAAAGAGACGTTCTCTTTTGATCAAATAAAAGAAATGAAAGTTAAAATAACATTTAATTAATACTACATATGGAGAATCTTGCTTTAATTGATTCGTTTTCTGAGTTCAAAGACAATAAGCATATAGACAGGGTAACCTTAATGGCTATATTAGAAGATGTGTTCAGAAACGCCTTAAAGAAAAAATACGGTTCTGACGACAACTTTGATATCATCATCAATCCCGACAAAGGAGATATGGAAATATGGAGAAATCGTATTATTGTTGAAGATGATGAAATTGAGGATGAAAATCAAGAAATAGCGCTGTCTGAAGCCATCAAAATCGAACCTGATTTTGAAGTAGGGGAAGAAGTTTCTGAAGAAGTAAAATTAAAAGATTTAGGTCGAAGAGCAATTTTAGCATTACGACAAAACTTAATTTCAAGAATACACGAACACGACAACACCAATTTATACAAACAATTTAAAGAATATATTGGCGAAATCTATACCGCAGAGGTGCACCATATCAGACCAAAAGTAGTGATCTTGATGGATGATGATGGTAATGAAATTGTGTTACCAAAAGAAAAACAAATTCCTTCTGATTTTTTCAGAAAAGGAGACAATGTAAAAGGAGTTATCGAAAATGTGGAATTAAAAGGCAATAAACCTCAAATTATCATGTCTCGGACTTCCGATTTATTTCTTGAAAAATTATTTGAGCAAGAAATCCCAGAAGTATTTGATGGTTTAATTACCATCAAAAAAGTAGTTCGTATACCCGGAGAAAAAGCAAAAGTAGCCGTTGATTCTTATGATGATAGAATTGATCCCGTTGGAGCATGTGTAGGTATGAAAGGGTCAAGAATCTACGGTATTGTACGCGAGCTAGGAAATGAAAATATTGATGTAGTTAACTACACTAACAATACCGCATTATTTGTAACAAGAGCTTTAAGCCCCGCAAAAGTATCTTCAGTAAAAATTATTGAAGAAACCAAACAAGCAGAAATCCACTTAAGACCAGAAGAAATTTCAAAAGCAATTGGTCGTGGAGGACAAAACATACGATTAGCAGGATTACTTACAGGATATGAAATTGACGTTATTCGCGAAGGCGCTGACATTGATGAAGATGTTGAATTAACAGAATTCTCTGACGAAATCGACGGATGGATTATTGATGAATTCACCAAAATTGGACTTGATACGGCACGTTCTGTATTGAGCCAAAATGTAGATGATTTAGTAAAAAGAACCGATTTAGAAGAAGAAACCATCCGTGAGGTATTTCGTGTACTTAAAGACGAATTAGACGCATAAAACAAGAATACGCAGGTTATAATTATAGATTTAGGGCAATAACAATTTTTAGGCAATGGCAGAAAAAGTAACGAGATTTAATAAAGTTTTAAGAGAATTAAACATCTCTCTTGAAAGAGCAGTGGATTTTTTGAAAGAAAAAGGCCACGAGGTTGAGGCAAGCCCGAACACCAAAATTACTGAATCTATATACAACGTTCTTTCGGATGAATTTTCATTAGATAAAGACAAAAAAAGCGCGTCTAAAGAAGTTGGGGAAGAAAAGAGAAAAGAGAAAGAGGCCTTAAAAGAAGAGCGCGAAAAAGAAAATGAGGAACGTTTGAAAAAAGACGAAGCTCTTAAAACGGAAAAAGAAGAAGTTATTCGTGCAAAAGCATCTTTAACAGGAACCAAACAAGTAGGAAAAATCGACCTAAATACGATTGGTAAACCAAAAGGAAAAACAGTTGTTGAAGAAGTACCTGCCGAAAAAATCGTTGAAAAAGTTATAAAAACAGAACCTGCCAAAACTGTTGAAACTACCAAACACGAATTTAAAATTGTTACCCCTGCACCTAAACCTGTTGAGAAAGTTACAACTCCTGAACCTATCGTTACTGAACCTGAAGTTGCAGATGACAATATAGAAACAAAATACCAAAAACTTTCAGGTCCTAAAGTAACTGGGCAAACAATTGATTTATCCCAATTCAACAAACCGAAAAAGAAAAAAGAAGACACCACAACTGCTGGAGCTGGAGCTGGAGCAAAAAACAAAAAGAAAAGAAAACGAATTACAAATGCCCCTGGTACAACAAATTCGACCACAAGTACAGCTACTCCAACAGGAAATAACAACTTCAAAAAAAGTGGTAATAACTTCAAAAAAGGAGGTAAACAACCTATAGCCAAAGTTGAACCTAATGAAGTTGACGTTCAAAAACAAGTCCGAGAAACACTTGAAAAACTTCAAGGAAAAGGTTCTAAATCTAAAGCGTCTAAATACCGAAAAGACAAACGAGACACACACCGTCAAAAAACAGACGACGAACAAAGGCAATTGGATTCTGAAAGTAGAATCTTAAAAGTTACCGAATTTGTTACCGTTGGTGAGGTAGCCATCTTAATGGATGTACAAATTACAGATGTGATCAAAGTATGTATGTCATTAGGCATCATGGTAACCATGAATCAGCGATTAGACGCCGAAACATTAAGCATTGTTGCTGATGAATTTGATTTCGAGATCGAATTTATCAAAACAGATATCGATGATACTGGTAAAGAAGAAATTATAGACGACCCAGCAGATTTAATCACACGTGCACCTATCGTTACAGTGATGGGACACGTTGATCACGGTAAAACATCACTATTAGATCATATCCGTGATGAAAATGTAATCGCAGGCGAATCTGGAGGAATTACACAACATATCGGAGCTTATAGCGTAACACTGAATAACGGTAAAAAAATCACTTTCTTAGATACCCCAGGTCACGAAGCGTTTACTGCAATGCGTGCTCGTGGTGCTCAAGTAACCGATATCGCGATTATCGTAATTGCAGCTGATGACAACATCATGCCTCAAACAAAAGAAGCCATTAGCCACGCACAAGCTGCAGGAGTACAAATTATATTTGCAATTAATAAAATAGATTTGCCAACAGCTAATCCTGAAAAGATTAAAGAATCCTTAGCTGGGATGAATTTATTAGTAGAAGATTGGGGTGGTAAATACCAATCTCAAGACATCTCCGCAAAAAAAGGAATTGGTGTACGTGAATTGTTAGACAAAGTATTACTTGAAGCAGAATTATTAGACCTTAAAGCCAACCCAAAACGGATCTCTAACGGTACGGTAGTAGAGGCCTTTTTAGATAAAGGGAGAGGTTACGTATCAACTATTTTAGTGCAAAACGGAACCTTAAAAATAGGTGATTATGTACTTGCAGGACACCAACACGGCAAGGTCAAAGCAATGTATGATGAAAGAGGCCATAACATTAAATCAGCAGAACCATCAACACCTGTTTCTATATTAGGTCTTGACGGTCCGCCTACCGCAGGAGATAAATTTCTTGTTTATGAAGATGAAAAAGAAGCCAAACAAACCGCTGCAAAAAGATCCCGTTTAACACGCGAACAAAACGTTAGAACACAACGACATATTACTCTTGATGAAATTGGAAGACGTATAGCATTAGGAGACTTTAAAGAATTAAACATCATCCTTAAAGGAGATGTGGATGGATCAGTTGAAGCATTATCTGATTCATTTATGAAATTATCGACCGAAGAGATTCAAATCAATATCATACACAAAGGTGTGGGAGCAATTACCGAATCGGATGTATTATTAGCATCGGCTTCAGATGCGATCATTATTGGATTTAACGTTCGTCCATCGGGTACGTCTAAACAGTTAGCCGAAAAAGAAGAAATTGATATCCGTACCTACTCCATTATTTATGCTGCTATTGACGACTTAAAAGACGCTATGGAAGGTATGTTATCACCCGTTATGAAAGAAGAGATTACAGGTAGCGCAGAGATTAGAGAAACATTTAAAATCTCTAAAATCGGAACAATTGCAGGATGTATGGTGATTGACGGAAAAATTTACAGAAGTTCACAAATCCGATTAATCCGCGACGGTATCGTATTATATACAGGTGATTTAGCTTCATTAAAACGTTTTAAAGACGATGTCAAAGAGGTTTCCAAAGGATACGATTGTGGTATGCAAGTTAAAAACTACAACGACATCCAGGTTGGAGATATCTTAGAATCATTTAGAGAAGTTGAAGTAAAAAAGAAGTTGTAATCTTATTAAAATACTAAACCTAAAAAAGGCTTGTTGGTATATTGCTAACAAGCCTTTTTAGGTTAATCGATTACTTGACTCATAGCTAAATAAGTTTCTGCATACTCCAGATATTCCCTAAATGAATCCCTTCGTGAAAAAGACTATAAGTTAAGGCATCATCAACATTTTTGAGAACAAAACCGGAACTGGTAGTATATTCATGATACGTTGCGAATACCCCTGCATGATAATCCGCTTCTGTTTGTTCAATCGTTTTAAACAAAAGACTTTTTAATTCGTCAACCTCAGATTGCAAAACGTCGGATTCCGGCTTGGTATCTTTACGGTATTTCGCCACTAATTCTTTTGATACAACAAGCGGTAATCCCGAAAGTTTTCGGACTAAAATTTGCTCCGTAACGATAATATGCCCTAAATGCCAAATCAAATTATTATTAAATCCTTTTGGTATTGTATTCAGTTGTTTTAAGGTATAATTCTCAAAAAAAGGAGCGATTAATCTACGTGAGGCTTTGGTAACTTCAATGATTTCAGACATATTTTTTATATATAGTGATAGATTCTGTTTAAAATGAATTTTCTTTGTATTCACAAAAATACTATTATATAATGAAAAAAATATACCATTTATCTGTTTGTTCTACCAACAGACGAATTTTAAAATCATTAAATAACACCGTTGATTTCGATTTTCAAGACATTAAAAAAGAACCCATAACCGAAACCCAATTAGCCGAAATGGTTACGTTAGCAGGCAGTCATGAGGTTTTATTCAGCCGAAAAGCACAACTGTATAAATCGTTAGGTTTAAAAGACCAAACATTAACAGAATTAGATTATAAAAAATATATTTTAGAACATTACACCTTTTTAAACCGACCTGTAATTATCGCAGATAACGAAATTTTTATCGGAAATAGTCCAAAAAATGTAGAACGTCTGATTCAAAAAATAGGATAATTTGATCTCACGTAATCTAGCCTTATTTTTTTTATGCGTCACCGCTTTAGTATATGGTGTTACCTACACAGTTGCCAAAGATGTGATGGCGGGTTATGTTGAGCCGAGTGGGTTTATACTCGTACGCGTGTTTTTAGCTGGAGTCTTGTTTTGGATTACGGGATTTTTCACCCCAAAACAACGTATTGACATTGCTGATATCCCTCGATTAATTTCCGCAGGATTGTTTGGGGCATCCCTTAATATGTTGTCTTTTTACAAAGGCATTCAGTTAACGAGTCCGATAAGTGCTGCTGTTATTATGGTTAACACGCCTTTGTTGGTATTGCTTTTTTCCGCATTTCTTTTAAAAGAAAAAATTGAATTTAAACGTGCTTTTGGGATTTTTTTAGGTGTTGTAGGTGCTGTTATTTTAATTACTATGGGATCTAATTCTGAAGGAATTACAACGTCATCCAACTGGGGTAATTTTTACATTTTATTGAATGCCATTTTTTATGGATTATATTTAATCATTGTAAAAAAATTAATGGACAAATACCATCCATTTACACTTATTAAATGGATGTATTTAGTCGGTTTTATTTGCGTTTTACCTTTTGGATGGCAAGAAGCTATTGCCGTAGATTGGTTGCATTTACCACAATCGATTCTTCTAAAAATAGGCTTTGTAATTATTTTTACTACTTACCTAAATTACAGCTTAATTTTAAAAGCAATGAAAGCTTTAAAACCAACTACTGTAAGCGCTTTTATATATTTACAACCTTTGATAGCAACGTTTTTTGCTGTTAGTTCTGGTAAGGATACATTGGATTGGATTAAAGTATCTTCAGCCATTTTGATTTTTAGCGGTGTGTACTTAGTAAGTTTAAAATCGGATAAAACACAAGTGTAATTTTTATTCGCAACGGCTTTGTTTTTTTCATACATTTAGTAAAACCTAAACCAATTGATCATGAAAAAAACTACGATGTTGTTTTTTGCTGTTTTATTAGCAAATACATCCTTTTCGCAAAATGAATCCAATACCGAACAAATGGATTCGAGCAATAACAATTCTACTACACCTTGTATTTCAGTCGCACATTATGCCGAAATGATCAAACAAGCGGAAGATAATATTGTTAAGTTCGGAATAAAAAATCAAGCCTTAAAAAAAAGTACTGTAATCGAAAAATTAGATTGGCCCTTAAAAAATGCTGCTGGATTTGACGATTGCGAGTTTTACATCATTACCAATTTTGTAGATCAAGATAAAACCGCAGGCATAAAAGATTACAATTGTGGATCCCGTACCTACAACGGACATCAAGGTACCGATATTAGTTTGTGGCCTTATCCTCAGTATAAGCAAGAGAACAAGCAAGTCGAGGTTATTGCAGCAAAAACTGGCGTAATTGTGAACAAAGCCGATGGTTTTTTTGATCAAAAATGTGTTGGAAGCGACGGAAGTGGTGGAGGGAATTACGTAATGTTGCAACATACCGACGGTACTAGAACCATTTATTATCACATGAAAAAAAATTCGGTAACTACTAAAAATATTGGTGAAACTATTGAAAAAGGAGAGTATTTAGGAACTGTTGGTAGTTCAGGAAGTTCCAGCGTAACTCATTTACACTTTGAAGTTTGGAACGACAACAAAGGCACATACGGAGATCCTTTTGAAGGAACCTGTAATGCTTTAAACGCAACCACACTTTGGAATTCTCAAAAACCTTATTTAGAGCCGGCAATTTCAAAAATATCAATCCATACCGCCAAACCAGTAACGCCTGCTTGCCCTGGTTTAGAAACCTTAAATGAAAGTTATTCTTTTGCAGAAGGTACTTTTGAAGCTCTTTTTTACATTCATAAACGCGACGAGGAAATTGGTGTACTAGTTAATTTAAAAATCAAAAATCCCGACGGAAGTACCTTTAGCAGTTGGACATCAAACGGTACAACTACTTGGAATGGAATTGTGCGTTCGTGGTTAAAATCATTGCCTTTAAAACCTGGAATTTATACTTACGAAGCCGAATTACATGGAAAAATATGTGCCAAAACTTTTGAAATAACTGGAACTTTAGGCAATACTAATTTTGATGCAAAATCAGATTTACGATTGTATCCTAATCCTTCTAACGGTACGTTTACCGTACAAATTGCAGACGATTACACACAAGCTTCTCTGTTAATTTTTAACAACATTGGACAACAGGTTTTTACCAAATCGTTAAACCAACCCCATACCGAAATCAATATCGACTTAGCATCAGGTATCTATTTTTATAAAATAATCAATAATACCTCTACTAGTGAAACAGCTAAATTAATTATAAAATAACAACAACTAAAACTACTTAACTATGCAAACAAAACTACTCTTAACTGCCATTTGTTTATGGCAATTAAATCTTAATGCACAAACGGCTACAGCTACCATTAGCACAACTACTTCAATAATGGCAAACACGCCTTATTTGTTTGGAATTACTTTTGATTCCCGAACAGGCATGACAGGTAAAACTGGACCAGTTGGTTATTTTAATTCCTCAGGAAATATGATTCCTGAAATCGAAACTTTTTTTGGTGATTTTCCTATTTCTACCATGCGTTATCCTGCCAATGGTATTCAAGCGGGATTTAATTGGAAAAATTCAGTGGGCTTACCTGCAACTTCCAGACCAACACAAAATATTTTAGGGAGCATGGGTGTAGCACAACCAGTAACTTTTGGATTTGATGAGTACATGGCTTATGCTGCTTCAAAAAATGTGGCGGCTAAAGACATTCAAATCATGGTGCCAATATACGATTCAAGCATTACTACTTTAACTACTACACAACAACAAGCGGCTTTACCAAATGTATTTCAATTGGTGGCCGATTGGGTGGAATATGCCAATGCACCAAACGACGGTTCAAATCCTGGTGGCGGTACCGATTGGGCTGCTATGCGAGCAGCAAATGGTCATCCACAGCCTTACGGAATTGAAATTTGGAATATTGGTAACGAACCATGGGCTCCAGGGGAATATACTTCTTCTCAGGCAGGTTGCTTACAATATTTAAGTGATGTTACTCCTTTAATAGATATGATGTTGGCTATCGATCCAACTATTAAAATCACCTTACCCACCGTGGGTAGCTCCTCTAATTCAACAACTTGGGCAGGTACTATTTTAAAATCAACATTGGTTGCTCAAAATAAAATTTATGGGATTTCGCAACATTTTTTCCCAACTGAGCCTACTAACGGGGTTTCTCTTATTGCACCATTCATGAAGCAATTAAGTATTGATACGCAAAAGAAAAATATCAAAATACTACTTGGAGATTATGCTTATGGAATACCTAACCCCACACAAGCTGAAAAAGACTTAGCCATGGCTTGGCAAGGCGCAAATCTTTCAGTAGATTTTTTATTGTTAATGAGTCAAACGCCTAATTTAGAAAGAGTTAATTTTTGGGCGTATGGCTTGCCTTCGGCTGTTTGGCGCCCTATACGTTATAATTCTCCTAATAATTACACCGCTTTACCTGCTGCGCAGTTATATAAAAAAATGTATCCGTACGTATTGGAACAATCACTACAAACCACGACGACTTCACCTGCTTCATCTGACGGGGTAAGTTATTCGGTGCGTTCGGGGGCTTTTGCTAATTCGGACTTATCCAAAATAAATGTAATTGCGGTAAATAGAGACCAAACCAATGCGCAAACTTTTCAACCCAACGGATTATCGGGTTACACCTTAGACAAAAGCACCCTATTAAACGGATCGTCGTTAACAGCGGAAGTGATTGATGAAAGCACACCTACCACCGATAATATGGGTAATTTTAACATTCCTGCTACAGGGGTTTTGATTTTAGAATACAGTATGCAAACATTAGGAGTTTCTACTTTTGAATCAAAAAACAGCATTACATTGTCTCCAAATCCAACTAACAACGAAATTCATTTTTCGGAGATGTTACACAACATTCGTGTAACAAATATTTTTGGACAAAATGTACTAAACACAATCCCGTTTGCTCAAAACATTGGGGTACAACAGTTAAGTGAAGGGGTGTATTTTATAAGCTCTGACCAAGGGAAGTTTAAGTTTGTGGTAAAAAAATAGTAGAAAAACTCCCACTTTTGGAAATAACCTTGTAATTCATACATAATCACTACTTTTGCCTAAAAATTTAAAAAGGATGTCTTTAAAAAAAGCGTACTTATTGGTCTTTGTTATATTAGTAATAGACCAACTTTCCAAAATATACATCAAAACAAATTTCTATTTAGGAGAAGAAGTTGAAGTATTTTCGTGGTTTAAAATCTTATTTGTAGAAAATGAAGGTATGGCATTGGGTACCAAATTACCAGGTGCTTACGGAAAGCTCCTATTGACCTCGTTTCGGGTTGTAGCTGTTGGCGGTATCGGTTATTGGCTACACCAATCCATTAAAGATAAAGCATCTAACATATTAATTGTTGCGATAGCGATGATTTTAGCAGGAGCAGTCGGTAATATTGTAGATTCGATATTTTATGGGGTGCTTTTTAATGATAGCACACATACTGTAGCCAACCTATTTTCGGATCAACCTTACGGTACTTGGATGCACGGCAAAGTAGTCGATTTGTTTTATTTTCCTTTTTGGGAAGGTAATTTACCCACGTGGATGCCGTTTGTTGGTGGACAGTATTACGTTTTTTTTAAATACATATTTAATGTAGCCGATGCAGCTATTAGTTGTGCCGTTGTGTTATTGTTGCTGTTTAATAAAAAAGCTTTTGAAAAATAAGTTCTATAATCCCTATTAAAATGTCTGATTATCCAAAAAGATACACCATTACGTCGGCTTTGCCTTATACGAACGGACCTATACATATTGGCCATTTGGCTGGAGTTTATGTGCCTGCCGATATTTATGTGCGCTATTTAAGACAACAAAAACGCGAGGTAGTTTTTATTGGTGGTAGCGATGAACACGGCGTGGCGATTTCTATGAAAGCCAAAAAAGAAGGTGTTACCCCACAAGAAGTTATTGATAAGTATCATACAATCATTAAAGATTCATTTGAAGAATTTGGGATTTCATTTGATAATTATTCCCGAACTTCTTTGCCAATACATCATCAAACAGCTTCTGATTTCTTTAAAAAATTATACGATAAAGGTGATTTTATCGAAGAGGTTACAGAACAATTATATGACGCCAAAGCCAATCAGTTTTTGGCGGATCGTTTTGTAAAAGGAACTTGCCCAAAATGCGGTAATGAGGAAGCTTATGGTGATCAATGCGAAAAATGTGGCTCCTCGTTAAATGCAACTGATTTAATCAATCCAAAATCAACCATAACGGGTGAAACCCCTGTTTTAAAATCGACCAAACACTGGTTTTTGCCTTTAGACAGATATTCCGATTTTTTAAAAGAATGGATATTAGAAGGTCATAAAAATGATTGGAAACCCAATGTGTACGGGCAAGTAAAATCGTGGATTGACGGTGGTTTAGAACCCCGTGCCGTAACCCGAGATTTGGATTGGGGCATTGATGTGCCTGTTGAAGGTGCCGAAGGAAAAAAATTATACGTTTGGTTTGATGCACCTATCGGGTATATTTCTTCCACCAAAGAATGGGCGGCGAACAAAGGCATAGATTGGGAACCTTATTGGAAAGATAAAGACACCAAATTGGTTCATTTTATTGGGAAAGACAACATTGTATTTCACTGTGTGATTTTCCCGGCCATGCTAAAAGCCGAAGGCAGTTTTATATTGCCCGATAACGTACCTGCTAATGAATTTTTAAATTTAGAAGGCAATAAATTATCTACCTCTAAAAACTGGGCAGTTTGGTTGCATGAATATTTATTGGAATTCCCGAATCAGCAAGATGTATTGCGTTATGCGTTAACGGCCAATGCGCCAGAAACCAAAGACAACGATTTTACTTGGAAGGATTTTCAAGCCCGAAATAACAATGAGTTAGTGGCTATTTTTGGAAACTTTATCAATAGAGTAGTAGTGTTAACCAATAAGTATTACCATGGAATTGTGCCTGCACCGAATGCTTTTTCGGAAGTAGATATTCAAACCCTAAACGAATTAAAAAAATATCCAGCAATAATTTCTGAATCATTAGAACGTTACCGTTTTCGGGAAGCTTTAGGTGAGCTTATGAATGTCGCTCGTTTAGGAAATAAATATTTAGCCGACGAAGAACCATGGAAAGTCATTAAAGAAAACCCAGAACGCGTACAGACTCAAATGTATGTAGGACTTCAAATTTCGGCGGCCTTAAGCGTGTTGTGCGAACCATTTTTACCATTCACCGCTCAAAAATTGACCAATATTTTAAAGATAGAAAAGGTGTTAAATTGGAATTCAATTTCTGAAACTACTGATTTAATGTCGGCAGGTCATCAAATTGGCGAAGCAGCATTGTTGTTTTCTAAAATAGAAGACGAACAAATTCAACAACAAATCGACAAATTACAAGCTACAAAAACCGCCAACGAAGCTGAAAACAAAAAAGCAGCGCCGCAAAAAGAGTGGATACAATTCGAAGATTTCGCTAAAATGGACATTCGTACAGGAACTATTTTAGAAGCTGAAAAAATACCAAAAGCCAATAAATTATTGGTATTGAAAGTAGATACGGGTATCGATGTACGCACCATAGTTTCGGGCATTGCAGAAAGTTTTTCACCAGAAGAAGTTGTGGGTAAACGCGTGACGGTTTTAGTAAACTTGGCACCACGTAATTTACGAGGGGTAGAAAGTCAAGGCATGATATTAATGACACAAAATGCCGAAGGTAAATTGGTGTTTGTAAATCCAGATATTGAGGGAGTTGGAAATGGTGAAAGTATTAGTTAAATTTAAAAAGTAATTTTTTGTTTTATGTTCGAAAACATAGTTGCTTATTTTGAAAGCATCCCACCTGTGTTAGCGGCTTTTTATGCCGCTATTTTTACCTGGGGACTTACTGCTTTAGGGGCATCGGTGGTTTTCTTTTTTAAAGAAATGAATCGCGTAGTACTCGATGGAATGTTGGGTTTTACAGGCGGAGTCATGGTAGCGGCCAGTTATTGGAGTTTACTAGCCCCAGCCATTGAAATGTCCCCAGGAGATGGGTTTGAAAAAGTAATGCCAGCCGCAGTTGGTTTTATGTTGGGCGCCTTTTTCTTGTTTGGATTGGATAAAGTACTTCCTCATTTACATATTAATTTTAAGGAGTCGGATGCAGAGGGAGTAAAAACACCCTTACAACGTACCACATTGTTGGTTTTAGCAATAACCTTACACAATATACCCGAAGGCTTGGCGGTTGGAGTTTTATTTGGAGGAGTAGCTGCAGGCATTCCTGAGGCTTCAATTGCCGGAGCAGTGATTTTAGCCATAGGAATTGGCATTCAGAATTTTCCCGAAGGCATTGCTGTTTCCATGCCTTTAAGAAGACTAGGAATGTCTCGTTCCAAAAGTTTTTTTTACGGACAATTATCGGCTATAGTAGAACCAGTTGCTGCTGTAGTTGGCGCTTTATCGGTTGCTTTTTTTACGCCTATTTTACCGTATGCTTTAGCCTTTGCGGCAGGAGCAATGATTTTTGTAGTAGTAGAAGAAGTAATTCCCGAAACCCAACAAGATAAAAATACCGATATCGCAACATTAGGGTTTATTGGTGGTTTTGTCGTTATGATGGTGTTGGATGTTGCTCTTGGGTAACTTTTTGAAATCTAGCATGTTAAGGTCTATTGTTAATATTTAACAGTCAAATGTTAAACTATGTTAATTTGATGTTAAATACTGTTAATATTTTCTTAAATGAAATTTTTTAGACAATAAATTAAATACATTTAACTCCTTTCTTAGCTGAAAGAAATTTTCTATACCTCATTTAAAACCAGTTTATTATGAAAAAAATTACGCTTAGTTTATCTTTTCTTTTAGTGGTGAGTATATTCGCAAACGCTCAAAGTTTAAGTCGGTTAAACAACACCCCTTTTGTCAAAACCAACTTAGACATCCAAGGGATGTACTTTGATGTTAGCGATACTGGTAACAATTCTGAATTGTCCGAAATAGGATGTACTGTTTACAGAAAAAAATACTTAATTACTTCCAATAAAAAAAGAGGATTTGTGAAATCTCACAAAAATTCAGATACAGGATTACCAAATAACAATATCTTTTGCGCGGATATTTTATATGATAATGATTTGGATATTCCGTTAGTATTTTCAAAAGTATTAAATTCAAAAGAAGAACAAGGTGGACTTACGTTTAGTGTAGACGGAAGAACTATTTATTTTACTAGAAGTAAAGAAGACAATTCTAATTTATTTTCATTATATAAAGCAGATCTAAATTTAGATTATAAATATTATTGGGAAAATATTGAAGAATTGCGAATCAATGCAAATGATTATTCTATAGAAACACCGTTTGTAGGAAAATCCAATCCAAATAAAATTTATGTTTCATCCAACAAACCAGGTGGATACGGTGGTTTTGATTTATATGAAGCAGAAATAAGTAAAAGTGGGCATTTGATTAACATGAAAAACTTAGGTCCCGCAGTAAATTCTAAAAAAGACGAAAAATATCCATTTGTGGATGAAAATGGTAAATATTTATACTTTTCATCTAATGGTTATGAAGGTTACGGAAATTATGATGTTTACCGAGTTGCCATCAGAAATGGAAATTACACCAATTTTGCAAACTTAGGAAACTCGTTAAACACAAAAGCGGATGATGTAGCATTTTATTTGATGGATTCTAAAAGTGGGTTTATATCAACCAATGAATTAGAAGATCCTGCAGATTTTAATGTATACAAATTTAAGTTGATTGATGTACCTCAAAATATTATTGTAAACATCAAAGATCTTAAAAATGGAAAACCGTTATCCAATGTAGATGTTTTAATTACCGATGAATATAATGAAGTGGTAAAAAGAGCTACTACCGATAATTCTGGAAAAATAAAATACAGAGGTAGTATGTTAAGTGAGTATAATATTAGTATCGAAAAAGAAAATTATATCAAACAACAAACCGTATTTAACCTTTTAGATAATAATTCAGGAAACAACTCGCATGAATTTAATTACGAGTTAAAAGAATATCCATTATACGGTAAAATTGTTGACGCTGATACCAAAAAGAAAGTAGCCAAGGCCGAAATCACTTTGTTAAACAAAGACAAACAAGTCGTGTCTAAAATGGTTACAAGTGAAGACGGAAGCTTTAAATTTACGGAAGCACCTCAAGCTCCATTTTATTTAGTCGTTAACGATTTAGCATATTACAATACCGAAATCACCGTTGAAGAAGATTTAACAAAAGGAGGCTATCTTAAAAAAGATATCGAATTAATTAAAGTAGAAGCCGAAATTGTTAAAAATGCAGTGGTTGTAAACAATAAAAAATACGATGCTATTAGCGTTAAAAACATTCTTTTTGATTACGACAAAGCAATTATCAAATCCGAATCATTTAAAGACTTAGATCGCGTATATAACTTATTAAAAGCACGAAATAACATTAAAATTCAGATTAATGCACATACGGATATGAACGGTTCTAATTCATACAATGATGCGTTGTCTCAAGAAAGAGCAATTTCAGTGTACAATTATTTAGTAGGAAGAGGAATTTCTAGAGACCGAATTGAATACAAATCATTCGGTAAAAAAGATCCGAAAGTAAAATGTGGCAAACGTTGTAACGAAGAGGAAGACGCTATTAATAGAAGGGTAGAATTTGTAATCAAAGACTAATCCTTGCAGTTGCAATTGCTTTTGGAACACTCTTTTTTATCTGATTTTAATTTAGAATAAAAAAACCGAACCAAGTAACCAAAAGCAAAAGCAAAAAGAACAAGTACAATTATTTCTTGAGTTTTCATAATTACAAATTTACGGGTTATTTATTTCATCGAAATAGATAACCCGTAAATATTTTTATATCTTAACACTTCAAATTCATTTTTTTTTCATAAACTTATATCCCGCTTTTAAAAATTCAAAAACAATATGTTTTAGGGTTATCTTTAATATTATATCAAAAATGAATCGTTATATTTTTTATTATATTCTTGTAATGCTTTTAATTTTTAAATTGCATGCACAAGATTTAAGTCGTTTAGATAATCGACCTGTTTATAATCCCAATCTTGAAATGTCTGGATTATTTTACTCAATATCAGATGCAGGAAACAACTCAGAACTGTCCGAAATAGGTTGTACTATTTTTAGAAACAAATACATTATTTCATCCAATAAACAACGTGGTTTTGCACGATCAGTGGTTAATTCGGACACAGGATTACCTAATTATAATATTTTTTGTTCAGACATATTTCCGAATTACACTCTGGACTCACCTTTAGTTTTTTCTAAAGTTTTAAATTCCAAAAGAGAACAAGGTGGTGTTACATTTTTCCCTGATGAATCTGCAATATTTTTTGTAAGAAGCAAACCCGAAAATTCAACATCATTTACCATATATAGAGGTGATTTGGATAAAAAATTCAAATACTACTGGGCTAATTTAAGAGAGTTAAAAATCAATTCGCCTGAATATTCGATAGAAACACCCTGCGTTGGTAAAGACTCCACCAAAATCTATTTTTCATCAAATATGCCTGGTGGGTTTGATTTGTACGTGGGTGATTTTAATGAAGAAGGTGAAATCGTAAACCATCATAATTTAGGAGAAACTGTCAATTCCGAAAAAGACGAGAAATATCCGTTTATAGATGCAGAAAATAAATACCTATATTTTTCATCAACAGGTCATCAAGGGCACGGTAAATATGATATATACCGTGTTTCTGTATTACCATCAGGATATCAATATCGGTATAACCTTGGTCACACGATTAATACACCCAACGATGATATTTCTTTTTATTTGTTAAACTCCTATAACGGGTATGTCACATCCAATTCTTCAAAAGATGAAAACGACTTTAATATCTATAAATTTCAATCCACCAATATCAATCAAGAAGTTGATATAAAGTATATCGATGCTTTTGACAATAAACCGATAGAAGGTGTACAAGTAACTATTTTGAATGAGTTTAATCAAGTCTTAATCAATGAAAAACGCACCAATAAACAAGGCGAGTTAACCTTAGATGCAGGGATATTAGATAACATTACTCTAAAATCACACAAAATAAAATATAAAAAAACCACTCATAACATTCGTTTAAAAAACAATAACAAAGGTACAAACAAACACGAATTTGTTTATGTGTTAGAACGGGTTCCGTTTGTGGCACAAGTAATCGACGTAGACACTAAAACCCCAATAGTTCATGCTATTGCAAAGTTATATAACGCAAAAAAAGAATTATTATCACAAGTTAGAACTGACGAAAACGGATATTTTTATTTTAATCAAATGCCACCACCTCCATTTTATGTAAATGTAAATAAAGACAAATATCATTTATTTGAAGCAAAACACGATGATGATTTAACATCAGGCAAATCAATTACAAAAACCATATCATTAATCAAAATTGAAGCTGTAGTTAAAGAAAATGGTTTGGTTGAAAATGGAAAAGCCTATGATATTATTTCGGTAGACAATATCTTCTTTGATTTTGATAAATCATCCATTCGAAAAAAATCGCATGTAACGTTACACCAAGTGCATAACTTACTTAAAGCCAAACCAAATATGAAAATTGTAATCAATGCACATACCGACTCTAAAGGATCAGAGCAATACAATCTTAAATTATCAAAAGCAAGAGCATTGTCTGTATATCGTCATTTGATTAAAAAAGGAATTAAATCAACACGTTTGAGTTATCAATATTTTGGAGAAAGTAAGCCAAATATTGATTGTGGAGACAATTGTACCGAAAAAGAAGATGCGGAGAACAGAAGGGTTCAATTTGTATTAGAGTAATCATTCTTTTTGTTATAATTCTAACAAATTGTTGTTATTTTTGCAATTGTAAAATATTCAAGAATGAAAACGATTTCTTCCATTGTAGAACATCACATAAAAACACGCCCTTTTTTACTAAGTGCATTATCTCAAGGAATTATCAATTTGACATCTCTAGCGCGTGAGATGATGCCCGAATTAGAAGCTGCTTTGGGTAAAGAAGTTAAACAAGGCGCCGTCGTTATGGCGCTAAAACGACTTTCGGGAGATTTGGATTTTCGAGTAAATCATAAAATTTTAAAAGTTTTAAAAAATATAGGAGAAATTACTGTACGTTCTTCTTTATCGGATTACGCTTTTGTAATTTCGGATACCATTTTAGAAAAACAATCCGCATTTATGTCTAGCATCCAAAAACAATCGGATGTGTTTTATACCTCTTCAAGAGGTGTAAATGAAACCAATATTGTGGTTAGTACTTTTGTAAAAAATCTTGTTGAAGAACACTTTAGAGGCGAAAAACTCATCCAACAAATAGATGATTTGGCTTCTATAACCATAAAATTACCACAAGAAAATGTGACAGTACCCGGTATTTATTATTTTATCTTTCAGCGTTTGGCTTGGGAAGGTATTATCATTAATGAAGTAATCTCAACCTCTAATGAGTTTACCATTTTAGTCAGTGAAGAAGTGGTTGATGTTGCATTTAAAACCATAAAAGATTTAAAAAACTTATAATATAATTACAATGATTAGATTATCTATTTACATCGTATTAGCCCTATTTTCTACAATCGGAATCGCACAAGAAACTCCCGAAGCTGCTGAAACTCCGAAACGAGAACCAGGTCACACCAACATCAATAAGTTCCGTCAACTCTATGACGAGTTTGCAACGCCAACCCCGTATCGAACTGCTTCAGGAGCACCAGGATCTGCCTATTACCAACAACGCGCCGATTATAAAATGGACATTGAGTTGGATGATGTAAAGCAAAAAATATACGGATCAAGCACCATAACCTACACCAATAATTCCCCCGATGCCTTAGATTTTGTATGGGTACAAATGGATCAAAATAAAAATAAAAAAAAATCCGACAGCAATTGTATGAATGGGCATAATATGGAACCAATTTCGCAGCCCGAAGCTTTCTCAAAGGAGTTTTTATTAGAAGATTTTGACGGTGGTTTTGATATTGAATACGTCAAAGATAACTCAGGGAAAGACTTGTCATATTACATCAATAAAACAATGATGCGAATCGACTTGAAAGCCCCCTTGTTACCCGGTAAAAAATTAGAATTCAAAACCAAATGGTCGTACAATATTGTAAATCACACCATCCACCGAGAGCGATCAGGTTACGAATATTTTAAATACGATAATAACTATCTCTATGTTATCGCGCAATTTTATCCACGCATGGCGGTGTATAATGAAGTAGAAGGCTGGCAAAATACACCATATTGGGGCGATGCCGAGTTTGCATTATCATTTGGTGATTTTGAAGTAAATATAACTGTACCGTCAGACCATATTTTAGAAGCCACAGGTGAATTACAGAACAGAAAAGACGTTTATACCGCAACTCAATTAAGTCGTTACGAACAAGCTACTAAATCATTTGATAAACCTGTAATTATCGTGACCCAACAAGAGGCAATGCAAGCAGAAAAAACATTTGCAACCACCAAAAAAACATGGCGATTTAAAGCTCAAAATGTTCGTGATTTTGCATTTGCAACTTCACGTAAGTTTATTATGGATGCAATGGCAGTTAAATTAGGTGATAAAACCGTAATGGCAACGTCGTTATATCCTAAAGAAGGGAATCCATTATGGGAAGAATATTCGACAAAAGTAGTCGCGCATACCCTAAAAAGTTATTCAGAAATGACTTTTGATTATCCGTACCACAAAGCCGTTTCGGTACATTCGCATAATCAAGGTATGGAGTATCCAATGATTTGTTGGAATTACGGACGTCCTGATGATACAGGCTATGTGCCAGAGCATATTAAAAACGGGATGATTAGTGTGATTATTCACGAAATTGGGCACAATTGGTTTCCGATGATTGTAAATAGCGACGAAAGACAATGGGCTTGGATGGATGAGGGTTTAAATAGTTTTTTAGAATATTTAACCGAACAAAAATGGTCTAATACTTTTCCATCACGTCGTGGACCAATTGACAAAGTGTTGTTATATATGGCAGAGGAGCAACGCTTTTTAGAACCTATTATGACCAATCCCGAAAATATTCAAAATTTAGGATCAAACGCTTATACCAAAACTGCCACAGCACTTAATATTTTAAGAGAAACTGTAATGGGGCATGAGCTATTCGACTATTCTTTTAAAACATATGCCAACCGTTGGAAATTTAAACACCCAACGCCAGAGGATTTTTTTAGAACCATGGAAGATGCATCGGCAATGGATTTGGATTGGTTTTGGCGCGGATGGTTTTATACCACCGATTATGTTGATATGGGTGTAAAAGGAGTGACACAATTTTTTGTTACAGACCAACCCAATCAAGAAGTACGCGATTATTTAAAAAAAATGAACCGTGAAATCACCGATATAGTGCCCTTAGTGTACGCTGTCGCAGAAGGAAGTGTGGATTACAAAGAAGGTATGAATAAACCTTTTGAAATAAGTCAAGTAAAACCATTACAAGATTATATCGACGCGAATTTCACGTTAAGTGAAAAATTAAAATTGCAAAAACCAAAATATTTTTACGAAGTAATTTTTGATAAACCAGGAGGGTTAGTAATGCCTTTAATTGTAGAACTTACTTTTGAAGACGGATCTGTAGAAACACACGAATACCCCGCTCAAATATGGAGAAGAAACCATGAAGAGGTTGCCAAAGTGTATGCAACTCAAAAACGAATTCGTAAAATATTAATCGATCCTAACGAGCAATTAGCAGATATTAATAAAGACAATAATTTCTGGATTCGTAAAGACAACAACGATACAAAAGATAAAAAACAATAAAAATGATACATTTATTCATTAGCGGAGGTGAGATATTTCTAATTCTATTTGTTGTGGTGATGATTTTCGGGACAGATAAATTACCTGAAATAGCCCGTGGAATGGGCAAAGCAATGCGACAGATCAAAGATGCCACCAATGATATTAAATCAGAAGTGCAAAAAAGCGCTGAAAAAAATGGAATAGACACCAACGATGCAACATCCAGTATAACCAAACAAATAAGCGATGTCAAAGAAGATTTCGAAAATTTAACCGGGCCGATAAAACGACGATTTGATGTTTGATAAATTACTGGAACTAGATAGCGTTTTATTTCAATATCTAAATGGATTAGGTTCTCCAACATATGATAATTTTTGGTTAATTATCACCGAAAAAATCTATTGGATTCCGTTATTTCTGTTTTTAATTTATATCATTTATAAAGAATTTGGTTGGCGTAAAACAGTATTTATTTTTCTTTTTATAGCATTTTTAGGATTAGTAACCGATCAAACCAGTAATTTGTTTAAAAATGGTTTCGAACGTTTACGCCCTAATAACGATCCAACTTTAAAATGGACTATTCGTTTTTTAAAAACACCTCAGTCGTATAGTTTTATTTCGGGACATGCCTCTAATTCGATAGCTATTACCACATTTATCGTTCTATTACTCCGACAAAAAATAAAAAATATTTATTGGTTGTATTTATGGCCTTTACTATTTGCCTATAGTCGTATTTACTTGGGGTTACATTTTCCATCAGACATACTGTGTGGATTTTTATGGGGTTTATTAACTGGTACGTTACACTATAAAGGATATCGATGGGTTCAAAATCAGGTTTTTAAGGAGTGACATTACTGTTAAATAAAATAGCTACAAGTATAGCGCTACTTAATATCGTAATTATCACTTTATTGTATTACGATTATACAGCTAAACACCCTATCGTTTTAAATAAATATTTTAGTCATTTTGATTGTCAATTTAACCGAGTTTCTCCTGGTAGTAGCTCTTATTATTCGTGCCACATTCATAGTCAAAATGACGAAATGTTTTTTTTACCCAATAAGATCCATTTCAAAAGTGACTTAATCAAAGGTGAGGTGTTTCAGATTATTTCAACTCCTATTTTAAAAAGAAATAAAGCCTTAAAAATCGATAACAGTAGATTTTCTATCACAGAAGATATTTCAATGTTATCATCGTATAAAATACAGCTATTATACGGTTTAATCATATTAATATCTGTAAGTACTTTTTTATTTAATAATCGTTCCTTACAAAAAACAGTATTGATTTTTTCTTTTTTGCAAATTTGCTTAACAATTGCATATTTTATAATTTACTAGCAAAAAAACAACCCCGATTAAAGTTTCTTAATCGGGGTTGTTTTTTTATTTTTAATTGCGAAAGCTTAGAGACCTAATCGTGCTCTTCGTTCATTAAATACTCATTCACTTTTGCAGCACATTCGCGTCCTTCGTTAATTGCCCAAACAACTAATGATTGACCTCTACGAGCATCCCCACACGAATATACTTTTTTAACGTTAGTCTTGTAGTGTTTTGTATTCCCTATTAAGTTACCCCTTGGGTCTAAATCTACGCCTAATTGTTCAACTAAACCTTTATGTTGTACATGTAAGAACCCCATTGCAAACAATACCAATTCACATTCTAATGTAAATGTAGAATTTGGTTTTTCTACAAAAGAAGAATAACGACCTGTTTCAGGATCTTTACTCCATTCTAATTCAGCAAATACAATCGCTTTAAGGTTTCCGTTTTCATCTTTAACAAATTCTTTACTTGCTACAGCGTATTTACGATCCACACCTTCTTCATGAGAAGTTGTTGTTTTTAAAATCATTGGATACATTGGCCACGGCATCGTTTCGTCTCTTTCTTTCGGAGGCATTGGCATCAACTCGATTTGAGTTACTGTTTTGGCTCCTTGTCGACGTGAAGTACCTACACAATCCGAACCGGTATCTCCACCCCCAATTACAATTACATTTTTACCTGTTGCTAAAATTTCATTTTCTAAAGTAAAAGGTAGTTTATTAACACGTTCGTTACTTTGTTTTAAAAACTCCATTGCAAAATGAATTCCTTTTGCGTCTCTACCTGGTATAACTAAATCACGCGGCGTTGTGCTTCCTATGGCTAATACAACGGCTCTGTAATGTCTGAATAAATGTCCTACAGTAACATCTTTACCTACTTCGTGGCTTAATTTAAAACGTACTCCACTTTTTTCCATAAGGTCGATACGGCGTTGTACCACGTTTTTTTCCAACTTAAAATCAGGAATACCATAACGTAATAATCCTCCTGCTACAGCATCACGTTCGAATACGGTTACAGCATGCCCCGCTTTATTTAGCTCATCAGCTGCGGCTAAACCAGAAGGTCCAGAACCTATTACGGCTACTTTATATCCCGTTTGGATTTTAGGTTGATTTGGTTTTACATAACCTTCTTTAAACGCAATTTCAATGATGTTTTTTTCAATTTCTTCAATCGCAACAGGTTGTTCATTGATACCTAAAACACACGAGCCTTCACAAGGTGCAGGACATATACGACCTGTAAATTCTGGAAAATTATTTGTTGTAGATAAAATATCATACGCTTTTTTCCAATGTTTTTTGTGTACAGCTTCGTTAAATTCAGGAATTACATTCCCTAGCGGACAGCCACTTTGACAAAATGGAACACCACAATCCATACATCTTGCCGATTGTTTATCTAATAATTCAGGAGTGATTTCATCCTGAAACTCATTATAATGTTTTAATCTTTCAGCGACGCTTTCTTTACCGGGTAACTCTCTTTCATAGAGCATAAATCCATTTGGCTTTCCCATCTCTTACTTTTTATTTTAATATGTTATTTAGCTTTTGCTGCTTCTGCTCTCTGTTTCAATACTGCTTTATAGTCTCTAGGGAAAATCTTAGCAATATATTTACTGTTGTTGTCAAAGTCTTTTAATAAGAAGTTTGCCAAGGTACTACCTGTTAGCGCTACATGTTCTTCTAAAAGTCCTTTGATAATCACTACATCTTCATTATCTAATGGATCTACATCCACCATTTCCCGATTTAAATTCTTTTCTAACGTATTATTGACGTCCCAAATATAAGCGATTCCGCCACTCATACCGGCAGCAAAATTTCGACCTACATCTCCTAAGATTAGCGCAGTTCCTCCTGTCATGTATTCACAACCGTGATCTCCAATCCCTTCAACAACAGCTGTAACACCTGAATTTCTTACGCAAAAACGTTCTCCTGCCATACCTCTAATAAACGCCTTACCGCTTGTTGCTCCGTAAAAAGCAACGTTACCAATAATACTGTTTTCCTCTGGCTTGAAAGTGGCTTCTTTGCTCGGATAAACAACTAGATTTGCTCCAGATAATCCTTTTCCAAAATAATCATTGGCATCTCCTTCTATCTCTAAAGTAATTCCTTTATTACAGAAAGCACCAAAACTTTGTCCTGCAGTTCCTGTAAATTTAAAGTGTAAACTATCTTCTGGCATTCCTTCAGACGCATAAACTTTCGTTACTTCGTGTGATAAGATGGTTCCAATAGTTCTATCGGTGTTTTCAATAGGAAATTCAGCTCGTACTGTTCCTTTGTTAGCGATAGCATCTTTTGCAGCATCTAATAACTTCCAAGATAAAGAAACTTCTAACTCATGATCTTGTGGTTCTGATTTAAACAATGGTAAATCAGATGTGATTTTTTGCATTACACGGGATAAATCAATTTGATCGTATTTCCAATGTTTTAAATCTTTCTTTCTTTTTAAACATTGGTATTGACCTACCATCTCATCTATTGTACGGAAACCTAATTCTGCCATTAATTCACGAGTTTCCATAGCTAAAAAGCGGAAGAAATTAACAACATGGTCTGGATTTCCAGTGAATTTTTTACGTAAATCTTTGTTTTGCGTGGCAACACCTACGGGGCATGTGTTTAAGTGACATTTACGCATTAAAATACATCCTTCAACAACCAAAGCTGCTGTTGCGATACCCCACTCTTCAGCACCTAATAAAGTTGCCATTACAATATCTTGTCCTGTTTTGATTTGACCATCTGTTTGGATAGTCACACGCTGACGTAGTTTGTTTTTAACTAAAGTTTGGTGTGTTTCTACCAATCCTAATTCCCAAGGCAAACCTGTGTGTTTTATCGAACTCATTGGAGATGCTCCTGTACCTCCATCAAAACCCGCAATCAAAATATGATCTGCTTTGGCTTTCGCTACCCCAGAGGCAATGGTACCAACACCTGCTTTTGACACTAACTTAACACTAATACGTGCATCTCTATTGGCATTTTTTAAATCAAAAATCAATTGAGATAAATCTTCAATCGAATAAATATCGTGGTGTGGTGGTGGTGATATCAAACCAACTCCTGGAGTTGAATTTCTTACACGACCAATCCAATCATCCACTTTAAACCCTGGTAACTGTCCTCCTTCACCTGGCTTTGCACCTTGTGCCATTTTAATTTGAATCTCATCTGCTTCAGCTAAATAACGACTGGTTACTCCAAAGCGACCTGATGCCACTTGTTTGATAGCCGAACGCATACTGTCGCCATTTTCCATTTTTTCATAACGCGCTTCATCTTCTCCACCTTCTCCTGTATTACTTTTTGCTCCAATACGATTCATAGCAATCGCTAGTGTGGTATGTGCTTCCCAAGAAATAGAGCCGAATGACATCGCTCCAGTAGCGAAACGCGTCATAATGTTTTCAATAGGTTCAACCTCATCTAATTTGATTGATTTTCTATCGTTTTCTATGGTTAACAAACTTCTTAGTGTACATGCTTTTTCACCGTGATTATCTGCCGCTAAAGAGTATTTCTTGAATAATTGATAATCGTTACGGCTTGTTGATAATTGAAGTAAATGTATCGTTTCAGGATTGTACATATGGTATTCTCCTTTTTTCTTCCATTGATATACACCTCCTTCTGGTAGAATCGTTTCGTGTAAAGGTGACTTGAAAGCGGTGAAATGTTTCGCTAATGCTTCTCTTGCAATTTCATCCAAGCCCATTCCTTCGATACGTGATACGGCTCCTGTAAAATATTGATTTACTACCGATTCTTGAATACCCAAAATTTCAAAAATTTGAGCTCCTTGGTAGGATTGAAGGGTGGATATTCCCATTTTAGAGAATATTTTCAACAATCCATTATTGATCGATTTAAAATAGTTTTCTTTTAATTTTTCGATAGGCAAATCAGAATCAATCAAATGGGTATCTTTCATTTTTCGAATACTTGACAATGCCAAATAAGGGTTGATTGCCGTAGCTCCAAATCCTAATAACGTAGCAAAATGATGCACCTCAGAAACATCTCCTGCTTCAATAATTAAACCAATACGCCCACGAACTCCATTTCTAATTAGATGGTGGTGTACCGCCGAACAAGCTAATAATGAAGGGATTGCTGCGTGTTCAGAATCGATACTTCTATCTGACAACACAATCACTTCATACCCGTCTTCAACAGCATCCATGGCATAACGACAAATTCGATCTAATGCCTTTTTCAAAACCCCTTGTTGTCCATTGGCTTTGAAGTACATTTGTATGGTTTTAGATTGAAAAATACCCGTATCTATACTACGAATTTTTTCTAAACTATCATTATTTAATATTGGGTGCTTTAATGTGATGCAATGTGCTGACATCGGATCTTCCACCAATAAATTATTACTTGCTCCAATAACAGTAGTCAATGACATTACCAATCGTTCACGCAACGGATCAATTGGCGGATTGGTTACTTGTGCAAATAATTGTTTGAAATAGTTGCTTAAATGTTGTGGTTGATCACTTAGTACTGCTATTGGTGTATCTGTACCCATAGACCCCATAGGTTCTTTGCCTGTGGTTGCCATTTGTTTCAATACAAGATCTAAGTCTTCTCTGGTGTAACCAAACGCTTTTTGTAGCGTATTTATTTGTTCTTCTTCCAAACGTGTAAAACGTACTTTTGGAGTAGGAATATCTTCTAAATTAATTTTGTATTTAGACAACCATTCTTTATATGGTTTTGATTGAGCTAAATTTCGTTTTAAATCATCATCACTGATGATTTTTCCTTCAATCATATCAACCAAAAACATCTTACCAGGTTGTAATCGTCCTCTTTTTACTACAGTTTTGGGGTCTACTGGTAATGCCCCTGATTCAGATGACATTATCACACGATCATCATCTGTCACGCAATAGCGTGACGGACGCAAGCCGTTACGATCCAATGTTGCTCCAATCATATTTCCGTCGGTAAACGACACCGAAGCAGGTCCGTCCCATGGTTCCATAATACAAGCATGGTACTCATAAAACGCTTTCTTATCTTCGTCCATGCTCTCGTGTCCGTCCCAAGCCTCAGGAATTAACATCATCATTACATGTGGTAATGACCGTCCTGAGTGCACCAACATTTCAATCATATTATCCAAACAAGCTGAATCCGACTGATAACTTGGTACTAAAGGTAAAATCATGTCCATTTCTTTTTTGGTAAAATCTGGACTCTCGAAATTTTTCTCACTTGAACGCAACCAGTTTAAGTTACCCTGTACGGTATTAATCTCTCCGTTATGTGCTATATATCTGAAAGGTTGCGCTAGTTTCCATGATGGAGTGGTGTTGGTTGCAAAGCGCGAATGTACCATTCCAAAAGCAGAAGTTAAAGTAGGATTAGTTAAATCTTTAAAATAACCACGCACTTGTAAACTACGTAATTGTCCTTTATAAATTATTTTACGAACAGAAAGTGAAGCTATATAAAATCCACTTGGATCATTTGCTGTTGTATTAACGATTTGATGCGTAGCGTAGTTTCTTAAAATAAATAATTTTCTTTCGAAAGTAGTTTCGTCTTTAATCCCAAACGGACGATCTACAAAAACCATTTCCATATTTGGTTCTACAGATTTTGCTGCCTCTCCTAAGTCTGAATTATCTACAGGAACTTCTCTGTAACCTAAAATCTTAAATCCAAGTTTAGCGGCGCAACGATCGAAAATATGACGACACTCTTCTCTTAATGCTTTATTTTTAGGAAAAAACAACATTCCTACAGCGTACTGACCTGCTTTTGGCAAATCAAAACCCAATCCATTTGCTTCTTCAAAAAGTAATTCATGCGGTATTTGAATTTGAATACCCGCTCCATCACCTGTGTTTTTTTCGTATCCAGTAGCACCTCGATGCTCCATGTTTTCTAACATAGTCAAGGCATCGGAAACTATTTGAAATGATTTTACTCCTTTAATGTTGGCAACAAATCCAACTCCACACGAGTCTATCTCGAATTCTTCTTGGTATAAACCGAAGTTATGCTTCATCTTTAAAAAAATTTTTACAAAATTATGGAATTAACTAAATAAGTACAAAACTATTTAGTAATCAACCTAACAATTAATAATATGACAGTATTTAAGAATGAAATATTACATAAACACTATAAAACAAATAAAGAATTATCAAAATGACAATTCTTTATTTTTAAGCTTTTTAAATCTAAATTCGTTATCGAACAACCAGTTTTCGAGTTGTTTGATAACTATCTTCTTTAATGGTTATAATATAAACCCCAGAAGACAAATGAGCGATATTTATCTCTTTATTTGAGTAAGTTGTTACATCAACCATTTTTTTTCCTAACACATCATAAATTTCAATTTGTTTGATTTTGTCTGACGAGGTTGAGACGTATAATTTTCCTCCTGTAACAGGATTTGGGTATATCGATACTTCTTCTGTATGACCACCATTTGCTGAACCGCTTATTTTTTGAGCGTACAAATCACCTGAAAACATCAGGATAGCAACGGTTAATAAATAGAAGTGCTTTTTCATTGTAAAATGATTTACACGTAAATATAAGATATTATTTTAAATATTCGGCAAAAGTAATTCAAAATAAATAAGTCACCCAAGTTAGATTCATATTTAACTTAAAATTAGGAATTTACTTCTTGTTATTAAAATACAAGTACAATGTAGATTGATACAATCCTTTACAGAGACTGTCTAACGATTTGTGGTGATTGAGGTCAAAGGAGCCGTCTGGTTTATTATAGCTTTCTTTGTTATAACGAAAGATTTCAGACAATTTCCCCCCTTGTTTTTCTGACCAATAATAATGTGTTGGGGTAATCATCACTGGAGACCATTTTCCTTTGTAGGCTTCAAAAGAAAAGGTAGGACTTGTGTCGTCTTTTTTTCTTCTTAGCAAAGACCGTCCTAAAGTATAGTTAGTGTAAGGCTGATTAAGAATATCCGCAATCGTTGGATAAACATCTATGAGGTTAGACATTCGTTTATCTCTTTGTTTTGGTATCTTTTTACCGTGTATAATCAATGGCACGTGCAATTGCCCTAATCCTGTTTCCATTTCGGGTTTGTCCATGTGATTATAAGGGCTTATTCGTCCGTTGTGATCGCCGAATAACACAAAAACAGTGTTGTCGTAATAGCCTGATTTTTTGGCGGAGTCAAACATAACTCTTAAGTTGTGATCAAAATAACGCAACGCATTGTATTGATCTAAATTTACAAAGCCTGCACTTTGCACTTCTTTTTCGCTAATATCTTTGGTTGTTAATCGTTTGTACGCTCCTTCTTGATCCGGTACTGTATAAGGCGGATGATAACCCGACGATTGCACATAGGCAATAAAAGGCTTTTTTTGATCGTGTAATTTTTTAAACTTTTTATCGGCGTTTCTGAATAGATCACCATCATTAATACCCCAAACATCTACACGATCTTCGTTTTCATAACTACCTTCTTCAAAAATCTGAATATTTGAAATATTATTGGTAAATAAGGCTCGGATGTTTGCCCAATTGGCGCTTCCGCCTAAAAAATAAAATTTTTCAAAACCTTTTAATTGATCTAAAATAATTCGTTGATCTACAGCTTTTGGATTTCGGGAAGCTGTTTTTGTTTCGACAACATCGGGCAATCCAGTTATTGAAGCATAAACGGTACGGGCGGTTCCGTATCGGGGCACATAAAAATTCTCTAAAAACCACGAATTGGTGGCTAATGAGTCGATAAAAGGCGACCCGCTAAGTGGGTTATTAAAAATTCCTAACGGCTGTGCGCCCAAGGACTCCATCATCACTACAACTACGTTGGTAGGCTCAGGAATAGAATCATTTAATGGTGTAAAACTCCGTTTAAAATCTAATGGCAGGTTGTTTTCTATACCCAAATAACGCGCGACTGTAGGATAAAATTTTTCGGTCTCGTTTTTATCAAAAGTAGTATCACTGAATTTAAGACTATTAACAAAATACAATATCGGATTTAAAGTAAGTTGCGATAAATCGTTATTTTTAGAAAAGAAAGCTTCGCTCCAACGCAACGGATAAAAAGACATTTTACCATACGCAGAAAAAGCAACTACCAATAAAAAAACACCAGCTATACTGTTTTTTAACCCACGTGAACCTGTAAATTCATAAGGTGCTACGCGCATATACCACCATCTGAGCGTTATAATTTGTAAAGCCGTCAATCCGATTAATCCAAAAATAATCCAAAATACAGGATAGGATTCCCACATCATTTGCGCAGAAATCCAAGGATTGGTTAAAAAACTCAATACAGAGGCGTTTACACGCTCTTTGAGATACATATAATTACCTATGTCAATCGCATAACAAAGGTTGAGTACCGTTGTTTGAAACATGATATAACCTACAACTATTTTTCTCCAAAAAGAAGTATTAAAAAAGCTTTTAGAAAAAAATAAACTCATCAACAAAATTGGGATACACGCAAAAACAATTAATCGCAAATCGTATTTGGCTCCCAAATAAAAAGAAGTGCTTAAGTCATCTCCATTAATCTCAGCAACAGCATTGTAATAAACAAATTTCCATGTAACGAATCGATAGATCAATACGGTAAACCACAAAAAAAGCAATACACCTCCATTGAACTTTACAAAACGCGTCAGAAAACTGTTCTTCATGAAAACTTACTTACTGTTTTTTAAATTGATTACTTCTTGGCTGGTTAATGGCCTCCAGTGACCTCTGGGTAAATTCTTTTTGGTTAAATTGGCAAAAGCAACACGATCAACTCGAAGTACGTTATAATTTAAATGTTCAAAAATGGTACGTACAATTTTAATGTTAGGCGTTTTCATTTTGATTCCGATTTCGGATTTTGGTTCGCCTTCGATATAACTTACCTCTTCTACATATACTTTAAAATCATCGATGGTTAATCCTGATTTTATTTTTTCTAAATCTTCGTATTTTAAGTTTTTATCCAGAGTTAATTGATACAACTTGGATGTTTTTTGATTTGGTGTCGAAAATTTGGTTAAAATATCAGTGTCATTGGTAAAAAGTAATAAACCTGTGGTGTTTTTATCCATTCGCCCAACGGGTTGTAAAACGGATTTAGATGCCCCGCGAATCAACTCCAAAACACTTCTATTCGTAGAGGTTTCATCGGTTGAAGTGGTGAAATTTTTAGGCTTATTTAATAAAATATATTCTTTTTTTCCAGGAGTTACTGTTACGCCGTCAAATTGTACTTCGTCTGTGATTTGTACAATAGTACCCAATTCGGTTACAACTTTGCCGTTTACTTTTACATTACCCGATTGGATATAGATATCAGATTCTCTACGGGTGCAAATGCCCGCGTTAGAAAGATATTTATTTAAACGGATCGTATTCGGATCTTTAGGCGCAGCAGGTGTTGCTGGTGTTGGTTTGTTTATTTTTGAAAAAGGTCTTTTTCCTCCGTTGGGTTTAGAAGAAGAAGAGTTGTTTTTTTTGCCATAAGCAGGCTTATCGTTGAATTTTTTACCTTTTTTGTCTTGCATGATTCCGAAAATTTTGAGCAAAGATAAGTTAATAAAACAATACTAGTATTTTACTTTTAAGGATCACGTTAGGTTCAATCAAAATAATACTAAAAACACCTAAAACGATAATTAATTTTAATGAGTTATGAAGCCATACATAATGCATGGGTGTAGAGGCATTTTTTAAGAAAAATAAAAACACTACCAACAAAAAATAGGCACTATAAAAAAACAGCTTCATATAGCCTACCTCGTAGATTTCGACCAAAAAATAAATGGGTATTGCCGTAACAAGTACACAAGTCGCTATTATTTTTTTAGATAATGAGGTCGAATACGATACAGGAATTGTTTGATAATCCGAGACCAAATCGCCTTTTAAATTCTCTAAATCTTTGACTAACTCTCTAATGTAAATTAGCAAGTAAAGGAATAAAGCGTGAAAAAAGATGATTTCATAAAAATTTTTATAATACAGGAATACTCCAAAAAAAGGAAAAATTGCCAACGTAGCCGCTAATATATTTCCAATAAAAACTATTTTTTTGGCTTTATGAGAATACAACCAGATTAAAAAAATATAAGCAGCGAAAAACAAAAAAGCTTTCCAAGATAACCATAAACCCAATAAACTTGTAATTATATTAAGCCCGAAATAAACATATAACTTAGTTTGCTGACTTACCAAGCGATCAATTGATGTTTTAATCGGTCGGTTAATTAAATCTTTTTTAGAATCATAAAAACTATTGATAATATACCCCGAGGCAATAATTAACGATGTCGAAAGTATGATTAAAAAAAGTGTTCCATCAAAAACGATGGTTCGAGTAGATTCTTCTGGGGCTAAAATAAATATAGCAGAGAGGTATTGCGCCAAAATCACTATTAAAACGTTGTATCCCCTGACTACCGAAAAAAGACCTATTATTTTCAAAAAAAACAGATTGCGTTTGGTCGCTTTCATTTTCTGTTAAATGATAATAACGGGTTAAAATTGGTATACCAACTCTAATTTGTGATCTTTAAGTACGCCTTGTGCTTTTTCAAAATCTTGTGTAAACCCTAAAATGTAACCGCCTCCTCCTGAGCCACATAATTTTAAATAGTAGTCGTTGGTTTCGATTCCTTTTTGCCAAATATCGACAATATGCTCTGGGATCATCGGTCTAAAATTATTCAAAACAATCTTAGATAATTTTTTGGTATTCGCAAACAATGATTTAAAGTCACCTTGTAAAAAGTCGGCTACACAATCATCCGTATGTTTTACAAATTTAGTTTTTAACATTTTACGGAAACCTTTGTCTTTTAAGTTTTCCATAAAAATATGAACCATCGGAGCGGTTTCGCCCACAATACCCGAATCAATCAAAAATACAGCTCCTTTACCTCCAGCGGTTTGTGTTGGGATTCCTGTAGCTTCAATATTGTCTTTAGAATTGATTAAAATAGGGATAGATAAATAACTATTTAAAGGATCTAAACCCGAACTTTTTCCATGAAAAAAAGATTCTATGGCAGCAAAAATAGTTTTAAGTACTAATAATTTTTCTTTCGTTAAATTTTCTAAAACAGTAATCTTATCTGTTGCATATCGATCATAAACCGCTGCCACCAAAGCACCACTACTACCTACACCATAACCTTGCGGAATACTCGAATCAAAATACATCCCTCGGTTTAAATCGTGATTTAATGTTTCTAAATCAAACTTGACCAAATCAGGTTGTTCTTCTTGTAATTGAGAAAGATGTTGCGATAAACGTTTTAGACTTTCGTTAGATTTTTGCGCTTCCGCAGAAAGGTTTTCATCTACTTTAAGTGCTCCGTTATAAAAGTTATACGGAATAGATAATCCTTTAGAATCTTTGATGATTCCATATTCTCCAAATAATAAAATTTTAGAATAAAATAAAGGTCCTTTCATGTTTAACGAAATTATTTGGGGGTAAAATTACATCATTTCGGCACCATTACCAACACAATCTGTAATATACTGCTCGTTTTGACAATGGCTAACTAATTCTTGTTGAATAAATTCGGTGCATTTTGATGCAAACTCTAATGGATACAATACGTGAACATTTGAACCTGCATCTAAGGTAAAACAAATGGGCGTTTTCGTTTTTTCTCTAAAAGCCCAAATTTTGTTAATGATTTCCAAAGTATTGGGTTTCATCAAAATAAAATACGGATGCGAAGTCATCATCATCGCATGTAGTGTCAATGCTTCACTTTCGACCAAAGCGATAAACGATGCCAAATCACCTGTTTGTAATATTTTATGGATGGATGCTATGTTTTGGTGGGCTTGCTCAAAACGTTGTGCCGCAAACGGATGCCCGTTCATTAAATCGTGCCCAACGGTACTTGAAACTACTTTTTCGCCTTTGTCAACTAATAATATGGTGTCTTGATAGGTGGTGAATACGTGATGTATCCCTTCGCTTACAGTAACACCAAACAAATCGGAACTAGTGGGCATGGTGTTATTTTTACCCCAAGTAACAATATTGCCTTTGATACTTCGGCACGCGCTACCTGATCCCAATCGCGCTAAAAACGATGCTTTTTGAAGATAATAATCCGCCTCTTGATTCGGGTTAATTTGTTTTTCTATTTCGACAACACACATCGCTAAAGCCGCCATACCCGATGCGGATGAGGCTATGCCCGAACTGTGTGGGAATGTGTTTTGTGTGTCAATCGTTAAATGTAATCCGTGAATAAAAGGCACGTACGTTTGTACTCTTTTAAAAAACGCATCTATTTTTGGTCTAAAACTTTCTTTGGGTTTTCCTTCAAATAATAAATCAAACGTTACTTGGTCTGTGCTTTCTTTTACCGTGTAAACAACAGTCGTTATTGTTTTACAATTATTTAGGGTAAAACTTATGGATGGATTAGCCGGGATTTGATTTTCCAACTTTCCCCAATACTTAACCAAAGCAATATTGCTGGGTGCGCTATAAGTTACTTTTCCGTTTTGTACAGCGGATAATTGACTTGGGATAAAATCAGTTTCGTTTCGCATTAGTTTTGGGGGTTTAACTTAATTTTTTTCATTAATTCCAGCTTTTTTCATTCTATAATTTTTAACAGCTTCGATGATAATAAAAATTAAGATAGAACTTGATATTATCTCGCTAATAAATTTATACTGGGATAAATCATATACTTCAAACTCATTTAGTAACCTTACAGAAAAAGCAATCACATAAATAATGATTAAAACAATCTTTAAAGGGGAGGGTTTTTTCATTTTTTCGGACAAAGATAAAAAAAGGCTGTCTTTATCAGACAGCCTTTTGGTATGAATTCGTTTCTTTTTAAAAAGAAACGCTAAAAATCGAATTACTTCGCTGCTTCAAATCTTTTTGAAACTTCAGCCCAGTTGATTACGTTAAAAAACGCGTTGATATAATCCGGTCTTCTGTTTTGGTAGTTTAAATAATAGGCGTGTTCCCAAACGTCCATCGCTAAAATTGGCGTACCGCCACATCCAACACCTGGCATTAATGGATTATCTTGATTAGGCGTTCCGCAAACAGATAAAGCACCGTCTTTTACACATAACCAAGCCCAACCTGATCCAAATTGAGTTGCTCCTGCTTTAGAGAAAGCGGCTTTAAACTCTTCAAAAGATCCAAAAGCGCTGTTTATTGCAGTAGCTAAAGCTCCTGTTGGCTCGCCGCCTCCGTTTGGAGTCATTACAGACCAAAACAAGTTGTGGTTATAAAATCCACCACCGTTGTTACGTACGGCACCGTTTGATAAATCTAATCCACCCAAGATTGCTTCGATAGATTTTCCTTCAAGAGCTGTACCTGCGATAGCTGCATTTAAGTTGTTTGTGTAAGCTGCGTGGTGTTTAGAATGGTGTATTTCCATTGTACGCGCATCAATATGTGGTTCCAACGCGTCATAAGCGTAAGGTAATTTTGTTAATTCAAAAGACATAATAATTGTTTTAAATGTTACTAATTGATTTCAAAATTATACATTTAACTTTACTAAAAGAAATAATAATTCGTTATAATACAATAGTTACCTACAATAGCCTTACAAAAACAAAATAACTAAAAAGTTCACTTTTTTAGTGAATTTAAAGCAAAACATTTTACCTTTGTAAGAAGAAAATAGACTGATGCCTATGAAAATAAAATTCACAAAAGACTATTTGAAAGAATTGTATGAAGATGGTAAATCTTCAAATAAAAAACATAGGTTTCAAAAAGACATTATTAAAAGATACAAGAACACAATAGATAAACTAAGAGTAGCTAATAAAATTGAGGATTTGTATCCTATTAAAAGTTTGAATTATGAAAAATTAAGTGGCGATAAAAATGGTTTGGAATCCGTACGAGTGAATGACAAATATCGTATAGAATTTATTTCATCAATCGAAGGAGAAGAACCTAACACCATTACAATTTGTCAAATTGTAGAGTTAAGCAATCATTATTCTTAAAAATCAAACATTATGGCAACAAACACATTAATACCATTCAAAGCAACTCATCCAGGAACTCTAATTAAAGATGAATTAGAAGTTCGCGATGATATGACACAAAAAGATTTAGCAGTGCTTTTAGCTGTTAAGCCTTCGTTCTTAAATGAAATTATAAAAGGGAAGAGACCTGTAACTGCGGATATCGCAATATTATTAGAAGAATCTTTAGGGATTCCTGCCGATTATTGGATGAGGTTTCAATCTCAATATGAAATTGACAGCGCAAAAATTAAAGAGAAAAATATAACAAAAATTAAACTTATCGAGATTTGGAATGTTATAAATCAGTATGTCCCAACTAAGTATTTTAGTAAAAAAGGATATTTAACAGATGATTTATCATTTAATATTTCAGTTATTCAATCCATTTATTCGGTTCAATCGATGAATGAATTGCGTAATAAATTTTCGAAAAAAAGAGTTGCTTTTTTTAAAAAAAGTGAAAAACTACAAATAGATGAAAAAAATATGCTTGCTTGGATTTCTCTTGTAGAATATGAGGCTGAAAGAAAAAAAACAAACACATTCAGTTTTGAAAATCTACCTGAATTAAACTACGATTTAAGAGAAATTTTTTATAGCAACAAAAACACCCTAGAATTAATCGATAAAAAATTGGCACAATATGGTATCAAATTTTTAATGATTGATAAATTAGAAAAAACACCTATTGATGGATATTCATTTTGGTCTAAAAATAATCCTGTAATTGCCTTAACCCTAAGACATAATAGGATTGATAATTTAGCTTTTACGATTTTACACGAAATTGGACATATTGCACTTCACTTAAAAGACAATAAAGAGATCAAATTCCTCGACTTAACAAAAATAGATGAAAACGAATTTGAAAATGAAGCAAATCAATATGCTCAAGAAAGTTTGATACCATCAAATTGTTGGGATGATTTATTAAAAAATTATATTCCCTTAAGCGACGAAATCATTTGTGAGTTTTCAAATAAATACCGAATAAATCCAGCGATAATTTTAGGACGTGCCTGCTTTGAAATGGACTATTACGGTATAAAAACGAATATAGATAAAAAGCTACATTAACAAGCGTCAAAACAAAAACAAACATCTCGTGGATAATCCTTCTTTTTCAATATATGATGCATCGGCAGGTTCTGGCAAAACGTATTCTTTAGTAAAGGAATACCTCAAAATCATTTTGAAAGCTAAAAAAGACGATGCTTACAAGCATATTTTGGCAATCACTTTTACCAATAAAGCGGTTGGTGAGATGAAAAAAAGAATCGTAGATTGTTTACATGCCTTTAGCAAACCGACGATAACAGATCAAAAAACACAGGATTTAGTTGCTGTTTTAGAAGCAGAAACCCAGTTAAATGCTTCACAAATTCAAGAAAAATCACGTCGGATACTCAAAAATATCATCCATAATTATGCGTCGTTTGACATCTCTACCATTGATAAATTTACGCACCGTATTTTACGCTCTTTTACTTTTGATTTAGAATTGCCAACACTTTTTGAAGTCTCATTAGACACGGATGAATTGTTAACCGAAGCGGTAGATGAAGTCGTTGCAAAAGCGGGTAGTGATGATAAGTTAACCCAATTGTTGATTGATTACGCCCTCGAAAAAACAGACAACAACAAAAGTTGGGACATCTCAAAAGATATTTTTGAGATGAGTAAACTCTTAATCAATGAAAATGATCGTAAAGAAATCAAACAATATAAAGACAAATCGATTTCAGAGTTTTTGACGATAAATCAAAAACTATTGGTGGCTTCCCGAAAGATCAAAGAAGAGTGCATCGCCATAGCCCAACAATCGTTGCAGTTAATCGAATCCAATGGTATTGAAAACGCATCTTTTAATCGATCATTAATCCCAAATCAGTTTGGTAAAATTGCAAACGGAACGATTACAAAATACGATAAAACACATTATTTAGACGAAGGCAATCGATACGCCAAAACGAAACCTCAAAATCAAAAAGACGCCATTGATCAAATAGCTCCTGAATTATTGATTAACCTTTTGGAAATTAATAAACTAAGCGAAACCTATTTGTTGTATGATGCTTTTTTAAAAAATATCATCCCATTATCCTTACTAAATACGATCAGTAATACGTTAGACAGCATCCAAAAAGAGAAAAATATTTTATCGATATCGGAGTTTAATGCCATTATCAATAAAGAAATTCAAAACCAACCCGCACCATTTATTTATGAACGATTGGGCGAGCGGTACCATCATTTTTTTATTGACGAATTTCAAGACACTTCAGAAATGCAATGGCAAAACCTGATTCCATTAATTGATAACGCCCTTTCGGGAGAAAATCACAATGGCGAAAAAGGAACATTGTTACTCGTTGGTGATGCCAAACAATCCATTTATCGTTGGCGGGGTGGTAAAGCAGAACAATTTATAGCCCTTACAAAAGCCGAAAATCCGTTTGTCATCAAAGAAAAAAAATACACCACTTTAGACACCAACTACCGCAGTTATGCTGAAGTAATTACGTTTAATAATTTGTTTTTTAAGACCATCGCTGCCGAATTCAGTCATAGCGATTACAAAGATTTGTATGAAAATCACAGCGCCCAAAAAACCAATTCTAAAACAGGCGGTTATGTAACGCTCGAATTTATTCCATACATTGCAGCAAAAGATGTTGAAGAAGAGGACGACGACCGTACCCAATTGTACCTTAACGCCACTCGTAATCGAATACACGAAGTACTTTCGCAAGGTTTTGCGTACCAAGATATTGCCATTTTAACCCGAAAAAACAACAACAGTGTTGCTATTGCCAATCATTTAACCGAACACGGAATCCCGATTTTATCATCAGACAGTTTGTTGTTGTACCGCTCTAACGAAGTACGTGTGTTATTAGATGTTTTGCGGTACAGTAACAATGCTAAAAACAAAACAGCCAAAGCCTCATTTTTACAGTATATCGCCTCTAATTTAGAAAGCGTAACCGATGTACACGCCTTTATTAAATTGGGATTGCAACAACCCACCGAAAAAGAGTTTGAACAGTGGTTAAGCACTTACGCCATCACATTGTCTTTTGATGACTTACGTCAGAAATCGATTTATCAAAGTGTTGAAATTTGCATCCAAAACATCATCCCAGTCGCCAAACGTCATGCGTATGTACAGTATTTTTGTGATATTATTTTAGAATTTGATATCCGAAAACAAGCCAGTATAAATGACTTTTTTGAATTTTGGGATAAAAAAGAAAGCGATTTTAAAATCCCATCACCCGAAGGGAATAACGCCGTGCAATTGATGTCTATCCATAAATCAAAAGGGCTCGAATTTCCGGTGGTGATTATACCTTTTGTAGATGAAGAAATTTATCGAAAAACAAACAAAATGTGGCTTCCGTCAACCGATACATCCATCGGATTATCTAATATTTTAATCAATAAAAGCCAACAAGTACAGCAATTTGGCAACAGTGCCGTTGAGATTTACGAAAGCAAACACCAAGAAGAATTATTGGACGTTATCAATGTCTTATATGTCGCTTTTACCCGAGCCGAAGAGCAACTGCACATCATCTCTTGTATGAAAAAAAATAAAGATGGCTTTGTGAAAGGAAATACATCGTATTTTTTAGGTCATTTTTTAGAACAACAAAACCTTTTTGACGATCAAAAATATAGTTACGAATGGGGTAATCCCCAACGCCTTTCGACTCCTCAAAAACAAAATGCAAATACCGAAATCATTCAAAACGTTACGACTGTTTTTAATCCTTCTAAAATAAAAATCGCACAACGCGAAGCTTTATTATGGAATACCAAACAAGCGCAAGCGATTGAATACGGTACCATTTTACATGAAATTTTAGCTCAAATCAAAACAGCCGACACCATCAACGAAGCGGTTGATAGCGCTCTTTCGTCGGGATTAATAACCAGTGATATTAGCTCCGAAATCACATCGGTATTAACTCAAATTGTGACACATCCGCAACTACACGATTTTTTTGCACCAAACAATACAGTATATAATGAGCGGTCTATTTTGGTCAAAAACCAGATAACGATCAAACCCGATAAAGTCGTTATTACCCCAAAAAACGAAGCGTTGCTTTTGGATTATAAAACAGGTGAACCAGAAAAAAAGCACCACGATCAAATCAATCAGTACGCATCCGTACTCGAAACGATGCAGTATCCTGTAATTAAGAAAGTATTGGTGTATATTGGGGAAGTTGTTGAGGTGGTAAAAGTTTAAGTAACGTTTATTTAATCTTTAAAGAACCCGAAATCTCATCAAAACTGAAAAACAACTCTATTGGACCGTCGGTGTACGATGAAATTTCGTAGGTATTGTAAAACAAAGTGATTCCTTTTTCGGAATAAACAATGTTTTCGGGCAATTGAAATTGATTTTTTTCAAACATAAACCCTGTGGTGTTGATTCCTTTTGATGCTTCAATAGCGTAGGTTTTTCTGAATCGGGCTTCGGCGATTTTTGAAAATGCAATTATATCTTTAAACAGGTCTTTGTGTTGCAAAAGTTTTCCGTTGTTTTTATCAATCAATAGTGATCGAACTCCCGAAAATCCGTGTACGCCACCTGCATAATTATAGTAATTGATTTCAATATTAACCAAGTCATCACTTTGATAAGTAACTTCTCCTTCAACGGTGGCTTCCCAAGGCATGATTTCTTCAGGGAATTTTTCTTGCATCTCTTCAAACGAATCAATGAATGATTGCATGATTTCTTTATAATTAACTACGGCTTTTGGATTAGACCCAAAATAAATAATTTCTTTTGAGATGTTTTGAATGTGCGTATTGATACTGTCAGATACGTCGGATTTGGTTGTCGCTTGTGGCACCTGAATTTTAACATAAGTACACTCTTCATCACAGGGTAATGTTGTTTTTTGCTCTAATTTTAAAAGTGAAAATTCTATTTTTTTATTAGAACAACTACTAAAAAAAAACACAACAAGTAAGACGTATAAAATATTTTTCATGAGTTTCTGAAATCGATTACTACTTTTAATAAGTACTTCACAAATATACGTTTTATTCGCCACTCAACATTTCCGAGATTTGATCCAATTTTGGTGCGAGTATAAATTCGATACGGCGATTTTTGGCTTTACCTTCTGTTGTTGTGTTATCTGCCACAGGCGAAAATTCGCCACGTCCGGCTGCGGTGATATTTTTCAAGTCAATCCCTTTTATACTTTCAAACAAACGCACAATTTCGGTAGCTCGTTTGGTTGATAAATCCCAATTATCGGTTAAATTACCACTTGTTGGAAAGGGCTCGTTATCCGTATGACCTTCAATAATTAAAGCAATTTCGGGCTGTTGGGATAAAATTAAACCAATCTCGGTAATGGCTTTTTTACCGTCCGAACCAATAGTCCAACTCCCTGATTTGAACAATAATTTGTTTTCCATCGAAACATATACTTTTCCGTTTTTGGTTTCAACAGTAAGCCCTTTATTCTCAAAATTATACAATGCTTTGGATAACGAATTTTTTAGATCGTTCATCTTTTTTTGTTTAGATGCGATAATTTCTTCCAATTCGTTAATTTTTCCTGAACGAGCGTCTAGTTCTTCTTTTAATTTGTCCAATCGATTACGCTCAAGTGCCAATTCATTTTCTTTTTTTTCTAAAGTGACTAACAATTCGCGATTTTTTTGAGCACTCGCTTTTGAATTGGCTGTACTGTTTTTTAACAAATCGTCATACGATGCTTGTGTTAACTCTAAACTGCGCGTAAGCCCTGCAATGTCTAGATTTAATTGTTTGTTTGCTAATTTGTACACGTTAAGATTGGCTTCTAAATCCGTGATTTTATCAGATAAAATGGCGTTATCTTTTGTTAGCTTTTCGATTTGATTGGTTTTTTCTACGTTGTCACGGTTTAAGTGATTCTTTTTTTCTTCTAAATCTTTATACTTTTTAGAAGAAACACATGAAGTTAAAACAAGTGCAATTGCGGTTATAGAAAGGAACGTGCGTATCATAATATTTTTTTTAGTTTAATTCGACAACAATAGGACAATGATCGGAGTGTTTTGCGTTAGGTAAAATATGGGCTGCGACCAAACGATCTTCTAACGGGGCACTCACTAAATTGTAATCAATTCGCCAACCTTTGTTGTTTTCTCGGGCGTTAGCACGATAACTCCACCAACTGTAATGCTGTGGATTGGGATTAAAATACCGAAACGAATCGATAAATCCATTTTTCATAAAGGTATCCAGCCAATATCTTTCTTCAGGTAAAAAACCCGAAACCGTAGCATTTCTAATGGGATCATGAATATCAATCGCTTGATGACAAATGTTGTAATCGCCACAAATGATAAGATTCGGAACTTCTTTTTTGAGTTGAGTAATATAATCTTGAAATTCGTCCATGTATTTGAATTTATAACTCAAGCGGTCGATATTCGTGCCTGAAGGCAAGTATAAACTCATTACAGAAACACCTTCAAAATCGACTCGCAAGTTGCGCCCTTCAAAATCCATGTGTTCTATCCCTGTTCCAAAAACGATATTTTTGGGTTCTTTTTTGCACAATACGGCAACGCCACTATATCCTTTCTTCTGCGCAGAAAACCAATAGTGATAGGCATAGCCGATACTTTCAAATTCCAATAAAGGAATTTGATCTTTGGTCGCTTTAATTTCTTGTAAACAAATTACATCGGGATTTTCTTGCTCTAGCCACTCTAAAAAACCTTTTTTTATAGCTGCACGTATGCCGTTTACGTTGTAGGAAATAATTTTCATTAGTTGTGATACACTTGATTATTCGTTAAAATTAACGAATGAAAATGGAAAAACATAAAAAAGTCCGATGAATACTATTTTAAACCCCTACAATCACACTCACCGCATTACCACCAAACCCTACAGCATTTACCATAACAGATTTGATTTGATTTGGAGTTGCTGGATTTTTATAAAAAGGGGATTCGATAATTTCTTGATGTTGTAACATCAAAATAGCCAATTCGAGACTAAACATCCCGGAAGAGCCAAAAGTGTGTCCTAATTTCCACTTATTTGTAGTGAGCGATGGCAACTGATCGAATACTTTTTTGATAGCTTCGTATTCTGAAATATCACCTTTAATCGTTCCTGGTGCGTGCATAACAATAACATCAACCGTTGTTAGATTAGCTTCCTTTAATGCCATTCGCATCGATTTTTGAAAGCATTGTGCATCACTCGATATCGAAATATTATGCTTTAAAATTTCGGTAGCATATCCAACGCCAATTATATACGCTAATGCATTTTCTTTTTCGCCATTTTCCAAACAGATCGCGCCAGCGCCTTCGCCTAAAATCATGGTGTTTTTAGATTTTTCTAAATCTAAAGCTTTACACGGAAATGGATCAGATGTAATCGGAGCGTATATCTTTAAAGCCTTCATTTGGGCAATTGTGAAAGGGGTTAACGGCGCTTCACTCCCTCCGACCAAAAATTGATTGACCATACCCGACCGTAGCCATGCCACCCCATTTAATAACGAATGTAACGCAGTCGAACACGTAATCGAGTGCGATACTTCAGGTCCTGTCGTTTGTAAATCATGACAAACCCATGATGATATATTACCTAAAGTAGTGGTTGGCGATGCTAAAACATTGGCTTTACGGGTTGTTAAATACGCTTCGTGTTCCTTTTCAAATAACGCAGTTGCTCCTCTGGAAGAACCAAAATTAATTCCAAAAACAGCCTCTTTAGACCAGCATGCTTGCGCGACTGCTTTTCGGGAAACTGCCAAAGCCATAATCACGGTATCGTCTAAGGGTTTATATTTCGGATCAGAATTCCTTACGCCGTCTAATATTTGTTTGTCTTGTTTGCTTAAAGGTGCGGTATAAGTTTGTTGACCGTCTACTTCGGTTACTAAAAATTGGTGGGTTAATTTTTTGTATGATTCCCAAATATTTTGAGGGGTACTCCCTAACGGAGAAACTGAAGCAATACCGGTTATGGCTATTTTAGTATTCAATGTGATTCGTTTAAATTAAAGCGAAAGCCTGTTCTATTACGTCGTAAATGCGATCCAATTGCGCATCGCTAATAACATACGGAGGTAAAATATAAATGGTGCCTCCCACAGGTCTTAAAATGATTCCGTTTTCTATAAAAAATTGATATAATTTGTTGCGAAGACTTCCGTAATAGGCTTGTTCTCCGTCGGTTTTTATATCCAAAGCAAAAATAACGCCCATTAAACGGGTCGCTTTTACTTTGGGATGATTTTTTATTTTGGTTTGAAAAATTTGATGCTTTTGATGTATCCGAACCAAGCTTGTTTTTATTTCTTCGGAATGTAATAAATCCAAACCTGCCAATGCAGCCGCACAACCAACAGGATTTGCCATAAAAGAATGCCCGTGAAACAAGGCTTTATTGACATCATCATCATAAAAAGCCTCAAATATATCTTGTGTAAAAGTAGTTACCGACATCGGTACAACTCCTGCGGTTAATGCTTTTGACAAACACATCATATCGGGTTGTTGTTGCAAATAATCACAGGCAAATATTTTTCCTGTTTTACCAAATCCAGTCATTACCTCATCAGCGATGGTCAAAACATTTTTAGCTTTACATAATTGTATCAATTGGTCTAAAACCGATGCGTCATACATCACCATTCCGGCAGCACCTTGTACCAAAGGCTCAAAGATAAAAGCGGCAATCGTATCGGATTGCAAAGCTATTTCCATCGCTTGTAGTGAGACTGTTTCGGCACCCAAAACAGGCACGGGAATACGTACAACTTCTAACAACGAATCTTTAAAAACATCCGTGAAAAACGAAATTCCACTCGCAGCCATGGCACCAAATGTATCGCCATGAAACGCATTTTCAAACGCTATAATTTTAGTTTTTTTTATGTCTTGATTATGAAAATACTGAAACGATGCTTTAATAGCCACCTCAACCGCTGTGGATCCGTTATCTGAAAAAAATATTTTTTGCTGGTTTGAAGGGAGTATTTGCATCAACCGTTCCGATAATTCAATCGCAGGTTCGTGTGTGAATCCACCAAACAAAACATGCTCTAACGTGGTCAATTGTTTATAAATAGCATCAGCAACATAGCGGTTGGAGTGTCCGTAAGGATTCACCCACCACGAGGCTATTGCATCTATATATTCTTTACCGTTTTCATCCCACAAAAGTGCGCTTTCGCCTTTTTTAATGCCAATGGGCAACAACGCTGTTTTATGTTGGGTATAGGGATGCCAAATGTGATTTTGATCTCGTGCTGTTAAATTCATAAACTATAACGTTTGTAATTGTTCCCGAAATAAATCCGCGTATTCTGTGATTACATTTTGATCAAAAAAAGGTTCATGGTCTATTCGACCAATATTTTTAATTTTGGTTTTGGATACAATAATAGTTTCGGTTTCTTGATTTTCTTCTCCACTAAAAATAATACCCGCAATAGCTATTTTTCTATTTTGAAGTGCCTCAATAGTCAATAAAGTATGGTTGATACTCCCTAAATAATGGAGAGAAACCACAATCACTTTATAATCGGGTTGTATTAAATCAATAATGCAATCGGTATCATTTAACGGTACTAAAATCCCTCCTGCACCTTCGATCACCAAATGGTTTTCTGTTTTTGGCTCTTTTATTTTAGCCATTTCAACAACTGTATTTTCCGCTTTTGCAGAAGCATGCGGGCTGGCTGGCAAATCAAAATGATAGGCGTTTGGATGTATTTTTGTTTTATAATTTGAAATGTATTGCGCTACCGCTTCGGAATCCGAAACATCTCCTGTTTGTATCGGCTTCCAATAATCGGCTTGTAAGGCTTCTGTTATAATGGCTGAGACGATTGTTTTGCCTACATCGGTAGAAATTCCGGTAATAAAAAGTTTCATGTTTTAGTTATGCTGATTCTGCACAAATTTACTTAACAATTCTAAGACATTAGTAATTTCTGCTTTCGAATTGTAACTATGAATACAAAAACGCAAACGTTCTTGATTTACAGGTACGGTTGGCGACAATATAGGTTTTACATTATATCCGTTTTCGATTAAAAACTGGGAGGCTTTTTTAACCACTTCATTACCTGAAAGCACACAACAATGAATCGACGAAGTGCTCGTCACAAATAATTCGATTAAATCCAATCGTTTAATTTCGGTATTAAAATGACGAATATTAGTGTGTAAAGCATCTAAAACAGCTTTGCTTTTATCCGAATTTAAATAGCAGTACGCCATATAAATCGACGCTATACTGTGTGGTGATAAACCAGTGGTGTAAATAAAACTTCGAGAAAAATTAATTAAATACATCCGTAATTGTTCCGAACCCAAAACCGCTGCTCCGTGGCAACCCAAACCTTTACCAAACGTTACAATACGGGCAAAAACCTTGTTTTGCAGATTCGCTTCTTGCAACATTCCGACGCCATTTTTCCCTTTCACTCCCAAAGCATGCGCTTCATCTACCACCAAATAGGCGTTGTATTTTTGACATAGTTCTACCATTAATTTTAAATCTGGCGCATCGCCGTCCATCGAAAAAACTGACTCAGTAACTACATAAATAGTATTTATTTTGGTGGTGTGACGGATTATTTTTTGTTCTAAATCGGAGTTATCGTTGTGTTTAAATTTAAACGCATTCGCCAAAGACATTCGAACCCCGTCGCGTATGGAAGCGTGTATGATTTCGTCATACAAAACCACGTCGCCTTTTTGTAACACGGCACTAAAAAAACCTAAATTGGCGTCGTAGCCTGAATTGTAAATCAGAGCTGATTCGGACTCATGAAACTCGGCAATGTATTTTTCAGCAACTTCATATAACGGAAAATTACCCGATAACAAGCGCGAACCTGTAGCTCCGTTTTGAATCATTTGATGTTGGACTAAATAGTCGTGCGATGCCTCAAATAATTCTTTATTTCTGGAAAAACCAATGTAATCGTTAGAGGAAAAATCTATTAAAGCATTCTTTAATGGCAATTGCCGTAAGGCATTGAATTGCTTACGTTCGACTAATTTATCTTGTAATTTTTGAGGCAACTTTTTCATAATCAAACAAAGGTAAACATCTTTAATACAAAAATAAAATTATTAAAAAACAAACTTTAATTATTGTTATTCGATAATTTTTATATGTTTGTCAAAAATTAACAATATCCAAAAAACCAAATAAAATGATAAAAATTAAAATTATCCACAAAATCCTAGCTATTTTAAATATCTTACTTTTAATAATACTCATAATAATGTTTTTAGATTTATTAGGCATTATTAATGCTTCCGATATTTCGGGTGTATATAAAACCAAAACAACATTCATGATTGATTGTATAATAGGCATATTCTCATTAGTCGGAACATATGCTGTCCAACGTGGTCTGTACTATATTTATTCGAACAAATTCTTTAATTCACAAGCCTGTAAGTATCTAAACATAGGTGGCTACCTGCTAATTTTCACAGTTATTATTGAAATTTTTATTGGTCCGTTATTAATAAATTACAACATGAGAGATCCTGGTTTTGAAGTTGAAAGAACTATTGATAATGCAATACTTATTTTTATGTTTTTTATGGGTATAGGCGCACTAATTCTTTCAGATATCACAAAACGTGGAACAGAGATAAAAGAAGACAATGATTTAACTATCTAGGCTTATGAAATCATTAAAAAAAATATACCGATGTTTTGTAGTTATTAATTACGTATTACTATTTACTTGGATTTCTCAAATTGTCTTTTTCGCTATTTTTAATTCTTCCGAATGGTATAAAACCAACATGAATCCAGAAGAATTTGGAGACACATTCCTGACTCTAATTTTAACTAATGTTGCGTTTTATTTCTATTTTCAACAGGGAGTTAAAAAACTTTTAGATACGGGTTTATTTACTAAAGAAAATGCTAAAAATTTAAAATACGCAGGATTGGGTTTAATTGCTTTTTGGATAATTAATGTGATTTCAGAAGCTTATTCTAAAGGAATTTCTTTAACTATTTTTTCTGAAAACAAATATATGATCGTCGGCTACACGATAATTGGTTTGATTTTTATTATCATGAGTGCGATACTTGAAGACGGATTTCAATTAAAAGAAGACAACGACTTAACAATATAATTATGCCTATAATCATAAATGTTGACGTGATGTTGGCGAAACGAAAAATGCGTTCAAACGAACTATCAGAAAGTATCGGAATCACTCCTGCTAATCTTTCGATACTAAAAACAGGCAAAGCAAAAGCGATACGATTTTCAACATTAGAAGCTATTTGTAACGTATTAGAATGTCAGCCTGGAGATATTATGGAATATATCGAAGAGGAAGGCGATAACGAAAACCTATAAAACAAAAAAATCCGTTTGAAATATTCAAACGGATTTTTTTATCTTCTGTAAAACAGTATTAATCGACTAAAATAATAATTTTATTATTGTTCAATTCGATTGTACCAGATTCAATCGGCAGCACAAAGTTTTCTTCATCGATTTGAGTAAAGAATTTTTTAGTGCTTCTGGAAATTTTTAAATTTTTAGCGTTAATCTTCACTTTCCCTTTTGTCAATGCGGATACAATTGGGGCGTGATTATTTAACATCTGAAACTCACCATTTATACCAGGAACACTCACCGAAGTTACGGCTCCTGATACTAAAATTGCTTCTGGTGAAATTATTTCTAATACCATAATTTGTTTTATTATACTTCTGATAACATGCTTTGACCAGCTTCAATCACATCCTCGATGGTTCCTTTCAAGTTGAAAGCAGCCTCTGGTAAATGATCTAACTCACCGTCCATAATCATGTTAAATCCTTTGATTGTGTCTTTGATATCTACTAATACGCCCGGTATCCCTGTAAATTGCTCTGCTACGTGAAAAGGTTGTGACAAGAAACGTTGTACTCTACGTGCTCTTGATACAGATAATTTATCTTCTTCTGATAATTCCTCCATACCTAAGATTGCGATGATATCTTGTAACTCTTTATATTTTTGTAGAATTTGTTTTACACGTTGTGTACACGTGTAGTGTTCCTTCCCTAAAATCTCTGCTGTTAAAATTCTTGATGTTGAATCCAAAGGATCCACCGCTGGATAAATACCTAACTCAGCAATCTTACGTGATAATACGGTTGTTGCATCTAAGTGAGCAAACGTTGTTGCTGGTGCTGGATCGGTTAAATCATCCGCAGGTACGTATACCGCTTGTACTGATGTAATTGATCCTTTTTTGGTTGATGTAATACGCTCTTGCATAGCCCCCATCTCAGTTGCTAACGTAGGTTGGTAACCTACTGCTGATGGCATACGACCTAATAAAGCCGATACTTCAGAACCTGCTTGTGTAAAACGGAAAATATTATCTACGAAAAACAATACATCTTTACCTTGTCCTTCACCTGCTCCATCTCGGAAATACTCTGCGATTGATAAACCTGATAAAGCGACACGAGCTCTTGCTCCTGGTGGCTCATTCATCTGTCCAAACACGAAAGTAGCTTTCGACTCTTTCATTACTTGTTTGTCAACTTTGGTTAAATCCCATCCTCCATTTTCCATAGAGTGCATGAATTCATCACCATATTTTATAATACCTGACTCTAACATCTCACGCAATAAATCATTTCCTTCACGTGTTCTCTCTCCTACTCCTGCGAATACAGAAAGACCTCCGTGACCTTTTGCAATGTTATTAATCAATTCTTGAATCAACACGGTTTTACCTACTCCTGCTCCACCAAATAATCCAATTTTACCTCCTTTTGCGTAAGGCTCAATCAAATCAATTACTTTAATCCCTGTAAATAAAACTTCTGTTGAAGTCGATAAATCTTCAAATTTTGGTGCTTCTCGGTGGATTGACATTCCATCCTTTCCTGTTTTAGGCAAATCACCTAAACCATCAATTGCATCTCCGATTACATTAAATAATCTTCCGTAAATATCCCCGCCGATTGGCATTTGAATTGGACTTCCAGTACCTACCACTTCATAGCCTCTACTCAAACCATCGGTAGAATCCATTGCTATAGCACGTACGTTATTCTCACCTATGTGAGATTGTACTTCCAATACTAAAATTGAACCATCTTTTCTTTTGATCTCTAATGAATCATAAATTTTTGGAAGCACGACATCTTTACCTTCAAAGACTACGTCAACTACAGGACCGATAATTTGTGCTACTTTACCAACTACTTTAGACATTGCTTATGTATTTATTTAACAGACAATTAAGTTATTTCTGAAAACATTTATTTTTCAGACTGCAAAGATATATTTTATAATTAAAAAACGAATAGGATTTATTGAATTTTAGTCAAAAAATCTTTTGATTAGATACGAATGTCATAAAAAACAAAAGCGTCAATCTTTCGACTGACGCTTTTGTTAAAAAAAATGCTATGTAATTTATTCTACTGTTACTGATTTTGCTAAGTTACGCGGTTGATCCACGTTACAGCCTCTCATCAAAGCGATGTGATATGATAGTAATTGTAACGGAATAGTTGTTAAAATTGGAGACAATGACTCTTCCACTTCTGGAATTTCAATTGTATAATCCGCTAACGCTCTAACTTCTGTATCTCCTTTGGTTACTACTGCAATGATTTTTCCGCTTCGAGATTTAATCTCTTGAATATTACTCACTACTTTATCGTAATGTCCTTTTTTAAGTGCAATAACAACAACCGGCATTTGCTCGTCAATTAGGGCAATTGGTCCGTGTTTCATCTCTGCTGCTGGATAACCTTCGGCGTGAATGTATGAAATCTCTTTTAATTTCAAAGCACCTTCTAATGCAACAGGGAAATTATATGATCTACCTAAATACAAAAAGTTGGTGGCATCTTTAAAAACTGTTGCAATCTCTTCAACTACATCATTGGTTTGTAAACATTTTTCTACTTTACCTGGTATAGCCTCCAAACCAACTAATAATTTATGATATTCAGAGTGTGATAATGTTCCTTTTTCTTTCGCGATACGTAATGCCATTAATGTCAATACGGTAATTTGCGTTGTAAATGCTTTGGTTGAAGCTACACCAATCTCAGGACCTGCATGTGTATAAGCTCCTGCATGTGTATCTCTTGATATTGACGAACCTACGACATTACAAACCCCAAACACAAATGCACCAGACTCTTTGGCTAATTTAATTGCTGCTAATGTATCTGCTGTTTCTCCTGATTGAGATATCGCTATCAATACATCGTCTTTGTTGATTATTGGGTTTCTGTATCTAAATTCTGAAGCATATTCCACCTCAACAGGTATTCTGGTGTACTCTTCTATAACATATTCAGCTACTAAACCAGCGTGCCATGATGTACCACATGCTACGATAATAATTCGTTTCGCTTTTGTAAAACGTTCTAAATTATCATCAATCCCTGCCATTCGAATCATCCCTTCGTTTACCAATAAACGACCTCTGTAGGTGTCTTTTATTACACTTGGTTGTTCGTAGATTTCTTTTAGCATAAAGTAATCGTACCCTCCTTTTTCAATTTGATCTAAGCTTAACTGTAACTCTTGTACATAAGGCGCTACTAAAGTGTCGTCTTTAACTTTTCGAATTCGGATTGGCTTATTGGTACGTACAATTGCCATTTCTTCGTCTTCTAAATAAATAACATTAGAAGTATATTCTATAAAAGGTGATGCGTCTGAGGCTATAAAAAACTCTCCTTCTCCTACACCAATTGCTAGTGGGCTACCTAAACGCGCCACAATGATTTCATCGGTTTTTTTCTTATCAAAAACAGCGATAGCATAAGCTCCAACTACTTGTTTAAGCGCTACTTGAACTGCATGTCCTAATTTAAGGTTTCCTTTTTTCTGAACGTCTTCAATTAAATTAACTAAAACTTCTGTATCTGTATCGGAATGAAATACATATCCTCTTTTAATTAATTCAGCTTTTAACGAACTGTAGTTTTCAATAATTCCGTTATGGATAATGGTTAATTCACCATTATTAGAAACATGCGGATGCGAATTCACATCGTTTGGCACACCATGTGTCGCCCAACGGGTGTGACCCATCCCTAATTTACCTGCTAAAGCTATTTCTTTATTTGCTCTTTCTTCTAAATCAACAACTTTACCTTTTGTTTTAGATAAATTAACTGTTTCATTTCCGTCAAAAAGCATTAATCCAGCGCTATCATAGCCTCTGTATTCTAATCTTTTTAAACCTTTAATTATTATTGGATAGGCTTCTCTATGCCCAATATATCCTACTATACCACACATTGTTTTTATTGTTTAGTTGTTGAATAAAATATTTCTAATTTTAATTTTTTATCTCCATTATTTGGATTCTCGTTATATAAAATCGTTCCAAAAGGTGAAAAAACACTTGATACAGGAACGTAAAATTCTTGTAATGCATTTTTATGAGCAGAAAAAACAGTTATATCATCCGTCAATGCTACTCCTAATTTTAAACTGGTAATGTTGTTATCTAAACTTTCGCTATTTATAATATCATTAACCTGTTTGGTTATTCTTACTTTGTATTTTGTTACACGAGAAGACGTATTTAATTGCGCCCTTCCATCAAATATAGATTTATTTTCTTTAGTATTAAAAGAAGTTGTCACATCTGTTATGTAATCCGCAACTACAGCTCCTGTTTCTATATTATAAATATAAATTCTTTTTGGTTCAACTCCTACAGATCCCTCCATCTTGTCTTCGTCAACATAAAAAGTTAAATTAGCCTCGTTTATCAACCATTTTTTAGCTCTTAATTCGTCTATCTGACCTTTGAATAATTCTATTTGTGCTACTCTACCATAACCTCCTTTTAAAACCATCCGATTTTCAAACGACGGAGCCGTAACTGTATTAAAAAAGGCTGCTGTATTTCCTGCTAATTTTAAAATCATTTGCTTTTTTACCTTAGTTACAGTATCAGTCGCGCTTGCATTCACCTTGTAGTTAATCAAGATTTGTCCTTTCGAAAAATCCAAATTCATTAACCTGCCTGAGCCAGCTGATGTTAAACTAGTTTTAAAAAACAAGCCTCTGAAGTAATCTTTAAACACATTATTATTAAACAACTTCTCTTTAGATGCTTTAAAAATTTTGTTTTGAAAAAAATCTTTATTTAAATCGATAAAAAGTCTTGGTGTTAACTGAACTTTTTGTGACGTAACAAAATCCACCGTGTCAATTATACTTTTACTTGGTACAAACGCCTTGTTTTGAGCAGGGACACTTGACTGATTTAAAGGATCACCCAATTTTTTATTACTAATTTTATACTCTTGATCGGAATAAATTCGGTTTTGACTTAATCTATCTGATGATAAATCATCGATAAAATATCCCGACTCATAAATTTTTAAATCAATACTTTCGGTATCAGCTCCGTATATTTGACATTCATACTCTCCGCTTGTTTGCAATGTTCTGCTGTAAGGAATAGAAAGCGTAACATTCTCTATTTTAGGATTAATCCCAAATGTTGGATTTTCTTCGGTTAATTCCACTTGAGTTACAAAACTGTTGTCAATTTCTCCAAAAACAGGATGTTTAAACACTCCTATTGTATTTATAGGCAAATTTGAAGTCTCAACTGCTTTGGTTTCTTTTGGAGTTACAATTATCGATGCGTCAGTATATGAATTGTACTCGTATACATTTGGATCCAAAATATCCGACCCTACTGCGTTAAAATCTTTATCACAAGAAGTTAGTGATACCACAAAAAGTGAACAAGCCCAAACAAAATATTTTTTCAAAACAAACAGGTACTATTATTTTAATATTTTCTCGTTGTAAAAATCCAAATAAGCATCCGCAAAAACCTCTGGATCTACAAATTCTAAAAATGGCTTATCACCTTCTTTTAAGAAAGTTAACATCTCACTCGACACATTTTTTGACGCAACAATAACCCCATCTGAATGTCTAACACTGGTTTTAATCAAATTCAAAAAAGTAGGATCCGCTAATTCTTTAATACTTGCCTCATCCACACCATCCAAGGCTATTTTTTTAATTAAATCTATATCTAACGAACCTTCAAAACCCCTACCGTATAACGACGTTACAATTTTAGTATCAGTAAACAAAGCTTCGTCTTCATAGTGTTTCTTTAAATAAATAGGCAATAACGCCGCTAACCATCCGTGCACATGAATAATATCCGGTGCCCAATTTAATTTTTTAACCGTTTCAACAACTCCTTTTGCGAAAAATATAGCTCTTTCGTCGTTATCAGGATGTAATTTTCCTTTATCGTCAAAAAAAGTAGATTTCCGTTTAAAATACTCGTCGTTGTAGGTAAAATACACCTGAATTCGTTCTTTTGGGATAGATGCTACCTTAATAATCAACGGCATATCTTGGTCGTTAACCACTAAATTCATCCCCGAAAGCCGAATTACCTCATGTAATTGGTGTCTTCTTTCGTTAATATTACCATATCTCGGCATGAAAATTCGGATGTGACCTCCCAAATCATTCACCACTTTTGGTATATTGTAGGACATTGAAGAAATTTCGTTCTTAGGTAAATAAGGCACTACTTCAGAGGAAACATATAATATCTTCTTGTCTTGCATAATTGCTTTTATATTGATGAATAGTTTGCAAAATTACGAAATTTTAGTCAATTAGTATTCTATATATTACATTTGTAGTCATTTATATAAAAAATGATGTTGAATTTTATATTAGAAGACGAATTAATTTCTTTTTTAAAGACCTCAAAAAAGAATCTTTCAACCATAGGTTTTGTTCCTACTATGGGAGCGTTGCACGACGGACATCTTTCGCTAATTGAAAAAGCCAGCGCCGAAAATAAAACTGTAGTCGTTAGCATTTTTGTCAATCCTATACAATTTGATAACGCAACCGACCTTGAAAAATACCCCAAAACACTTGATCAGGATATAGCAAAAATAAAAAGCATTAATCCAAATACGATCATTTTTACACCAAACAAAGACAGTATTTTTAAACATAGAACTACAGATACTGTTTATAATTTTGATGGCATTGAAACGCAAATGGAAGGCGCTTTTAGAAAAAATCATTTTAACGGTGTTGCAACTATTGTTAAAATTTTATTTGAAATCGTACAACCTAACAAAGCTTATTTTGGTGAAAAAGATTTTCAGCAACTCCAAATTGTTAAAAAATTAGTTCAAAAAGAAAATTTACCCGTCACAATCATAGGTTGCTCTATTGTTAGAGAAAAAAACGGTCTTGCAATGAGTTCTCGCAACGAACGATTAAGTACTATCATTCGAGAAGAATCAAAAATTATTTTCGTAACACTTTCCAAAGCAAAAGAGTTGTTCTTAAAACAAAATAATTCTATCCCTGAGATAAAAGACTTTGTTATTCAACAATTTGAAAAACGACCTAAATTTAATCTAGAATATTTTGAAATCGCCGAAGTTGACACATTGCAACCCCATTATAACAAACAAAAAAATTGTAGATACCGTGCTTTTATAGCAGTAGTCGTAGAAAATATTCGACTCATTGACAATATCTCACTAAATTAATTAATTTTGCGACATGTTTATAGAAGTTGTAAAATCTAAAATACATCGCGTAACCGTTACAGGCGCTGATCTAAATTACATTGGTAGCATTACCATCGATGAGACTTTGATGGAAGCTTCAAATATTATTGAAGGTGAAAAAGTTCATATTGTGAACATCAATAATGGAGAAAGACTAGAGACGTACGCCATAAAAGGCACACGAAATAGTGGCGAAATCACCCTGAATGGCCCTGCCGCTCGAAAAGTTCAAAAAGGAGATGTAATTATCATTATCGCATACGCATCTATGGAATTTGAAAAAGCTAAGGCATTTAACCCCGCCATTATTTTTCCGAACGAAAAAGACAATTCGATTTCTTAATTTATCTTGAAACATTTTTTTTCAATTTTAAAAAAATTACTCCCCCCATGCATTGGAGTTGCTTTAATTTATGTTGCTTTTAATCAATTTGATGCAACACAAATTAACGAGATCATTAACAAATTTAAATCCGCGAATTATATTTACATTTTTATCTCGTTGCTTCTGGCTCTTGTGGGTTATTTTTCTCGAGCGTATCGTTGGTTGTTAAGCCTTAAGCAATTAGGCTATTCCGTTAAATTCATCAATAGTTTTGTTGCTGTAAACATCTCTTATCTATTAAATCTTACCATCCCTCGATCAGGAGAGGTATCGCGTGCAGGTTTACTCACCAAAACAGACAACATTCCTTTTCAAGAAGGATTTGGTACTATCGTCGCCGAACGAATTATTGACTTTATAATTTTACTTTTTATCACAGGCGTTGTTGTTATTTTGAAATTCGACACAATTGTGCCCTTAGTAGACTGGAGTAAATTTTCGTTTTCCTCCATTAAATTCTTCATTTTAATTGGAATAATATTCATAATACTTATTATTGTATTTCTTAAAATTTATGGCAAAAAAATCATTACCCTTTTAAAATCCAAAACAAGTGGTTTTTCGACAGGAATACAAGCCATCGTAAATCTTCAAAAAAAACAACAATTTCTATTTCATACGCTATTAATTTGGACGTCATATATCTTAATGTTTTACGTCACCATTTATTCTTTTAACGAGACAGCTACTCTAACTTTTGACCAAGTCTTAACCGGATTTGTTGTGGGTAGCTTTGCCATAGTATTTACTAACGGTGGCATTGGCGCTTATCCGTTATTAATCGCTAAAGTTTTTGTTTTGTATAATATCCCAGAAACTATCGGAACCGCCTTTGGTTGGATCGTATGGACCTCTCAAATTATTTTAATTTTAATTCTTGGATTTAGTTCTTTTTTGATCCTTCCTTTTTTAAAATCAAACAATAAATAACGTCAGTTTTAACAATATTTAACATTGTTGTTGTACATTTGTTAGTGACCATTATTTTTTAAAATCCATTTTTTATGCAAAAATCATTCATTTTAGCACTTCTCTTCATTACGCTTTTTTCTAATGCACAAGTAACCACTCAAAAAATAAAATCCGAAATCTTAGGTGAAGAACGAGAATTAAGCATCTACATACCGCCAGGATATAACGTAAAAGACAAAAAAGAATATCCATTATTACTAGTTCTGGATGGAAATTATATGTTTGATCCCATAAAAGGTATCGTTTCCTATAGTTCTTATTGGGAAGAAGTGCCCGACATGGTTATTGTTGGCGTTCATTTTATCGATTTTAAATCCCGAAAAAGAGACTATGAATATGATGAACTTACGGGATTACCCTATGAATTTGGTCTAAAATACTACGAGTTTTTAGAAGTAGAATTATTACCCTATTTAGAAAAAAACTTCAAATTAGCCACACTAAAGATGATTGCAGGTCATAAGGAATCCGCTGGATTTATTAATTTTTTCTTATACAAAGAAAAACCAGCGTTTAACGCCTATTTTTGTTTCAGCCCTGAACTTCCTGAATTTGCAGAAGAACGAGTACCTAGCTTTTTGTCCAAAACCAAACAACGTTATTTTTACCACATTTCGTACTCCGATTCAGACTCCAAAAAAACAAGAAAAACAGCCGAACTTCTACATCAAAAAATCAATGAAGCTCCCAATCCTTTGTTGACCTATAGCTTTCAGAAATTTGAACACGGCACCGAATATTCAACCGTCGTACCTTCAATACCTTTAGCTTTATCTAAATTATACGAATCGTATCAACCAATATCATTGGAAGAGTTTCGAAAAAAAATCGTTACTCTCGAGTCTAACTATTCGGAATATTTAGTCGAAAAATACAAGACCATTAACGAGTTACTTGGGATGAAATTAAAAATCCGATACAATGATTTTAAAGCTATAGAAGTTGCTATAATTAAAAATGGTTCTCAGGTAGAATTTGAAGCATTATCCAAATTAGCCTTCAATGAACATCCCAAATCGATGTTAGGGAATTATTATATGGGAATGTATTACTATAGCTTAGGCGATTATAAAAAATCTTTAAAAGAATACCAAAAAGCCTTCCCGTTAGAGGCTATAGGAGACGTAACTAAAGAATTAATAATGGATAAAATGGACGTTGTTAAAACAGATTTAGGTTATTAATGAGTAAAACAAAAACCACCTTTTATTGTCAAAATTGCGGTACAAACTATGCTAAATGGCAAGGTCAATGTTTGTCGTGTAAATCTTGGAATACCATTTCGGAAGAAATTGTTCAAAAAACCAATACGAACATCCCTTGGAAAGAAAGCATAACTAAAAACACCTCTAAACCTATTTTAATTAACGAAATCGAAATTACAAACGAAATTCGTTTAAACACTAACGACTTAGAGTTGAACCGAGTACTTGGTGGTGGTATTGTTCCTGGGTCGATCACATTATTAGGCGGTGAACCTGGAATAGGGAAAAGCACCTTATTGTTGCAGATCTCGTTACAATTACCACACAAAACACTGTATGTTTCAGGTGAAGAAAGCCAAAAACAAATAAAATTACGTGCAGAAAGATTGCAGATTCAAAATGAAAATTGCTTTATACTTACCGAAACTAATACACAAAACATATTTCATCAAATAGCAACTATCCAACCCGAAATTGTGATTATTGATTCGATACAAACCATACATACCGACATGATCGAAGCATCACCGGGTAGTATTTCTCAAATTAAAGAATGTACCGCCGAATTAATCCATTTTGCTAAAAAAAGTAATATACCCGTTTTATTAATCGGTCATATCACAAAAGACGGAAGTATTGCAGGTCCAAAAATATTAGAACACATGGTAGATACAGTTCTTCAATTTGAAGGAGACCAAAAACACTTGTACCGCATTATACGAGCACACAAAAATAGATTTGGCTCCACTTCTGAAATTGGTATTTATGAAATGGTAGGTTCTGGACTAAAAGGAGTCACAAATCCATCGGAATTATTACTCTCCCAATCTACCGAAGAATTAAGTGGTTCTATCATCGCCTCAAGTATCGAAGGTGTTAGACCTTTAATGATAGAAATACAAGCGTTGGTTAGCACAGCTGTTTACGGTACGCCACAACGCAGTAGCACAGGATATAATGCCAAAAGACTTAATATGCTATTGGCTGTTTTAGAAAAAAGAGTAGGTTTTAAACTCGCTGCAAAAGATGTTTTTTTAAACATCACAGGAGGTATTTCGATCAATGATCCCGCAATTGATTTGGCGGTAATTATTGCAATTTTATCTTCCAATGAGGATATTTACATCTCTAATAAATTTTGTTTTGCAGGAGAAATCGGACTTTCAGGAGAAGTCAGACCTGTATCCAAAATAGATCAACGCATCCAAGAAGCCGAAAAACTAGGATTTGAAAAGATCTTTATTTCAGATCAAAACAAAATAACCAACTCCTATAAAAAAATACAGATTTTTACATCTTCTAAAATAGATACTATTTATAATCAACTTTTTATATAAAATATTTTTGTATGTTTGGAAATTATTTGAACAAAAAACAAATGCGTAAATACATCTTCGTTTTAATCGCTATAAGCTCGTTTTCACTAAACGCACAAGATTACGCCCACGAATTAGGTGTTGTAACAGGTCCTGTTAATTTCCGATCTGATTTTGGTGAGCGAGGTGAATCCAAAACCAATTTTAAAAATACAGGTTTTGGTGTAGGTTTAATTCACTATTTCAACTTTGCTTATAAAGCCAGCTGTAGTTGTTTTACTGAAATGACATATTTCAATGACCACTTCAAAGTGCGTTCTGAATTATCTTATTACGTAGGCAAACTAAGTCACGAAGGACAATGGGCTGAAAGAAGTCAGGAATTAAGAGATATGAACGGTAGTTTTTCTATTACAAACATAGGTTCACAATTGGAATATTACCCCATGAGTATTCGTGAATTTGGTGCTAGAGGATATTCTTATGCTCCTTATTTTGCTTTAGGAGTAAGTTACACCAATTATAACGCAACCATTGACAACCAACCCAGACAATTTGTTAAATACAATGCCAAATCAGGAAATGTAATTAATGGCGGTGGAAATACCTTCGCACTAATGAGTACTTTAGGTACACGCTATAAAGTAGGACGTCTTTCTGATATCTTAATTGAGGCGCAGTGGATGTATTATTTTAATGATTGGGTAGATGGGGTTAATCCAAATCCGGCTATCTATTCTGAAAATATAGCTAACGACTGGATATTTTGGCTAAATGTCGGATACGTATATACTTTTTTATAAAAAATCTATTTATTTTTATTTGACAATGTATTAATATTAATTACATTTGTCGCACCAAAAAAAGGTCCCATAGCTCAGCTGGTTAGAGCATCTGACTCATAATCAGAGGGTCCCTGGTTCGAGCCCAGGTGGGACCACTTTAAAAAAGTAGATAAACAAAAACCGATTTTGATTTTTTCAAAGTCGGCTTTTTGTTTTGTGTATTATATTTTTTGTGATTGACTAAATGGCTACTTTAGAGATAATTCTAATATGAGTATTTGACAGACTATTTTGAAGTTAATCTGCGGTTTTCAATAGAAATTAAATGGTATTAAAAAAATTATATGTAAAGATATTACAGTTGAGCATCTTGTATAAACATCGGTAATAATTCTTAAGCATCAACAGCGTTATTTTTCCCGGTGAAATAAAACATTTTTGGTACTATATTAAATATTATTTATACGGGTTTGCCAGTTCGGAAAAAGGGGTAAAGAGATAAATTATTTCTAAGTTATTTTTTCATAAAAAAAGCCAATATCTAATTAGCAGATATTGGCTTTTTTTATGAAAAAATAACTCTATACTAATACATCACTTTCCTTGTGACTTTAGCTCCGTCATTAAGATATACCTCAATTATATGCATTGAATTAGAAGGTTGAATTGATGATATATCATAAGTCATTGTTACAATTTCATCCGAAGTGAACAATCTTTTTCCTAAAGCATTATACACATTTATTTTTCTAATTTCACTTGATTTCGATACTACACTGATTGTATTTTTATCTGTAGAAACAGTTAAATTAGATATTAAATTTGAGTTTGTACCTTCGTTTTGAATGGATTTGTTTTGAAAACGCAAAACAAATCGATCTTCTACGTCTTCGTCTATATTAGCTTCAAAAGAATACGGACCAGAATTTAAATCGTGTATCGTTTGTAACAGCTTATCTTCCAAATAAATTTTAGTTGTATCAAAAACACCCTCGTAGTCAGATAAACTTATTTTATTTAAAGAACCCGAGTTGCCGCTCATTCTAAAACCAATAGGTACAATTTCATTTTCGTTAAACGAATCCGCATTTTTACCCTGTATAGTTAATTTCACTTTTTCACCATTTTGGTCTTTTGTCATGGTGTATAACTGAACTGTATTGGTTCCATTTCGCATTTCTGCATCAAAAAAACCATCTAATACATCTTTAGCTTCTCTAAAATATCCCATCAACAACTGCTTATAGGATCCGTTTTCATTTTGAACATCCAACCAAAATCGGTTTTTAACATCCGTATTATTCGTTTTTGTTGATTTATAAAAATTATTATTATTTCCTGAAATTCGGGTTCGCATACAATTTTTAAACAACACCGTTGAATTTGCAATACCTTCTACAAAAAACGCTTGTCCTGCGGCTATATATCCTGTTGGCAACACCGTATTACCACCATATGAAATAACTACGCTACCACCATCAGATACTGGTGTAGTAACTGTACCTGGTCGAGCCGTACCTGCACCACCTGCTAAAGTATACACAGCATAATCCGATTGGGTAAAATTACCTCTGGTTTCCCCTGTATTAAAACCATTTATTCGTGTATTATGTGTCCAAAAATACAATCCACCTGTAGTTCTTCCAGCCGCTACATTTTCTGTAATAAAATCATCCGCATTTAACGCACTTGGGTATGGGTTTCCAACTAAATTCCATTTACTTGGTGTAGAATATATTGATTTAGATACACGACCATTATACATTGTACCACTAAATGTAACCGACGTTACAGCTGAATTTGTTGCATGTACATTATCCGTCATGATGATGTATCCTTGTCCTGAATTCATGATACCAGATGCTTCAGTCCATTTTCCATTGGTTACTCCGTTAGTATAAGTAGCATCCCAATAGAATCTAAAACCACTAGATGGTATCGAGCTCATATTAAATCCTGATACTGGCGATGACCAATATGTATAATCTCCCCTGTACATCGGCTGAGAATCCCTTGTTATTGTAATAGACCCCGCACCTGAATTGGTTGCGTTATCATAATATTGCATTAAACTACCGCTATTCTGAATAGTTATAGTACTATTATTTGTAATATTTGATTGTACTTCTACTAACCCTGCATTCGCAATAGTTAACGGAGCATTAATTGTTAATGTACAACAAGTAAATCCAGCACCTACAGTCGCAGTATTATATGCGGCGTTTATAATCACTGGGTCGTTAACTGTTGGTGCTCCTGCTGGAGACCAAGATCCTGACCATGTTTTTGTTGTTCCGGAACAAATCAAATCGGTATAACAATCTTCATACTTCACAATTGCAAAATACGCAGTTGTATATGCCGAAACATTAATATTTGCTACCCAATCCGATCCTGACTTTGTCATTGAGTATATCTTATTTGTAGGACCAGCAAATGTCGCATTGGCTATATTTGCTGACGAATTGGCGATTACAATTGCTATGCGCTCAGTTGCAGCTACTGCTGGTAACATTGTGCCATCTAACTTAAAACGAATCGGCGCAACAGGGGCTCCTGTAACTTTCATTTTAAATTCACGAGCAATACGTGTAGATTCTCTTAATTCTGTAACAGGAGCTCCTGTTGCCGTCCAAGAAGCGCGAGATCCATTGTCATCACCAATCATCACAAAAGCATTATCAGGTACATCATTACCTGTTGTACTTGCATTTAAAGTACCTATAAGACTGTTATAACCTATTGTTAGCATACTTTCGGTTGTTGGATTGTCGTCTCTAGATGCCGATTGCCGTTGGTGTAAACCCTGACAACTTTCTCTTCCAATACCAAAAACACGTTTACCATAAGTTGATACATCATACACCGTTACGCCAGCACCATTGACATAATTATGCCCTAATGTAATCCCGTATTTAATCCCTAAATAGGTTTGTACTTTTTGAGATTCTGCAGTTGATAATACAGCAGGATAGGTTAAAATCTCGGCAATCTCTCCTGTAAGAAAATCAAAAAATGTAGTATATGAAGATGTATTAGCACTTGCACCAATCGAATAAGCTACGTTAGCCCAGTTTTGAAAGCCAGATGCCGCACCTCCAGAGACTCTAGATTCCTGATTTCCATTTCGTGTAACTGTCCATGATGTTGGTGATGCCGGTGCGACTACAGTTTGTATTGTACTGTATATAATACCATTACGTACCGTACCAGAGCCACCACCCACAGCATAAGAACCAACACCTGCTGGATCACCTCTTAAAGTACCATATAACTCATTCGCAAAATTAGAACTGAAACTCCCTAATTTAAGACCTGTTCTATCATTTAAATCGTATGTCCCAACAGTACCTATCAAAGTCATCCTTGCTGTAGCACTGGTTAAACCAGCATGTTTAAAAACCGCAAATTGCGATGACGAAGCATATCCCCCTGACCCTTTTAAAAATTTAGAACCACTAAACGAAAGTGACGGATTAAAGTTAAAATGAGATGCTGCATTAAATTGCAACGACGGACTTGTACCGGCTGTACCAGTAGCATTTTTACCACCACTACTTGAATCTGGCCAAGTTGTTACTTCTGCCCCATCTATAGCGCTAATCGCACCTGCATTTAACCATAAAAATCCACAAGCTCCACCATTAGACGTTGCTTCAACTTCTCCCATATAAATATCCATTTGGTGAAATTGTGTTGAACCCGTAGTACCTGTGTTTTCTACAGTTACTGCTAATGCTCCTGAAGTTGCTACACCTTTAGGTATGCTCAAAAAAACCGTGGTAAAATCATTCACCCTATTGGTTGTGTCACAACCACCCGCATTAAACCAGGTACGAATTTCGGACAAATCGGTTGCTACCAACAATCCACCGTTTTGTAAATTAAGTGTCGCATCTAAATTAGTATCTGTTAAATTAATATTTAAATACGTTACTCCTGCAAACTTAACATTTAAATCAAAAGACCGACCTGTTGCGTTACATGGCTGTACCACTATTTTTACTTTAAGCTTGACCAAAAGTGTTGATGAATTAGCATCTAAACCCGTAATGTTTTGGGACATCGAGGCATGTAATCCCGCACCGTTTTTACTATTCTTTTCGTTAAATCTTGCTGCATTAACCCCATTTTGAGTAGCGTCAAAAATCCACGGTGAAGTTCCTGAATTAGTCCAACCCGCAAATGAACTATTAAAACTTGAACTGGTAGTACTTGTACAAGTTCCGGGATCACCTAAACAACCTGGCACCAATACAGGCGCAACCCCTACACCGGCTACCACAAAAGTATAATTACCAAGTGAAGTAACAATCGTAATAGTAGCATTATCTGAAACAGAAGCTGTAGGGGCATAAGCAACCGTAAATGAACCTGATGAATTACCCAACACTGTAGATGCCCCCCCACCTGAAGCAATTGTAAATTTAGCTAAAGAAGAGGTGATACTTGTAACTGTAAACGGTTTTGTACCTGTATTAGTCATCACAAATGTTTTAGTTGACACAAAATTGGTTGGCACATTACCGTAGTTGGTATTGTTAGCTGTTGAGATAGCAGCCAAACTTGCCCCATTTGTTATGGCTACGGCATTACCTGTTACACTATTTGTAGCATTATAACAAGTACCTCTAATAGCATACGTATATGTTTTAGCTGCTCCATCATTATAATTAACGGTAATTGTTGCATTTTTTGCCGTGGCATTTACACAGGCTACAGACGGCGAAAAACGCACATTAAACAAATCAGTACCTCCTGCACTTATAGTTGAGCCAGCCGTAAAATTAGTGATTGAAAAATCAGCAGCATCAGCTCCTCCTATAGTTATTGAACTTATTGTAACTACACCTGCGGTACCATTAATTATGTCAAATTGACGTAAATTAAGTGTCGAAAAATCCGTGTAATCTGCAACACTAACTGCTACAGAACCATTTGCAATGGTAATACCATTTCCAGCCACTGAAACAACAGGTAAAGTGTACGTAAATTGCACCCTACCATTTGCACCGCCACCACCTGCTCTATTGCTACAACCGCCACCGCTACACGTGTCAGCGCCACCACCACCTGTACCTGTATTTGAACCCAAAACACCGTTAGAATCAACCCCACCTGCACCACCAGTTAACCCATTAGAGGCGCCACCTGCACCACCACTGGAACCTCCAACTCCTACGCCACCTGAACTTCCATTAATATTAGTTGATCCTCCTGAAGCATTACCTCCCGCACCACCTGAACCATTTTGCCAACCACCCGAATTAAAAGGAGCTAAACCTCCTGCTCCACCTTCACAAGTCCAAGGACCAATTCCTCCCAAATTATATACAACACGCGTACGACCACCTGCATTACCATTATTGTTTCCTGCTAAAGGGGCAGCCCCTCCAACACCAATACCAGCAACTGAAGTATCCAAACTCCTATAAAAATTAAATATCGCACCAGGGGTTACTGCTACCGTTTGCGTGGTGTAACCACCACCACCACCACCACCACCAGATTCTCCCGATCTAGCTGTACCACCACCACTACCACCAGCTCCCCATACTTTTATAGTTACAGATGTAACGCCAGCAGGAACAGTCCAACTTGTTGACCCCGGATCCAATGTCACTGTAGTTTGCCCCGACATTGACCAAGGCAGTAACCACATGAGCACAAATATTGCTTGTGCAAGTAGTTTATAACCGATAGAGTAGTTTTTTTTCATGATATATAGTTTTAACGTTTTATTTGGTTTTTGTTCGTAATTCAAATATAAATTTAACACTAAAAAATTAAAAAAAAACGATTTTATCTTTCTTTTTTTAAAAAAAATTACTAAATAGGCAGCGCAAACTATGTAAACATAATAAATATAAGGGTTCTTTAATGGATTTTAAAACAAAACTCGAACACTATTGCTCCTATCAAGAACGTTGTCATCAAGAGGTTATTCAAAAAATGTTTGACCTAAAAATCCCTTATGACCAAAAAGACGATATCATGGTGCACCTGATTGAGTATAATTTTTTAAATGAAGAACGTTTTGCGCAAGCCTACGCCAGAGGCAAACACAAAATCAAAAAATGGGGGCGCATCCGTATCAAACAAGAGCTAGAATACCGAAAAATATCAACGTACAACATCAAAACTGCATTAAAAGAAATCGATTCCGAAGCATACTTCACTACATTTGAAGCATTAGCGGAGCATCAATGGGAAATTTCTAGAGAAAATCATTTTCTAAAAAAGAAAAAAAAGGTAGGCGATTTCTTGTTCCGAAAAGGGTACGAAAAAGAATTAATTTACGATTTTTTAAATCGTATGCAAAAATAAAGACCCACATTATCGCGGGTCTTTATATACTTAGTAAGCTCGAATGTATTTGAAAACTTATTCCGCGTAAGCTTCAATCGAAACACACGAACAAATCAAATTACGATCGCCGTAGGCATCATCTACACGACGTACGCTTGGCCAAAATTTATTTTCCTGAATATACGGTAACGGAAAAGCGGCTTTTTGACGGCTATAAGCAAACGCCCAATCATTGGCGGTTACCATTTGCAAAGTGTGTGGCGCATTTTTTAACACGTTGTTTTTATCATCTTCAGATACCTCATCGATCTCTTGACGTATCGAAATCATGGCATCACAAAAACGATCTAACTCTCCTAAATTTTCACTTTCGGTAGGTTCAATCATCAATGTTCCTGCCACAGGGAAAGATACCGTTGGTGCATGAAATCCATAATCCATCAATCGTTTGGCGATATCCGTTACCTCAACACCGTTGGCTTTAAAACTACGGCAATCTACAATCATCTCGTGTGCTGCACGGCCTTGTGCGCCTGTATATAATATTGGATAGTGCGCCTCTAAACGGGCTTTGATATAATTGGCATTTAATATGGCGTAACGGGTCGCATCTTTTAAACCTTCGGCTCCTAACATTTTAATATATCCGTAAGAGATCAAGCAAACCAAAGCAGATCCCCAAGGCGCTGACGATATAGATGTAATCGCTTGTTCGCCACCTGTTGGTATTACGGGATTAGTAGGTAAAAATGGCACTAAATGTTTAGCTACGCAAATAGGCCCAACCCCTGGCCCACCGCCACCGTGAGGTATCGCAAATGTTTTATGTAAATTTAAGTGACATACATCTGCCCCAATAGTTGCGGGATTGGTTAATCCGACTTGGGCATTCATATTGGCACCATCCATATATACTTGCCCACCGTTATCGTGGATCAATTGTGTGATTTCTTTAATTGCTGTTTCAAAAACGCCGTGTGTTGACGGATACGTAACCATCAAACAAGCTAAATTATCTTTGTGCTGAATGGCTTTGGCTTTTAAATCTTCTAGATCAATATTACCGTCGGCAGTTGTTTTGGTTACTACTACTTGCATCCCTGCCATTACTGCGGTTGCGGGATTGGTACCGTGTGCGGATGCGGGTATTAAAGCAATATTACGGTGTGCTTGACCTTGCGCTTGGTGGTACGCTCGGATCACCATCAATCCTGCATACTCGCCTTGCGCTCCTGAATTAGGTTGTAAGGTTGTGCCAGCAAAACCTGTAATAACATTTAATTGATGTTCTAACTCTTTTAAGGCTACTTGATATCCATTGGCTTGATTTAAAGGCGCAAACGGATGTACCGCATTCCATTTAGACCAACTGAGTGGCAACATCTCGGATGCAGCATTCAACTTCATGGTACATGACCCCAAAGAAATCATCGAATGGTTCAGTGATAAATCTTTGCGTTCTAATTTTTTGATATAACGCATCATGTCTGTTTCCGAATGGTGTTTATTAAACACTTCGTGTTCTAAAAACGATGTAGTTCTTTTAAACGTATTTGAAAAACCAACAGCTTTACTTAATTCTTTTTTAATGATTAAATCGGTGTTTTTTGCCGTAGCAAAAACCGAAATAATCTCGTTAATATCGTCTAAATTGGTGGTTTCGTTTAAAGATATCGCAACGGTCTCTTTATCCACATAACAAAAATTAATCTGTTGTATTTCGGCAAGTGCTTTGATTTGTGAAGCATTGGCCTTAATTATAATCGTATCAAAATAAACGGTATTCGCTTGGTAAAAACCTAATTCTTCAATCGCAGCAGCTAAAGTACGTGTAGATTGCGCTACTTTATTGGCTATATATTGTAATCCTCTTGGCCCGTGAAACACGGCATACATCCCTGCCATCACAGCTAACAACACCTGTGCTGTACAAATATTAGAAGTTGCTTTTTCTCTTTTGATATGTTGTTCGCGAGTTTGTAAAGCCATACGTAACGCACGGTTACCGTCTATATCTTGTGTTACTCCGATAATACGGCCGGGTATGCTTCGTTTGTATTCGTCTTTGGTAGCAAAATAAGCCGCGTGAGGCCCGCCGTAACCAACTGGTATCCCAAAACGTTGTGTAGTACCTACGACTACATCAGCACCCATTTGCCCCGGAGATTCTAAAACGGCTAAACTTAATATATCCGCGGCAAAAACAGTTTTAACATCTACTGCTTTGGCTTGCGTAACAAAATTACTATAATCATAAATTTGCCCAAACTTAGCAGGATATTGTACTATTGCTCCAAAAAACTCTTCGGTTAATGTTATTTTTTCGTGATTACCAACAACCAATTCTACGCCTATGGGGTTAGATCGGGTTTGTAATACGGATAATGTTTGAGGTAGCACATCTTCAGAAACAAAGAACTTATTGGCTTCGTTTTTCTTTTGATCGCGAGAGCGCAAACTGAACAACATCGCCATTGCTTCTGCTGCAGCGGTACCTTCGTCTAACAATGATGCGTTGGCAATTTCCATACCTGTTAATTCAATAACCATGGTTTGGAAATTAAGTATCGCCTCTAACCTACCTTGTGCAATTTCTGCTTGGTACGGCGTATAAGCGGTGTACCACCCTGGATTTTCAAAAATATTACGTTGGATTACTGACGGCATTACTGATGCGTGATATCCCAACCCGATATATGATTTGAAAACTTTATTTTTATTCCCTAAATCTTTGATATATGTCAAAAACTCAAATTCAGTCATGGGTGTACCCAAATCTAAATCTTGTAGCAATCGTATATCACTAGGTATGGTTTGATCGATCAACTGTTCTAACGAATCAACACCAATAGTATCTAACATCGTTTTTAATTCTGTTTCACTAGGTCCGATATGCCTTAGGGCAAATGTATCTGTTTTCAAAAATATGGAGTTTTAAAAATGTGTTACAAAATTAAAAAAGCACGCCTAATATCACCCCGTACACAACAGGAAGTTTTGCACTAAAATTTTTAATTGTTAATAACCTAATACAGAAATCATTCGTTTTATCGGTTTAACTGCCACCACTTTTTTTTAGATTTCCTTTCTTCTTTTCTTTGCCTTCTTTTTTCTCTACGTTCTTCTCTTCTTTCTTTTCTCTTTTCAAAAAGACGATTTATGAAGCCTTTTACTCCTTTTTCTTTGAAAGCCTCACATTGAAGGAAAGCATATACTTCCTCTGGAATATCAAAAGAAGTCAGGTATTGTTGTCTCAATTGAGGTTTTTTTTCGAGTTCTTGTAAGATTTTGGCAATAATTGGTAAAGCTAAAGAGGATCCAGAACCTTTTCCGCTACTAAAGTGTACGGCGTTGGTTGATGTTCCGACCCACGTGCCCAAAACAAGATTAGGTGTATAAGCCACAAACCAAGCATCCGAGTAATTTTGTGCCGTACCTGTTTTGCTCGCTAAAGGACTCTTAATCCCATACGTATTTCTGATTTTAGAACTTGTACCTTGCTCAACAGCTTGTTGTAATATGGCGGTTAGGGTTTGTGTACTTTCCTTTTTAAAGACTCTTTGGGCGATTTCTGGTTTACTTTGGTAAATGATTTTACCTTTTTTGTCGGTAATCTTAGTAATCATATACAAATCATTCATTTCGCCCTCATTGGCAAAAGTTCCGTAGGCTTTTACAATTTCAGAAAGGGAGAGATCTAAAGTTCCTAAAGCTATAGAAGGCGCATCATTTTTAATTTTTGGAAAATCTAATTTTTTGCAAGAGTGTAATAAATGAGCTCTATTATTCTTAAAATACAAATCAACGGTAGGTAGATTCATTGAGTTGATTAAGGCATACCATAAAGCTACTTTACTATCGGGGGTTTCGTTGTGGTTAGCGTTGCGTGGCGTCCAGTTTTCGAATTCAGGATAGCTTTTTACTTCGTTTTCGAGATAGTCACAAGCCGAAAATCCATTATCGAAAGCGGTTGCGTACAAAACAGGTTTAAAAGCCGAGGCGATTTGACGGTGCGACAAGACCATATCAAATGGGTGTTTTTGAAAATCATTACCACCAACCCAACTGATGACTGCCCCATTTTTTGGATTCGTAAGCAGTACCGAGGCATTAAGTCTTTTGGCGACTTTCCAAAGGCTATCAAGTTTAGCTCCTTTTTGTGTTTTAAGCCAATTGCGTTTTAAAGAATTTGACCGAAGCTCTCGGTCTAATTCTTTTTGTTTAATCAAGAGTTGTTCTTGTGCAGCGCGTTCCGCAATTTCTTGAATACTATAATTTAACGTGGTGTGGATTCTTAAACCGTCAGTTTTTAGATTGTATTTTTTGTCTTTTGATTTATTAATCTCGTCAATTACTTGAGTAGCTTTTTTCTTAACCTGATACACAAAATAACCTGCAGTGTTTTTTAAATTCTGGTTTTGATAATTCAGTGTAAGCGGTAATTTTTGTAAACTATCTGTTGTTTTGTCTGTTAAATAATACTCGTTATTCATCAACTGTAGGATCGTATTTCTACGTTCTAAAGCATTTTTGGGATGTAATCGCGGGTTGTAATACGTATTGGCTTTTAGCATACCGACCAACACTGCGGCTTCTTCCACTTTTAATTCAGAAACAGACTTGTTAAAAAAACGTTGTGCGGCAGTTTCTATACCATAGAGGTCTTCCCCGAAAGGGACTGAATTAAAATACAGTAATAAAATTTCTTCTTTGGTATAGATTTCTTCTATACGTTGAGCGGTAATCAGCTCTTTAATCTTATTAATAGGCATCGATAAAAAGCCTTCATACTGTCTGCCGTAAAGGTTTTTAATCAATTGTTGGGTAATGGTGCTTCCACCGCCTCCTGATTTGTCGCCCCCTAAAATACTTTTAAATAAAACACGCATATAACTTTTGCCGTCATAACCGTTGTGGGTATAATAACGTTTGTCTTCCGTTGCGATTAAAGCTTTTTTTAAGTGATCTGGGATTTGATCGAATGTGATGCTGGTCCGATTTTCTGCAAATATTTTTCCCATCATCACACCATCTTCTGAATATATCAAAGAAGCTTCTTCGTTGATGATTGAAGACAGTTGTTGTTTATCGGGCAATCGACCAAAAAAATCAAAATAAACCAATGAAAACAAGAGTACTACGGATAAAATCGCCAATAGCAACAATCCTGCTAAATATTTTAACAGTCGGATTATAAGTATCTTTTTTTTCGATGTTTCCAATCTTTTTGAATACTGTGTAATTAAAAATAAAGTCATTTTGAACACTCCTAACTAAAAGGATTTGTAAAGATAGTATAACTAAAATGATGCACGTAATTGCATACTTCCTGTATGAATTGTTTTACTTGTGCCGCCTTTTCTTCCTTGGTAATTTAAATTTACATCTAGATATTGGGTTATGCTTTTTTGTAAGAAAATCTGCCATGTATAATTTTTACCGGGCAACAATCCTTCTAACATTTGATACGCAACAGCAGTATTGGCGTTACCTAAATAATCATTTTTAAAGTATGAAAACAATGTTTTAATTGTCGCCCATTTGGAGCTTATATAATTGAATTCCAGACCTATTTGTTGTTGTTTTAGGGATTCAAATTCGGTAATTTGATTGTTTTTTTGATGGTAGTTATAAAACACATTTACATTAGAATCTTTATCAAACAAATAACCCAACTTGGGTTGTATTTGATATTGCACCAATTGATAATTTCGGGCAGAAAAATTCTCGGAAGTGTTATCTATTTCTGCATATTTGGTTTCAACGCTAAACAACCACGTTTGTTGCACAAGATGATTGTATTGGATTTGATGGGATTTGTTTTGACTGTTTTGTTTGCCCGTTGCCAACAAATTTTGGGTGGCGCTAGTGATAAAGTTATACACGATACTGTTTTTTTGTAATCCTCGATTATAATACAAACTATTGCGTACTAACGTAGTTAAACCCAACACATCTAAGGATGAATTATCAAACGGATTCCATTCAAAATGAGCTCCGTTTTGCGCTGTTTTACGCTCTACTAAATACGACGATTGATTGTAAAAATGAGACGCCGTTTTGTACCAACCTTCTTTAATATGCCACGCGGAAGGATTTAAACTAACGGATCCCGAAAATTTATTTTGATACGTTTTCACAAATATTTGATTAGGCAAAAACAAACGCACAAATTTGGCTTGATCCTTAAACTGCGCCACCTCAAACTCGGATAATTCTTGGATTTTATTGTTGTTATAATCTATCCATGTATAAATACCTTTACCCGCCTCAACCTCTATGTACGTAAAATCTTGTTGTGCCAATGAACCTGATGTATTTTCGTACAACAAATTGGTTTGTACCATTCGTTGAAAATAACTTCCCGAATAATTTAATCGCGAGTTTAAAGTTGGCACATCGGCTTTGAGTTTATCCGCATAAACCAAGTTGCGGTAATTGACAAAAAGTGTTAAATCGTGATTGTCGTTTTGGATCATTTTGGATTTTAAATAATATGATTGTGATGTATTTACCCGTTGTAATTGTATTTTTCGGAGACTGTCATTTTTTCTTTCGAGATAACCGATCTGAATATATACTTTGGTCGAGTCACCACGCCCTACATGTGCTCCCCACTCTGAAAATCGTTGGCTTTTGGCCGAAAACTGACGGGTGTTGTTGACGATTTCTTGGTTGTCTTCTATCCGTTGTGATCCGCCTATCCAGTTTTTGTAAAAATGATACCGCGCCTGAGTTTGTGTTCGCAAAAATTCGGCTTGTGCGTACGTGCTTTGGCTTTTCATCCAACTGCTTTGATGGGTCAGTCGCCACTTTTTTAAGGTAAAAAAACTATTGACCAAATGTTTATTTCCTTCAAAATCTTTGGCGTATTGCAAATTGTTATAACTGTATAAAATCGCCCCTTTTTTAGGTAGTTTAAAATCCAATCCCGACGAAAGCATCCGTTGTGTACCCGTTGGATTATTCAAATTCCAATCCCGATTAAACTCAACTTCGAGCACGCGTTCAACAGGGCTAAAACTTTGTTGTATCAATTGGTAATTGGCAAACACATCGCCTTGCCATTTTTTGGATAACAAACGTTGTTTGGTAATGATCTTACCTGCTACGCCTTGATTATCTTGATCGTCTATCCCCGAAAATAAATTACTATCTTTTTTACTCACACTCAACTCTGTGGTGATGGTCGTTTTATCTTCATTTTTATAACCTCCCTCAAAAACATACACCTGCAAATTAATTGGCGCTACTATACTCACAAAAGGTTCGTGTGTACCTTGTTTGATTCCGTTTACAGGGCTCACATATTGATACGTTTTATTTACATCAAAACGATTTATCACATTGTAATTTCCTAAATTTTGTCCTACTTGCGAAAATTGCACTTTGTACACCAATTCATTCGGGTTGTTTGCCAAAACATATACTTCTTGATTGTCGATGATTCTTTTATGGTATAAAATCTTATCGACTTCATAATTTGCTACTATCGCCGATGGAGCTACCATTTTATCTTTATTATCTCCTGCTTGTGATAACACCAACTTTTGCTCGTCTGTTAACGACTGCTGTAACGGTTGGTTTTTAATATCGCCTTCGGCATACAAATACCCGCCTACATACCAGCGATCGCGCTGGTGTTTGATGTCGTTGTAGGTTATAAAACGGTTATAATTTCGGTCCGAAAATTGGTATTCGACCGTGATTCGCATCTCCGAAGTAATCGGATACGTAGCATTAAAGGTTACCTCGCCCGCCCCGTAATCGATTACATAATCTCCCGTTTCTCCGCGTGTTAAGGCGATTCCGTTAACAAAAACACGTTCGCTACCCGATATAACCAGCACATACAATTCATTACCACTTCCTTTTAATTTATATGGACCTTGATTACCCTCTTGTCCTACAAAAACACTTTTGGCGTATTGCCCCCTTACGATCCCAACGGAGTTATCGATGGTGGTTATATTTCCTTCTTTACCCAATTGAAAATGGGTAGAAATCCCTTGTACTTTTTTATTAAAATTTAAAAACGATAATTTTCTGTTTTCTAAAAATAAATCACCTCCTCTTATGTTCCATTTATCGCCAAACAATTCCATAAAAACCTGATCAAATTGATCTAATTTTTGCGAATAACCCCCATCTTGTATAGGTATGTTACTATCTTGTATAGAAGCCCGAAGTGTAACTCCCTCAGCAATTTGACCACTCAATTGCAAATCCAAATTCGAATTAACTACCGCATTTTGATTGTTACCAATCGTGATCCCACGCGAAATACTCCCCGAGGTATTTAACCCTTCAAAAGGCTCATATAAGGCTGATTTAGGACGGGTATCTTTACGTAAATCCGCCAAATTAATGGGCGAATTCAATATCTTTTTTTGATCGTATAAGCTATATTTTTGGGTCAAAAATTCGGGGAAATCCAGATACCGAATAACAATTGAATCCGTTGTGATTTCGTTACCTGGTTTCAAGACCAAACGACTTTTGGTGTAATCCACCCAATATTGATCGGGATTGATCGGCGATTGATCGGCTTTTGTGATTTTAAAAAAAGCGGTATTTATGCTTTTAGAAGCAATTGTGATGGTATCTGATGTTACGGCTACTTTTTTGTATTTGAATGTGACGTCTTCTTGTGAAAATCCTTTCAAAGAAAAACAGACAACCACGACTAAAAATAATTTACCCCACCACCTCATACTTCAATTTTCGTAAAATACGAAGCGCTCCTTTTACCGAGGGCAAAATGTGATGCGCATCATTTGATTTTAAAAAATGATGTAAATCTAACAATGTCGTTAACGCATCGGTATAATTTTGAAGATGGCAAATCAGTAGCGTTGACGCCATATTTTTGAGGCTTTCTATTTCTTCTAAAAGTAAAACCCCATCAGCTTTGATTAAGTTAGATAAACGCAAATATTTGGTGTATAGATCGGTTAATAACCGATTGTCATAACTTGGTGACTCAAATAACAATTTACGTTCGATCATATATCTCCCTTTGTCGTCAAAGGTGATACAAACTTTTTCAAACGGAAAATAATCGCGGTTACTTTTAATTTTAGCAGAAATATATTCAATAATCTCAAATGTATTTTCGGTATACGAAATACTGACCTCGTCCAAAGCAGAATAAAACAACTTTACCTGCTCGTTAATTAATTCAATATCTACTCGAGAATAGTAAACTGTATCTTTCACTGTTTTTTTAACACCTGCCCAGCACAAAACGTAGATTTCTTTAAAAACAATATATTCGGATTCAATAGTGGGGTGCTTGTCTTTTATGAAAGAAATCACACCGTCTAACGTGTCTTTAATTCTGTTTTGAGAGCTATTTTCAATCGATTTTACAATGGTCGTATTTTCTTTTTTGGTGGTGTAACTGCCTTGTTGAGGCATAGAAATACTCCCTACCCGATTATATACTGTTTTTGTAGGAATGAGTCCTATGTTTTTCTTAAAAGATGAAGTGTGTTCGTCTGGACTTATCGTGACAAGACCTACAACTTTATTGGCTTTAAGGTGTGGAAAAAGAATATTTTCGTACAAAATTTTAGGTGGATTTTCCAAGTATGCATTAACGATATTTTGAATTTTACTATCGTCAAAAAAATCTACGCCTACAATTGTATTATCCTCATCCTCGACACCTATCAATAAATACGAATTATTATGTGGGTTGGCGTTGGAGAGTGCACAAATGTGTTTCAAAAACTTTGATTTTCCTTCACGAGTTTCAAAATCAATCAAACGTTTTTTATCAAAAAAAGTATTTTCGCTCGAGTAGGCCAATAGATTTTTAATCAACAAACGTTTATTTATCATAACTAAGGTACTTTATGTCCTAAACTGGCTTCCCATAACATAAACCAATCTTCTAATTCTAATGTAATAAATTTTAATTTTTCAAAATTCGAAATCTTTTGAATGTCTGCCGTGCCCACTACGGGTAAAATACCTGCTGGATGGCGTAATAACCACGAAAGTAAAATCAAATCTATCGACACTTCGTATTTTATGGATAGTTGATCCAATATGTTTTTGATTCGGATTATATGTTCTGAATCTTCGCGATAAATGCTTCCTAAAGGATTCCAAGCCATTGGCTTTATAGCATTGGTTTGCATATAATCCAAAGTACCGTCTAACATCGCGTCAAAATGTGTTAGTGAACATTGGATTTGATTGCAATCCAAGGATATTTCTTTTTGCAACAAAGCCATTTGTGACGGTGTAAAATTGGAAACACCAATCTTTTTTATTTTACCCGATTTTTGGAGTTCTTGTATGGTATCAGAAACTTCTCGTACATCCAATAACGGACTTGGACGATGCAATAATAAAAGATCTAAATAATCGGTTTGTAAATTACGTAACGAGTTTTCTACTGAAAAGATAAGATGCGCCCTCGAATAATCATAATGTTTAAGTGCATAATTTCGGTTTGGAGCCGGATACTTGATCCCACATTTTGAAATAAATTGCACTTGATCTCTATTTATTCCTGTTGTTTTAAAAGCGGCACCAAAAGCTTCTTCTGTTGTATGCCCGCCATAAATATCCGCGTGATCAAAAACAGTAATACCAATCTCTAAATAAGTCTCGATTATAGTTGCCATTTGTGATGTATTCAAGTTTTTACCCCATACACCCCAATTCATTGTGCCTGCAATAATTTTAGTTTGCATTTAGTGCTAAATTTTAATTATTTTAGTTTTTCGTTTAATCAAATGTAACGTTTTTGAATAGATGAAAGTCTCGTGAAATAAAACTAATTGATTTGTTTTTTAAAATTTTAACGGTCTTTTAACACGGTATAACGAAAAAAAAATGTCATTTTGCAATCTGTTATATTAATAATAATTAATTATGGAAGAGAATACTACTATTGATATTAGAGCGATTAATGAGAAAATTGAAAAAGAAAGTGCTTTCATTGATTTATTAACGCTTGAATTAAACAAAGTAATTGTTGGTCAAAAACAAATGATTGAACGATTATTAATCGGATTATTAGGGCAAGGCCATATTTTATTAGAAGGCGTACCAGGTTTGGCAAAAACTTTAGCGATCAACTCATTATCTAAAGCAATTGAAGGTAGCTTTAGCCGAATCCAATTTACCCCAGATTTATTGCCTGCAGATGTAGTCGGAACAATGATTTACAACATCAAAGCCAACGAATTTTCTATTAAAAAAGGACCTATTTTTGCTAACTTCGTATTAGCAGATGAGATTAATAGAGCGCCTGCAAAAGTACAATCTGCCTTACTTGAGGCGATGCAGGAAAAACAAGTTACCATCGGTGACGAAACATTTACTCTAGATCGTCCGTTTTTAGTTTTAGCAACCCAAAATCCTATCGAGCAAGAAGGAACATATCCTTTACCTGAAGCACAAGTCGATCGTTTTATGCTTAAAACTGTGATCGATTATCCAAAAATGGAAGAAGAGCGTTTGGTTATGCGTCAAAATTTAAAAGGTGCTTACGAAACGATAAAACCAGTTGTTTCTGTTAAACAAATCTTAGCAGCACAACAAGCAGTACGAGAAGTATATATGGACGAAAAAATCGAGAAATACATTCTTGATATTATTTTCGCAACACGTACTCCTGAAAAATATAATCTTGCAGACATCAAACCTTTAATCAGTTTTGGGGCTTCACCAAGGGGTAGTATCAACTTAGCGACTGCATCAAAATGTTATGCTTTTATTAAAAGAAGGGGTTACGTAATCCCCGAAGATGTACGAGCTGTTGTTTATGATGTATTACGCCACCGAATTGGTGTAACTTATGAAGCAGAGGCGGAAAACATTACATCAGTTGATATCATTAATAAAATTGTAAACGAAATCGAAGTTCCTTAAAAATTTGTTTAAGGTTTAAGGTTGTATGTTTTTATACAAAAATCATACAACCTTAAACTTTTTAAACTTTAAACAAATTATAAAATGGATACGAAAGAATTACTCAAAAAAGTTCGAAAAATAGAAATCAAAACCCGAAGATTGAGCGATCACATCTTTTCGGGCGAGTACCACACGTCTTTCAAAGGACGCGGAATGACTTTTAGCGAAGTACGTCAATACCAATACGGCGATGACATACGAGCTATTGATTGGAATGTTACGGCACGTTATAACGAACCGTACATCAAAGTTTTTGAAGAAGAACGAGAACTAACGATGATGTTGGTTGTCGACATTAGTGGTTCTGAAAGTTTTGGTACAACTAAACACCTCAAAAGAGATATTGTTACCGAAATCGCAGCAACATTAGCTTTTTCGGCAACTCAAAACAACGATAAAATAGGATTGATTTTATTTTCGGATCAAATTGAACTTTTTATTTCTCCTAAAAAAGGAAAATCACACGTATTACGTATTATTCGTGAACTTATAGAGTTTAAGCCCAAAAGCACCAAAACAAACCTAAAATGTGCTTTAGAGTATTTATCAAGTATCCAAAAAAAGAAAGCAATTGTTTTTGTTATTTCGGATTTTATTAGCCCCGTCTACGAACAGGCTTTAAAAATTGCCAGTAAAAAACACGATATAACAGGCGTACGAATTTATGACAAACGAGAAGAGCAAATGCCAAATATCGGACTTGTTCCCATGTTGGATGCCGAAACAAACGAAATTCAATTGGTTAATACCAACTCTAAATCCACTAGACAGGCTTACGAAAAATATTATCAAGAAAAAGTTCAGTATTTTCAAAATACATTTTATAAATGCGGATCAGGTATCGTGCAATCCCGAGTAGATGAATCGTATACCCAAAAACTGTTAGGTTATTTTAAATCGAGATAATTGAAAATGATACAAAAACTACCTATTCTACTATTTTCAATCCTTTTTTCCTCTATCGTATTAGGTCAAAACCCTACGATACAAACCGCTGTTGACAGTACAAAAATTAAAATTGGGGCTCAGATAAATTTGACCTTAAAAACAACTGTACCCAAAGAAAGCGTGGTTACGTTTCCGGAACGAAATAATTTTGGTGCTTTAGAGGTTATTGAATCCTACCCTGTTGACACCATCAAACAAGATCAAACCATTGAGTTAATCAAAAAATACGGCTTAACACAATTTGATTCTGGGCATTATACCATACCCCGATTATCAGTTATCATCAATAATCGATCATATTTAACGGATTCTGTGCAAGTGGTGGTTAACAACGTAGCTGTTGATACGCTAAAACAAAAAATGTACGACATCAAATCGATTATTAACATCGAGTCAAAACCCGACTATTCTTGGTTGTGGTATTTATTACTTATACCTGGTGCGGCACTTATTTACTTTTTAATAAAAGCATACAAACCTAAAGAAAAAGCGGTTGAAGAAGTTTTTACTTCTCCGATTGAAAAAGCCACAGCATTATTAAGTCGATTAGAAGAGAAACAACTATGGCAAAAAGGCGACGTCAAACCGTATTACAGCGAACTTACCGAAATCGTCCGAACGTATATTGAAGAAGCTATTGAAATCCCTGCGATGGAGAGCACGTCGTCAGAAGTTATTGATGGATTAAAAAAAGCATTTAAATCTCAAAAAATAGCCCTTTCGAAAGAAACGTTACTCGATCTTAACAAAGTGTTACAAAATGCTGATTTGGTGAAGTTTGCCAAATCAATGCCTTTGGAGTTTGAAATTGTTAACGACCGAAAAACGACCGAAACCATTTTGTTAACACTCGACAAGACGATTCCTAAAAAATCAGAAGAAGAGGCGGAAGAAGAACATATTGCTCAAAAACAGAAAACACCTTTATTTACCAAACAACGCATTATTATCGGGGCGGTAGCCAGCATCGTAATCGTATACATTGGGTTAGGAATCCTGTTTTACAATGATGGTTTAGGCGGAATCACATCTCTATTTGGTCGCAAAAGCAGCAAACGTATTTTAGAAACAGAATGGCTTACCAGCGATTATGGTTATCCAAGTATCAAAATAGAAACGCCTGAGGTTTTAACACGATTGAAATCTAACGGTACAAAAGAACAGTTGTTTCAAGTAGGCACAATCGAAGACGAATTTTTTGTACAAATCAGTTCAACACCTCTTTTAGAAAAAGATTCGATTGACCTGAATGTCGTCACCGAAAAAGCATTTTCGTATCTCGAACGTCAAGGTGCTCAAAATATTTTAATTAACGAAGATGATTTTCAGTTAGAAGAAGATATTTCAGGTAAAAAAGCCTTTGGCTCATTATCAATGCCGTTGCCTGAATCACAAGAACAAAAAAGAATCCGTTTTGAAATGTTGATATTCAAACAAGACAAAGCATTACAACAAATTGTAGTTTTTTATAACGACAATAACGAGTTTTCAGAAAAAGTAAAACAGCGAATTATAAATTCCGTAGCCATCGAAAAAACAAGTAAATAATGAGTAACGTGACATTTTTACATCCCGATTTTTTTTGGTTATTCCTGTTATTGCCCTTACCTATTTTATGGGAAATTTGGAAACAAAAAAACAAATACAACACCCTAAAAATAAATAGTTTAGACGGTTTTAAAACGCATAAAAGCAAATTAGCTTATTTAAAACCTGCATTGTTTTCACTCCGAATAATTGCTCTTGGTTTGTTAATTGTGGCTTTGGCTCGACCTCAAACAGTCGATATCACAAGCAACACCAAAACCAATAAAGGAATTGATATTGTAATGGCGATTGATGTATCTGCCAGTATGTTGGCTAAAGATTTACAACCCAATCGTATCGAAGCACTTAAAAATGTTGCTTCTAATTTTGTTGCCAATCGCGTTAATGACCGAATCGGAATCGTAGTGTATGCTGCCGAAAGTTATACCCGAACTCCAATAACAAGCGACAAAGCAATCATTCAAGATGCCATACAAAGCATCAAATATGACAATATTTTACAAGATGGGACAGGTATTGGAATGGGGTTAGCCACCTCTATCAATCGTTTAAAAGACAGCAAAGCAAAAAGCAAAATCATCATCCTATTAACCGACGGAGTAAACAATTCTGGTTTTTTAGAGCCCAATGCAGCGGCTGAGTTAGCCAAAGAATACGGGATTAAAGTATATACTATCGGAATTGGTACCAGCGGAATGGCGGAATTTCCATATGCAATTGATGCGCAAGGACGTTTTCTCTTCAAAAAAATGCAGGTAGAGCTCGATGAAAAATTAATGCGTGCCATCGCAAAAACCACTGACGGAAAATACTTCCGCGCTACTGATAACAAAAAATTAAGAGAAATTTATGACGAAATTAACCTTCTTGAGACTACAGAAATAAAAGAAAAGAAGTATTTTCGGTACCACGAAAAATTTAGAATACTTGCACTTATAGCAGGCTTATTATTATTGATAGAAACCATATTAAAATATACAATATTTAGAAGTTTTATATAAATGTACGAATTAGAAAAGAGTTCTTATTTTTACTTATTTACACTACTCCCTTTGGTTGTAGTAGCTTTTTTATATTTACTGTTTTGGAAAAGAAGAGCACAACGCAATTTTGCAGACAGCGCACTCTTAAAACAACTTAGCCCTAATTATTCGTCCAACAAACCGATTCTTAAATTTGTTGTCGTTCTACTCGCGTTAAGTGCTTTAATTATCGGATTAGTCAATCCTCAAATCGGAACAAAGTTGGAAACCGTCAAGCGAGAAGGTATTGATATCGTATTTGCTGTCGATGTTTCTAAAAGTATGCTTGCCGAAGATATTGCTCCCAATCGTATCGAAAAAAGCAAACAAATTGTATCGCAAATCATCAATCAATTAGGTACCGATCGTATCGGAATAATTGCATATGCAGGTAGCGCCTACCCCGTTTTACCAATTACTACGGATTATAGTATCGCCAAAATGTTTTTGCAAGACATCAATACGGATATGGTTTCCTCACAAGGGACAGCCATAAACGAAGCTATTGAAGTAGCTTCAAATTATTTTGATGACAGCAACCAAACTAATCGCCTTTTAGTACTTTTATCCGATGGAGAAGATCACTCTGAAGACGCTGTAAGTGCTGCAGAAAAAGCAAAAGAATTGGGTATGAAAATCGTTACTATCGGTATCGGAACGCCTAACGGAGGTCCAATCCCATTAAAAGAAAACGGTGTCGTATCTGGTTTTTTGCGAAACAAACAAAATGAGGTGGTTGTAACTAAAATGAATATCGAAATACTTGAAAAAATTGCCACCATCACACAAGGTAAATATATTGATGGTACAAATACAAAAGTGGTTTTGGATGATTTTGGAAACATCTTAAATTCTATCGAAAAAACAGAATTCGAAACACAACAAATTTCTGGATTCGAAAGCCAATACCAATGGTTTATCGGTTTCGCCTTTTTATTGTTGTTTTTAGATATTTTTATTTTAGAAAGAAAAACAGAATGGTTACGAAAGTTAAATTTATTTAACGAAAAGACAGCATGAGAACAGTCATACACTTTTTAATCGTTTTAAGTTCATGGTTCGCTTTTTCGCAGCAAACCAATGAATTAATAACGGATGGAAACGCACACTATACCGAAAAAAAATACACAACCGCAGAATCAAAATACCGAGCCGTTAATGCTAAAAACCCCAAACATACCGTTAGCGCTTACAATTTAGGCACCACCATCTACAAACAAGAACAACATTCAGAAGCCAAGAGCGCTTATAAAAAAGTAATTGACAACAGTCAAAATAAAAAGGAATTACACCAAACTTTTCATAATTTAGGAAACATTTTTATGAAAGAGAAAAAATATGCCGAAGCTGTTGCTGCTTATAAAGATGCATTACGCAACGATCCAACAGACGAGGAAACCCGATACAATTTAGCTTTGGCAAAAGAATTATTAAAGAAAAACCCGCCAAAACAAGATAAAAAAGACGAAAACAAAAAGGATAAAGACAAAAATAAGGAAAACGAAAAGGATAAAAAAGAAAACGAAAAAGATCCATCACAAAAAGACAAAAAAGACGAGAACCAAAACAAAGAACAGCCTGGCGAAAATAAAAAACCAGAACCACAAGAAGGAAAATATTCTAAACAACGAATGGAAAGTTTATTGGAAGCAATAAATAATGAAGAGAAAAAAGTTCAGAAAAAAATCAACAAACAAAAAGTAAAAGGAAGTCCAATTCAGCAGGATAAAAACTGGTAAATCCAATTGGCATAACGTATGAAATTTAGTTTATTTAAAATAGATAGTCCCAAGATTAAAAGCATAGCATTATTGTTACTGTTATGCTTTTCTACGGCTTGGTCACAAACCAAATTTGAGGCAAAGGTCAGCCGAAAAACACTCGGGTTAAACGAGCGTTTGCGTGTTGATTTTACGATGAACGAAGATGGCGACACCTTTAGACCACCTGATTTTGAAGGATTCAGAATTGTTGGAGGGCCTAATCAATCCGTGAGTATGTCGTGGTTAAACTCTGAAAAAACGTTTAACAAAACCTATTCGTATTACCTAACACCTATTCGAAAAGGAAAATTAGTTATCCCGCAATCTTCAATAGAAATTAACGGAAAAACGTATTATTCGTCACCAATTACGGTAGTCGTTACCGATGCAATTGAAAAACCAAAAGACCCGAATCAAATCGAATTTTCGGCAAGTGAGCATATCCACTTGGTTTCTGAAATTTCTAAAACAAGTCCGTACATCAACGAACCTATTACGGTAGTTCACAAGCTATATGTAAGTTCTAAGATTAGTATTCGTAATTGGCGTGAAATCAGTTTCCCTAAATTTCAAGATTTCTGGAGCCAAGACATTGATATCAAAGATCTCAAAATCGAAAAAACATTTTATAAAGGCGAAGAATACCGCTATGTTGTTTTACGTAAAAACATCTTATACCCACAAAAAATAGGTAAATTAACAATCGAACCACTATCGTTAGATATTTCGGTAGAATTACCAACTAATAAACGTGATTTTTTTGGAGGAATGATTACCACCACTGATAATCAAACGTTTTCAACCACGTCAAAAACTATACACGTAAAACCACTACCAACTAAAAATAGACCAACCGATTTCAGTGGTGCTGTCGGACGTTTTGACTTTGTTGTAAAACCAAGTAAAACTAGAGTGAAACACGGCGAATCTTTGGATTTAGATGTACGAGTTAGCGGTGAAGGAAATTTAAAACTATTTAACATTCCAGAACCATTAATTCCTAGCTCATTAGAAGTTTACGATCCAATTTCTACCGAAAAAGTAACGACAACCGCTGACGGTTTAAAAGGTTATGTAGGTAATAAATACACTATTATACCTCAATTTCAGGGAAATTTTCCGATTAGACCACTTTCTTTTAATTACTTTGATATTAAAACAGGCACTTATAAAACTATTTTATCTAACGAAGTAATCATCGATGTAATCGATGGACCTAATAGTTTAGACCGTACAGTTGCTTCTGGCAATGGTAGTATAAACGGATCTTCAAAAACAGCTGTTCCTAAAACTGCTAAATTCAAATACATCAAATCCGACACCCAATTAAATCCTGTTGATTCAGAAGACTTTTTAGGGTCTGAGTTATACATCTTGTTGGTATCGATACCATTATGTTTTATTCCGTTACTTATCTTATTTAAGAAAAGAAAAGAAAAATCAGCTCAGGATGTATTTGGCAATAAAACCCGACAATCCGAAAGACTTGCTAAAAAATACCTTTCTGAAGCCAAAAAGAACATTACAAATGAGGAACAATTTTATATTTCTTTGGAAAAATCGCTACATAATTTCATGAAAGCAAAATTGCATATCGAAGCGTCGGATATGCAAAAAGATACGATTAAATCGTTGCTAGAAGATAAAAATATCATTCCAGAAGACATTACATCGTTTATGGATTTGATCGAAAATTGCGAACTGGCACGTTATACGCCAACTACAAGTGTTACGATCAAAAATGATTACGACAAAGCTGTTAAAACATTATTGGCTTTAGGAAAACAAATTTAACCATGACAAAACAATTCGGGCTTTTTTTACTACTTATAACCTCTAATTTATGGGCAAATCCAGAAATGGAAAAAGCCAATACGTTATATTTTAATGAAAAATATGAAGAAGCAATAACCGTTTACGAAAACATTATCAAAACCAAACAAGAATCTGTCGCTTTATATTTTAATTTAGCCAATGCTCATTATAAATTACATCATATTGCTCCTGCAATTTATTATTACGAAAAAGCATTGTTGCTTGATCCTAACGATAAAGAAGTCTTAAATAACCTGCGATTTGCACAAGCAATGACCATTGATGAAATCAAAGAAGTACCTAAGGTAGGATTTGTAAAAATACTGCACGATATAACCAGCATATTTCATTACGATGTTTGGGCGTGGATTACTGTGAGTTTGTCTATAGCCACACTTCTAATTTTTATCGCGTATTTTTTCAGTATCAGTTCTACATCTAAACGTGTATTTTTTATAAGTATGTTTGTTGTTTTAGTAGCTCTCGCAGTATCTGTAACCGCTTCTCTATTTGAACAAGACCAATATTATATTCAACAACCTGCAATTGTATTTTCGGATGTCGCTCCTCTCAAGGAAGAACCCAAAACCGACAGTGATTCAATAATGACCTTACACGAAGGCTGTAAAGTTTTTATAAAAGAAACCTACAACAATTGGAGTAAAATCGAGATCGCCAACGGTTCGGAAGGTTGGATAGCCTCAACAAAAATCAAAAAGATTAAATAGCTTTTCGTAACGCTTCTTTTTGTTCCATCACTTCAGGAAAATACTCCTCTAATATGGGATAGATATTTTTAGATACAGACATTATTGGATGAAACAAAATGGATCGATCGATAATCTCGTGTTGTACCAACCCTTCGCTTTTATTTAAATTTGTAAAAAAGTATAAAATTACACTCAAAAATAAAATCATTTTTAGTAATCCGAATAAAGCGCCAAACCCTTTATTAACCCATCCTAAACTAGCTAACGATGTCATTTTTGTTAAAAAACCAGCCAATAGCATAACGCCTATAACTGTTAAAATAAACGTTAAAATAAAAGCAATCGCGTTAAGGTAATTAGATTGGTAATCAAATGTTACGGCAATCCAGTTTTTAACCCAATACGAAAACCGAATGGTGATATAAACACCCAAAGCCAAAGATACAAAAGAGGCCAATTCGTAAAAAAAACCTTTCCAAAGACCTCTAACAATACCGTATCCCAAAAAACAACTTAAAATGATATCGACTGTTTGCATGCTATTTATTATGAAACAAAGTAAGAGCTTCTACATTAGTTTACCAAAAAACTAATGCCTTTTTGTATCTTTGAAATTCTTAAAATTTGAAATCTGATGTCGAGAGACGAACAACTTAAAAACCATTGGGATACTGTAGTTAAAAAACTTTCCGATCAATTTGCTGACGGAGATGCGTTAGACTTAGATGCCATCATTTATCTTATTGGATTGCAAGAGCTCAGCGCCATCCATCGTGAATTTAAAAAAGACGAAAAACTGAACTTAATGCACATCGCCATTTGCCGTTTATTAGAACCTTACGGTTATTATGAATTTGATTATTATGACGAAGAAGGTTGGCCACATTATACCATTAAAGAAGAATTGCCTCCATTAAAAGCCGGCGAACAATCCGTATTAATGAAGGAAGCCATTGTAAATTATTTTTTAGAAACACAATACATTTCTTAAATTTAGAACGAATTACCTATTTTTGATACGCATAGATTTTATACAGATGATAGATACAATTAAAGGACATATACTCGAAGCTGAAAATTTTCAAACAACTAAAAAAGAAGAGTTAGAAGCTTTCAGACTTAAATATTTAAGTAAAAAAGGATTGTTAAATACTTTTTTTGCAGCATTTAAAGATGTTCCTAATGATCAAAAAAAAGAGTTTGGGCAAATCATCAACCAACTCAAAGATACCGCACAAAATAAAATCAATACGTTAGCGGATTCTATTGAAAGTCAGAATAGTGCTAAAATAAAATCGGATGATTTAACCCGTCCTGCAAGTACTTTTGATATTGGATCAAGACATCCCATATCAATTGTTAAAAATCAGATCATTGATATATTTTCAAATATTGGATTTAATGTATCCGAAGGTCCTGAAATTGAAGATGATTGGCACAACTTTACCGCATTAAACTTGCCAGAACACCATCCTGCACGGGACATGCAAGACACCTTTTTTATACAAACCAACCCTGATATTTTATTACGTACCCACACTTCATCGGTGCAAGTACGTTATATGGAGGAAAACAAACCACCCTTACGCACCATCTCTCCAGGTCGTGTGTTTCGTAATGAAAATATTTCAGCACGATCGCACTGCATCTTCCACCAAATCGAAGGATTATACATCGATAAAGACGTCTCGTTTGCAGACCTAAAACAAACCTTATTGTATTTTACCAAAGAAATGTTTGGCAAATCTAAAATACGATTAAGACCTTCTTATTTTCCGTTTACAGAACCAAGTGCCGAAATTGATATTTATTGGGGGCTTAAAACCGAAACCGATTACCGAATCACCAAAGGAACAGGTTGGTTAGAAATTGGAGGTTGTGGTATGGTAGATCCAAATGTATTAAACAATTGTAAAATTAACCCCGATAAATATAGTGGGTTTGCCTTTGGAATGGGCGTCGAACGAATTGCAATGCTGTTGTACCAAATAGGAGATATCCGCATGTTTTATGAAAATGATATTCGATTTTTAGAACAATTTAAAAGCTCCCTTTAATGAAAAAGGATATTGTTATTCCCGAAGTAAAAAACGTTCATATCATCGCGATATACGAATGGAATAATGATATTGAAGCCAATACATGGTTTGTGTATCTACTAAATACACTAGACACTCCCATAGAAATGGTGATGATCGTTTCTAAAGCGCAAGGCGTTATTGATAATGAAGAACGTGTGACTTCCGCTCTACGGCACTCATATAAAGAAGTTTCTCCATTTACAGCCGTACGAATCGAAATGTTAACTACCAATGTTTTAGAACTCGAAAATATTTTTAACGTAAGTTATTTTATCGGCAATCAAATGTTTGATAAAAAATTTGTTTTTCCAACACAATCCATCCAAGAAAAAAATCAAGTTCCCGTCGAAGCCTTGATGACAAAAGGCATATTTGCGAGCTAAAAAATTACTTTTTATGAAAATCATACAAGCAATTCTTAAATGGTTAATCATTACTATTCTTGTTTTGATTGCAGGATTATACCTCACAGGATACGGTTATATCGTCAAAGCGGTAAGTGTGATATATTTAACAGGTCACAAAACAGCTTATCTTGAGGATTATACCAAATTTGACAATCGAGTTATCCCTGCTTCCACACTACCACAACCGTGGGCAATCCATAGCGATTACAACAAAGTACCCGAAACGGAAGTTTTAGAAAAAACAAATAAAGACCTACAAACTGTCGCCTACCTCATCATCAAAAATGACAGTATTTGGCACGAAAAATATTGGGATGGATTTGATGCCAAACGCAAATCTAATTCTTTCTCCATGGCAAAAAGCATCACAACAGCTTTATTAGGTAAAGCCATCATGGAAGGAAAAATCAAAAGTTTGGAGCAACCCGTAGGTGATTTTTTCCACGAGTATTCAAAAGGATTAGCCGCTAAAATGACTGTAGGTGATCTAGCCTCAATGGGATCTGGATTAAATTGGGACGAAAGTTATTATAGCCCATTTTCAGTGATGACACGCGTTTATTTTGATACAGGATTAAGTAACACCATGCTTATACAAAACGTAACCGAACAGCCAGGCATACAACATAAATACTTGAGTGGCAATACCCAATTGTTAGCAATGGTGATTGAAAAAGCAACCAACCAATCGTTATCCAACTATCTTTCAGAAAAATTTTGGCAACCTATGGGAGCTGAAAATGATGCCTTATGGCAACTTGACGAGGAAAACGGTATCGAAAAAGCATTTTGTTGTATCGCCAGTAACGCGCGTGATTTTGCCCGTTTTGGAAAATTATATAAAAACAAAGGTAATTTTAATGGTAAACAGATTTTAGACACTGCCTTTGTCGAAAAGTCGGTTGTATCTCGTTTCCCTACTTATAAAGACTACGGATACGGTTTTTGGTTGAGCGATTATATGGGCAAGAAAATATTTTATATGCGTGGGCATTTAGGACAATTTGTAATTGTAATTCCTGAAGACGATCTAATCATTGTGCGCTTAGGACATTTAAAAGGCTTACAACGCACCACTGACGAACACAGCGACGATTTGTATGTTTATATAAAAGAAGCCTATAATATGTTGGCAAATGATCCAAAAAATTAATTTAGAACACATTCTGTTTTTAGATATTGAGACCGTTCCTGAACAGGCAGAATTCAACGCGTAAGACGACGAAAAAAAAGAACTTTGGGATCTTAAAACTAAATATACCCGTAAAGAAGAATTCTCAGCTGAAGAATTTTATGATCGTGCCGGTATTTGGGCAGAGTTCGGTAAAATCATTTGTATATCCGTTGGATACTTTGTTTTTAAAAATGATTCCCGTCAATTTAGAGTGACTACTTTTCATGGAGAAGAAAAAAAACTCTTATTGGAGTTTAAAAATCTATTAGAAAGTCATTTTAGCCAACCGCAACATCTTTTATGCGCTCATAATGGTAAAGAATTTGATTTTCCATACATCGCACGTCGCATGATTATCAATCAAATTACAATCCCAGCAAAGCTCAATCTATTTGGTAAAAAACCTTGGGAAATTGCGCATCTAGACACTCTAGAACTCTGGAAATTTGGTGATTATAAAAACTTTACCTCCCTGCGTCTTTTAACAAATGTATTAAACATCCCTACACCCAAGGATGATATAGACGGCAGCCAAGTTGGTCATACCTATTATATCGAAAAGGATGTTGATCGTATTATTATATACTGTGAAAAAGACACTATAGCCGTTGCTCAAATTTTACTACGTTTACGTCAAGAAGAAATCTTGACAGAAGATGAGATTTTGATTGTTTAATTTTTGTTCAGGTAAGGAAAAAACCTAAAAATTAAAATAAATAAAATCCAATCGAGCGTCTGCATACGCTATCATCAAAAGAATAAGTAAAGTAGTTAACATCAACTGCTTTTTAAGTGGTAGTACAGTGAAATTATCTCCATCAAATAAACGCCCTAATTTTTTATTAAAAAACACGAACAACGCTAGCGTAATAATCAACATCTCTTGATGAGCTATACTTGTTCCGTATGGTGGTAATGCTAATGCATTTATAAATTGTAATGCATGATTGAAATCTAAAGCTCTAAAAAACACCCATAAAAAACTTACTATATTAAATATCAAAAAGACGCGGAGCATCTTCACCCATTTATTGGTGCTTTTTAATTTTTGAAATTCAAATTTACGCTCAATCGCTAAAAACAAACCGTGACCAAACCCCCAAATTATAAAATTCCATCCAGCACCGTGCCAAATACCCGCTATAGTCATGGTGATAATCATATTTTTATAAGGACCGTGTTCGCCTTTATTCCCTCCTAATGGGATGTATAAATAATCTCGGAACCACACCGATAACGTGATATGCCATCTTCTCCAAAAATCTTGTAATGAGATTGCTGTATAAGGAAAATTAAAATTATTGGGTAATGTTATTCCGTACATTAAACCCACTCCGATAGCAATGGTTGAATATCCCCAAAAATCACTCAATATTTGAAATGAAAACCCGTACAGTGTTAACCAAGCATGAAGTGTACTTATAGTATGTGGCGCGTAAAATCCCCAATTCACAAATTGTGATAAAATATCCGCAACGCAAATTTTAATAAATAAACCGCCAATCATCAGAAAAAAACCTTTCTGAAAATTGGTCAAATCAAACGATGCTTTTTTATGTAATTGTGGCAATAATTCATCCGCTCTAACAATAGGGCCGGCTATTAATTGTGCATATAAACATTTAAAAACAGCAAAATTTAATAGTGATTTTTCGTGTTCAATTTCTCGTTTGTATAAATCGGTTAAATATCCTAAAAACTGAAAGGTGTAAAATGAAATCCCCAACGGCAACCAATAATTCGGTTTCGGGATTGTTATATTTTCATTAAAAATATGCAACAGACTCGCTACATTTTCTATTAAAAATCCTGCATATTTAAACCACGATAAATTGAGTAAATTAAGTAGTATCGAAGCTACAAAAATCCATTTTTTGCGATAAATAGCAACACACGAACTTAATCCATAATTAACTAAAATCACAATCATCAACAAAATCAATCCCGGCCAATAAAACCATCCGTAAAATACGAATGACGAAATCAAAAACACCAGTAATCGCATTTTTTGACTGGATAAAGACCAATATAAAATCAACGAAATAATATGTAATACTATAAAGGTCAAACTATTAAATAACATACTACCTCTTTTGAATGATCGAACCGATTTTTGAACCGATTATGTGTGAAAAAACAAAACGCCCTTCAATATTAAGATGGCTGTCTTGATCGCTAAAATACTTTTCGGATATTTTTATATCTCCATAATCCCAAATTTCCATACCCATTTTAGTTGCCGCTGTTTGATATATTTTTTTAACCTCTGGAGTTGATTCTGCACTACTCCTAGCATTAATCACTGGTGGTATCACCAATAATAATTTTACATTATTTTCTTTTGCCAATCGAGCAATATCCTGTAAAATATGCATCGAACAATCTCCACCGTCACCATCTGGCTCGCCTTGTGGTAAAATCACTTTTGGCCGCCACTGTTCTTGGTGGGTTTTAGTGAATTTAAATGTCGTTTTATTAAAATAATCACTTATAAAATTAGACCGATCTAATTCTGATCCTTCTAAAAAATCGGTTGCTAAAATAGCAGGAGCTTTGATCAAATTTTCAATTCGAAATGATTTTCGCCATGCAGCCAACTTCAGGTGATCCATTATTCCATTTTGCAAATGTTCTTCTACTCCGATTTTTTCAGGATCTGGATTCTGATACGTTTCATCAAAATACAATTGCGGAAACGAAATTTCTACAACTACTAATCGAAGTCCTTTTTTGGTTATTGCTTTCTTGAAAAAATAATCCAATTGCTGCACGTTAGTACCTGTTAACGCACCGTTGAATGCTTTTATCGAAAGCCCTAAAGAATCTTTGATTTGTTTTTCTATTATTTTAGGAGACAATCCGTCTTTAAACCTCGAACTCCCTAAAAACAATACTTCGGTAGTATCTCTATATTCAAACATCGCGGATTTTAAGTGAATTCGTTCCGTTAAATTTGAAAAAACTGTTGGCGAAAACCGAACCACTACTTCTATTAAAACAAATATTATAAACAAACCGAAAAAATAACGAGATGTCTTATTCTGGATAAAAAAACGCATTAGATATCTTTATCTTTAAAATGTTGAAACATAATTTCTCGTTTTCGTTTTCTTTCTTTTTCCTCGATTTCTCTAGCTTTAGATAAAGCCGAAGCTACCAAACCTGCTGGGATGGTAATTATTGCAACACCGATTATTAACACAAAAAAAGTGAATACTTTTCCACCTACTGTTATCGGATACACATCGCCATAACCCACCGTAGTTAAAGTTACAATCGCCCACCACATACTATGAAATACGGATTTAAAAACTTCTGGTTGGGCTTCATATTCAAAATAATGAATCCCTGCAGAAGCTAAAAAAACAAAAATAAAGGTGATGATTAAAAATAGTGTAACCTCTTCTCTAACAATACGCGCTGCCAAATGAATTCGGTGAAAAGCCCTGTTGTATCGAATCAATTTTAACGCTCTGAAAATAATAAAAAATCGAAAAATCCGAAGTACTCTTAAATCAACCGTACTTACTAAAAAGAAAGGGATAATTGCCAATAAATCTACGAGTCCAAAAAAACTAAAAATATACTTTATCCTGTTTTGAGAAACATAAATCCGTGCCAAATACTCAAAAGAAAATACACAAATACAAACTGCATCAATAACATGCAATATCAACAATGTATTTTCTGAATTATCAGGAAAAGTTTCGAATGCAAATGAAAGCATAGAAACTAAAATCAAAATTTGAATAACCGTATCAAAAACACGCCCCTTATCGGAGGTATTATCTTGTACAATATTTTTTAACTCTGATTTGAAAATTTTCATGTAATTATTTTGGTCTCTATATAGATTACACAAAATAACCAAAAAGAATCCCCTTTCCAAAATAATATTTCAGAAAGGGGATGTTTTTATTTCATTTTAAAATATTAGATAGCTGCTGCTAACCAATCTCCAACTTCTTTAGTACCGTAAGCTTTTCCGCCATCGGCTAAATCTTCGGTTACAATTCCTGCATTTAATGCTTTATTTACCGCTTCTCTGATGGCTGCACCTTCTTCTAATAAACCAAAGTTTTCAAACATCATGGCTGCAGATAAAACGGTTGCCATTGGATTGGCAATATTTAATCCTGTGGCTTGTGGGTAAGAACCGTGAATAGGCTCAAATAAACCAATTTTAGAACCCAATGAAGCAGATGGCATCAATCCCATAGAACCTGAAATCACAGAAGCCTCATCTGTTAAAATATCTCCGAATAAGTTTTCGGTAATTAATACATCGTAAGAATTTGGCCATTGTACCAAACGCATAGCAACAGCATCAACAAACTCATAACTTACGGTTACTTCTGGATAATCTTTTTCCATCGCTTGTACGGTTTCTCTCCACAAACGTGATGTTTCCAGTACGTTGGCTTTATCTACACAACATAATTTTTTTGAACGGGTCATGGCTAATTCAAATCCTTTTTTAGCCAAACGTTGTACTTCTTCACGAGTGTATACACAATTATCAAAAGCGGTTTCTCCGTTGTCTCTTCTTCCTTTTTCTCCGAAATAAATACCGCCAGTTAGTTCTCTTAAGAACACTAAATCTGTACCTTCAATACGTTCTCTTTTTAATGGAGATTTATCTAATAATGATGGAAAAGTAAAGGTTGGACGTACGTTAGCAAACAAACCTAATTTTTTACGCATTTTCAGTAATCCTTGTTCTGGACGTACAGGCGCAGATGGATCGTTATCATATTTTGGATGACCGATTGCTCCAAACAATACCGCATCAGATGCCATACAAATTTCGTGGGTTTCGTCTGGATAAGGTTCTCCAACTGCATCAATGGCACAAGCTCCTGTTAAAGCAGGTGTCCAAGTAATTTCGTGATTAAATTTTTTCGCAATCGCATCTGATACTTTTACAGCTTGATCAATTACTTCTGGTCCAATTCCGTCTCCTGCCAATAAGGCTATTTTTAATTTCATTTTTTATGATTTATAGTATATTAAATAATATTCAACATTTTTTGTGTGGCTTTTATCGCCGCTACCGTTTGATCAGAATCCAATCCGCGAGTTTTGAATTCTTTGTTTTCGTAAGTCCAAGTGATTACAGTTTCGCACAACGCGTCAGAATGACTTCCTGGCGGAATACGAACCGCATAATCTATTAATGTAGGCAAAACACGTGCTTTTCTTTTATAAACTGAACGTAAAGCAGTCATAAATGCATCATATTGCCCATCGCCTTGCGCATTTTCCTCGTATTCATCTCCTTCGATTGTTATACTAATTGTAGCCGAGGGTCGTAATCCTTTAGAATGCATTAACACATACGAATTTAAAACTACTTTTTCTTCTATTATGGAACGGCTATCGATAACATCTGAAATGATATAAGGTAAATCTTCTTTGGTAATAACTTCTTTTTTATCTCCTAATTCGATAATTCGTTGGGTAACGATTTTTAAATCTTCATTAGAGAGATGCAAACCTAACTCTTGTAAATTCTTTTCGATATTGGCTTTACCTGATGTTTTTCCTAATGCATATTTGCGTTTTCGCCCGAATCGTTCGGGTAATAAATCATTAAAATACAGGTTATTTTTATTGTCTCCGTCGGCGTGGATTCCTGCAGTTTGTGTAAATACGTTATCTCCTACAATAGGTTTATTGGCAGGTATCCTATACCCTGTAAACGTTTCTACTAGTTTACTGACTTTGTATAACGACTTTTCTTTTACACCAATAATAACTTCTGGTAAAAAATCATGTATTACGGCAACGGCGCTAGATAAAGGGGCATTACCTGCTCTTTCTCCCATACCATTAATGGTTAGATGTAATCCATCTATACCTGATTTAACAGCCTCCATCACGTTAGCAATACTTAAATCATAATCGTTGTGCGCATGAAAATCAAAATGAGTATTCGGATAACGATCTTTGATTTGTTTTACAAAATCACGGGATTGTGTAGGTGTTAAAACACCTAAAGTGTCGGGTAATAAAATGCGTTTAACAGGTTGTAAGGTTAAAAAATCTAAATACTGAAAGACGTAATCGGGTGAATGAATCATACCGTTACTCCAATCTTCCAAATAAACATTGGTTTCAATATCATTTTGTTTTGCTAATTCGATATTAGCGGCAATATCTGTAAAATGCTGCTCGGGTGTTTTTTTTAACTGGTATTTTAAATGGTTTAAGGAACCTTTGGTTAATAAATTTTGAACTTTAGCTCCTGCATTTTTCATCCAATCAATTGAAACGCCTCCGTCTACAAATGTCAATACTTCGATACGATTGGTATGCCCTTTTTCTTTTGCCCAATTGGTAATTCCTAAAACCGCCTGAAATTCACCTTCAGACACTCTTGCCGAAGCAATTTCGATACGATCAATTTTTAATTCTTCAATCAACAATTGAGCAATGGTCAATTTTTCGGTTGCAGAAAAAGATACCCCCGAAGTTTGTTCACCATCTCGAAGGGTGGTGTCCATTATTTCAATTTTCTTTCTTTCCATTATAAATTAATCAATAGGGTTTAGTTGCAAAAAGTAGCGTAGTAAACATTTGTTTACTGCGCTACTTTTTGAAAAATTAATTTGAATTATACCGGTAATTCTTTTGAGAACGCAATTATATCTTGCTTAATATTTTGCAAATAATCAATATCATCAAACCCGTTAATCATATTTTCTTTTTTATAGCCACTGATATCAAAACTCTCGCTTTCACCTGTAGAGACTAACGTAATGTTTTGATTAGGTAGATTAACTTCTAACATTGTTTTCGGATCTGCCTCAATAGCTCTGAATATTTTCTCTAAAAAATCAGGACTTACCTGAACAGGTAATACACCAATATTCAAACAGTTATTTCTGAAAATATCTGCAAAAAAACTAGATACTACACAACGAAATCCGTAATCATATACCGCCCATGCTGCGTGTTCTCTAGATGAACCTGAACCAAAGTTTTTACCCCCTACTAGTATTTTCCCTGAATAAGTTGGGTTATTTAAGACAAAGGATTCTTTTGGTGTACCGTCTGAATTGTATCGCCAATCACGAAATAAATTATCTCCAAATCCTTTACGCTCAGTTGCTTTTAAGAATCGAGCTGGAATTATTTGATCGGTATCCACATTTTCAATTGGTAACGGAACACCGCTACTTTTTAATATTGTAAACTTATCGTATGCCATTTTTTATAGATTTTAGATTTTTAGACTCTAGATTTTAAATAAAACCCCTCATTCTAAAAATTGTGTATTAGTTAATTAAATCCCTTGGATCTGTTAATTTACCTGTTATTGCTGCTGCTGCTGCCATGTATGGACTGGCCAACAACGTACGTGAACCCGGACCTTGACGACCTTCAAAATTACGGTTTGATGTACTTACCGCATATTTCCCTGCAGGCACTTTATCGTCGTTCATAGCCAAACAAGCCGAACAACCTGGTTGACGCAAAACAAATCCAGCTTCTGTAATAATATCTAACAATCCTTCTTCTTTAATTTGAGCTTCCACCACGTGTGAACCTGGTACTAACCAAGCTGTTACGTTATCGGCTTTCTTTTTGCCTTTTACCACTGATGCAAAAGCTCTAAAATCTTCAATACGTCCGTTAGTACAACTTCCTAAAAACACATAATCAATAGTTTTTCCTATCATGGCTTCTCCTTGGTTATACCCCATATATTCCAATGATTTTTTGTAGGTAGCCTCTCCTCCTTCAACTTCATTTGCGTTTGGAATTTTAGCCGTAATCCCCATACCCATACCTGGATTGGTTCCATAGGTAATCATAGGCTCAATATCTGCTGCTGAAAAATTGTATTCTTTATCAAAAGTTGCATCAGCATCTGTTTTTAATGTTTTCCAGTACGCTAACGCATTATCCCAGTCAGCTCCTTTTGGAGCGTATAATTTACCTTGTAAATAATCAAATGTTTTTTGATCTGGCGCAATCATACCTCCACGAGCTCCCATCTCAATACTTAAGTTACAAACGGTCATACGACCCTCCATGGTCATGTTCTCAAACACATCTCCTGCATATTCTACAAAGTACCCAGTAGCTCCCGAAGTAGTCAATTTAGATATTATATATAACGCTACATCCTTTGGTGTAACTCCTTTTCCTAATTGACCGTTAACGTTAATACGCATCTTTTTAGGCTTGGGTTGCATGATACATTGCGATGATAAAACCATCTCAACTTCTGATGTTCCGATACCGAATGCTATGGCTCCAAATGCTCCGTGAGTTGAAGTATGAGAATCTCCACATACGATCGTAAATCCAGGTAGTGTAATTCCGTTTTCTGGCCCTACTACGTGTACGATACCATTTTTAGGATTTCCTAATCCCCAGTGGCTAATCCCGTGTGCTTTACTATTTTCTTCCAACGCTTTTAACTGGTTTGCCGATAATGGATCTTCAACGGGTAAGTGTTGGTTTATAGTTGGTGTGTTATGATCTGCGGTTGCAAATGTCCTATCAGGAAACATTACGCTAATTTTTCTACTTTCTAATCCCAAAAAAGCTACAGGACTTGTAACCTCATGGATAAAATGACGGTCAATAAAAAACACATCCGGTCCATCCTCTATCTTACGTACCACATGTGAATCCCATACTTTGTCAAATAACGTTTTACTCATTTTGTATATATTTTTATAATATTAAAGCTTAAACCTCTAAAAATTAGGTTGTAAAGTTGGCAAATTTAAGAAAAGTCATAGACATATTCATATAATATAGCAAAGGATATCATACAACACAAAAAAACCACACGAATTGTGTGGTTTTTTTGTGTTGTATTAGGGAGTGTTTTTTACATCTTCTTCAACCAATTTTTAAAAGTAACATCCTCACTGATCATCTTTTTAAGATCTACAATCGCTATACGTTCTTACTCCATCGTATCTCTGTGACGTATAGTTACGGTTTGATCTTCAATGGTTTGGTAATCAACCGTTATAAAGACAACGGACAAATAATGCAACGAAGTACACTATTTAACCTAACACTCTATTAAAACACAAACATCTTCCAAAAAGTGTAATTAAACACACTATTATTGTGTTTATTTAATTTATATCCTTATTTTTGATAAAAAGAGTAATATAATGCACTTCTCAAAAATAATAAATATCATTAAAACTCGTAGAGAAATGCTACGGGTAAACCAAGAGACACTTGCTGAGTTATCTGGAGTAAGCCTCAGAAGCTTAAAGCAATTTGAAAGCGGAAAGGGTAATCCTACTTTAAAGACCATAACCAATTTGGCTGATGCTTTGGGTTTAGAACTCACACTACAAATAAAAACCTTAAACCACGATAACAAATGAGACAAGCCAAGGTTCTATATAAAAACGAGGAAGCTGCTTTGCTTACGCAATTAGACAACGGTTCGTTTATATTTCGCTATCATGATGCGTGGTTTAGTGCATCTGACAAACCTGCCATTAGCCTAACCTTACCTAAAACCCACCAAGAATATCAGTCAGAATTTTTATTTCCTTTTTTCTATAACTTACTGCCCGAAGGTACTAACAAACAAGCTGTATGCTTTAACATGCGTATTGATAAAAAGGATGATTTTGGCTTATTGCTAACCACGGCAAAATACGATACCATAGGTGCGGTTAGAATTATTAAAACACATGTAGTATGAGCTTACCCGATATTAAATATTGCCCAGGAACACTTAAAGAAGGGCACAATACCTATTCTTCTACTGCTTTAAAACGTGTTTTTGATGGCAAAAAAGTAAGTCATCTCTTGCCTTACGATTCGCCTGCAACAAACGAAGTAACCAATGAATTATTTGAAGAGAACCAAAAAAGAATGTCTATTTCTGGTGTTCAAGAAAAATTTTCAGTTTTATTAGATAAAAATAAATTACGTCTTATTCAAGAAGGAGAACAAGGACAATACATCCTTAAGCCCGCTCCTAACATCGGCAAGAACCCAGAATATATGCCTGCTAACGAGCATGTAACCATGCAAATCGCAAGACAGGTATTTAATATCGAGACAGCCGAAAATGCAGTCATATTTTTCAGCAATGGTACGCAAGCCTACATTACTAAACGCTTTGATGTAAAAAATGATGGTAGCAAATGGGCACAAGAAGATTTTGCCTCATTGGCAGGTCGTACACCCCAAACACATGGTGAGAACTACAAATACCAAGGTAACTATTCAGATTTGTTTGCTATTTTGAAACAGTATGTGCCGGCATACAACGTAGAAGCACCCAAGTTATTTAAATTAATCCTGTTTAATTACTTGTTTTCCAATGGCGATGCTCATTACAAAAACTTCTCACTTATAGAAACGGCTTTGGGAGATTTTAAATTAAGTCCAGCTTATGATTTACTCAATAGCCGTATTCACATTGAGGATAACGATTTTGCATTAGAAGGCGGTTTACTTCCTCTTTCGAAAGCAAAAGGGAAAATACATGAGCAATTCTACATACTAGGTAATAGTGCCGGAATAAAAGAATTACAAATAGATAGCGTTATTTCATTATTAACATCAAAAAAAGAAGATGTTATTCGCTTAATTAATAATTCCTATTTGTCTGATAAATTAAAACGGAACTACGAACAAGCCTATTTAACAAGACTCAAAAAGCTTTTACGGAAATAAGCTCCGAATAAAAAAAGGACCATTCTTTTCAGAACAGTCCTTTAAAACAATCAAATTTGAAATTGACTACTACATCTTTTTCAACCAATTTTTGATAGCAACATCCTCACCAATGATGTTTTTAAGATCTGCAATCGCTACACGCTCTTGCTCCATCGTATCTCTGTGACGGATGGTTACGGTTTGGTCTTCGATGGTTTGGTGATCTATTGTGATGCAAAATGGGGTACCCAAAGCGTCTTGACGGCGGTATCGACGACCAACGGCATCTTTTTCGTCATACGACACTTTAAAATCCCATTTAAGGTCATTTATAATCTCTTTTGCGATTTCAGGCAAACCATCTTTTTTAACCAAAGGTAAAATAGCCGCTTTAGTTGGCGCTAAAACCGATGGTAATTTTAAAACCGTTCGGGTTGATCCGTCGGGTAAAGTCTCTTCTTGTAAAGCGGTTGAAAACACTGCCAAAAACATTCGGTCTAAACCTACGGATGTTTCTACCACATACGGTACGTAATTTTTGTTTTCTTCGGTATCAAAATATTGTAATTTTTTACCCGAATATTGTTCGTGTGCTTTTAAATCAAAATCCGTACGCGAGTGAATTCCTTCTAATTCTTTAAAACCAAACGGAAAATTGAATTCGATATCAGCAGCTGCATTGGCGTAATGTGCTAGTTTTTCGTGATCGTGAAAACGGTAGTTTTCTGCTCCTAAACCTAATGATTTATGCCAGTTTAAACGAGTCGTTTTCCAGTATTCGTACCATTGCATTTCTTCGCCAGGTTTTACAAAAAATTGCATTTCCATCTGTTCAAACTCCCGCATACGGAAAATAAACTGACGCGCTACAATTTCGTTACGAAACGCTTTACCTGTTTGTGCAATCCCGAAAGGGATTTTCATACGCCCGGTTTTTTGCACATTTAAAAAGTTCACAAAAATACCTTGAGCGGTCTCTGGTCTCAAATACAAATCCATCGCTGAATCAGCCGATGCACCTAATTTAGTACCGAACATCAAATTAAATTGACGTACTTCGGTCCAGTTTTTTGATCCTGAATCAGGACAAGCTATCTCTAACTCTTCAATCAACGCTTTTACGTCGTCTAAATTTTCAGTTTCAAGTGATTTTGCCATACGGCTCAAAATCTCTTTTTGCTGTTTTAGATAACCCATAACGCGCTCGTTTGTGGTCACAAATTCTTCTTCATTAAAAGCATCACCAAAACGCTTGCGTGCTTTTTCGATTTCTTTAACTGCTTTTTGATAGATTTTTTCCGCGTGATCTTCGATCAGTACATCGGCACGGTATCTTTTTTTAGAATCTTTATTGTCAATCAACGGATCGTTAAAGGCGTCTACGTGACCAGACGCTTTCCAAGTAGTCGGATGCATCAATATCGAGGCATCAATACCCACAATATTATCATTCATCTGAACCATGGATTGCCACCAATATTCACGGATGTTCTTTTTTAACTCTACTCCGTTTTGTGCGTAATCATATACTGCACTTAGTCCGTCATAAATTTCGCTTGACGGAAATATAAAGCCGTATTCCTTAGCGTGGGAAACGACATTTTTAAAGTTATCTTCTTGTTTTGCCATGGCACAAAAATATATAAATTAAAGAATTGATTGTAATTATTTTAGATACTTTTGACTTCGATTTTGTCAAAATGAAACAATTCGCAACTTACCTATTCGATTTATTTTTTCCAAAGACCTGTTTAGGCTGTAAAAATATTTTGCTTTACGCAGAAAAATCGATTTGTACACGCTGTCGGCACGAGTTACCACTAACGGAATCATATTTGGTTAGCGGCAACGAAATGGAACAGAAATTTAACGGCATCGTACCCATCAATTTTGCGAGTAGTTTGTTTTATTTTTATAAGAATCATTTTACGCAAGAGCTCATCCATAACCTAAAATATCGCGGTCATCAACAAATCGGGAGTTTATTTGGCGATTGGTACGGAAGTTTGTTGCAAAATCATCCATCGTTAGCCGATGTGGATTGCATCATTCCGATTCCGTTACATCCAAAACGTTTTAGAGAAAGGGGCTACAATCAAGTTGAATCTTTCGGAAAAGCACTCGCCTCTCACTTACACATTCCGTATCAAAATGATCTGTTATACCGAAAAACCTACGCTGCCAAACAGTCTAAAAAAAACAAAACCGATCGCCAAAAAGACGCCGAACAATGGTTTGATCTTTCTGAAAATAGAAATGATTTTTACGGAAAACACTTTTTGCTAATTGATGATGTATTAACCACAGGTGTTACGTTAGAGACTGCTTCGAAAAAATTACTTGAAATCCCAAACACAAAAGTTAGTATCGTTACGATTGCGTACGCGAAAGAGTAAAACGAAAAATTATTTGAAATTTTCATTATATTTGCTTGAATATAGCGGTTATGCTAAAAGTATCTAAAATGATTTCGGTAGAAGAAGCTAAAAATCGAACTTATACAGCGGTTAAAAAAAATACAACGGTAGTGAAATCGGTCTCAAAATCCCTAAATCACTACTTGTCACAAGATGTGTTTTCACCCATAAATATGCCACCATTCCGTCAATCGGCAATGGACGGTTATGCTTTACGTTATCACGAGTCGGATATTTACAAATTGATTGATGAGGTAAAAGCAGGCGACGGACATCAACCTAAATTACAAGCGGGCGAAGCCGTACGTATTTTTACAGGAGCAGCAGTTCCAGACGATGCAGATGTGGTGATTATGCAAGAAAAAGTCACGACCGTATCTTCTTCTCAAATAAAAATAGAAAAAAAAGTCACCTTACAAGAAAACATAAGACCCTTAGGCGAACAAGTACAACATGGTGCTTTAGCCTTACCACAAGGCACAAAACTAACCGCAGCAGCAATCGGATATTTAGCTACTTTAGGGATTTCGGAAGTTTTGGTCTATCAAAAACCATCGATCGCGATTGTTGCTACAGGTAATGAATTGGTCGAAGTTGGTCAACCTTTGGCTTTTGGTCAAATTTACGAAAGCAATACCATTATGCTACAAACCGCTTTGTTAACGAGTGGTTTTGATACTATTTCGGTATATAAAGTGGCTGATAATTACCAAGCAACCAAAGATTTATTAGCAAAAATAATCGCTGAAAAAGATGTGGTTTTAATCAGTGGCGGAATTTCTGTAGGAGATTATGATTTTGTAGGTCAAGCCTTACAAGAATTACACGTACAAGAGATTTTTTATAAAGTAAAACAAAAACCAGGCAAACCGTTGTTTTTTGGTCTGCACCAGCAAAAACCTGTTTTTGCTTTGCCGGGTAATCCCGCCGCTGCATTAACGGGATTGTATGTGTATATTTTACCTGTTTTACAAAAAATGATTGGCAATACGGATTACAAAACACAATTGGTGGATATGGAATCAGCTTCTCATTTTACAAAATCGGGCGATCGGGCACAATTTTTAAAAGCCTTTTTTAAAGAAAATAAAGTAACCTTGCTGGAAGGACAAAGCTCCGCCATGTTACAAACTTTTGCCGTAGCAAATGCCTTAGTTTATATCCCCGAAGATGTGTTTGAAATAAAAACAGGAGACACCGTTGAGGTATTAATTTTACCCACATAACTTATGGAATATAAAATTAAAAGCCGCATTTGGATTGAAGTTGGAGACAACGTATTGGTCGGCGAAGGACGGGTTCGTTTACTCAAAGCGATTGATGAAACAGGCTCGTTAAGTAAAGCGGCTAAATCCTTAAAAATGTCGTACCGAAAAGCCTGGTTGTTAGTTGATTCGATTAATAACGCGTCTCCATTGCCGTTGGTTGATTCGAGTGTGGGAGGTAAAAACGGAGGCGGAACCATCCTAACCGAGCACGGCAAAGCGATGATCCAAGCTTTTGAAAAAATAAATAAAAACTGTTGGGCATATTTAGCACAACAAAACCACCACATACCAAATCCAAAATAAAAATATGGGACACAAAAACGTATTTATAACCGGACCAATCACAGCGGATTTTATCGGAAATTCGATTGCAAAACACCAAACAAAAACCAGTATCGGTGCCCACAATATTTTTTTGGGGCAAGTCCGAGCGGATGATATAGACGATAAAAAAGTAGCCGCTATTGATTATACCGCGTACGAAGAAATGGCAAACGCTACTTTTGACCAAATACGAGAAACTACTTTTTCCCGATTTGATTTAACCTGTATGCACATTTATCACAGTTTAGGAACCGTCAAAGCAGGAGAGATTTGTTTGTTTGTATTTGTGTCTTCTCCGAGACGAAAAATAGTTTTTGAAGCACTGGAATATGTAGTCGAAGAAATCAAAAAACAAGCACCCGTTTTTGGAAAAGAAATTTTTGAAGACGCCTCATATCAATGGAAAGTAAATAATTAATGAACAACCACACACCCCTTTTAACGGATACCTTTGGCAGAGCGCACAGCTATTTGCGCATCTCACTGACCGAGCGCTGCAATTTACGTTGCACCTATTGTATGCCCGAAGAAGGAGTGCCGCTTTCGCCAAAGTCACACCTTATGACTTTTGATGAAATTTATACGATTGCTAAAACTTTTGTGGCGCACGGAGTAACCAAAATTCGATTAACAGGTGGTGAACCTTTAGTTCGTAAAGACGCGCATTTGATTATCGAAAAATTAGCTTCTTTACCCGTCGAATTAGCCATAACAACCAATGCCGTCACTATTGAAAAACACATTGAGACACTTTTAAAATACAACGTCCGCAATATAAATATCAGTTTAGATTCTTTAAATAAAGAAAAATTTGAACGCATTACCCGCCGTAATTATTTTGACAAAGTTTATCAAAACATACATTTACTAATCAACGCAGGGTTTAATGTAAAAATCAATGCCGTTTTAATCAAAGATTTTAACGATAACGAAATCATTGATTTTATACAATTCACGAAAGAAAATCCCGTTAGTTTTCGATTTATAGAATTCATGCCCTTTGATGGCAACAAATGGAATTACGATAAAATAGTTTCTTATAAACAAGTGATGGATCAGGTTTTTGGCGCTTTCGCAGAAGAAACTGTCGAACGAATCCAAGACACCGCAAACGATACTTCTAAAAATTACAAGATCAAAGGCTATAAAGGAACTTTTGCGATTATCAGTTCCGTAACCAACCCGTTTTGTGATACCTGCAATCGCATTCGATTAACGGCTAATGGCAGGATTAAAAACTGTCTTTTTTCTGCCGCCGAATCGGATTTGTTAACCCCACTTCGTGAAGGCAAATCAATCGAACCCATTATCGCCAAAGCCATCCAATCCAAATTCAAAATCCGTGGTGCAATGGATACCCTCGAAAAACTAAAAGAACCCGAACTCCATACCAATAACCGAAGTATGACAGCGATTGGGGGGTGATAGATTATTATTAAAAAAATGACTTATCAACCATTTTTTTTTATAAAAACCAATTTGTAGTCATATCGTTTTAGGAGTTTTTAACAATTTATTGAAAAGCCAATTTATTGAACAACTATATATAAAATGGAAAAATATCTTTACATTTGACAAAGAAAAACCCGCTCAAGAGCGGGTTGATTAATCTTAGATTACTGTTTGGTTAACAGTTCGATTATTTTTAGAATAATCTTCAAAATTAAAAATATCAATTGTATCATTGATTTATTATTTTAAGTTAATAAAACAGATTTCAAAAAAGAGCCTTATTTAACTACGGGAATAGTTTTATAAGGTTTTTTTAGTTTTAGTTACATAACTAAACTGCTAACGCAAAGGTCATCTAAACACTTAGAAAATAAAAGGCAAACTTATCTACAAACAAAGGTAGTTTTCAACAAGAATACGACACTATTCTTGAAAATTATACAAAGACAAAACCATGTAAATCAATACTTTAAGCATTGAAAACCTTCTGAAATTCCAATGAAAAGGTAGCAAAAAACATAACGAAATCATTACTCAAAAACAGCTCAGCTCAAAACCGAAGTATGACAGCGATTGGGGGGTGATTACCCACATTACCCAATCCAGTATACGCTTTTAAAGCCCAACTACTATTATTATAACGAATTATAATCGCATGGATACAACAACAAGGAATCAAAGAAAACATATTCAGTATAGTTAGCCGATCCAAACTTTAGATTAAATAATCCATATATTGCACATCTTATTTAAGTAAACAACATTTTTATTTTAAACATACATGAAAGAAAAAATTTATTTACCTCACCTAAACGGAGTACGATTTATAGCTGCTTTTATGGTGATTTTTAGTCATATTGAGCTCAACAAATCTTATTTCAATTTAAATCATAATTTTCATAATGTAAAACATTTAGGGAAGTTGGGAGTGACTCTTTTTTTTGTTTTAAGTGGTTTTTTAATAACTTATTTACTTATAAAAGAAAAAGAAAAAACAGACACAATCCAAATCAAAAAATTTTACATGCGTCGTGTATTACGTATTTGGCCATTGTATTACACTGTAATCATACTTTCTTTATTTATATTTCCTTATTTTGAAATTTTTGAAACTCCTTATTTTAAATTAAGAATAGACAATTCTTTCGAGTTAATAAAGATTATTCTTTTATTAATTCTCTTCTTACCTAATGTACTTATAAACATAAAATTAATTCCGTTTGCAACTCAAACATGGTCTGTTGGCGTAGAAGAACAATTTTATATTCTATGGCCAATTTTAATTGAAAAAACAAAAAACATTTACTACTGTTTTTTAGGCATAATTATTTTCTATGAATTTTTAAGATTAATTTTAAACTTAGGTTATTTTTCCGATATTAAATATTATGCTTTAATCTCGAATACAATACTATCATTCGAATTAAGTTCTTTAACGATAGGAGCTTTAGGCGCATATTTATTCCATAAACGCCATAAAATTCATACCGTTATAGCACAGCAATCAATCTTAATTATAATTTCTTTATTTCTTATTACAAGCCTTTATTTTAATTTTAATTTTGGGCATTTTAATTCCATTTTATATGCAATTTTGTTTTGTACTTTAATCCTTAACCTTGTTTCTTTTACAAAAAACTATACTCTTTTAGAAAACAAATATGTTTATTACCTAGGTTCTATTTCATTTGGTCTATATATGTATCATCAGATAGCAATAGTGTTCGTAATCAACATTTTACAGAAAATTAATTTATTAAATAATTATTTAATCTATATTTTTTCAATTATAATAACCATCCTTGTTTCTGGATTATCTTATCAATTTTTAGAAAAACCATTTCTTAAAAAGAAAGAAAAATTATCTTTATTTAATAATAAAAACAATTCTACCACAAACAAGGATTAGGGCCTTCGGCAGGCATTTTTCTGAAATTAAGGTACTTATAATACCATTTTGATTTACTAAAATCAGAATTTTTTAAATCCGGAATCACAAGCGTATCATTTTTATAAATGACCGTTACATTTAGTGGAACAGTGTAGGTTTTAACCCAATTATCGGCACGATACTGAAACTCAATCAACGGTAGTTTATAATTGGTTACAAACTGAGAAGCAAGCGTGTCGTGTAGCTGTAAGATATGAACAGAATCCTCTTCGTAATCAAACAACTTCGTTTTATTAGTATCAATTATTAAATGATTATTTTGGCTTTTTTCGGTTACTAAATTACTGAACATGGTAAAATTACCCACGTTACCCAATCCAGCATACGCTTTTAAAGCCCAACCACTAATACACAAAACAACCAAACTCACGATTACTATTAATTTTTTGCTGAGTGAAGGTGTTTTTTGGGGCGTATATTTATTTATGAAAAACAAGGCAAACGCAAAATAACCAATTGCATAAGTTATACCTGTTACAAAATAACGATCATCTGCTAATAAATAATTTTGATGCGTTATGGAATTTACCAATAAAGTAACACAACAAAATCCAACATAAAAACGCAGGGCTGCAATTTTGATTGGGTTTTGTACGGTATTATCAAAATTGATAATTGATCCAATGATTAAAAATAATCCCAGCGAACTAAAGTCAAAATAATAGGTTAATGATAAGTATCCGTGAAAAACCAATAGAATTATAACACTATATTTTCGGGTTACAGACCAAAAAAGTCCGAATGGGATAATCATTTCCGTAACAATAGTTGCGTATTGTAATACGCTCGAAAAATCATCAGACAATGTGGTGATAACTCCTGTGAAATTGTAAATAAACCGTTCGTGAACCGTGTTTACACAGCTTACACAAGGGTTGAAAAAATCACTATTTAGTTTGTGTAAGCCCGAATAAAAATAGATTGAGACCAAACTTACTCTAAAAACAATACTCACTAAATGAGTCGAAATGGATATTTTTGCGCCAAATAACCGACGTAATACAAGCCCCAAAATAATCAACTCGACAACTAATTCAATATTACAGTGATTTGCCATTCTCGGAAAATGGGGCAATAGCGCATACAAACTCAATGCAATATTGAATATCACAACGCCCCAATATTGGATATAAAAGAGGTTGATCAACAACAAACTAACCCCAATAATCGAGTACAGATTATTCCAAATAATCCAATTATGATTCATTGCGATAGCACAATTGAACAGTGTCAGCAGTACTAAATAATTGGGGTTAATTTGTCGTGATATGCCCGAAAACATTTATTTTGATTCTTCGCCCATACGGTTACCGTATCGGTGGTAATTAATGGATAAACTTTGTTCGGTCAAATAATTTAAAAATTCAAAACGTCCGTTGGCGTTTGGCGTACGATCGTAAATATGAATGTGTTTTTGGTGTAATGCTTTTCTGAAATCATCATCTAATGATGCGGCTAAACTACGTACCACACAATTGGAATCAACTTCCGAAAGAATGGTTTTCCAATCCGAAACAATTTTAGGTTCGATATTTAATATTTGAGATGCAATCGTTACCATTTGTAAATGTATTGGATCGGTTTGTTTGTCGGTTAAAACAAATACTTTTTTAGGACGAATATACTTACAAATATTATGTTGCCCACGAATTTTAACGTAATCTGTTTCTTTATTAAAGTGAGAAAGAAAAACCTCTAAATATTGCTCTTCAATATCGTCGATATTAATCGCTTGAGGTTTGATATTTAAAAATTGGCGTACGTAATTAACTCCTCCTGCTTTCATACCAAAACCATAACAAGAGGCTTTGATTCCGCCAAAAGGTTGGCGTTGTACGATGGCTCCGGTTGTACTTCTGTTGGCATATAAATTACCTGCTTGGATGTTTTTTTTCCAATAGTTTACTTCTTCTTTATCTAAGGATTCGATTCCTGTGGTTAATCCGTAATCTACATCATTTACCAAACGGATGGCATCATAGATACCTTCGGCTTTCATTACAAATAAAATAGGGCCAAATAATTCATTATTGTATCCAAAGTCAGAGGTGTCGATGCCCCATTTGATTCCTGGGGTTAATAAAAATTCGCCTTTTACTTCAGGTTTAAGTAACCATTCGTGATCTTTTGTGGTATCCAAAACGTGTTGGATACGATCGTTGATTGGTTCGGCTAATGGACCAATATGGGTGTGAAAATTCCAAGGGTCGCCATAAACACGACTTTCTGCAGCGTCTTTTAATAGGGCTTTAAAATGAGCGTCTTCAAACACTTCTCTTTCTAAAATTAATAATGACGTCGCCGAGCATTTTTGCCCTGTGTTACCAAAAGCGGATTGAACCACGTTTTTAATCGCCTGATCGCGATCGGATAAAGCAGTTACAATCGTCGCATTTTTACCTCCCGTTTCGGCATATAAATTTAGTTTCGGGTTTCGGTTTAATAAAAATTGTGCGGTAGCGGTACCTCCTGTTAAAATCACTGCATCAAAGGTATTACCATTGCTTAGATACGGATCAAGGTTACTTTCTTTGGTTGGTAAAAAGGCGAATGCATCTTTAGGCACACCTGCTTTCCACAAACATTGACTAATTAAGTACGAACAAGCAGCTGCGTTTTGTGAAGGTTTTAAAATCACTCTTTTACCTGCTGCCAAAGAAGCCAAAACACCACCAATCGGTATGGCAATGGGGAAATTCCACGGTGATAAAACCAGGTTGATGCCTGAGCATTCAAACGGAATTCCTTCTTTTTCGATATCTAATAATGATTTCGCATAATAATTGGCAAAATCAATGGCTTCAGATACTTCCACATCTACCTCAACTACGGTTTTTCCTAATTCTTCAACGGCTACAGCAATTAAATTACCACGTTCTTTTTCGATCTCACAGGCGGCTTGACGCAGAATAGACGCTTTTAGTTCAGAAGAAAAACGATACCATTCCGAATTGGATTGAATCATCGTATTATAATCATCGTTATCCGCAATTTCGTACGACCAAGGCAAAGTACCTTTCCAATTTTTAAGGGTTATTTTTGTGCGTGATGTATTTTCGATAACACCAACTACAGGGATTGTATCGCCTACAACGGCTATTGGATTCGTCCAACGTTGTTTTATTTCTGTAATCCATGCACGATTGGCGTGTGACGTCCAATCGGTATCGGCTACATTTTCAAAATGATCTTGTACAACGATGGATTGTGTTTTTCTGTCTTGGAGGCGATTGCTGGTTTTTTGAACCGTTTCCATAATCCCAACGGATTCCAAAAACTGATTTTTTAATTCGCCCCATTTATCGGATCCGATATCAAGGTTAAACCCTTCTTTTAAGAAATTTCCTTTTTGAGTACCTTCGTCCAATCGACGTACCAAATAGGCAATCGCGTTGTTGTAATTTTCTTTTTTAACGATAGGAGTGTACAATAAAACGTTGACTTTGTATTCAATTATGTGTAAAGGCGTTGTGCCCGATACACCTTCCAACATTTCAAAATCAACCGTTTTTTCGAGTTGATTGTCTTTGACCAAAGTTAAGGCAAAAGCCAAATCAAAAATATTATGCGACGCCACACCTACGTGCAATCCTTGTGTGGATTTTGCATCAAGTAGTACGCGTAACATTCGTTTGAAATTGGCATCGGCTTCCATTTTGGAGTGATAGGTTGCTAACGACCAATCTCGCATGGAGGCTTCGGTTAGTTCCATCTCTAAATTAGCACCTTTTACCACACGTACTTTTACGGGACTTCCTCCGTTTTGAACACGTTCTAATGCCCATTTTTGCAACGATAGTAATTCGTTATACGAATCGGGTAAATACGCTTGTAAAACAATTCCTGCGCGTAGCGATTTAAATTCGGGTTGGTCTAAAGTTTCTTTAAACGTATCTAAAGTAATAGACAGATCACGGTATTCTTCCATATCCAAATTGACAAATTTTTGGATACCTGTTTTTTGTTCTATTTTTTGAACTTCGCGATAAAGAATAGCTAATTTTTCTTTTAAAATAGCCACAACTTCATCGTGTGCAATAGATTCTATTTGCGAATAAATCGTAGATATTTTGATCGAAATATAATCGACCTCATTTTGATTTAATAACGCGCAATAACTTTCGATACGGTGTTGCGCTTCGGTTTCCCCGATTAAAGCCTCCCCTATTAAATTGATATTGAGCTGAATACCTTCTTTTTTTCGTTTGTGGTAGTGATTTTTGTAACGTTTATCTCCCCAGAAAAAGAGTACAGGGCTGGTTACTTCTTGTATTTGGTGTAACATCAACGGGATACTTACCGATGGTAATCTGTATCCCATTATTTTAAATAATCGGATCAACGTTTTTTCTCCCGAATTAAATAATTGTTCGTAAGCCGTATCATTCTTAAATAGATTCAAAACATAGGCAGAGATACGACCGTAATTTTTACTTCTGAAAGCCACATCCATCAAGCGGATCAAAAAGTTTTTCCCTTCAGGGGATTTAATAATGGGCTCAATCCTTTTGGCAAAAGCACTCGAAGGTGCTTTTCTGCGGGGATTTTGCAACTTTTCTGCCAATAGCAGTATTCGATCAATTTGTTGTGATGATAGTTTAACAGACATAAAATAATTTTGGGTTTGCAAGTTACCCATCTTATATTGGTATTCAAAGGAAACAAAGAGATAATGTTAAATCTAACTACTGTTCACTGCATAGTATTTTTAAATTTTATGGTACTTTAGGGGCGTATTAAACATAAATTTACCCAACCTCATGAAAAATACTCTCGACACTTCTATACCCCAACATTTATTAGATAACGAATGGATTATCACCAACGGAATTGGAGGGTACGCATCTTCCTCTGTTAGTGGTGCCAATACCCGTCGTTATCATGGTTTATTAGTAGCATCTATGCATCCGCCAACGGATAGACGTGTGTTGGTTTCAAAAGTAGAAGAGCGTGTATTAGTCGATGGAATATATTATGATTTATCGGTTAATCAATATCCAGAGGTTATTTACCCTAAGGGGTATCACTATTTAAAAACCTTTGAACGAAAACCACTTCCGTTATGGCATTATACACATGAGACGTGGGCGTTGGATAAAACAGTTTTTATGGATCATGGCTCAAACACAACCGCTGTAGAATATAGCAATAAAGGAAGTCAACCCATACAGTTAGAAATACACCCCTTATTATGTAACAAAGATTATCACGGTATTTATAAAGAAGATACTGCGGCTAATTTTTATTATGAAGAAAATTCAAAACGAATAAAAGTATATTCGAATTACGGCAGTGAACCGTATTATATGGCAACATCCAACGGTAGTTTTACGGAAGCGAGAGCTTGGTACAAAGATTTTCAATTAGCCAGAGACAAATACCGCGGACAACAACATGCCGAAGATTTTTATCGAATTGGATATTACACCTCTACATTACAACCTGGAGAAAAAGTAAGCATTATTTTTTCAACAGAAGAAAATAAGGTATCACAAGACGCCACAACTATCCAAACAACTTTTTTAAACCATATCGAATCTGTTACAAACAAAAAAACAAAAGACACATTTTACAATGATTTATTAGTTGCAGGAGATCAGTTTGTGGTCAAACGTGCCTCAACAAATTCGTACACTATCTTAGCAGGATACCACTGGTTTACCGACTGGGGGCGAGACACGATGATTGCGATGCGGGGATTAACCATTGCAACAGGCAAACAAAAAGCGTCAAAATCCATTTTATCTACATTTTTTAAATACATCGATAAAGGAATGTTACCCAATCGTTTCCCCGATTATGACGGGCAAGAGATTGAATATAATACAATTGATGCAACCTTGTGGTTGTTTGTGGCATTGTATGATTATTATCAAAAATTTGGAGATAAAGCATTTATAAAACAACATATTGTAGCGTTGCAACACATTATCGAAGCACATATAAAAGGCACGCGATACAACATCCACGTAACGCCTGAAGGATTCTTGTACGGAGGACAAGAAGGCGTGCAACTAACTTGGATGGACGCCATAGCCGACGGACACGTTATGACTCCACGTATGGGATGCCCTGTAGAGATTAATGCGTTGTGGTATAATGCGTTGTGTGTATATGATTATTTAGTTGCAGAAGTAAAACAGAAAGAAGCTGGTAATTTTAAGAGTTATAAAAATTTAATTCAAACCAATTTTAAGGCGTATTTTCTGAATGAGTCAGGTTACCTTAACGATGTAATTATCCCAAATCAACAAATAGATGCATCCTTTAAACCCAATCAATTATACGCGTTAAGTTTGCCCTTTCGGTTATTGTCTGTCGCACAAGAAAAAGAGATTTTAAAACAAGCCAAAAACAAACTTCTAACAGGATATGGATTACGTACTTTAGACACCGAACATCCTAATTTTGAACCCGTATACAGTGGTAACAAATGGAAAAGAGATGTTGCCTACCACCAAGGCACCGTTTGGACATTTATCATCCCCGAATATTATGAAGCGTATTTGCGATTAAATAAATACTCCGATAAAGCCAAACACGAAGTCAAAAAAGAATTGGAAATTTTAAAGACACATTTTTATGATGCAGATTGCCTGCACGGTATTTCAGAAATATTTGACGGACTCAATCCAAAAGATGGACGAGGAACAATTCATCAAGCTTGGTCAGTTTCAGCAATCATTAAACTTTATACGGATTATGAGTTATACGCAATAAAATAAATTAGGTTTTTTAACTTTTTTTTAATAGTTTTAGTTTTTAGTTCAATTTTTTATTCATCTATAAATTAAACAGTTACATTATGAAAAAAGTATTACTCTTTTTATTTGTTGCCTTTAGCTATGTGCTTTCGGCACAAAGTGTATCGACAAATCCGGCTGTAATCACCGACGATTACACGGGCAAAATCACCATCACGTATGACCCCGCAGCTGGGGCTATGGCAACAGCAACAAACTGTTATGCACACATTGGTGTTACCGTTGCTGACAAAAAATGGCAATGCGCACCCACTTGGCGTAGTGGACTAGACAAACATAAATTAGTTAAAGACGGCACCAAATGGGTCTTGACTATTGATAATTTGGCAACCTATTTTACAGGATGTACAGGTCCTTATCAGGAATTATCAATGGTATTTAACGATGGAGCTGCAGGCACTAAAGAAGGTAAAAATGCAACAGGAGGCGATTTTTTTGTAGCGATTTCTCCAGCAGGCGTTTTAGATGTTAAATTCTCTCAAGCATCATCATCAGGCGTTGTAGCATTAAATAGCACCGTAGATTTTACCATCAACGCAACAAGCAGTGCTAATTTAGTCATTAAAAAAAACGGAGTAGCTGTTAAATCCGCTACTGGTGTAACAACATTAACCTATTCAGAAACCATTAGTAGTGTGGGTGATTTCACCTTTACAGGAGAAGCAACTGCAAACGGTAAAACAGCAACCGACACCCGTTCAGTAGCTGTAATTTCGGGTTCAACCAATCAAGCTCGTCCTTCAGGATTAAAAGAAGGGATTACCTATAACACCTCTGACCCAACAAAAGCACATTTATGTTTGTATGCTAAAGACAATGCCAATGTATTGCCTGACAATGTATTTGTTACAGGAGATTTTAACAATTGGGCGATATCCAACACTTATCAACTTAAAAAAGACGGCGACACAGGATATTGGTGGATCGAATTGACAGGATTAGAATCGGGTAAAGAATATGCTTTTCAATATGCTGTAAAAATCGGATCTAAAACCATAAAAATAAGTGATCCGTATTCTGAAAAAGTACTTCATTCAAATGATCAATGGGAGCCTAAGGCACAATATCCTAACTTGAAAACATATCCTTCACAAGGAGACGGTTACGTATCTGTTTTACAAACCAACAAAACAGCTTATGCATGGAGTTCAGAAACAACAAACTTTAAAAAACCAAACAGAAATAATTTAGTTATTTATGAAATGTGGGTGTACGATTTTTCGCCAGAGCGAAATTTTAAATCCATCATCAACAGATTAGACTACCTTCAAAATTTAGGTATTAATGCCTTACAATTAATGCCCGTTACTGAATACGAAGGAAACATCAGTTGGGGGTATAACCCAACCCATTACTTTTCGATAGATAAGTCGTACGGTACCGAAAATGATTTAAAGAAATTAATCGACGAATGCCACAAAAGAGGTATTGCTGTAATTTTAGATATGGTATTTAACCACGTAACAGGAGCAGCGCCACAAGCCAAATTATATTGGGGAACTAATGCAATTGCAACCAACAACCCATTCTTTAATCAAATTGCCCCGCACGGAGCAAGTGTAAACCAAGATTACAACCACAACAATCCACAAGTAAGAGATATGTTTAAACGTGTTTTAAAATATTGGATTGATGAATATAAAGTAGATGGATACCGTATGGATATCTCACACGGGTTTTGTGGGTCAGATTGTGGTAATCGTAGTGATATTGTATTTGATTATTACAATAACGGTGTTAAAGCAGGTCACGACCAAGCTTATTTTATTTTAGAACATTGGGAAGGTTCTTTAGCCGAACGTCAGAACTATGCAGATTGGGGTATGAATGTACATTTAAACAACACACACAGCTACGAACAAACAGCCATGGGTTGGTTGCATGATGGAGACGACTTAAACGCTTCTAACGTGGATGGTTGGTTAACTTATTGCGAAAGCCATGATGAAGAACGTAACATGTTTAAGGCTAAAACCTACGGTAACGGAGCTACAGTTAGATCAAAAGCAGGACACTCGGCTCGTTCACCACTAAATACCGCTTTTAACGTATTGCTTAACGGATCACATATGATGTGGATGTTTCAAGAATTAGCCTACGATTATAGTATTTTTAGTAACGCACAAGGAGCGGCAGGAGAACGTATTGACCCAAAACCAATGCCAGAGAGTTTAGGATGGTACACCGATGCAGATCGTATGGCATCGTACCAAAAAATAGGGCAAATCATTCAATTACGTACTCGAAAACTAGCCAAAGTGTTTGAAGGAGATCCAACCAGTACCGATTTAGGCAGCGGAAAAGCAGCCCGTAGCATCATTTGGGGTACAGGTAACGATCGCGTATTTGTAGTCGGTAATTTTAATGTGCCCACAGACGGCGCAACTTATACAGGAGCAGTAAATATTACATTACCTTCAGGAAACAGTTGGTATGATTATTTAGCTGACGGTACAAATGCCATGAATGCAGGTGCTACAGTATCATTACAACCAGGAGAAGTTAAAATATATACCGCAGCCCGTCAAGTATTGCCAACGGTACCTAATTCGTATCCAGAATTTACTTTAGCAATAAAGGCTCATGATAAAGTAGATGTGTATTGTTATGCTTATCCAACTTTGGCAGACAATCAAATTACTATCGAAACTGACAAAACCATTTATAACATCCAAATCATTAGTATGGACGGTTCAAACCATTCGCCAGCAGTGAGTAATAATGTGGTTAATGTTTCTAACCTATCTGCAGGTTTGTACTTGTTACACATTTCATTTAACAACGGTCAAACCAAAACCATCAAGTTTATTAAAAAGTAACAACTCTATAATTTAAAATCCAAAAAGCCGTTTGAAGATATTTTCAAACGGCTTTTTTTGTTATTGTCTTGACTTTATATGGCTTTGAGGGAAATACCAAAAAATGGTCGAAACCCTATTTTAGCTTACATACTTGGCGGGATAGTGTCCTTATTTATTTCGCAAAATGGCAATCAACTCGTCTTTTTCTTTTAAACGAGCTTCATATTGATCTATAAGTCTATCTGTGATTTCTTTATTGTTTTGGTATAGGTTTTCTACGTTGTAAGCGCTCGGATTTTCATTATTATTTTGATGTATAACTTTTGCCGTTTGCTCATTAAATAAATAAGAAATATTCACGCTTAAAACCTCGGATATTTTTAAAATTTTAGGTACTGTTAATCTTTTATCATCTTTTTCTAAACGGCCATAATTACTCTGCGTCAACTCCAGTTCTAAAGCCATTTTTTCTTGAGAAATATTTTTCTCTTCACGCAATTTTTTAATTCGAGTTCCTATTTCATTCATATATTAGATATTAATTAACAATAGTACTAATTTTTATTCAATTTGCGATTATTTTAATTGTTGTTTTTGCATAGGTTTGTGTCAGAATAATTAGTTTTATCTTTTTTATAATAAACTTACCCCCACTCAAATTCACAACATCTATATAGTATGAAAAAATCAATTATAGTATTTATGTTCTTTCTCTCTTTTTTAGGATTTGCCCAAAAGGGTAAAATATACCCTAAAAACGCAAAAATAAATCAAGGTGAGGTAAATACGTATGTTTACGAACCACCATCAGGAATCGAAATACCAAACAATGCTTGGGCAATAGCTCAAACGAACTCTATTCATTTTATCTCATCTCCATTAGTAAAAAAAGGTACTAACTATGAATTTATAATGAAATTCCCAAAAGATGACGCCTTATGTTTGGTCAGAATAATTGACGATAAACATAAAAACGTAGACAACAACAATAATAACGCCTATACGATAAAAATAAATCCCAAACTATCCAAAGAAGACGTTCGTTTGCACGAAATAAGTTTATATTTTTTTTCGGCACATAGTTTAGGAGAAGAAAAACGTATTCAGAAGCAAATAGTCGCTTATGAGCAACTTTTAATAACCCATCCTAAGTTAAAAGAAAAATTTTATTCAGATTATTTGAGTTTAAAATCGCAGTTAAAACCCGAAGCCACAAAACCCGAAATCATGGAGTACATTAAGGTTTTGAAAAATAAAAAAATGACAGAAGGCAATATGAATCGTTTGATTGGTCATTATGAAGAGCTTGGTATGTTTGAAGAGGCAAACAAAATAAAAAAAATACTACTTGAGAAATATCCGAAAGGCAATGTTGCTAGAAATATTTTTTTTACCACATATAATACAGAATCGAATAATACAGAATTTTATATTCTAACAAAACGAGAAGAATATCTTACTACTTTTGATGATCACTCAGATAAGCTTTTAATAGGCTTCCAATTAGATTTATTACAAATTTATCTTAGAGAAAAGAACTTTCTGAAGATTGAAGAAATCGATAAAAATGCAATAAATAAATATTACACAGCACTTGCTTACGGATATCATGCATCTGATCTTTCAGGAGGAGATTTAACAAGTTCGGGGACTGACTTAGATTTTGCTGAGATTTTATCCCAAAAAGCATTGAATATCATACAGAATAAAATAAATCACCCCGACTATTCGAATGATTTAATGAGCTTAAAAGAAAACTATAATGTATTTAATGAAATTTATGCTTTGATATTATATAAGCAAAAAAAATATGCAGAAGCATTTGAGTGTCAGCAAAAAATAGCGGAACAGGTTGAATTAGATACAACTGGAAAAGAACGGTATGCCGAGTATGCCGAAAAAATTAAAGGGTTGAATTTCACAAAAAATTATATCGAAAAAGAAATAGAACAGGGAACAGAATCTCAAATATTGGTAATCCAATTAGAACGAATTTACAAAGAACTAAATTTATCACAACATGTTATACAGGAAAAAGGAACTAAATTAAAAAAACAAGTTACCGAAAACACCAAAAAAGGAGTGTTAAAACTTTACGGCGATGCAAAAGCGCCTGATTTTGAATTGGAAAATTTAGAAGGTAAAAAGGTAAAACTTTCGGACTACAAAGGTAAATTAGTTGTCTTAGATTTTTGGGCAACTTGGTGTGGCCCCTGCATAGATTCATTCCCTAATATGGTAACGTTGATAGAGACCTATAAAGAATATCCAGTGGAGTTTTTTTTCATAAACACGCTGCAAAGAGAGCATCCAGAAGTTTTAAAACACAAAGTATCTGAATTCATGAAAGGCAAAGATTATAAATTTAATGTACTATATGATTTCCATAGTAAAATAGCTAAAACATATTTAATCAAAGCAATACCTACTAAAATTGTAATTGACAATGAGGGTAATATCATATCTGTAAATAGTTCTGACGAAAACATTAAGGCTTTAATAGAAGAAAATAAGTAAATCTATTAAAATAGTATAATAAAAAACAATATTATTTATAATATAACTGCATATTAAATAAAATACTATATTTTAATTACAATTTAGTTATTTAACTTTTCGTTTTTATATAGGTTTGCAAAAGATTAACCAATCTTTATTTTTATAGGATTAACAGTAGCGCGCCTGGTAATTTGTACGAAAATAAAGTTAAGGTTGATTTAAACTTATTTAATCTTTAATTTTTTTAAAAATGAAAATCAATTTAAAAAACGTAAAAAATGCTCTTAACAGAGATGAAATGAGAAGTATTTCAGGAGGTTGTTCCTCTCAACCATGTACAGATAGAGATGGTCATTCATTAGCATGTAATTTTGACTCAGATTGTAGAGTTGTAGGTTCAAATTGCTATTGTAGAGGAACTCTTAAGATAGGTGGTAATGATGTAAAAGTTTGTAGATAACCTTTATAAATTTGATAAAGAGGCTGTAATTAAAATACAGTCTCTTTTATTTTCTAAAATTATCATGGATAAACAATATAATTATCTTTTAAAGTTTTTAAAAGATAAAGAATTATTAATTGACGAATCTGAATTTATTTTACAGTTACAATCACACCCCGATTACCCATCGTTATTAGCTGTTAGCGATACGTTATTATTTTTTAATATTGATAATGCGGCATTCCGCATAACCAATAAACAATTACCCGATTTACCCAATGATTTTATTTGCCAAATTAAAATCTCAGATGGAAACAATGACCTAGTCTACGTGCGTCAAAACAATAATGGGTTTGAGATTTATAATAATGACACATTTGAAACCAAATCGTTAAAAAAATTCCAAACTATTTTTGACGGCATTGTACTACTTGCCGAGAAAAGCGCGCATTTTACCCCATCCACAAAATCAGATAAAAACACATTTATCAACACTTTAGCTGTGTTTTTATTTGTAATCACATCTTCATTTTTAGGATTTAGTCATTACCGATACCTCGTTTTCTTTTTAACTTCGTGTTTAGGTTTGTTTTTTTCCGTGCAAGCTTTAAAAGAAGTGTTTGGCGTGGAAAGCAAAGTACTGGCAAAGGTATGCAATAGTTCGACTAATGTATCCTGCGACAGTGTACTAAAATCTGACAAATGGGCTTTGTTCAAAAAAATCAGTTTTAGTGATTTGTCCTTATTGTTTTTTGCGGTTCAGGTAGTTGCCATGCTTGTTTTTACAGCTTTACACCAAACCGAATCGTTTCTTAACCTGCAAAAAATATTACTAATAATCAGCATCATTCCAATTGCTACTTCTTTATACTATCAAAAAATGGTAGAGAAAAAATGGTGTCCAGTCTGTTTACTAATTATTACCACCTTGTTGGCTCAAATGGTTTTTATCGAATTAACGCAAGTAACTTTAGTCGCCACAGTTGATATTTATACATTAGTAATTTTCACTTTGGTGGCAATAAGTTTGTTAACCGTTTGGTTACCACTTAAAAAGGTTTTAGTAGCACAAAAACAGTTGCAAGAAGACAATTTTAAACTCAAACGTTTTTCAAGAAACTACGAAATATTTAAAAACACATTAGTAAAATACAATAAAATACATTTTCCTGTCGATAACTCTATAGTTTTAGGAAACAAAAAAAGTGATTTTATCATCTCAATTGTTACCAGTCCGTTTTGTGGACATTGTAAAGTTGTGCATGAGGTAATTGATAATATTTTATCTAAACATGATAATGTAAAATTCGATATTTACTTTAATACTTCGATTAAAATTATTAGTGAAGCAGAACAAGAAATATTTAGAGGCTTAATAGATATATACCTTACTAAAGGAGCTGACGCATTTGCAAAATCAATCAAGAAAATACATCAATCAGATACAATTTTACCACCAAGTAACATTATTTTATCAGATATAAATCTGATTGATATTATTTTAGATAATCAAAAGAATTTTTGTAAATCTCAAAACATACATTACACCCCAGCAATATATATTAGTGGATATTTATTTCCTAAAATGTACGAAAGAAGTGAATTAGAGTTTTTCATCACTGAACTAATCGAAGACGAAACCCTTTAACATGAAAATTGTACAAAGCTTTTGGTCGGGCAACCAATCCGATTTTAAAAATAGTTATGGTTGGCACGCTTACAAACACAACTGGCTCAGTTGGATATTGAGTTGCAACCAATTGGTAAAATACCACAAACAGGTAGAACTATATACCGATGCCTTTGGGTACGATATTTTAATTAATCAATTACAATTGCCCTACACCAAAGTGCATGTAGTATTAGATGAACTCAATCATTACAATAAAAACCTATGGGCGGTGGGTAAAATAAAAACCTTTCAGTTACAAACCGAACCTTTTATACATGTGGACGGCGATATATTTGTTTGGGAATCGTTAACCGATAAGTTTTCAACTTCAAACTTGGTCACTCAAAATTTAGAAATCACTACCGACTATTACCGAAGCGGTTGGAATATTATACATCCGCAACTTACATACATGCCAAAGGAAATGATTCCTTACCACAAACAAGAAGTTAATTTAGCCTGCAACATGGGTATTATTGGAGGGAATAATTTGGATTTTTTTAAAGCCTATTGCCAAAAAAGTCTTGATTTTGTTGATAAAAACAAAATAGATTGGAATAAATCAGAAGCTTTAAATTTTAATATTTTTTTTGAACAAGTTTTGTTTTACGGAGTAGCGTTACAAAACAATGAACCTATTGATTATCTTTTTGATGAAATTTCAAAGGACAATGATTATAAAGGTTTTGGTGATTTTGACAAAGTACCACATAAAACCTATTTACACCTTTTAGGGGTTTACAAACGCAACCCTTACGTATGTAAATATTTAGAAGTTTACACCCAAAAACATTATCCTGAGCAGTATTCAAAACTCATGAAGTTAATTAACGAGGAGGAAAACAATACCAATGAAATTACGTTTTTAAACAAAGAGAAAGTAAAAAGTTTAGTGGACGCTTTTAATTCGGAACTAAAAAACAATACTTTTGAATCGGAAAACTTCTTGTTAAAAAGAGATTTATACAACGAAGGTTTACCTAATCAGTTGGATGAGTTTCTAAAAGCCAATAGTAATTTCAACATTGTTTTGTTAAACTGTTTTACAATCAAAACAGAATCGTTTGATGATTCAATTTTCAAAACGCTTGAAATAGAAGAACTAAACAATATTAATCGATTGTATGAATTAGATGAGATTGATGAAATCATGATTCGTGAATTATCACGACCTGTGGGTTATCATGCTTTCATCAGTCAAATGATGACTTATTTTGAAGAGGAAGACCAAACTGCAAAAGAAGAATTTTTAACGCTACTAAACTCTCGGCTTAGAAATTACTTGATATTAAAAATCATTAGCATTTACCATAATTAATTGAAAACCTTTCCTAGTTATAAACAAGCTGAATCTAAAGATTGCGGGCCTACCTGCCTAAAAATTATTGCCAAATTTTACGGTAGGGTTTTGTCTATTGCTAAACTTAGGGAACTGGCAGAAACAAACCGAGACGGAAGCAGTTTATTGAACCTGTCGGACACCGCTGAGGCTATTGGTTTTCGATCGTTAGGTATTCGGGCAAACATCATAAAACTTAAAGAGGCTTCGTTGCCGTGTGTATTGCACTGGAACAAAAATCACTTTGTAGTTTTATATAAAATAAAAAATGACAAGTATTATGTTTCTGACCCTGCTATTGGTTTAATCAATTACAACGAAACCGAATTTATTAAATTTTGGATTGGCAATAATGCCGACGAAAACACTAATGAGGGCATTGCTTTATTGCTTGAACCCACACCCAAATTTCATCAATTTGATTACAAAGAGCACACCAACACCTTAAGTTTTTCGTTTTTAAAAAACTACATTTTACCGTACAAATCTTTTGTTTTTCAACTGTGTATAGGTTTACTGGCAGGCAGTTTGTTAAACTTAATTTTTCCGTTTTTAACCCAAAGCATTGTAGATGTGGGTATTCAAAATCAAAACATCCATTTTGTGTATTTGATTTTAGTGGCGCAACTGTTTTTATTTGTTGGCAAAACGTTTTTAGAGGTAATCCGAAGTTGGATTTTATTGCATTTATCCGCAAGAATTAACATTTCGCTCATTTCGGATTTTTTTATCAAATTAATGAATTTGCCCATTTCTTACTTTGATGTTAAAATGACCGGCGACATCATGCAACGCATCAACGACCACCAAAGAATTGAACGAATTTTAACCACCTCGTCGTTAGATGTGTTTTTCTCCATGTTTAATATGTTCATTATGGGAGGCGTATTGGCGTATTATAACCTGCAAATATTTTTTGTGTATTTCGCAGGAAGCCTATTATACTTTTTTTGGATTGTTATTTTTTTAAAGCGCAGAGAAATTTTAGATTACAAACGTTTTTCAGCTATGAGCGGCGAACAAAACACCGTAATTGAATTGATTAACGGAATGCAAGAAATCAAATTACACAATGCCGAAAAACAAAAACGTTGGGGCTGGGAATATGTTCAAGCCCGATTGTTTAAAGTTTCTATAAAAGGATTGGTATTAGAACAAACTCAAAACATAGGTTCAAATACCATTAATCAACTTAAAAACATATTCATCATTTTTTTATCGGCTAAATTAGTTATTGACGGTCAAATCACTTTGGGTATGATGATGGCGATTACTAGTATTGTAGGAAGTTTAGATGGGCCGATTGCCCAACTCATTAATTTTATTCGTGAATTTCAGGATGCTAAAATATCCCTTGCCCGATTATCGGAAATACATGAAAAAGTAGACGAAACGGAACAAGCCATTAACCAAACAAATGAGGTGCCTATAAATAAAAACTTAAGTATTAAAAATCTTTCTTTTAGATACATTGGTTCGGATTTACTCGTTTTAAAAGAATTATATTTAATCATACCCGCCAATAAAATCACTGCCATAGTAGGCACAAGCGGTAGCGGAAAAACTACGTTAATGAAGTTGTTACTCAAATTTTACGACCCTACCGAAGGCGATATTAAAATAGGAGAAACATCGTTAAAATCCATCACTCAAAAAGCATGGCGTAACAACATAGGAGCCGTTATGCAAGAGGGTTTTATATTTAACGACACCATTGCCAATAACATTGCCGTTGGAGTTGATGTGGTGGATAAAGACAAATTATTCTATGCGGCTGATGTTGCCAATATTACTGATTACATAGACAGTTTACCGTTGGGGTTTAACACCAAAATAGGCATGGAAGGCGTGGGTATGAGTACAGGGCAAAAGCAAAGATTGTTAATTGCTCGTGCGGTGTATAAAAATCCAGAAATGTTATTTTTTGATGAAGCCACCAGTGCTTTAGATGCGAATAACGAAAAAGAAATCATGCGAAAATTAAATCTGTTTTTTAAAGATAAAACCGTTGTAGTTATTGCCCACCGATTAAGTACCGTAATGAATGCCGACCAAATTGTGGTGCTTGAAAAAGGGAAAATTGTTGAAACGGGCAATCATCAATCGTTGGTCAATTTAAAAGGCCGTTATTTTGAATTAGTTAAAAATCAATTACAGTTAGGGAATTAATGCCAGAAAATAGAAACATAGAATTTCGGAGTGAAGAAGTGCAAGACATATTAACACGCATACCGCATTGGATGATACGCTGGGGTAACTTGGTGATTTTAATTGCCTTGTTGATTGTGTTTTTTATGTCGTGGCTGATTAAATATCCTGATATTATTAGTGCCGAAGTTATTATAACAACCAATGTACCGCCTGAAAAAGTAATTGCCAGAACTTCTGGTAAAATCCAAGCCATTTTTATTGAAGACAAAAAATTAATAGCCAAACAAACACCTTTAGCGGTTATTCAAAATACAGCGGATTACAACGATGTGTTTTTGCTAAAAAGTTGTTTAGACACCATTAATTTAGAAAATGATAATGTTGCTTTTCCTTTTCATTTATTCGAAAACATGCAATTGGGCGAATTAGAAAACTCCTTTGCTACTTTTGAAAAAAACTACATCCTGAATCAACTCAACCAAAAACTAAAACCTTTTGAAAATGAAAAAAAGGCTTTAAAACTGGAAGATTATCAAATTCGTGAAAGGCTTTGGATTTTAAGACAACAAAAGAAAATTAATGAAGAGGAATTAGTGTTAAAAAGAAATGAGTTAGACCGAGTAGAATCTTTATATAAAAAAGGGGTTTTAACCTTACAAGAATTCGAAAACAAAAAATTAGAATTCATACAAAATGAGAAAAATTATAAAAGTCTATTAAGTACTATTTCTCAGTTAAAATCTGTACTTATTTCTAACGACAAAACCATAAACAGCACGGCTATTAATGAAGAAAAAGAATTTTTTAGTTTAGAGAACAATGCGAAACAATCGTTTCTTTTCTTAAAAAAATCGTTAGCCGATTGGGAACTCAATTTTGTTTTAAAATCATCTATTTCGGGTCAGGTTACTTTCCTTAAATACTGGAAAGAAAATCAAACCATAACTTCTGGCGAAAATATTTTTACCATTATCCCTAATGAAAAAGAAGGTTTTGTGGGTAAAACCAAAGTAAAGGCTTTTAACTCGGGTAAAATCAGATTGGGTCAAAAAGTGAATATTCGTTTAAATAACTTTCCAGACCGAGAATTTGGTATCTTAAAAGGAACCGTAAAAAATATTTCTTTAACGCCCGATAATGAAGGCTTTCTATTATTAGATATTGCCTTGCCATCTATACTAAAAACCTCTTACAACAAAACCATTCCTTTCAAACAAGAAATGAGCGGTAGAGCCGAAATCATCACCGAAGATTTACGGTTGTTAGAAAGATTGTTGTATCAGTTTAGGGATTTGATTAAACGGACGTAAATTTATTTAAAAAATTCTAAACAAGTCAAATATTGTACATATTTTTGTACAAAATACACGTTATGTTAGTTGCAAATATTTCAGATTTCAGAAATGATATAAAATCATATTTTGATAAAGTTGCTAAAAACTTTGAAACCTTAATTATTAACAGAGGTAAGGGGTCGGGCATTGTAATTATGTCTTTGGAAGAATACAATTCTTTAATGGCTACACAATATGAATTATCGTCAAGAACCAATGAAAAGCGTTTGGATTCCGCTATTGATAAACTAAAAAAAGGAGATTCGTTTGTTAAAGATTTAAGCGAGGATTAAAATGAAGTATGTATTTGTAGATGAATCTTGGGAAGATTATTTGTATTGGCAAAAAACAGACAAGAAAAAGCTTAAAAAAATAAACGATTTGTTAAAAGATATTGTTCGAAACCCGTTTGACGGTATTGGTAAACCCGAGTCTTTAAAACACAAATATGCAGGGTTTTGGTCTCGAAGAATTGACGATGAACACCGATTGATTTATCGTTTTCTCGACGATGAAATTCAAATTGTAAAATGCAGACATCACTACGATTAAAAGTTTTGTTGGTTTTAAATTTATTGTTTGATGTAATTCATCCAAACGTTTTTGATTCATAGCATAGCCTTTTACGAGATAATCTTTTAACCGTTGGGTTGCCCAAATTCTAAACTGTGTTCCTTTTTTTGAGTTTACTCGATAACCTACGGATATGATTACGTCTAAATTATAGTATTCGATTTCACGTGTTATGTTTCTATTTCCTTCTGTTTGAACTGTTGCATTTTTTGCAACAGTTGCATTTTTATCCAACTCTTCTTCTTTAAAAACGTTGTTAATATGCCTTGATATTACGGATTTATCTCTCCCAAATAAATCGGCTATTTGGTTTAAACTGAGCCATACGGTTTCTTTTTCAAACTGAACTTGTATCTGTGTTTGATTGTCTTGATTTTGATAAATTACAATTTCGTTCATTTTTTAATTGGGTTGAATCATTTCTACGAAAGTAAAATAATTGAATTGTTTTTTCTTAAAAAAGTTAAACATACCTCACTAACGCTTCTTTTATTTTTTGCATAATACTGTTTTTTAAACTTTCGGGTTCGAGCACTTTTACTTTGCTTCCTAAGGAAAGTAATTCCATTTCAAAATCATAGGTTGGGTGCAAATACAATTGTATTTGATATTCGTTTTCATTGGAAAGTAGCTCTTTTTGGCTATGATGTAATGGCAGTGATTTTACGTATTTGCCTTGTTCTTTGGTAAAGGATAAAATTATTTTTTGCGGATTTTCGCCATTACTAGATACAATACCAAAACTATCTTTAAACGCTATTTCTGGATTGTAATTTGTTGGGTATTTAAAACGTTCTTTTAAAATTTCAAAATCGGTTATGCGATCTAATCCAAATGTTTTGATTTGATTATCACTTGTGTCTTTGCCTATGATGTACCATCGATTTTGAGCTTCTTTAATTACTAACGGACAAATGGTTCGGGCTACTTTTCCGGTATCAGAGTTCCAATAACTTTCGTGTATAAATGATATTTGGTGATGGGTTTTTATGGCGTGTAAAATACCGTGCATATTTTCGGTGCCTAACGGCTTTCTGTTTTCTAAAATTAAATGCTGCGATAAGTTTTTATGCACATTTAAGGCATTAAGCATGTCGTAGGTTTCTATCAAACGTTCGGTATGAATATCATTTTCATCTATCACAATTTGGTAACTTAAATCGCTGCGGTTGCATTTGATTTCGATGTTGTAATTGGATGCGATTTCTTTTACATCACGCTGAAAAGTTCGGATGTTGATTTCGTACTTTCTTTCTTCTAACGTAGATTTTTGTTTTAGATAGTCATTGATTTCGGCAAAAGTACTGGGTTTTCTGCGTAATAATCCAATGATTAAATGGTGACGGCGGGTTGATTCTTGTTTTGACATAATGTTTCGTTTTAAGATTTAAACAAATGTAAAAAACTAAAACGACAATTTATGTCGTTCAAAATAGCAGTCCTCTAATTTAAAACCCAAAAAGCCGTTTGAAGTTATTTTCAAACGGCTTTTTTATATATTGTGAAATTACATTATCGTTATTTCGCGGACGGTCTAAACGGATTAATCCAACTGATAAATGGAGCTATTTTTCGGGTTTGAATCCATACTTTTCCTTTTCCTTTAAAGCGACATACCAAACCTTCTCCTGAGAAAAAAAGTGATTTATAGCCGCCAACTCGGGATATCGAATAATCCAATCCTGATGTAAACGCAACAATATGACCTGTATCAACGACATAACCTTCTTCGACATCGATGGCAATGATTCCTCCGTAAGAGTTAAACCACAAATCCCCTTGCCCACTACATTTAATTAAAAATAAATTTTCACCAGAGAAAAAACCTTTAATCAATCCCTGAAATTTGGTCTCGACTGTTATACTTTCTGAGGAAGCTAAAAAAGCCGTGTTTTGTAAATAAACTTCTTCGTTATCTAAATATAAATGCTCCACATCTCCAGGGCATGACGGTGCTATTTGTATTTCTCCAGCTCCATTTTTTGCGGAAAATTCATTAATAAAAATCGATTCTCCTGTTAGGAAACGGGATAAACCACCCCGTAATTTGGTCTTCATTTCGATATTAGTGTCCATCGTTGCCATTGCTGCGGCTTCGACTTTTAATTTATTTTCAGATGGAATGGTAACCGTCACAAATCCATAATCGGGTTTGCAATCTATTTTAAACTCAAATCCGTTTTTATTTTGGTTTTCCATTATTTTCTGGGTTTTAATTTCGGACCTAAAACACCTCCGAATGATGATGTATTGTGTGATTGTACCCAAACAGTACCTTGTCCTTTAAACTTGCAAACCAAGCCTTCTCCTCCTAAAAAAGAACTGATCCAGCTTTTTCCTGCTTTGGTTAAAGTAAAATTTAAACTTTCGTCAAAAGCAACAATGTGCCCTGTATCTACAATATATTCGCCGTTGATGGTTATCGGATAAATCACCCCAAATGAGTTAATGATTACTGTACCTTTACCTTTAATGCCTAACCAGAATAAACTTTCTTTGGATAATAGTGATTTAAAACCTTGCCAATTCATATCGATATTGATCTCGGGCGTACTGGCTACATACGATCCTCCTTGCACAATTAGACCTTCTCCGTTTAATTCTTTAACTAACATATCTCCCATTTGGGTTGCTCCTAACCAAACAGTACCTCTTTGATCTCCTGCCGTATAATGATTTAAGAAAAAACTTTCTCCTGACAACATTCTTTTTAAACCTTTAATGATACCGCCCGAGTGCTTTTTATATGTAGTGGTAGTCATATTAATCGAAGGACTCATAGCGATCATCGCTCCAGCTTCTGCTGTAAATTCTTGATACGGTTCTAAATTGATTTGTGCTGCTGTTGCGCCAGGTTGCATCTGCAATTGCACATTTAAGGTTGTATTATTTGTTTCCATAATTGATTAAAATTGGCGATTTACCCACGACGCAAAGCCTGATAAGTTACGAGTTTGTAAATATATTTTTCCTTTCCCTTCCACACGAGTCACAAAACCTTCGCCACCGAAAAAACTACTAAAAATACCTCCTGCCAATTGCGGTTTTAAACGCATATTAGGTTCGTAGGCTACTAAGTGTCCTGAGTCAACGATAAATTCTCCGTTGATATCTTTTTCTAAGATGCCGCCGTATGCTCCAAAAATCACTTTTCCATAACCTGAGACAACTAATTTAAATAGTCCTTCACCCCCAATAAACGAACCTAACCCTGCCCAACGTACGCCTAATTTCACACTATTTTCTGAAGCAATATAAGCCCCGTGTTGCAAACAATAACTTTCGCCATTAAGCTCCTTTACTTCAATATCACCCGGTGTCGCTTGTGACAAGTGCAATTGAAGGGGCTGATCGGTATTATTTTGAAAATGATTAATAAAAAGGCTTTCTCCTCCAAAGTATTTTTTTATTAAGCCCATAAATAGACCTCCGTTAAAACGGGCATCCAAATCTAATGCTGCGTCCATACTCGACATTGCATCGGGTTCTGCTAGGCAAGTTTCTCCCGGCTGAAGTTCAATAAAAGCGTGTGCAAAAACAGGTTTTCCTTCTATTTTTAAATTCATAAAGTGGATATTTATTTTGATTTTACTGCAATCATTTTTTGTTTGAAATTTTCGAAAGTATTCGGCAATGGTTCAAATGATAGTTTTGATTTTTGTAATTTCTGTTTCAAAACATCAATTCTTTCTTGTGTATCGGGATGCGTAGACAAAAAAGACAAGTCAATTTTATCTTCTATTTTACTCTTTAATTCTGTTTCGTTATTTTGCTTTAAAATTTCAAAAAACGAAATTAATCCTTTTGGATTTATTTTAGCTTGTACCAAAAAATCCCAGCCCGTCTGATCTGCTTCATTTTCAAAAGAACGACTGTTTGATAATGTAGCCATTTGTCCGCCCAAATTTATTACCGTACCTGCGATAGCGCTAATATCGCCCAAAGAAGCCGCCAACAAGGCGTATATGCCGATATTATTAATCACACCTCTTATATGATGCCTGCGTGTAATGTGGGCTAATTCGTGCCCTAAAACACCCATCACCTCTTCCCACGAAGTTGCATTCTCGATTAATCCTGTTTGTACAATTACTTTACCTCCTGGTAAAGCAAATGCATTAATGGTAGGGTCATTAACAAAGTACAAATCAATCTTACGACCATCTTTTTCTACTTGACGTAGAAGTGGTGCGGCAACTTTTAAAAACTCCTTTTTTAACGAATCATTTTTAACAAATTTATATTGTAACGAAAGGGTATTAAAGAGTTGATCTCCGGCTTTGTTTTCCCATTCTTGCGGCACTTGATTGGCTAAACGCTCGACCAATGCATCTTTTGACAAATAAAGAACCCCAATAAAGGATATTACAACCGCAATAACTATCAACAATGTATATATCCATTGATTTGTTTTATGTGACGATTGCTGTATTGCGTTTTTAAATTTAGGATTGTCACTCAAGTATGCCTCTTTTAAAACAGAACGATCAGCGGTATAGATTGATATTTCATTTTCTGTTTCATTTTTAAAAAAAACATACCGATTGCCTGCTCCGCCTGCTGTGATATTTAATTCTGTAAACGAAATAGAATAGCTGATTTCATCCGACTTAAAATGTAACGAATGAGAATCCACAGTTATTATCCCTGAACCTCTACCTCCTGAGAGTTGCGGATGAATCAAAATACCTTCGTATGTTTTCAATTGTTGTGTGTTAGGAGTAGTTTAAATACAAAAAGCAGCGTATTAGGCTGCTTTTTGTATCAAATTTTATAATGATTAATAAAACTTATGTCTGTTATCTGTAACTTCTGCTTTGTCTTTTAACGTTTTGTAAATTGCTTCAGACGCATTGGCTCGTTTTGATTGCTCTTTAATTTTATAACTAGTATAGTCTGGTAAATTAATAGCTTTTTCATTACCAATTACTTTAATCATGTAAACCCCTGTATTTCCTTCTAATAACACAGATGTTTTATTGTTTTCTAAAACGGTAGCATGCGCGACAACTTTAAGCTCGCTACCTGCATTAGGAATATATGGGCTTTGTACACTTACACTAGATGCTGTACCCGACTGTACGTTAGCTACTTTTTTTATTGCCTCAAAATTACCTGCCATTTTAGCTTTAGCCATTGCTGTTTTCTTTTGTTTGATTAAGATCGGTTTTACTACTGCTTCGGCTTGTTCTGCGTTTTGTGTTCCTTTTTCTTTTAAAGCAGTCAATTTAGCAATTACATATCCTTTTGTGGTATTAAATTTTTTGATGTCTCCAATGCTGGTGTCTTCATTAAAAGCCCATTTTACAATTTCTCTTTCAGCTCCTACTTCAGGTAAATTTTCATCCAATATTTTTAAATCTTTTGCTTCTTTTACCTCAAACTTCATTTCTTTTGCGATTTTATCAAAATCTCCTTCGCTAGCTTTCATTTCAAAATTACTAACATCATTATATAATTTATTACTTGTTGCTTCTGATGTTTCTACTTTTAAGCCAATGGTAGCTAACTGAACTGCTGCTTGTTTTTCGGTCACTTTTACTACGTGAAAACCGAATTCAGTTTCAACTAAACCAATAGTACCTACTGGGTTTCCAAAAATAAAATCATTAAAAGGTTTTACCATTTTTCCTGGAGTGGCAAATCCCAAATCACCACCTTGTCCTGCATTTGGCTCGTCAGAATCTGTCATAGCTAATGTTGCAAATAAGTTGCCATCTGCTTTTACTTTTGCTAATAATTCTTGAGCTTTTACTTTTGCTTCTTCTTTCGTTCTTGTGATGCTTGGAGTAGCGCTTGGAGATCCTTTGTATGAAACCAAAATATGACTTGATTTTACTTGACCTCCATCTTTTTGACCTATTTTTTTAGAAACATAGGTATAACCGTTTAATTCATAAGGTCCGAATATACTATCTCTAGATAAACCGAATAATTGCTCCTTAAATTCTTGAGGCAAATTGTCTTTAGAGAAATAGGTCGAATCAAATTTGATATCCGAATTCACATTTACAAACTCTTCAATATTTGATCTTGTTACATTTCGGAAAGCAGGCTTATCTAATTTTTCACCATTTTCAAACTGCTCCCCACCTTTTAAAATTAAATTCATCTTTTTGTTTACCTCAGCAATATCTTCTACTGATGGTTTATCTTCAATATACACGTATTTAAGTGTACTTGTTGCTTCCGATTTAAAGTCGTTTTTGTTTTTTTGTACGTATACCTCAATCTCTTGATTAGTTACTGTAATCGTAGAGTCTACAATCGCTGAAAATGGATAGGCTACATACTCAAAACTTACCTTATCGTTTTCAAATTGATATTTGGTTTTAGCTTCGTTTGAAGTTGTTGCAATACCTGATTTTATCAAATCGAAATACATTTTTTCTAAAGCGGCATGCTCTATTTGTTGTTCGTATTTTTTCCAACCCGACCATTGTTCGCTATTTGTTGCTTTAATGTTTGCGATATAATCTTTAAACTTAACCTGATCAAACTGACCTGCATCGTTTAAAAACAATTGATTTTGACCAATACTTGGATCTTCCTGAATTTTTTTAAGCAACAAATCAGCACCTATACTTAATCCTAACTCTTCGTATCGCTCCGCTATAATTCGACGACGCACTTCTTGATCCCAAACATAATTGGCAGCATACACACTACTTTTGTTGTTTCCGCCCATGCTTTTGTTCACGTTTTCGACCATAACACGGAATTCCTGATACGGTATATCATCTCCATCTACTGTACCTACATTATTTGAATCACGATTAAATCCACCGCCTTTAATTACATCCGCTAATACAAATGAAAATAAGGCTAATGCTATTATTATGATAAGAAAAAGTGATCGTTGTCTGATTTTTGCTAAAACTGCCATTTTATGATTGTGTTTTAATTTTCGATGGACGAAAATACAATTATCTATTAAATTTAGAAAACAAAATGAAAATATGTTTTTTATTTGTTGTCAATCGTTGTTATCTGCACGATTTGTATCATTTTATTGTTGGCTTGTATGATCGTAAACTTGTAGTTTTCTATAATAATCTCTTCGTTTTCTAAAGGTATTTGCTCCGTATTGCTTACAATGTAACCGCTTAACGTACTGTATGATTCGGACTCAGGGATAGTAAATCCGTACGTTTCATTAATATAAGTAACCTCAAGTCGTGAAGAGAACACGAATGTATTTTGATCAATTTGTTCTTCGATAAATTTTTCCTGGTCGTGTTCGTCTTCGATATCACCAAATAATTCTTCCACGATATCCTCAATGGTGATAATGCCCGAGGTACCGCCGTATTCATCTAAAACAACCCCGATACTTTTTCTTTTTTTTATCAAAATATTTAATAAATCCTTGATATACATGGTTTCAGGGACGTATTCTACAGGAATCATAATGGATTTAATCGAACGAGGTTTTTTAAACAGTTCAAAAGAATGCACATAACCTACAATATCGTCAATAGTGGTTTTATATACCAATATTTTGGAATAACCCGTTTCAATAAAAACAGCTTTTAGTTCTTCTATGCTGTGATGAATTTCTACCGCAGCGAGTTCTGTACGAGGGGTCATGATTTCTCGGGTATACAAACTCGAAAATTCTAAGGCATTTTGAAATATTTGAATTTCACTATCAATATCATCCGTATTTCCTTTATTACTAATATTTTCGGTAATGTAATTCCCTAACTCATTTTTACTAAATGTCAATTGAATTTGATCGCCCTCGGTTTTAAAAATTTTAATCAATAAAAAATCCGATATTTTTATAACAAATGTAGATATCGGATACAAAACAATATAAAAAACATAAACAGGTAAGGCAAAAAACTTCAGTAATGAATTGGCATAAATTTGAAAAAAAACTTTCGGCAGAAATTCGGCTGTTACAATAACGATAACCGCTGATATAATGGTTTGCGCCAAAACAACTGTTGAATCTGGAATATGAAAAGGGGTTATATAACTGATTATTAAATCCCCCATATAAAATCCATAAATAACCAACGCAATATTATTACCGATTAACATCGTGGTTATAAACTTTGATGGGTTATTGGTAAATACCGTTAATGCATAGGCGACAACCGTATTCTGTTTTTTTTCTATCTCTAAAAAAACTTTATTAGATGTAATAAAAGCAATTTCAATTCCTGAAAAGAAACCGGACAATATAAGTGTAATTACAATAAAGAGTAATTCCATTGGGAATAAGTAAATTAGTTGTATCGGTTTTTAAATTTATTTCTGAAAAAAAACATAAACAAGGCTAATCCAGCAAACAAAAAACTCATAATCGGATTTTTATCCTCCGAAATGTATCTATACACTCCTTCAGAAAAAAATAAAATCGATATTATTAAATACAAATAGGGAATAAATTTAAAGTATTTCATAGTTTACTCATTGATATTTGTGGATCCAGACAAGGCATGTGCGTGTACGATTTTAAAATCACGACTGCAATCTAACCCCTGAAAATACGAATAATCTTCTGGTGTAGAATAAAATTTACATTTTTTATCCGTAAAAAACCATTCGCTTTTTTGATTATAATAAAGCTGTTGTGTTTCTAAAATTTTATTGTCCGAAGTTACAATTTTTACACTATCTCGTAAATCTATAATTTTGGTATCCGAATAAGAAACGCCGTATTTGGCATAAATATTTGACATTTTACCATTTGCATCATAAATAGTTAAATGTACTCCATCAGGAAATTCAGTAAAAGGATTTTTAACATTAGAATAATCTAACATTTTAGGACTTTTTAAAGTTGCAAGAATACGCCCCGAATCTGTATGTTGCAAATTAATTACTTGTGCTTCGCTATTAGGCACATAAGCTCTGAAATCAATTTTTGAAACGTTTTTAAAATTACTTTCGCATGAAAACAACATTGTCACAACAAATGTTGTGACAATGTATAATAGTCTTTGAAAATAGTTACGTTGCATCTTATAAACTAGGTACTGTAATCGATTCGCCTATCCAACAATTAAAACGAATCGTTTTTCCTTGCATAGCAGATTGGAAAATATCTGTTTTAGATGGAGCTCTTTGCCTGTACGAATCAGCAGCAGCACTTGCTTGACTTCTCAATGATGAATCTACTCTACCTGCTTTTTCAGCCATTTGAGCCGCCAACCAGTTTACCGCTCTTTTTTCAAAGGGATTGTTTCCACATTGATTCACACTGTTTCCATACAATTGTGCAATTAAAAGATACGATCTACCGTATGAAGGTTTGGCTTGTAATGCTTTTAATGCAAATGATTTTGATTTTGAAGGGTTGCTACTACTAAATAATGTCGCAACTTGGTAGTAAATTTTAGCTTTTTTAGTACTATCTGTTTGTAAACTTGCGGCTTGTTCAAAATACTCAATCGCCTTATTTGTATTGTTCGCGTTACGAGAAGCAATCCCCAAATTATATGCAGACTCTGCTGTTGGGTTCAATTGGTGTAATGCTTCTGATATTTTTACGAAAATTTGTTCTTTAGAGCAATCTTTTGAGTCTAAACGCTGTGCCGCTCTTTCTAACCAAATAGCATCTTTCTTTCTGGCTTCAAAGTTTTTTTCATAAAAAGGAACCAAACGATCACAGTTTGACAACAATCCAATCTTAGCATCCATACTGGTTGTAACTTTTTCATACGCTTCGATATTGGTTTCGTACGCACTAAAATTACGTTCTTCTTTTTGTGTTAATGTTGTAGTTTCTTGCTTTAATATCAACTCATCTTTTTTCGCTTCTAGCTCAGCTGATTTTGAAGCAAGTACATCATTAAGATCATCATACTTATCAAAAATTTGCTGTAACTCAACGCCTTTATTTCCTGCATTATATTGATCTACATACAATGAAAAATAAGCATATACCGCTTTTGCTGTAAAATTATCTTTTTCTGTTTGATACGCTTTATCCAACATAGTATAGTGTTCATCAGCAGTACCTATATTGTTGTCCATCAACAACAAAGCTTTGTTTGTTTTGTTACCATTGCCGTTATCTGGAAAGTTAGCATCGTACTCGTCATACATTTTAATCAAATCTTCGATTTGAGCTTTTTTATCTGCAGGTGTTTTTGCGTTTTCGATCTTAAACTCCAAAATTCTTTCTCCAAAAATATAAGTAGCCTTATGATATTTTGGACACTCTTTTCTGGTTTTTTGCCAAGGAGTATATGCCGATTCGTAATTTTTGTTTTTAGCGTATTCTACAAATATTGAAAAATCAGATGCACAATCTTGTGCCTGAATTGTAGAAAATACACCCGTAATTAAAAGTGCTAAAATTGTGATTTTTGTTTTCATAATTTTTGTTTTGTTAATCAATTTTTGTTTTGTTGAACCATTTGTCATTTAAAGACAAGCCAATCATTATTTTAAAAAAATTCTCATTTACTAATCCTGCTTTTGTAGTACCTCGGCTCCCGTACTCAACACCTATGTTGATGTTTGAAAAACCACCTCCTACAGGTAGTCCTAATCCAAAAGTCATGCCGTTTTCACGAATTGCAGTATTGTTGATAACCAAGCCTGTATTTTCGGTACGATATCCTACACGATACGTCACCTTTTTTAGATAACTCGAAAACGAGGAGTAATTCGGGATATAATACCCTCCAAAAGCTACTTTGGTAGCATTAGTGTAACGTGCATTAGTCGTATTATCTAATCGATTCGTTAATGTACTACTGGTTTGATAGGTAATCTCTGTACCTACAAACCATTTTTTGTCTTCACCATATCCCAAACCTATCGTAGTTTTAGAAGGCATCATTAAGGTTGTATTATTTACAGGGATTGGTTTTTTATCAATTACAGAAAGTGCTGAAGTAATTATCGAAAGCGTGTCTTTATTGCTTGAGTTAAAAGACATCGAAGGACTATACGATGCACTCGCATAAATGCTATTTTTAGCATTTATTTTTCGAGTATATGTAAGCCCTGCGTTAAACCCATAACCTTTTATATCACTACGAGTAGATCTATACGTACCGTATTGTATCCCAGACTCATTGGTTTGACGCGTGGTTTCAACAACCCCAAAATTATAATTCCCTTCTACCCCAAAATATAACGACGAATTTATTTTAAAACCCGAAGCGAGGTAAACCGTATTAGTACCTCCTGTGCCAACATCATGTACTTGAGTCGTACTATTTTTAGACGTGTTTTTAATGTCATATCCTACTGATGATAATGGTTTTAATCCAAGTCCTACTCCAATTTTTCCGATCGGAATACCAACCGCTAAATAATCAAACGAGGATCGAGTTGCCTTACCTGCTGCTGCATAATCCGAAACTTTTAAAAAAGAAGCACTCCCGCCAATATTAAAAGTCGTTAACATCAACTTACCATAAGATGCTGGATTTTGAAAATTAAGATGTATACTGTCTGACTGAATATTTACCCCCCCCATAGATCGACTTTCGATGGTTTGATTGGGTTTCATATCACCAATCCCGTAAAATGAATATACCGAAGACGCACCTTGTTGAGCCAAAGAAAACGAAGATATAAGTATAAAAAGACTAAGCGTGATCTTTTTTATCATGTGATGTTTTGTTCTGATATATAGCAATTAAACTTTTTGCCAAAAAATTATGGTCTGCAAATATGCTATTTTTTAACCGTTTAGCCAAAAAATCCCCATCGCCACCTGTTAAAATTACTGTTAAATCGTCATAATTATCCCTATACGATTTAATAAACCCTTCAATTTCAAACAGAACACCATTAATAATCCCTGAATGGATACTTGAATTTGTTGTATTTCCAATAACCGCATGTAGATCCGAAAGCTCTAAAAAGGGCAATTTATCAGTAAAATGATTCACTGATTTATACCTCATCTGTACCCCTGGCGATATCGCACCTCCAAAATATTGATCCTCACAATCTACAAAGTCATACGTAATACAGGATCCAGCATCAATTATCAATCGGTTTTTTTTTGGAAACTGCAATACCGCTCCGCCCACCAAAACCAAACGATCTAACCCAACAGTATCAGGAGTTTTATAGTTATTTTTAAACGGAAAATAAAATTGTCGATTAATAATATGAACTGTTAAACAATTAAACTGTTTTTGCAAAATTGTAAAATCCTGATTCCGTACCGAAACAATCAACAATTCAACTATTTCGGGATGATTTTTAATAATTTCGGATATCGATTTTATGATATTTTCCGTATCAAACACATACCCCTTTACAATTGTAAATTGCTTAAAAACAACCGCTTTAATTTTTGTATTTCCGAAATCAAGTGTGAGTATCATACTTTTTTATACCAGCAAGCGAATATAAGCATACTATTTTTCAAAAAAATGTTTTGGATAAAAGAAAAAATAGTATAGATTTGCAACCGCATTACAGCAGGTACCTTAGCTCAGATGGTAGAGCAATGGACTGAAAATCCATGTGTCCCTGGTTCGATCCCTGGAGGTACCACAAAATGCAAAAGCCCTTGAAAATTTTCAGGGGCTTTTTTTATTGATAATTTCATGAACAGCTTTTGTCCTTTTAGAAAAATTCTTAAATCATTTAATCTTAAAAAACTGCTTTAAGCATTTAGATAAAAAGAAAAGCCAATAATAGATTTCTTTTAAAAGGCTGTACGTGACAACATTATACTTTCAAGGGATTTTCGAGCCCCCATTAGGAATATAAAAATTACGTCCGTAGCGAAAGTTGGTTTTATGATTTTTTTCCGAATTCACCACCATATAGTCTTTTGCTTACATCCTTAGTTTTTTCTTTTACATCTTTTCCTTCTATGGATAAAGAAGAACCAACTTCGATTAAATACTTAAAGCCAACTTTTTTTAATTCTCCATTAATAATTTTAATAAAACCTGGTCCGTATTCTGACTTTTTCTGAAAGGCACAATACCCCAATTTACTTGCTTCAATCACAATTCTATCAACTTCGATAAACGAATTATCTTTACTAACAACTCCAATTTCTCCTCCTCTTATTGTTATATTTTTAAATTTTAAATGAGAACCTTCTCCTGCGCTAATTCCTTTGTCACTTGGGTTATCGATTGTAATGTTTTCGCCAAATAGCTTCGTTCCAGAAACATCAATTGCGTCATTACCAACTTCAATAAATTTGACGTTTTTAATCGTTCCTTTACAATAGTCCGCATCAAAGGCATCAGCTAGAGTGTTTTCGAAAACAGTATTATTAATTGCGAAATTTGTCCTGATTATATTTAAATAATCATCCCCACGTTTGTTGTTTTTAAATAGGCATTCATCAATAACTACTGGAGATTCATAAAAGGTAATCGCACCTTTTAAATTCCAACCAAAGTCAACGATGTTTGATAAATTACTGAATTGAACATGAAATAAATGAGATGTCTTTGCGCAGTTGTAAACTACAATTCCTTGTCCGGAATTATCGCTTGAGGTTATCTTTATCGGTAAGTCTTTTGTGCCAAAAAAGACTAAAGGAGAATAGGAGATGATTCGAGCTGAATTAACAAGATTTATTGTATTGCCTGGTTTTGCTGATACAATATAGCCTTCAGGAATATATAAATCTTTATCTAGTCGACATGTTTTTCCAATTAGTTGAATAGTTTTTAGAGATTCATCGACTTTCAAAAAGGGAAATTGGTTAATTGTACTGGTTTGTTTTACGGGATTGATTTGTTTTTTATTTTTTATTTCAGAGGGCAAGAAACTACATCGGACAACTTGGTCTAGACCTAAAACCCCATAATAGAGATATAAAGAACCCAAAGAAAATCCTTCTTTAATGAAATTCTTATTTGGCACGGATATGCTCTGAAATCCATTAATTTTATGTTTGGCAGCAATCAGTACTCTTGAGTCTAAATCTAGTTTTTTATCTCCATAGGAAAGGTATTTAATCTCTAATGGTATTTCCATTCGATTTTCTACTTCAAAAGAAATTACATTATCTTTTAACTTCTTAAAAATTACTTTTAAAGCTGGCTTGGTAATGCTGATTTTATTAATAATTGATTTTTGATTTTCGTACAAAACATCTTTCGGAAATACATAAAACGGATTTTCTTTATGTACTTTACCTAACAAAACGTCAAACTCTTTTTTATTAATTGCTAATACACTATCCAAGTATGTTTTTTGAGAGATGATTTGTAATTCCTTTAAATAAAGTTCTTCAAAAATAGGATTGTCGCATATTAGGTTAATAGGACTCGCCTTTACTAATCGATGATGAATATCATATAAACCATCCCCTTCAGGCTCTTTTTGTATTAATAGAGGTCCTAAAGGCAATTCATGTTCTTTTACCATAAAATCAAACTCACGGACTATTGGTTCGATCAGGTTCGTTGACGGATTATAATAGAATCTTATGTTGCGCATTAATAAAGGATGTTTTCGATTCATTAATTCCGAAACAGCCGTGGCGGATGCCATTTTTTTCAAATCGAATAATTTTTCCGGTTTGATTTCGTAGTTTATAAAGCTATCCCATAAACTTCTAAGATTAGCCAATTGCTCTGATAAATCCTTGCTTTGGTGTATTTTTTTTTCATTATGGATTATTAATTCATTGCGATCGATCTTAAATAAAATGCCTTCTCTAAATTTATTGTTTTCTACTAATAGTTTATCATAACGTTCTTCTAGGTAATAAACCCCCATATTTTTCCCATTTACGGAAACATCCATAAAATTGTTTCTTAAGGTAATTACCCTTCTGGTTTCGAGTATTTTATGGGCTATCCAATCCGTTAAATAACCTCTTGAATTGGGTAATAATAACGCGAATTTTTTCATTCCCATTATGGTTTTACCCTCTTTTACCTTAACTTCTAAAGACCACTTTTCAGGATGATATACATGTTCTGAAAATTGTCCAGCCAGACTTACAGCTACTTTATAATTTATTCCGTTATAAATTATTTCTGCAGGGACTTTTGATTTACAATCCTCATAAATCCATCCGTATTCAAGGGCTTTTTCTCGATTATTTTTTAATTTTTCATAATCCGAAAATTTAATATTGATTTTAATTTTTTCTAAATCAATAAATGAACTTTTTATACTATTTGGCACAAAAGACAAGTCCTTTCGGATCAGACTTTTTATAAAAAAAATTTCATGAAAAAGTTGGTTTGTTTTATACATGTAGGCTCCAAATATAAATGAGGTGAGCCCAAAAAAGAGTAATCCACAAGCAATGGCTATAAACAAAAATATTTTCTTTTTCCTGGATTTTTTTCCGTTAATACCTGTATCTTTTTTCTCGTATTTATTTTGAATCTCCACTAGATCACTATATTGTTGTTAATTAGATTAATTGAAATAGTACCGTAACACTACTTATATAAGCATTTAGAAAAAAAACGTAATAGCTTGGTTTTGACCTCAGCTTTTTTGCTTAATCTAAACTATGAATTATTCAAGTAAAATCAAAGGGAATGGTATTACCCAAAAAAGCCTATTGATTTCTCAATAGGCTCATAATTAATACTTTTGACTTAATACTTACTCCTTAATAACCCTAGTCGTAAATTCTTCTTGATCTGTTTTTACTTTAACAACGTACATCCCTTGAGGCAAAGCAGACACATCTACAGTGTTTGAATTACTTTTTAACACCAATTGACCGTGCAGGTTATATATCGCAACAGCGCGCAACTGTGCAGTTGTGCTTAATGCGATGTTTAATTGGTCTTTAACTGGGTTGGGATATGTTGTTACTTGTGTTGGTAGATCGATTGTTGTTTTGGATAATGTGTTACAATCTAATTGTACTGTAACTGTACTACCCACTTTTGCTTTAATGGCGTCTAACTCTACCGCATCAACACAAATATGGGTCAATGGATTTCCGCTCAAGTTAATTGCGGAATCATCTCTTCCGTTTTTAAGGTTTAAGATTGTTATTTTATTATTACTAAAATTTACTGTTGTCAGTGCTGGATTGTTGGATATATCAAATTCTGTTAATGCTCCAGATGTAACTGATACATATACCAATTTAGGGTTGTTTGAAAAATCTAATTTGGTAAAACTATGTTTGTACGATGCAAAACTGGTTAGATTGGTGAAGTAGCTTATTTCGGACACATCATCAATTGTTGAGGCATTACCAAGATCTATACGGGATACAAGTAACGCTTCATCTAAATCTATCTCACCATCATTATTTTTATCAATTTTAATATTATACCCTTTTGAATCTTTTGCTGTCGTTACACTAGTACTTGAATTTAACAATACGTTTTTGAATGCTTGACTTTCAAAATTTAATATTGGCGGAAATGAGCTGCAATCACTTTGCACTAAAACTGTTGATTTACCAATCGAATCAAAATGATTATTCGTTGTTATAATATCCTGATTATCAACACAGACAAACTGTAATTTATTAAGTTGACTTTTATCCATATTAATAAGACCATCAACTCCTTTTTTGGATATAATATTTTTAAGAGATGTAGTGCCGCCAATATAATTATTAAATGAAGGGTTATCTCCTAAATTAACCGTTTCAATCACTTCATTTGAAGTTAAATCAAGCGTTACTAGTTTATTAGAACTAACATCTAAATTTTCAATTTTTGTATTATTGGAAAGGTTGATAGTTGTTATCTCATTTCCACTACAATTTAAATATTGTAAACTTCTAAAGTGTTTTATTCCTGTCAAATCCAAAATACCAGAAAATGAGACATCTAATGAAACTATTTCAGCTACTTCGTAGTTTTCAATAATGCCATTATTGTTAGCATCTATTTTTATATTATTTCCAAATTTATCTTGGGCAATAGTATTTGTTGTATCGGACTCTAATAATCTTTTTGTGAAATTATTATCTGCTATATGCTCACTAATATTTGTCGGTAAACAATTTGAAGCGATTGTTACATCCTTCAAAAAATGTTGAAACAAACTAACTTCATCTGAATCACAACATACATATTTTAATGGATTATTTGAGAATCCTAAATAGTTTTGATCATAAAAATAGACATATCCACCAAGACCGTGACTGTACATTTGGTGAAAATGATTACCATTAACTCCATTTTTAACATTAAGAGTTTCTAATTTGTTATTGTGACAAAACGTTTTTTCTAATTTTAAATTACTTGTGGTATCTAAATCTACTAGGTTATTATTTGAACAATCTAGATAAACTATTTCTTTATTTAAAGAAATATCTAACAACGTTAACCCGTTGTTTTTACATTGTAAGTATCGCAATTTATCATTACTAGTAAGTTCCAAATTTTGTAATTTATTATAGCTACAAATTATATTTTCTATACTAGGAATATTATCGACTTTTAATTCTGACAACTGATTGTTATCACATGTCAACCACTTTAATTTTAAATTATTAGATATATCTAATTTTGATAATAAATTGTTAGAACAATCAAGCTCTATAAGGTTAGTAAATTGCTTAACCCCAGATATATCTTCTATCCCTATTCCGGCCGCATAAATAGAACCAACTCTATTTGCTTCTTCCGGGTCAATGATACCATTGTCATTCGCGTCAATTTTAAAATATTCACCTTCTACATTTTTTGCTATAAAATTATCAGGTCTTGATCGTAATAAATGATTAATAAAATTAGAAGTAATTAAATCTGTTCCTGAATAATAATGTGTATGTTTTATTTCATTATTATTAGGTGTGATATCTTCTTCTTTAGAATTAACAATACTAGCTTTGAAATAATAATCTTCTGATAAATTTATTGGAATACCATGTCTTTCTGATTTTCTTACAAAATATATATCACCAACAAAAGTTTTACCAGGTTCTAAATCATTAAAATTAAGATCTAACACTCCTTGTATAAGTTGATGAGGATTATTGTAAGAAACGTAGTCCAATAAATGTTCTTGAAATTGAACCTCTACTTTACCAGATTGAGGAATATTTCCGTGGTTCATAACAATAACAGAATAACCAAGAAAATATCCTTTATAATTCATTACTACTTCCAAATCCTTAAACTCAATCACCTGAGCATTCCCAAATAACCCTACTAACAGTACGAGTAACAATAATAGATTTTTCATAATAATAGATTAGGTTATAAAAATACGATTTTAAAATTATAGTTGTTTTTAGAACTATAGCAATCCTAAAAACATGCCTTTTTATGAAACGTCATTTTTTGTTTGGTTGTGGGATGCGTAAACGTTAATGTATCTGCGTGTAAGTACAAGCGATCCGATTTTTTGCCGTATAAATCATCGCCCACAATCGGAATATTCAACCCTAAAACATGAGACGCGTGAACGCGTAATTGATGTGTTCGCCCAGAAATGGGGTAAAAATGTATTTTGGTTTTACCGTCTTTTCGTTCAATCACTTCCCATTTTGTTTCGGCGGGTTTTCCGTGCTCAAAACAAACCAATTGGCGTGGTCGATCATCTAAATCTACGCGTAGCGGTAAATTGATCGTTCCGCTATCGTTTGTTACAATCCCGTCTAATAAAGCGGTGTATCGTTTTTGTACTGTTTTTTTTATAAACTGACTTTGTAAATTTTGGTGTACTTTTTTGGTCTTTGCCAAAACCAATAAACCCGAAGTAGAGATATCCAACCGATGTACTATTATTGGTCCAGAAATGTTTTTTACTTGTCGTTTAATCCGTGTATATACAGAATCCTGAATATGAATGCCCGGAACCGATAAAAACTCCTCTGGTTTGTAAATCACCATCAATTTATCGTCTTCAAAAATAGTTTCGAGCTTTTTACCAATTGCCGGATTTTGTAACATCGGATTTGTATCCATCGCAATCCCATCTAACATATGTGTTAAAATCGGTTTGCATTTTCCTTGGCAAGCGGGGTAAAATTGTTTGTGTTTTCGTATTTCTTTATTGGGTGATTGCCCCCACCAAAACTCCGCCATTGCAATCGGTTTTAATTGATGCAAAAAAGCGTATTGCAGTAATTTGGGAGCAGCACATTCTCCCGAACCTGCGGGCAGGTTTTGTACTGAGGTATCGGCAAACAACTCGGATAAGTTTTTGACTTCTTTTTTTGAATTTAAAAATTGATATTGCTCCGATAAATACTGTTGCAATGCGATTGATTTTATTTTGCGTTGTTCTTTTAAGTGTGTTATTTGTTGGGTAAAAACCGAAAGTTTTTCTTTTAGTGGGTTTAAAATATGCTCCCAATACCGATTTACATTATTAAAAAAATGCTTTGCTGCTAAACTCTCTTTGCTTAAAACTGCTTCAAAAATGGTGTAAGCGTCTGATGACATTTCCGATTGTGCTTTTTCTCGTCTTAAATCCCGATCTGTTTTAGCGATTTTTAACGCTTCTTTTTTTTCGTGAATATCGGCTGTTGCTTTTTTATTTTCAGAATTGTATTGAGCTAATACGGTCAAGTATTCTGTATTATTCTCGAGACATTCTAACGCGCTATTGATTTGGTTTATACGATCTTCTTCTTGTAAAAAATAGGAATTTTTAGTGAGCATATCATAAACGGGCGGCACAAACATTTTGTGCGTGTTTCTGTCGGCCAACTTGCCCGAAACTGCGGTAATATATCCGATTTCGTCTTGTTGATTTTGCACCACCAAAACGCCAAACATTTTACCTATTACCAATCCTTTTTCGGACGGATTTAATCCAAAATTATGCTCAAAATCGGTTTGTGTTTGTAAATAATTTTGCACCTCGTTTGTGGCTAATTCACACAAAGGATGCGGCTCATAATAAAACGGAAATGTAAACTTGCTCGGGAGTTTATACTCGTTTATAGGCGTCGCGAAATGTTGAAAATGGGTTTGCACAAGGGTTTTGAGTAAAATTGTATGCAAATATACTTTTTGATATGTCAATTTATAACACGTGCTCAATAGCTCTCCAAATCTATATAAAATAAAAAGATTATCAAGACACTACCCTATAAAGTGCATATTAAAGAATTGAATAAAAAAATCCCCAACTCAACGAATTGGGGATTTCTTTATTTTAAAATCAAAGCTTAAGACTAACCTAAAGCTACTCTTTTGAATCCTGTTACTACTAAAGAAGCATCAACCGATTTAACGTATTGAGCAACGCTCAATTTGTTATCTTTGATATAATCTTGATTTACTAAAGTATTGTCTTTAAAGAAACGACCTAATTTACCTTTTGCAATGTTGTCTAACATAGCTTCTGGTTTGCCTTCCTGACGTAAAACATCTTTCGCAATTTCGATTTCTTTTTCTACAACTGCAGCATCAACACCATCTTCATTTAAAGCTAATGGAGCCATTGCAGCTGCTTGCATTGCTACATTTCTTGCAGCTTCTTCCGAACCATTAACATTGGCTGATAACGAAACTAAAGTAGCTATTTTATTACCTGCATGGATATAAGAACCAATAAAGGTTCCTTCTAATCTTTCGAAACCACCGATTTCTAATTTTTCTCCGATAACACCTGTTTGCTCGATTAATTTTTCGGCAACTGTTGTCCCTTGAAAACCAGCTCCCAAAAAGGCTTCTTTAGTATCAAAAGATAGTGCTAAATCCGCTAAATCTTGAGCTAATTTCACAAATGAATCATTTTTAGCTACGAAATCTGTTTCGCAATTTAAAGAAATTACTACTCCTGCTGTTTTATCTGCATTCACTACAGCTATTGCTGCACCTTCAGTAGATTCTCTATCGGCACGATTAGCAGCTACTTTCTGACCTTTTTTTCTTAAGTTTTCAATCGCTTTGTCAAAATTTCCTTCAGCTTCTACAAGGGCCTTTTTACAGTCCATCATCCCTGCACCGGTCTGAGTTCTTAATTTATTAACTTCTGCTGCTGTTACTTTAACTGACATAATTAATTTGTTTTTTTATTTATTCTTCAGAAATTGTTGTGTTTGCTACAATAACTTCTTCTTCCTCTTGACTTTCATCTTCTACAGCTATACCAGCATCTTTTTCAGCTTTTCTATCCGCTAATCCTTCGATTATTGAAGCAGAAACCAAAGAAAGAATTTTATCGATTGATTTAGAAGCATCATCGTTAGCAGGAATTACATAATCTACTTCACGTGGATCTGAATTCGTATCTACCATTGCGAAAACTGGAATGTTTAATTTTTGAGCTTCTTTAATCGCGATATGTTCGTTTTTGA